>JBFXJL010000005.1:0-60424 GCA_050174915.1 Elusimicrobiales bacterium | reverse complement strand
AGTTCGGCCTGCTTGACGGTGTCTATGCCGAGGTCTGCCTCCATGTCGAGGTCGAGCTCGAGCATGTCCAGGGGATAGCCGGTCTTGGAGGCTATCATGTTGAGGACATTCGACTTAACCGCGTCTTCGCTGACGCCGGCGGCGGCGCTGACGGGCGCCGCGGGCGCGGCGGCAACGGCAACCGGGGCCGGGGCGGCGGCAGGGGCCGCGGTCGCAACGGGCGCCGCGGAACCGGCCACGCCGGATTCCATGACGAACTTTATGCAATGCCTGATGGTCGGATAGTCCTTGAGCGAAACGCTGTCGTTGCGCGGGATAGCGTAATGCTCGCGGATGGCGGCGAAGAGTTCGGCCTGCTTGACGGTGTCTATGCCGA
Organism: Elusimicrobiales bacterium; assembly: GCA_050174915.1. Classification (GTDB taxonomy): domain Bacteria; phylum Elusimicrobiota; class Elusimicrobia; order Elusimicrobiales; family UBA9959; genus UBA9959. The sequence continues at coordinate 60,048 of JBFXJL010000005.1, read as the reverse complement.
GGTCTGCCTCCATGTCGAGGTCGAGCTCCAGCATGTCGCGCGGGTAGCCGGTCTTGGAGGTTATCATCTCCAGCACGCTCTCGCGCACGGTGTCCTCGCTGATGCCGGCAGGGGCCGGTCTGGGGGCGGGTGCGGGCTTGGGCTCAGAGTAATGGGCGGGCGCGGCTGCGGCCACCGGGGCCGGCCTGGGGGCCGGCGCTGGGGCGGCGGCTACGGGTTCTTTTGCCGGCGCGGCGGGCATGGCGGGCGGCTTGCCGGCCGTCTTCTTGTCCTTAACGCGCAGAGTGTTCTGCACTACCTCCAGCTCGGCGGCGGGATCGCCGGAAACTTCGCGTATCCAGGCGTTGTAGCGGGCCTGGTCCTCGTAGCGGCTCTCCCCCGCCTTCCAGACGCGCTCCGTAAGGGACATGGCCATATGCGAGCCGAAACCGGCCGCGAAGCGCAGCGCGTACTTCAGGTCGTAATGGCCGCCCTTGGAAAGGTTGATGCCGGCCAGTTCAGGGTCGGCTTCCTTATAATTGGCTATGGGCGGGATGATGCCGGTGTTGAGGGCGCGCACGGCAATCACGTCCTCGAGCGAAGCGCCCATGGTGTGGCCGGTGAACCCCTTAACATTGCTCACAACTACTTTATCGGCTGAAGTGCCGAAGGCCTGGCGCAGGGCCTTGACCTCGGCGCTGGCGCTGCCGCCTCTCGCCGGAGTATAGGTCTCGTGCGACATGAACATCGTGTACGGCGCCATCTCCTCTTTCTTCAAGCCGTAAATGTTCTCTACCTTTTTAATGAAGTTCTCCATCACGCCGGCCACGTGGTCGGTATCCAGGCGGGTGACGTGGAAGGCCGAGTTGGCGCAATCCGTAAGGAGCAGGCGCGCCAGCGGCTTCATGCCGCGGTTGCGCGTCAGCGTCTCGTCCTCTATCACCATGCTTACCGCGGCCGAGCCCACTATCAGGCCGTGGCGGCGGCGGTCGAAGGGCAGCGCCGCCTCGGAGACGTTTTCCTTGGTGGTCGCGGTGCCGGAAGCCAGGAAGCCCGGCATGGTCCACTGCTGTACGGTCTCGTTGGTGATGTCGTCGGCGGCTATAACCACCACGCGCTTGCACTTGCCGGCGCGTATCCAGGATTCGGCCAGGTGCACCGCCTGGGTGGTGGAGGCGCAGGCCGCGCTGACGTGTATGGCGGGGCCCTTGGCCCCCACCCACTGCGCGAACTGCGAATCGGCTATCGGGATGACCTTGAGCAGGAAGTTCTGGCTGAACGAATACGGGTCCTTGCCTTCGCCGGGCTGGTAGCCCGCGAACTCCTTCTGCAGCCAGGCGCGCAGCCCGGCCTTGTCGGCTTCGGAAGGCAGCTTGTCCACGATCCTGTGGTAAACCTCCCACAGCTGCGCGGCGGTCTTGCCGGAATACTTGTGGTTGAAGTAGCCGGTCACTTCTTTCAGCAGCGATTCCATTACCGGGAAGGCCGAGGCGAAGACCACGCCGGTTTCGGAGGCTACGGGTTCGGGCAGGGCCCACTTCAGGGGCAGGTAGCTGCCGGTGGTGGTCTTTTTATAGTAATGCACGAGCGGCAGGCCGGCGTCCTTGAGGGCCAGCACGCCGGCGCCTATGGCCATCTTGAAGGCCGAGTCCATGGCCTTGGCCACGGTGTTGGGCAGGCCGAACTCCTCCTGGATGTCGAACTGGCCCGCGCGGGCGGACAGCTTTATGGCCTGGTCCACCGAGTCTATCTTCTCTATGGTCCCCACGCCGGTGGGCGACTTGACCACGCGGATGATGTTCTTATCTATCTGCTGCGCGCGCCAGCCGCCGGGGATGGGCTCTATCATGTTCTTGCCGGCCAGTATCTCGTCGAGGTTGGCCTCGCGGAACAGCTTGTCCCAGGTGCCGGGCGTGCCGCCCGCTATGCCCGAGACCGCTATCGGGTTGAAGTTGAAGCCGAACTTCTCGGCGAAAGAGGCCTTGTCGGCCGGCAGCGGAGCCGCCGGGGCGCTCACGGAGCCCGGCGTCGCCGCGGGGGCGGCCGTCTTAAGCGCCCAGTTCTGGTAGTAAGGATTAAAGAACTTCCCGCTGTTGCGGGGAGCCTTGCCGTCCCAGTTCACGGGGATGCCGAGGGCCGTCATGTTGGCCAGCAGGTCGTTGAGCTCGGTGATGCCGCCGCGCTTGGGGTGGTTGGACGCCAGCACGGTGATGTCCTTCTTGTCCTTAAGGGTGGCGGTGGCGAAGGCGCTGAGCACGCGCTTGGGGCCGCACTCTATGAAAGTGCGCACGCCCTCGGCGTACATGCGCTCGAGCTGCTTGATGAACTCCACGGGGCTGGTCATCTGCTTGATGAGCATGTCGTAGATGCCCTGCGGGTCCGTCGGGAAAAAGTCCGCCGTGACGTTGGACAGGATCTTCATGTCGGCGGACTTGATCGGGATGTTCTGCAGGAAGCTGCGGTACGGGCCCATGGCCGGGGAGACTATCTCGGAATGGAAGGCGTGGCTGACGGCTATCTCCCCCGCCTCTATGCCCATGGCCTTGAAATGCTGCACGGCCAGTTCCACGGACTTCGCCTCGCCGGCGATGACGGTCTGCAGCGGGCAGTTCTTGTTGGCGCAGATGACGTAGCCGGGGATCTTTTTCAGTTCCACGTCCACCTTGTCGCAGCCCAGCGCGATGGAGGCCATCTTGCCCGGGTCCGCGACTTTCACGGAGGACATCTCCTTGGCGCGGCTGGTGACGGCCTTGAGGCCGTTCTCGAAGGTGAAGATGCCGGCCGCGGTGGCGGCGGCGTACTCGCCGAGGCTGTGGCCTATGGCCATGTCCGGCTTAATGCCGAATTCCTTGAACAGCCGATACATTGCGATGTCGGCCGTCATCATGGACGGCTGGGTGAGTTGGGTCTGCTTGATGGCGGCTTCGCGCTTGGCCAGTTCTTCCTTGCCCTCGCCGGGCTTGCTCCAGATGGCCTCGGTCAGGCGGATGCCTATCATTTTCTCGAGGATAGCGTCGGCTTCGTTGAAGGTCTCCTGCACCACGTCGTACTTGGCGGCGAGGTCCCTCATCATATCTACGTACTGCGAGCCCTGGCCCGGGAACAGCAGGCCCACCTTGGCCTGGTTGGTGCCGGTCTTGAAGGTGTAGACGCCTTTCAGCTTGAAATTGAGCGGCGGCTCGGTCCAGGTCTCGGGCTTGGCGTGCTTGGCCATGAACTCTACCTTGTCGCGCAGGTCAGCCGGGGACTTGGCCACTATGCTCACGCCCCAGTCGGCCTTGGCTTTGATCATGGAAGGCTGGGCGTAGGCGGCCAGGGGGTAGGCCTCGGGCCAGTGGGCGAACACGGCGGCGGCTTCTCCCTGCGCGTTCTTTATCACTTCGGCCGGCGTGCTGCCGGTAAAGGTCACGGCTTCGCCCTGGAGATTGGCGAAAGGCGCGCGCGGGTTTTCGACGATCTCGAAGGAGGCTGCGGGCGCCTCGGCGGCGGCGCCGGCCTTGGCGTAGCGCGGGTGGTTCGGGCCGGTGTACTCTTCCATGGTCACGTGGAAGTTGGTGCCGCCGAAACCGAAAGAGGAAACGTTGGCGCGGCGTATCCCGTCCTTGTTCCAGGGCTCAGCCTTAGTAATTACGCGGAACAGGTCGAGGTCAATGCCGGGGTTGGGCTTCACATAGTTGATGGAGGTGGGCAGGGTCTTGTTATAGATGGCCAGGGCTGTCTTGGCCAGCGAGACAGCGCCGGCGGCCGCCTTGGAGTGGCCTATCTGTGATTTTACCGAGGTAAGGCCTAGTTTCTTCCCCTTGCCCATATAGGGGCCGAACGTGTCTTTAAGGACCTCCACTTCCGCGGCGTCGCCGGCCCTGGTAGCCGTGCCGTGGGCTTCCACAAAATCCACGTCGGCCGGGGAATAGTCCACCTGGGCGAAGGCGTTCTCGATGGCGATCTTCTGGCCCTTGGGGTTGGGGGCGGTGATGCCCTTGCCCTTGCCGTCGGAGGAGGCGCCCACGGAATTGATGAGCGCGTAGATCTTGTCGCCGTCGCGCTGCGCGTCGGAGAGGCGCTTGAGCACGTAGACGGAGACGGCCTCGGCCATCACGAAGCCGTTGGCCCGCTCGTCGAAGGAATAGGAACCCTCGGCCGACAGGGCGCCGATCTTGCAGAATTTCACGAAGGCCGGGGGCGACATCATCTCGTCGGCGCCGCCAGCCACCGCCATGTCGAACTTGCCCGCGCGCAGGCCGAGCACCGCGTAGTCGAGCGCGGCCATGGAGGAGGCGCAGGCCGCGTCCATGGTCATGTTGGGCCCGTTGAAATTAAAAACATTGGCAATGCGGCCGGCGGTCACGTTGGACAGCTCTCCGGGCATGGTGTCCTCGGTGATCTTGATGATCCCGTTGTCTATGCCTTCCTCGAACTCCTTTATCAGCTCCTCGCGCTTGGCGGCCGGCAGGGAGGAGAAGGCGGCGGTCTTCCTGAGGATGTCCTCGTTGTAGAACTTGTAGACGCGCAGGTCCGTCATTTCCTTGCGCATCGCGCCCATGGCGTTGCCCATGACGGCGGCGGTCATTTTAGGGTCGAAGGGCTTTTTGTCGTAGCCGGAATCTTCCAGGGCCATGCGGACGGCCTCCAGGGTCATCTGCTGCAGCCTGGAGATCTGGGCCGCGCTCTGGGGCGGGATCTTGTAGCGGATGGAATCGAATTTGAAGTCCTCAATGAAGCCGCCTATCTTGGAATAGGTCTTGTCCGCGGCCTTATGGTCTTCCGAAAAATAGAGTTTCCAATCCCAGCGGTCGGCGGGGACTTCGCTTATGCAGTTGCGGCCTTCCAGGATGTTCTTCCAGAAAGCCTCCTTGTTCAGGGCTTTGGGGGCAATGATACCGAGACCAACTATCGCTATTTTTTCATTGTTCATAATCTTTTCAGGCGCCTCGTTCTCTCATGTTGTCCTATCCCACCCCAAAAGGGGTTCCCGGGGTTAAAATTTTAAGGGGAAAACGGCTAAAATGGGCCGTTTAAGGATGTCATATATATATTTTATGAAATATACCGCGGCGATGGCAAACTCGCGGGAGGCCGGGAGCGCCTAACGGGACTGGAGTAAAAGCAGGTAGAGCGTGACTTTCCCCCGGGCCAGGGGCGTTGAGTACTCGGTTTTGTCCAGCTGCGGCAGCCCGGGGGCGGGGGCGTAGGAGATGATGGCCTTGTACTTGTTTATCTTCTGCCACTCCCATTCGCCTATCATCTTAAGCGGTTTCATGGATTTGAGATAGGCCATGTTGGCGGAGTAATTCAGCCAGGCGTCGTGGTCGAAGCCGGCGGCTATCTCCCCCTGGGTCAGGCCGGTCCTGGGCCTGGAGGCCAGTTCCCACTTGGCCCGGTTCCAGGCCAGGTAATCAGCCATGCCCGCCCAACCGATGAGGGCGTACAGCGCCAGCGCCAGGCCCAGCGCGGGTCTGGAGAACTTTATCCCCCTGGCCGTATAGACGGCCGCGGCGGCGAACCAGGGCAGCAGCGTCAGCAGGTAGCGGTCGAAGAACTTGGCGCCTATCAGCGAGACGCCCAGCTGCAGCAGCCCGGCCAGGAAAAAGAAGCGCAGCGGCAGGCCCCCGGCCCGCAGCGCCAGGCTGGAGCAGCACAGGAGAAAGACGGAGGCCAGCGCGGCCGCGGCTGTGGCCATCTTCCAGAACAGCGGGCTGGCGAAAAATCCGGAGGGCTTCAGGGCGCCGCCGGCCAGCGTGAACACCCCCAGGCCGTAGCCGGACAGGTTGTTCTCCAGGTAGGGCAGCGGGCCGTTGAGCAGGGCGAAGCCCGCCATCGCCGCCAGCCCCAGAAGCAAGCCGGCAGGGACCACGCGTTTGCCGGTGCCGTTGCGGGAGTAGAACTGCCGCAGGCTGAAGGCGTAGGCGGCCGCCAGCGGCAGCAACAGCAGGCCTATCTCCGTCATCGACGAGAAAAGGCGGAAGAGCGAATCGTTGAGAAAGGAGAGCGGCCTGGCCAAGTGGGCCAGCGTGGAAGCTCCGACGTAATTTTCCGAGGCCCAGGTGGGCCCGTGCGAATATTTAAACCACAGGTAATGGCCGGCCATGGCGGTCAGCGGCAGGGCCCAGGCCGCCGCCAGCGCGCGGGGCTTCAGCCGGCGCTGCAGCAGCAGCACGGCGGTGAAAGCCAGCGGCAGGGCCACGGCCAGCTGGCGCGTGAGATAGCCGGCCGCGGCGCAGGCTCCGGCCAGCCACAGCGCGCGCGCGTCTGCCGGGTCCTTTATGTTCCTGACGTAGAAAAGGCTGGCCGCCAGCATCCAGAACAGGTAGTGGATGTCGGTCATGAAGGAGTTGGCCAGCACCAGGTAGAGCGGGTTGAGCGCCAGGGCCAGGCCCGCGGCCAGGCGCTCGAAAGGCCCGATCTCAAATTCTTCGAGCAGGCGCACGAAGACGAAGACGGCCGCTGCCGCTACCAGGAGGTTGGCGGCTCGCAAGGCGGCAAAACTGAAGCCGAAAACTTTGGAGAAGAGGGCGCCGAGTACCACGTGCGGAAGCTGCGTGGAGGAGCCCCAGTCCGAGAGGGTCAGCCGGCCGGTCTCGGCCAGCGCGCGCGTGGCCAGCGCGTAGGCCCAGTCGTCGTTGAGCGGGAAATCATAAGCCCACGGCGCCAGAGCGGCGCAGAAGAGCAGGAATAGCCCGGCGGCTGCGTATTTCGCGAGTCTGTCCATTTTCCCCTAACCGGAGATAGTTTAGCAAATGCCGTCAGTCCGCGTAAATTTCAGGGAATAATTAATATAATTAAAACCCGGAGGCGACTATGGACACTTTGGCTTTGAGCAGGCTGCAGTTCGCGATGACCGCGATGTTCCACTTTCTTTTCGTGCCGCTGACGCTGGGCCTGGGCTGGCTGACGGCCTGGTTCGAGACGCGCTACGCCCTGACCGGCGACGAAGGCTACCTCAAGATGACGCGCTTCTGGGGCAAGTTGTTCCTGATCAATTTCGCGCTCGGCGTGGTCACCGGCCTCACGATGGAGTTCCAGTTCGGCATGAACTGGGCCGAGTACTCCAAATACGTAGGGGACATCTTCGGCGCGCCGCTGGCCATCGAGGCCACCGTGGCCTTCTTCCTGGAATCCACTTTCATCGGCGTGTGGGTGTTCGGCTGGGAGCGCCTCTCGCGCCGCGCGCACGCCGCCGCCATGTGGATAGTAGCCTTCGCCACCAATATGTCCGCGCTGTGGATCCTGCTGGCCAACGGCTGGATGCAGCGCCCGGTAGGCTATATCCTGCGCGGCGGCCGCGCCGAGATGGTGGATTTCTGGGCGCTGGTGACCAATCCCTACGGCTGGCTGGAGTTCTTCCACACCGTCTTTGCCGGCTGGGTGATAGCCGGCTTCTTCGTGATGGGCGTCTCGGCGTGGCATTTGCTGCGCAAGAACCAGCAGGACCTGTTCAAGAAGTCTTTCGGCGCCGGCGCGGTGTTCGCGCTGGCCAGTTCGCTGCTGGTCTTCGTGGTGGGCGACATGAGCGGCGTGAACGCCGCCAAACACCAGCCGGCCAAGTTCGCCGCCATGGAGTCGGTCTGGGAGACGCGCAGCGCCGCCCCTATGGCGCTGCTCACCGTGCCGCGCCTCTCCGGAGAGGGCAACGCCGTGGAAACGCTCAAAATCCCCTATATGCTGTCGTTGCTGGCCTTCCACGACCCGCAAGCCGAGGTGAAGGGCCTCAACGACATCGCGCCGCAGGACCGCCCGCCGGTGCTGCCGGTGTTCCTGAGCTTCAGGACCATGGTGGGGCTGGGCATGCTGTTCATCCTGCTCTCGGGCCTGGCCGTCTGGCTGTGGTACAAGGAGCGGCTGGACCAGTACCCGCTGTTCCTGAAGGTCATGCTGTTCGCCATCCCGCTGCCTTATCTCGCCATCCAGCTGGGCTGGATAGTCACCGAGATGGGCCGCCAGCCCTGGGCCGTCTACGGCCTCATGCGCACGGCGGACGCGGTGTCCAAAACGGTAACGCCTGGCCAGGTGTGGATGTCGCTGGGCGGCTTCTTCGTTTTTTACTCGGCGCTGGCCATCGTCGACGTGTGGCTGCTGGCCAAGTACGCGCGCAAAGGCATGGAGGCCTGAGGGGGCATGGCATGGGGGCGGAACGCAAAAACGTGGTCTCGCACACCGTGCTCGCCACTCCCCGTCTCGGCCTCCGCGCTTACGCAAGCGTCGGCCTCCGACAGGGTTTTGCTAACCCGCCCCCATGCCGTGCCTGCTACCGGGCTGATTAATTTTTAGGAGACTATATGGATTACGCTAAAGTTTGGTTCGTGCTGTGGGCGGTGCTGTGGACGGGGTATTTCGCGCTGGACGGGTTCGACCTGGGCGTCGGCTTCTCCGGCTGGCTGGCCGCCGACGGCGAAGACGAGCGCCGGGATATCTTCTCGTCCATAGGCCCCTTCTGGGACGGCAACGAGGTGTGGCTGGTCACGGCGGGCGGCGCCACCTTCGCCGCCTTCCCCCCAGTCTACGCCGGGCTGTTCAGCTGGCTCTACCCCGCCCTGCTGCTCATCCTTTTCTCGCTGATCGCGCGCGGCGTGGCGCTGGAGTTCCGCGGCAAGGTGCAGGACCAGACGTGGAAAAAATTCTGGGAGCGCACCGCGGCCGTTTCCAGCTTCGCTGCGGCGCTGCTCTTCGGCGTGGCCTTCGGCAACATCTTTCGCGGCCTGCAGATAGGCCCCGACGGTTACGCCGGCACTTTCCTGGGCCTGCTCAATCCTTACGCCCTGCTGACCGGGTTGCTCTTCTGCGCCTTCTTCCTCTTCCACGGCCAGCTCTGGCTGGCCCACAAGGTGGCCGGCCCGGCGTCGGCCAGGGCCGCGGTCATAGCCGGCCGCGCCTGGTACCCGCTGCTGGGCTTGTTCGCCGCATGGGCCGTCTACAGCTGGGCCGACACCGGCCTCAGCGCCAACTTCATCGAGCGCCGCTGGCTGCTCGCGCTGCCGCTGGGGGCCGCGGCGTCCCTCATTGGCGCCCGGCTGCTGCTCGCCCGCGGGCGCGCCGCCTGCGCCTTCGGCTGGTCCTTCGGGGCCATAGCCCTGTTCTCGCTGGCCGGTTTCGCCGGCATCTACCCGGACCTGCTGCCCTCCCGGCTGGACCCGGCCCTGGGCCTGAACGTCTACAATTCAGCCTCTAGCCCTTACACCCTCCGGCTGATGGCCTGGGTGGTGGCGCTGTTCCTGCCGGTGGTCATCGCCTACCAGTTCTGGGTGCACCGGGTGTTCGGGGCCCCGCTGTCCGCCGCGGAATTGAAGCGCAGCGGTATGTATTAAAAGTCAATTAATAGGGCGCGCGGTTATTTGCTAATATAAACGGGACATGAGAATTAAATTCTGGGGCGCGCGCGGGTCCATTCCCGTGTCGGGGAAGAATTACAACAAATACGGCGGCAGCACCACCTGCGTGGAAGTCCGCTCGAAGAAGAACGAGCTCGTCATCATCGACGCCGGCTCGGGCATACGCCTGCTCGGCAAGGAACTGCTGAAGAACTCTCACAACAGCTTCCACATGCTGTTCACCCATTCCCACTGGGACCACGTGCTGGGCTTTCCTTTCTTCGCCCCCATCTACAACAAGAAGACGCAGATCCGCATCATGGGCTGCTCCTTCTCCTCCGACCCGGTCAGGGAGATCATCGCCAAGACCATGCAGCCCCCCGGTTTCCCCGTGAAATTCGAGGAGATCTCGGCCCGCTTCGAGTTCGCCTCCGTCTGCTCCTCGGGCTGCGAGGTGGAGGGCATGCAGGTGCTGCCCATCGAGCTCAGCCACCCCAACAACGGCCTCGGCTACAAGTTCTGCGAGGGCGGCAAGACTTTCGCTTTCCTGACCGACAACGAACTCGGTTACACGCATCCCGGCGGGCGCCCGCTGGAGGACTACGTGGCTTTCGCCCGCGGCGCCGACCTGCTGGTGCACGACGCGGACTATCTGCCCGCGGAGTACCCGAAGCGCAGGACCTGGGGACATTCCACCTGGGAGCAGGCGCTGGACCTGGCCCTCAAGGCCGAGGTCAGCTCGCTGGGGCTTTTCCACCACAACCAGGACCGCTTCGACCGCGACGTGGACCGCCTCGTGGCCGAGTGCTCGCGCCGCGCCAAGCGCTACGGTTCCAAGCTTAAATGTTTTGCCGTCAGGGAAGGCCAGGAAGTTAAATTCTAACCGCTGGAGACGCACACCATGATGCCTGCAAACTTCAACCTCTACTCCGCCTGGATGGACCCGTATTTCTACGTCTGGGCCGCGGTTTTCGCGGCGGCCCTGTTCACCCTGATCTATTCGCTGCGCAGCTACATGGCGATCAAGGCCGCGAGACCCGAAGAGGAAGACGCCGCGCCCGCCGCCGAGCCGGAAGCGCTGGAGCAGAACCCTTTCCTCGACGAGCCCGCCGGCGAGAAGACGCTGGTGCTCGCCCCCGGCGAGCAGCAGGCCTACCTGCCGCAGGCGCCCGAGGAGCAGGCGGCCCCCGAGGCCCCCGCCGAAGAGCCGCAGCCCGAACCGCAGCCCGAGCCCCGGCCGGAGCCCGCGCCCGCCCCTGCCGTCGCTGCCCGGGCCGGCGATAACCGCGCCGAGAATTTCGTGCGCGGTATCTATGAAGGCATCTCCGACCTCGACGAGCGCATGAAGGGCATAGAGGCCGCCCTTTCCAAAGGCCGCGTAAACAACGATTTCACCGTGAAGTTCCTGGAGGACGTGCTCCAGGACATCGACAACCTGGACAAGACCAAGATAAAGGCCAGGATCGAATACCTGCTCGCGGACCTGAAGAAGTAGCTCCCGTGAGAAGTTTCGCCGCCCTGACGCTGGTCCTGGCCCTGCTCTCGGGCAGGGCCCACGGCGGCTTTTTTCCCGACAACCCTTTTTCCGACGACGCGCGCGGCCTGACCTCCGCGCAGTTCCTGAAGGTGCCCCCCTCGGCGCGTTTCGGCGCGCTGGCCGGGGCGGGCCTCACCCTCTCCGGGCCGGACGCTTTCTTCCTCAATCCCGCCGGCACCCGCGGCGCCGCCGGCGGCCTGGCCGTCACCTACGAAGCGCTGCTGGAGGGCTCGTCGCGCACCGGTTTAGTCTTCTCCCGCCCGTCGGCGGCCGGCACTTTTTCGGCGGGCTTCATCTATAATAACAACACGCCCGGCCTGGAGGCGCTCGACGGCGCCGGCGGCGGCTCGGGTGCCGAGATCACCGCTTACGACGCCGCTTTCGGCGCCGGCTGGGCCCGCCGCCGCGATTGGCTGGACCTGGGCGTCAACCTGAAGTTTATCAGGTCCCGCCTGGCCGGGGCTTCCGGAAATTCTGCCGCGCTCGACGCCGGCGTGGTGCTGCGCGAGCCTTACCCGTCCCGCACCGAGCTTGCCCTGGCCGTGCGCAACTTCGGCCCGCCGCTGCGGCTGGGGTCGGAGAAGGCGCCGCTCCCGTTCGAGCTGGCCGGCGGCCTGAAATGGAAGTATACTCCCGATTTTAACATTCTTTTCGAGGGGCGCCTGCCCGTGGACCACGCTCCGTATCTGGTCTTCGCCGGGGAATGGTTCCTGCCCTATTCGTCCGACGCCGGCTTCTTCCTGCGCTCAGGGCTCAATTTTAAAAATTACGAGGATCACGGCGCGCTGGGAGCTTTCGCCGGCGGCTTCGGGCTGCGCTGGGGCGGGTTCACGGCGGACTATGCTTTCTCCCCCTACGGCGACCTGGGGGCGGCCCACCGCCTGACCGCCGGCCTGTACTGGGGCGGGGCCGCGGAGCCTGACCGCCCGGCCCGCCTGCCGCGGGAGGCAATGCTCGCCGTGGCCCCTTTCTCCGGCTCCGAAGGGGTGACGGAGACCGAGGCAGCCGTGGTGCGCAACCTGGTGGAAGCCGAACTGCGCCGCACCGGGAAGTTCCGGACGGTGGAGCGCTCCAAACTGGACTTCATCCTGGCCGAAAAGCGCCTGGCCTACGCCGGCCTGAGCGTCGAGGGCTCAGCGGCGGAGCTGGCCAGGGTCACCGGGGCCGATATCGCCGTTTTCGGCAGCGTGCGCCGGGACGCCGAGGGCTACCATATCCTGGTGAGCCTGGCGGACCCGGTCACCACCGCCGTGCTCCGCACCGAGGCGGCGCTCGCCGCCGAGGATTATTTATTCAGGGAAGCGGCCAGGACCCTGGCCGCGGCTTTGGCCGACTAGGCCTCAATCTTCTGTCAGTTGCTTGATCCGCCAGCGGTTGCGCTCGTTGGGTTCGAGCTTTTCCGCCATCCGGGCCGCTTCCAGCGCCCGGTCTTTTTCGCCCAGCTTGCAGTGGAGGTCGCTGAGCCGCCCGAAGTAGGCGGCGTTGGCCGGATCTTTTGAAATGTAGATGTTGAGCAGCCGCACCTCGGCCCGCCAACGGTGGGCGATGCGCTTCTGCTGCAGCTTGTAGGTGCTCTCCTTGTAAAGGCAGAAGCCGGCCAGAGCCGTGACCAGCAGGACGTTGAAGGAGGCGGCCGAGCGCGGCCAGATGATGAACACGAAGAGGTTGGAGAGGTAGACGAGGACCAGGGTCACGGAGCCGGCCAGGAAGGCGTCGCTGAACGACAGCGCGCCCTGCCCGTATTTCTTCTCGCGGCGTTCGAGTATCCACACCAGCACCCAGGAGTAGGCCAGCGCGAAGAACGTGGAATAGACTAGCGCCTGGAGGATCCGCATTCGCCCGCCTCCCTGATCCTGCGCCGGATTATCTTCATCATCTCGGCGTGGATGCGGCCGTTGGAGACCAGCGTCTGGGAGCCCAGCCCGGCGTCCACGGTCCACGGGCGGCCGTTGAAATCGGTAACGGCGGCGCCGGCCTCGGCCGCGATCAGGCCGCCCGCGGCGACGTCCCAGGGCTTGAGGCCGAATTCCCAGTAGCCGTCGGTGCGCCCGGCGGCCAGCCAGCACAGGTCCAGCGAGGCCGAGCCCATGCGCCGCACGTCGTGCGAGAGCTGCATGAACTCGGCGAAGAAGCCGCAGTAGAATTCGGCGCGCTCGGCGCGGTCGTAGGGAAAGCCCGTCACCAGCAGCGCCTCCGAGAGCTTCGCTGCCTTGGAGACCCGCAGGCGGCGGCCGTTAAGGGTAGCTCCGCCGCCTTTTTCGGCGAGGAACAGCTCCTTGCGGAAAGGGTCGTACACGCCGCCGGCCCTGACCACGCCGCGCTCGGCGAACCCTATGGAGACCGCGGCCGCAGGGAAGCCGTGGGCGTAATTGGTGGTGCCGTCCAGCGGGTCTATGATCCAGAGCCGGCGGTTGGGCGTGGCCTCCAGCGGGCTTTCCTCGGCCATGAAGCCGTCCTCCGGAAAAGCTTTCCTTAACAGGGCGATGACGGCGCGCTGGGAAGCCAGGTCGGCCTCGGTCAGCAAATTGGCCCTGCCCTTTAGCTCGTAGCCCACCTTGCCGAATTTGGCGGCCAGCACCCGGCCGCCGGCCAGGGCGGCCCGCTTCAGCACTTGCAGTTCTTTCATGATTTCCTTTTCAGCCCCAGCGCCAGGCGCGCCGCCGCCTGCTCCGCCGGCAGCGCGGCCTGCGTAAATGATACGGCGCGCGGTTTCAGCGCCAGCCTGGCGGCCTTTACGAAACCGGCCTTGAAACCGGGATCTTTCATCAGCCCGCCGGCCAGCGCCACCCTTACGGGGCCCCTGCCGTCGGCCGCTTCTTTGAGCAGCGCGGCCAGTTCTGTCTGCGCCGCGGCCGCTATGCCGGCCGCTAGGCTGTGGCCGGAGCGCGCCAGCAATAAAAGTTTCTTCGCATACGAGGCCGAGCGGCCGTGGCCCATACCCCTGGCCTCGCCCAGGCGCCCGCGCAGTTTAAGGTAGAGCCGGCCCAGCCAGCGACCCGAGCCGGGGTCGCCCGAGACCGGGTTGAAGCCGCCGGTCTTCGTAAAAGCCCCCGGCCTGCCGCCGAACACCACGGCCCCGGTGCCGGCTATCAGCAGAAAGCCCCGCTTGCCGGCGAAGGCCGCGTAATGCGCGGCTTCGGCGTCTGAGATCACCGCCCTGAGATTGAGTTTTCCCGAGAGCGCCTTTTGAAGGTAGGCGCGCTTCCAGGGTTTGCTGAAGGCCCCGCGGGTGGCTACTACCAGCGGCGCGGCGGCCCCCCCGGGCCAGGCAGAGACCAGCGGCACCAGTTTTTTAGGCAGGGAGCGCAGCGGCCGGGTGCGGAAACGGGCCGTTTTGACCGGCCGCAGCGAGGCGTCCAGCCCGGCCACCCGGGTCCAGGTGCCGCCCCGGTCGGTGCCGATGGCCGCTATTACGATTCTTTCGCGTTTCATGCCGGTTCCTTGACGACGGGAACGGCTAAATGATAACATATAAAGATAACGTAGTCCTATATGATAAAACAGTCAGACGGCATAGGCCTTTCGGCCATCATCAGCCCCGAAAATGTGGTATTTATAGCAGGCGCCCCCTCCAAGGAGGAGGCCGTGCGGCAGCTTACCGAAAAGATGCTGCCCCGCGTGGACGGCCTTATCGGCCGCAAAGCCCTCTTCGACCGGGTGGCCGAAGTGGAGAAGCTCAACCAGGTGCTGGAAAGCGGCTTCTACATCCCGCACGCCAAGTTCCCGGAACTGGACGGCTTCCACGCCGTGCTCGGCATCATCCCCGAAGGCTTCACCGACCAGGCCACCGGCCTCAAGGTCAGGGCGCTGATACTGCTGCTCTCCCCTCATAAACCGGCTTTTTTTCAGCGCCACCTTAACATGCTGTCCCTGCTCAGCCAGACCTTCCAGCCCGAGCTTATCGACAAGCTCGCCGCGCTGCAGGACCCGGCCGCGGCGGCGGCCCTCATCACCGGCAAGTAAGCCGCCCCGGCCGCTTTCCGCGGCCGCGGCTAAACATATATAATTTAATTATGGTACCAGCCTCAAAGTTCAAGCAGGTCTTTGTCCTTAGCACGGCCATGCTCAGCTTCATCTCTTTTTGGAAAGCCGCCGCCATAGTGCTGTGCGACTTCGGCTCCAGTGCCTACTATTCCGGCGGCATCGCCATGAAGGCCTACGGCCCGGCTTTCCCCTGGTTCGTGCTGGGCGTCATGCTCTTCGCCGGCGTCATGCTGGCCGTCTACGTGGAATCCTGCTCCATGTTCGTGCGCGGCGGCGTGTACGTGGTGGTGCGCCACGCCATGGGCAAGTTCCTGGCCAAGATCGCCGTCTCCGCGCTGGTCTTCGACTACGTGCTCACCGGCCCCATCAGCGCCGTCACCGCCGGCTTGTATATCTCCTACCTGGCCAAGAGCCTGCTGGAAATGGGCGGGATGCATTTCCCCTTCTCCCCCAACATGCTGGCCGTGGTCTTCGGCGTCGCCGTCATCGCCTATTTCTGGAAAGAGAACATCAAGGGCGTCAAGGAATCCGGGGATACCAACGTCAGGATCGTCCTTTTCGTGGCGGCCATAGCCGCCGTCCTCCTGGTCTGGTCTTTCATTACCATCTATGTGCGCGGCTTCACCCTGCCGCCTTTCAAGCTGGAGTTCAGCCCGGAGGCGCTCGGCTGGTCGAAGCATATCTCCTGGCTGCAGCCCATAGGCATGATAGGCATCTTCATGGCCTTCGGCCATTCCATCCTGGCGCTCTCCGGCCTGGAGAGCATGGCCCAGGTTTACCGGGAGATCGAAGACCCTAAAGTCCCCAATCTCAAGCGCACGGCCATCATCGTCTTTATCTTCAGCGTGCTGTTCACCGGCGTGCTCACCTTCCTGTCCTCCCTGATAATCCCCGCCGAGCTGGTGGCGGGCGAGTATTCGGAGAACCTGCTCAGCGGGCTCGCCCTGCACCTGCACGGCCCGTACCTGGCGCGGCTGGCCCTGCAGATCCTGGTGGTCATCTCCGGCGGGCTGATCCTCATGGGCGCGGTGAACACCTCGTTCGTGGGCGCCAACGGCATCCTCAACCGCGTGGCCGAGGACGGCATCCTGCACGACTGGTTCCGCAAGCTCCATCCCAAGTACGGCACCACCTCCCGCATCATCACCATGGTCGCGGCGCTGCAGATCATCATAATAATACTCTCGCGCGGCAACATTTTCCTGCTGGGACAGGCCTACGCTTTCGGCGTGCTGTGGAGCCTGGTCTTCGACACGCTTTCGCTGGTGGTGCTGAGGTTCAAGGAAACGGAGATGGAACGGGAGTTCATGTTCCCCCTGAACATCAGCGTGAAGCGCTACCAGGTCCCGGTCGGGCTCATCTCGGTGCTGGTGGTGCTGCTGATAACCGGCGTGCTGAACCTGATCACCAAGCCCATAGCGACCGTGGCCGGCCTGGTCTTCACGGCCGTTTTCTTCACCATTTTCCAGGTCTCGGAAAAAATGAACGAGAAGAAGGCCCAGCTCTACAAGCCCGACGAGGACAAGGACGAGGAGCTGAACCTGCGCCGCGAGGCCGACATCCACACGGTGGTGCCGGAGCTCACCAAGGCCCGCCGCGTGCTGGTGCCCGTGCGCAACCCCAACAACCTGCACCACCTGGCCGAGGTGCTGGAGACCGCCGACGACGAGACCACCGACATCATCGTGCTCAGCGCCAAGATCGCCAAGGGCATGCAGTCCGGCGGCGAGACCATGTCCGACGAGGACAAGGAAGTCTTCAGCGCGGTGGTGCTGCTGGCCGAGAAATACGGCAAGACCGTGAAGCCCATTTTCGTTTTCTCCAACGACCCTTTTTACTCCATGGCCCAGGTGGCCCAGGCCGCCGGCGTGGACGAGATCGTGATGGGCGTCTCCGGCTCCACCGGCGCGGAGGTGCAGATGGAGCGCCTGGCCATGGCCTGGGGCATGCTCAAGAAGCCCGACGAGGCCGCCAAGCCGGTGCTCGCCAGGGTGGTCTGGGAAGGGCGGCAGATGACGTACCAGCTTTCGTAGGGTAAAAGAGAGGGATATATGGCAATAAGGCGCATCACCAAGTACGGCGAGAAGATCCTCGCCAAAAAAACCAAAAAAGTGGTTTTCGACGAGATAAAGAAAGAACTGCCCGCGCTGCTGGCCGACATGTTCGAAACGATGGACGCCGTGGGCGGCGCCGGGCTGGCCGCCAACCAGGTGGGCCTCGACCTGCGCCTGGCCGTCATCAAGATCCACCGCGAGGACGAGGACCCGCTCTCCATCGTCATCATCAACCCCGAGATGGTGGAGAAGTCCGGCAGCATGTACGAGGAAGAGGGCTGCCTCTCCTTCCCCGGCCTGTTCGCCAAGGTGAAGCGCGCCGCCAAGGTTAAAGTGCGCGCGCTCAACGAGAAGGGCCTGCCGATCGAGATCAACGCCGAGGGGCTGTTCGCCAAGGCCCTGCAGCACGAGATGGACCACCTCGACGGGGTCACTTTCGTGGACCGCCTGCCGCTGCTCTCCCGCCTGAAGCTCAAGCCCACGCTGCTCAAGCTCAAGGCCCAGTGGAAGAAGCTCGACGAGCGCAAGATGAAGCCCGAGACCCTTTAGGCCGCGGGCCGGCTCCCCGGCCGCGGCGTCAGCCAAGAGACCATGCAAAAACTACGCCTCGCTTTCCTCGGGACCCCGGACATCGCCTGCCCGTTCCTGCGCCGCGCGGCCGCCTCCGGCCACGAGGTGGCCGGCGTGATCTCGCAGCCCGACCGGCCGGTGGGCCGGGGCCTCAAACTCTGCTGCGCCCCGGTCAACGCGCTGGCGGGCGAGCTCGCGATCAAGGCCTACAAGCCGGCCAACAGGCGCGAACTGCACGCCGCGGTGGCCGAGCTCAAGCCCGACCTCGCCGTGGTGGTGGCCTACGGCCGCCTGATCCCCGAGGAGACGCTGGCGCTGGCCCGCTACGGTTTTCTCAACGTGCATTTTTCCCTCCTGCCCAAATACCGCGGCGCCGCCCCGGTGCAGTGGACCCTCATCAACGGCGAAAAGGTCACCGGCGTCACGCTGTTCTGGCTGGATAAGGGCATGGACACCGGCCCCGTTTTCCTGCGCCGCGAGGAACCCGTGCTGGAGACCGACGACGCCGCCTCCCTCTTCGCGCGGCTGACCGCCGCCGGGGCGGACCTGCTGGCCGAGGGTCTGGCCCGCGTGGCCGCAGGCGACATAGCGCGCGAGCCGCAAGCCGGAGAACCGTCGCTGGCGCCCAAGCTCACTCCGGCCGACGCCGCGCTGGATTTCTCCCGCCCCGCCGCGGAACTGCTGGGGCGCGTGCGCGGCCTGGCCTGCGGGGCCAGGGCCCGGTTCTTCCTGGAGCGCGACGGCAAGAGAATCGCCGTCCAGGTTATGTCGGCCGCGCTGCCGGACGGGCCGGCCAGCGAAGGCGCGCCCGGCTCGGTCCTTTCCGTTGAGGCCGGCGGCGGCTTTGTTGTAAAATGTGGCGTCGGGGGACTGCTCCTGAAAACGCTCAAGCCCGAGGGCAAGAAAGAGATGCAGGCCGCCGATTTCCTCAACGGCCTGCGCCTGCGCCCGGGCGATCCGCTGCGGTAAGGTTAAGGAGACAATCGTGGGATTTACAGAATTCTGGCAGAAACATTTTTCCAACTCCAGCGAGAAGATCGTCAGCCTGGGCTTCCTGCTGCGCGTCGGCAGCGTTGGCCTCGGGCTCTCCGTGATGACCTATGTCCTGTTCTCCTGGACGATGGAGACCGTGATCCACAACCGCAAGGAGGTGCTGGTCCCCGACATCTCCGGCAAGTCCTCCGTCAACGCGCTGCAGTCCCTCTCCGAGCTCAACCTGGCCATGAAGATTGAGGGCTACGAGTTCAACGAAGCCGTGCCGATAGGCACCGTGCTGCGCCAGGTGCCCGGCGCCGGTTCCACCGCGCGCGAGGGCAAGATCGTGCGCGTGGTCTTCAGCCAGGGCGGCGAATCCGTGTTCACCCCCAACCTCATCGGCCTGCCGCTGCGCAACGCCGAGCTGTTGCTGCGCCAGCGGCAGCTGATGCTGGGCGAGGTCAGCGAATCCTATTCCCTGAAGGCCGAGAAGGGCACCGTGCTCTCGCAGGACCCCAAGTCCGAACTGAGCGTGTCCAAGAACACCATGGTGCAGGTGGCGGTCTCGGCCGGCGCGCCCCCCGCCGGCATCATCATGATGCCCGACTTCCGCCAGAAGAAGAGCGACGAGGCCCAGCAGTGGGCGGCACAGAGCGGCGTCACTATGAGCCTGCTCGAGGACTCCAATTCCCTTTTCCCCGGCGGCACCGTCATCGACCAGGATCCGCAGCCCGACGCCGTAGTGTCCGCCGGCGGCAAGGTCGCTTTCACCGTCAGCTCCCGCAAGGGGGCGGGCGCCTCCGACAAGGAATTCCGCGTGCATTACGAGGTGTCGCAGAGCGGCTCCCAGCGGCACATCCGTGTGGTCGCGCTCGGCAAGAGCGGCGACCGGGAGATCTTCAACGGCCTGCGCGACCCCGGCTCCAAGATAGACCTCTCCGTGCCCCAGGCCGGCGCGCAGAAGATCCGCATCTTCGAGAACGGCATCCTGGTGGAGGAGCGCCCCGTAAAATGATCCCCGCCTTCCCCTCCCCTTCCGGCCGCCTGGCCCTCTGCCCGTCGGTGCTGTCGGCCGACTTCAGCTGCCTCAAGAACAGCCTCGCCAGGGTCAGCAAGCATTCCGACTGGATGCACGTCGACGTGATGGACGGGCGCTTCGTGCCCAACATCAGCTTCGGCCCGGTCATCGTCCCCGCCGTGCTGCGCGCCGGCGGCCTGCCGGCGGACTCGCATTTGATGGTGGAGAACCCCGCCATGTTCATAGAGCCTTTCGCCAAGGCCGGCGCCTCGCTGATCACCATCCACGCCGAGGCGCGCGGCGCGGCCGCCTGCCTGAAGAAGATCAGGGCCCTCGGCCTCAAGGCCGGCATGTCGCTGCGCCCCAAGACCCCGCTGTCGCGCGTGCTGCCATACCTGCGCCAGCTGGACCTTCTCCTTATAATGACGGTAGAGCCCGGTTTCGGCGGCCAGGCCTTCATGCCGGGGCAACTGCCCAAGATCCGCGCCGCCCGCGCGGCTATCGCCAGATCCGGGCGCCCGGTATGGCTGCAGGTGGACGGCGGCATCAACGCCGGCACCGCCGCCGCCGCTATAGGGGCCGGCGCGGACGCGCTGGTGATAGGCAGCGCCCTGTTCGGCGCGCGCAATCCCGCGGCCTTGCTCAAGGGGCTGAGGAAGATCTGACATGGCTAAAAAAATTCTTATCGTCGAGGACGAGCCGCTGATCGTGAAGGTGCTGTCCATCCGCCTGGAAGGGCTGGGCTACAAGGTGGTATCGGCCATGGACGGCGAGGAAGGGCTCGACGCGGCGAAGAAGGAAAAGCCGGACCTGGTCATCCTCGACATCGGCCTGCCCAAGATCGACGGCAACACGCTCTGCGAACTGATCAAAACAGGCGCGGACACCAGGCAGGCCAAGGTTATCATGCTGACCGGCAAGCGGCTGATGGGCGACATGGAAAGTTCTTTCGCCGCCGGCGCCGACCTCTACATCAACAAGCCCTACGAGTGGCAGCGCCTGATGGGCCACATCAAGGACCTGATAGGCTGACGCCGGGCCCATTCCCAAACCCCGCCCAAATATAATATAATAATGGTTCGCGCAAACCCGGAAAAACCGGGCGCGCGGGTGATTTTTTCTGTTCGGTATTCAAGGAGGACAACATGGCAGTTGTTTTGAGGCTTCAGAGAATAGGCAAGCGCACGCAGCCGCATTACCGCATCGTGGCCATCGAGAAATCGAGCGGCCCGCACGGTCAGCCGCTGGAAGTAATCGGCCATTACGACCCCAAGGCCGGCAAGGACAAGTCGAAGGTCACGCTCAAGACCGAGAAAGTGGACCTCTGGATCAAGAACGGCGCCAAGCCGTCCGAGACCGTCGGCTCCCTTATCGTCCGCGCCCGCAAGGCGGAGAAAGCCGCGGCGCAGAAGTAACGGGAACCAAAATGAAAGACGTCTTAATGTTCATCGTTGGTTCCCTGGTGGAGAAGCCGCAGGAGGTTAAGGTGGGCGTCAACGAGGACGGGGATATCACCCGCTTCAAGCTGACGCTGGCCTCTTCCGACCGCGGCAAGGTCATCGGCAAGGAAGGGCGCGTGGTGAAAGCCATCCGCACCGTGCTGCAGACCGCCGCCGCCAGGCAGAACAAGAAAGTCTACCTCGACATAGACTGACGGGCATGCCCCCTGCCCTGAAAGTAGACGCGGTCACGCTCTTCCCGGGGATGATAGACGCCCCGCTTTCGGAAAGCATAGTGGGCCGCGCCAGGCAGGAAGGGTTCCTCGAGCTGGGGTTCTCCAACCCGAGGGATTTCACGGAGGACCGCCACCGGACCGTGGACGACAGGCCGTACGGCGGCGGGACCGGCATGCTGATGATGGCCGAGCCGGTCTACAGGGCGCTCAAGGCCGTCAGGAAGAAAGGGTCCCTGGTGATCCTGCTGACCCCCAAGGGGCGGCGCTTCGACCAGCGCACGGCGCTGGAGCTGGCCAAGAAGAAGCACCTGGTCTTTATATGCGGGCATTACGAGGGGATCGACGAGCGGGTAACCCCGCTGGCCGACCTCGAGCTCTCGATAGGGGACTACGTGCTCACCGGCGGCGAACCCGCCGCGGTGGCCGTGATAGACGCGGTGACGCGGCTGATCCCCGGCGTGCTAAAGCGCAGCGACGCCACCGTCAACGAGACTTTTACCGACGGCCTGCTGGAAGCCCCGCATTACACGCGGCCGGCGGTGTGGAGAGGCAAGAAGGTGCCGCCCGAACTGGTAAGCGGCAACCATAAACTGATAGCCGAGTGGCGGCGCAGGCAGGCCGAAAGCCTGACCGGCGATACCAGGCCGGACCTGGCCCCCGCCCCCAAGAAAGCGCGGCGCGCGGCGAAGAAAAAATAGATTTGTTTCAACTAACGAGGAGGCAGTATGAAAGACATTGCTAAATACCTGGGCATCAAGAACGATAACTTCGATTTCAATCCCGGTGACACCGTGAAGGTGCACACCAAGGTCGTTGAAGGCGACAGCGAGCGCATCCAGATCTTCGACGGCGTGGTGATCTCGCGCCGCGGCAGCGGCATCTCCTCCAGCTTCACCGTGCGTAAGATCTCTTACGGCGTGGGCGTGGAGCGGGTGTTCCCGCTGCATTCCCCCCGCATCGACAAGATCGAAGTCGTGAAGACCGGCAAGGTCCGCCGCGCCAAGATCTATTATCTCCGCGGCCTCTCCGGCAAGGCTGCCAGGCTGGCGGAAGTGGGCAAAGAAGTGTCCGCGCCCGCCCC
This sequence comes from Elusimicrobiales bacterium, assembly GCA_050174915.1. GTDB lineage: Bacteria > Elusimicrobiota > Elusimicrobia > Elusimicrobiales > UBA9959 > UBA9959. Next base: position 37,873 of record JBFXJL010000005.1, on the reverse strand, counting down.
GCAGACCGAGCCGGCCCCCGCCGCCCAGACGGGCGCCGGTAAATAGGCCGGTTTCCACTCCCCCCCGCGCCCGGCGCGGGGGGCAGGCGGTCTCAGGCATAAACATCGTGCCACTCGCCAAATTCGACCTAGCACTCCTTGAAACCAGGCGGCCGGCTTTCCTTATCGGCGTCGATGAAGCCGGTCGCGGCCCTTTGGCCGGACCTGTTACCGCCTGCGCGGCCTGGATCCCTCTTTCCGCCCACGCCGCCATCTCTCCGCTCGTCAACGACAGCAAAAAACTTTCCCCGCAACGGCGCGAGCGCGCCCTGACGCTCATGCGCGCCTCCGGCGTGCGCTTCGGTTTCGGCTACGCCGGCCCCTCCGAGATCGACGGCGTAAACATTCTGGAAGCCACTTTCAACGCCATGGGCGCCGCCGTGCGGCGGCTCTTGGCTTATACCGGCGCTGCGCCGGAGACGGCGCTGCTGCTGGTGGACGGCCCGCTGCGCATCAAGCGCCTGGAAGGCTGCGAGCAGCAGCCGGTGGTGGACGGCGACGCCAAATCCCTTTCCATCGCGGCCGCCAGCATCTGCGCCAAGGTGGTGCGCGACCGCTGGATGGCCGTGCTCGACGCCCGCCACCCCGGTTACGGCCTGGCCGGCCACAAAGGCTACGGCACGGCGGCGCACCTCGAGGCGCTGCGGCGGCTCGGGCCCTGCCCGCAGCACCGGCAGAGCTTCGCGCCGGTACGCAGGGCGGCGGGCGCGGCGTGAACGGGCGCGGCGCCGCGGCGGAGGAACAGGCGGCCCTCTTCCTTAAAGACGCCGGCTACGAGATCCTGGCCCGCAACTGGGCCTGCCCGCTGGGTGAGTTGGACATCGTGGCGCGCAAAGGAAGTTCGGTGGTTTTCGTCGAGGTACGCGCCCGGGCGAGCAGCGCTTACGGCAGCCCGGCCGAGACCGTGACCGCCGCCAAGCGCGGGCGGATCATCAGGACGGCGCAGGCTTATCTAAAGGCCGCGCGCCCGGCGGCGGAAGAGTACCGGTTCGATTTTATCGGCATCGTGCCCGGCGAGGCGCCGGAACATATAGAGAACGCGTTCGGCGCCGACGGCTTCGGCTTCTGACGCCAGCGCAGTCAAGGAGAGACAACATGGAACCTTCGGACATACTCAGGGACGTAGAGAAAACCGCGGGCTGGCTTAAAAAAGTGGCCGCCGGTTTCAAGCCCGAAACCGCCATCATCGCCGGGTCAGGCCTGGGCGGCGCGCTTCCCCGCCTGGAAGACAAAGTGGCCGTCTCGTACCAGGACATCCCCGGCTTTCCGGCCCCCACCGTGAAGGGCCATGCCGGCGAGCTGATCTTCGGGCGCATGGGCGGGGCCGACGTGGTGATGATGAAGGGCCGCTTTCACTACTACGAAGGCCGGCCGCTCTCGTTCATCGCCTTCCCCATCCGGGTGCTGCGCGCTCTCGGAGTCAAGAACCTGCTGCTGACAGCCGCCGTCGGTTCGCTCAAGCCGGCTACCAAGCCCGGCGACATGGTGATCCTCAAAGACCACCTGAACCTGATGGGCTCCAATCCGCTGATGGGCAACTACCACCCCGCCTTCGGCGAAATGTTCCCCGACATGAACGGCCCCTACGACGCCGCCCTGCGCCGCGAGGCGATGAAGCTCGCCAGGAAGCTGCGCATCCGTGCTAAAGAGGGCGTCTATACCGCCGTGACCGGCCCGTCTTACGAGACCCCCGCCGAGGTGAAGATGTACCGCTCTCTCGGCGGCGACATCGCGGGCATGAGCGTGGTGCCGGAGACCATCGCCGCCCGCCAGCTGAAGTTGCGCGTGGCCGGCATCTGCTGGATCTCCAATTTCTGCAGCGGCATCTCCAAGCAGGTGCTGTCGCACGAGGAAGTGCTGGAGCTCGGCCAGAAAGTTTCCGGCAAGATGCAGGGCCTGCTGGAAGGCCTGCTCAAGTCCAAAGCTATAAAGGGTTAAAAAGGAAATATCATGAGAATGCTCGACCTGCTGCTTAAGAAACGTTCCGGCCTGGAGCACACCCCCGCCGAAATAGAGTTCATAGCGATGGGCGCCGCCGACGGCTCCATCCCCGACTACCAGCTGTCCGCCTGGCTGATGGCCTCTTTCCTGAACGGGCTGACCCCCGCCGAGACCGCCGCCCTGACAAAGGCGATGGCGCAGTCCGGCGACCGGCTGGACCTCTCTTCTATAAAAGGCATCAAGGTGGACAAGCATTCCACCGGCGGCGTGGGCGACGGCGTCTCCATAGCGCTCGCGCCGATAGCGGCCGCGGCGGGCGTGGTGGTGCCCATGATGAGCGGCCGCGGCCTGGGCCACACCGGCGGCACGCTGGACAAGCTCGAGGCCATGAAGGGCTTCAACGTGCGCCTGAAGCCCGAGTACGTGGTCAAGCAGCTCAAGGCCACCGGCCTCAGCATGTTCGGCCAGACCGAGCGCCTCGCGCCCAGCGACAAGAAGCTTTACGCCCTGCGCGACGCGTCCTGCACGGTCGAGGCGCTGCCGCTGATCGTGGCCAGCATCCTTTCCAAGAAGTACGCCGAGGACATCACCGGCCTGGTGATGGACGTGAAATACGGCAGCGGCGCCTTCCTGAAGGATTTCAAGCCCAGCCGCGAGCTCGCGGTGGCGCTGATGAAGACCGCCAAGCTGCTGGGCATCCGCTGCGTAGCCGTAATGACCGCCATGAACGAGCCCCTCGGCGTGGCCATCGGCAACGGCATAGAGACCTCGGCCTGCGTGAAGATCCTGCAGGGCGAGAAGGCCCCGGAGGATTTCACGCGCGTGCTGGAAACCCTCGCGGGCTGGATGATACACCTGGGCGGCAAGGCCCGCACGGCCGAAGAGGGCATCGCCAAGGCCCGGGCCGTCGTCGCCGACGGCAGCGCCCTGGAGAAATACCGCCTGATGGCCAAGTGGCAGGGCGCCGACCCCAAGGTGGCCGACGACCCGGACCGCCACATGCCCAAGGCCAGGCTCTCGAAGAAAATACTCGCCAGGAAAGCCGGCTTCCTCACCGCGATGGAGGCCCGCACCGTCGGGTTCGCCGCCGTGGCGCTGGGCGCCGGCCGCGCCAAGGCCGAGGACGCCGTGGACTTCGGCGCGGGCTTCATCCTGGAGAAGAAGCCCGGAGACCGCGTGGCTCCCGGCGACGTGATCGCCACCGCCTACGCTTCCGCCCCGGGCAAGCTCGCCGACGGCGTGAAGATGTTCGAGTCCTCGCTGGCCTACGGGCCCAAGGCGCCCCGCAAGGAGCCCCTCATCCGCGAAATTATAAAGTAAGCCCGGGAGGCCTATGAAGAACGTCCATATTTCCAAGCACCCGGTAGTGCTGGACAAGATAGCGCGGTTGCGCGACCGCAAGACGAGCGTGACCGACTTCAGGCGGCTGATGGGCGAGCTGGCCATGTTCCTCGCCCACGACGCGCTGCTCAACGCCCGCGTGAAGAAGGCCCGGGTGCGCACGCCGGTCGGCGTGGCCGACGCCATGCGCCTGTCGCACGACCTGGTGTTCGTGGCCATCCTGCGCGCCGGCCTCGGCATGGTGGACGGCCTGCTGAAGATGTACCCGGAGGCCAAGCTGGCCCACATCGGCATCTACCGCGACGAGGAGACCTTGAAGCCCGTGAAGTATTACGTGCGGCTGCCCGAGAACGTGGCCGACAGCCTGGTGGTGATCGCCGACCCGATGCTGGCCACCGGCGGCTCGGCCGTGGAGGCCGTGGAGATCATGAAGAGCCGCGGCGCCAAGAACATCTGCTTCGTCTGCATGATAGCTTCTAAGGAAGGCATCAGGCGGCTCTCCTCGGCGCACCCGGAGATGCCGATCTACGTCGGCACCGTCGACGAGCGCCTCAACGGCGACGGCTACATCGTGCCCGGCCTCGGCGACGCCGGCGACAGGATGTTCGGCACCGCTTAAAGTCCCCCCTGACAAACAAAAAAGCCCGGCTTGGAGCCGGGCTTTTTTGTTTGGCGTCTGAACCGCGTTACTCTACCGACTTGGCGTGCGGGTCCGCGATGCGGACCAGCGTCTTGTAGTCCAGGATCTTGATGGACTTTATCTCGCGCTTGATGACGTTGCGCTTTTCCAGCTCGGCGAGCGTGCGCACCACGGTCTCGAGCGCCAGGCCGGTGATCTCGGCGATCTCGGTGCGCTTGAGGCCGAAGATGGCCGGCTTGTCGGTGTCTTTCGACTTGAAGGAGATCGCGTTGATCAGGGCCTTGGCCACCTTGGAGCGGGCGGGCTTGTAGGCGGTGTCCTTGAGCTTGAGCTGCAGGGCGCGCAGTTCGCTGGCCACTTTGTGCAGCAGCAGCTTGTAGGTGCGCGGGTGCTGCTCCAGGAACTGCTCCAGCGTGCGCTTGTCCATGAACGAGATGATAGTGTCTCCCATGGCGAGGCTGTTGCCGAAGTAGTCCTGCTCGGAGAAGAAGGCGATATGACCGAACAGCTCGCCGGGGTGGCGGATCCAGGTGATCATCTGCTGGCCCTTGGCGTCGGCGGAGAACACCTTGGCCCGGCCCTTGCAGACCAGGTAGATGCCCAGCGGCGACTGGCCCTCGCTGTAAATGGCCTCGTCGTCGGAGAACTTGCGGCCGGTCTTGAGCTGGTTCCAGGCCTTCTGGGCCTGCGTGTCGAATTTGCTGTAGAAACAAACGCTCTTAAAGCGGCAAGGGCCGCAGTCAGGAGCCTGATCTTTAGTGAATCTGTTCATGTATCCCCCGTCCGGCCTCACGCCGGGCTTGTTTATCAATTATATCTTATTTGCCCCCCCGTCGTCATTTGATAGAATAGGACTCGGCGCCATGTTCAAAGACCTCAAAGCCCTCGGCAAAGAATCGCTGATCTACGGACTCTCCACCGTGGGCGCGCGCCTGCTCAATTTCATCCTGCTGCCGTTCTATACCCACTACCTGGCGCCGGCCGATTACGGCGTGGTGGCGGCGGTCTTCTCCTATATCGCTTTCCTCAACATCGTCTACCATTACGGCCTGGACCAGGCCTATATGCGGCATTATGCGGACCGGGAAAAGGCTTTCCCCGCCGCCATGGCCTGCCTGGGCGTCACGACGCTGCTGCTCACGCTGCTGCTCTGCTCCGCCGCGCCTTTCTGGGCGGGCGCGGCCGGCCTCGGCGCCGGCAATGCCAGGCTGGTCTATTACGCCGCGGCCATCCTGCTGCTCGACACGGCCACCATCATCCCCTTCGCCGACCTGCGCATGCGCCATAAAGCGCTGCGCTTCGCCGGGGTGCGCACGGCCTCCATCTTCATCAACGTCGCGCTCAACGTGGTCTTCCTGGCCTATATGGGCCTGGGGCTCGAGAGCGTGTTCCTGGCCAACGTCATCTCCTCGGCCGCCGCCGCGCTGCTGCTGGCGCCGGAGTTCAGGGCCGCCGCCGCCAGGGCCGACCTGCCGGTGCTGCGCAACCTGCTCTCCTTCGCGCTGCCGCTCCTGCCCGCCGGCCTGGGCGCCATGGCCGTGCAGGTGCTCGACCGGCCCATCATGCTGCACCTCTCCGACACCGCCTCGGTGGGCGTCTACCAGGCCAATTACAGGCTGGGTATCTTCATGATGATGGTGGTGACGATGTTCGACCAGGCCTGGCGGCCTTTTTTCATAGAGCGCTCCCACCGGCCCGACGCCGCGCCGGTGTTCGCGCGCGTGCTCACCTATTTCACCGTCGGCGGGCTCTGGCTGTGGCTGGGCCTCTCGTTCTTTATCGGAGACCTCGCCCGCCTGCGGGTGGCCGGGGTTAACCTGATACATCCGGATTACTGGTCCGGCCTCGGCATCGTGCCGGTGGTGCTGGCCGCCTACCTGCTCAACGGCGTCTACGTCAATTTCCTCGCGCCGGTGATCATCGCCAAGCGCACCGGGATAATACTTTCGGTGACGCTGGCCGGCGCGGCCGTCAGCATCGGGGGCAACTTCGCCCTGATCCCCGCTTTCGGGATGTATGGCGCGGCGTGGGCGCTGCTGCTCTCCTACCTGGTAATGGCCGTCATGGTGCACTTGCGCGGGCGCGCCTTCTACCCGGTGCCCTACGAGTTCGGCCGCCTGGGCGCGGCGGCGGGCCTCGCGGCCGCCTGCGCGCTGCCGGCTTTCCTGCTGCCCTGCGGCGGGCCCGCCGGCCTGCTTATCAGGGCCGCCGCTTTCCTGGCTTTCCCGCTGCTGGCCTGGCACGGCGGCCTGCTGCTGCCCGAAGAGAAAGAGGCCGTCCTGCGCCGCTTCTCCCGCCTGCTGCCGGCGGGCCGAAAGACCGGCGCGCTTTAGGCCCTTGGTCCCCTGACCTCCGCTCCTGCGTCCGTTAAACTATAACCATGCTGCGAACCTTAGCCGCCGCGCTGCTGCTTGCCGCCCCCTGCTCCGCCTCCTCCTGGCCTCCCGCTTTGTCCGCCGACCCTCAGCGCCCGCCCGTGCCCGAGGCTTCCGCCCCGGCGCTGGCCGACTGGACGGTGATGTATTTCATTAACGGCAAGAACAACCTTGAAAGCTCCGCCCTGATGGACATGAACCAGCTGGAGCTCATGGGCTCCACCGACCGCGTGAAGATAGCGGTGGAACTGGGCCGCATGAACGGCCAGCACGAGGGCGACGACCACTCCGAGGGCGACTGGACCGGCGTGCGCCGCTACCTCGTCGCGGCGGACCGGGACATCTCGCGCGTCAATTCCCCCGTCCTGGAGTACCGCGGCGCGGCCGACATGGGCTCCTGGAAGGAGCTGGTCTCTTTCATCGAATGGTCCAAGATTAATTTCCCGGCGCGGCGTTACGCGCTGGTGCTGTGGGACCACGGCAACGGCTGGCTGCCGGTGGACGACGCCAACGCTCCCGACTTCTACAATCTCAAGGGCTTTTCTCTCGACGACGAGACCGGCCGCGAGTTCTCGCTGCCGCAGATGGCGCGGGCGCTGCAGGCGACTGGCGGCGTGGATTTCCTGATGCTCGACGGCTGCAACATGGGCATGGCCTCGGTGGCCTACGAATTGAAGGACCACGCGCGGGCGCTGACGGCCTCGCAGGAGGTGGAGCCCGGCGTGGTGGTGCGCTACGCGCAGTTCCTCGGCCTGCTCAACGCCAGGCCGTCGATGGGCGCGGAGGAGCTGGCCGCGAACACGGTGCGCACCTACCGGGATTATTTCGTGAACGGCGGCGGCGACTCGGAGGGCGACCCGCTGACGCAGTCCGCGCTGCGGCTGTATAAGATGACGGCTTTCAGGGAAAAGTTAGACGCCTGGGCGCTGGCGGCCCTGCGGGCCGAGCCGGCCGTGCTGCGCGCCGCGTCGGAGCGCGCGCGTTTCTACGGCGAGTTCCCCGCCTACAAGGACTTGTGCGATTTCGTGGGCCTGGTCTCGGCGGGCACCGCCGACGCCCGCCTGCGGGCGCTGGGCCGCGACCTGACGGCCTTCGTGAAGAAGGACCTGGTCATCGAGAACTGGGCGCAGGACGCGGCCAGCCACGGCGTGGCGGTCTACCTGCCCTCCTCCGATTACGACCCGCTCTACGACGGCCTCGCCATGTCGCGCGACGGCAAGTGGGACGAGTTCGCCCGCCACATGTCCACCCTTCCCAAATAAACTAATACCGCGAGATGCCCAGTCAGGACGTCAAGGGTACGCCTTCTCCGGGTACGCTCGGCCACACCGTGGCCTCGCTCTTTCGCTACGGCTCGGCGCTACGCAAGCCTCGCCTCCGCGAGGCCCCTCCGAAGGCATACCCTCGCCGTCCTTCCATAGAAGTAATTAATACTGAAAATACAGCGGAGAGCGCGTGGATGGGGAACGAAAAAGCCTGTCGGAGGCCCGAGCTTGCATAGCGCGAGGGCCGAGACGGGCAGCCGCGAGCACGGTGTGTGAGACGGCAGTTTTTCGGGCCCCGTCCACGCGCTAGACAGCTAGAACAAAGGTTTATTTTTCTTGCTGGAGTTTGCCGAAGGCGGCTACGCCGACGGCGGTGGTGAGCAGGCAGAAGACGGCGATGGCGGCGAGGTCGGTCCAGGCGGAGAAATAGCCGCGGCCTATCATGATGATGCGCATGAGGTCCACGGCGTAGGTGACCGGGTTGACCAGGCTGACGGCGCGGATGTAAGGCGCGGCGCCGGCCAGGTCGAACAGCGCCCCGCTGAAGAAGAACATGGGCCAGGTCAGGAAGCTCATGACCAGGCCGAAGCCTTCCATGGATTTCATCCTGGCGCCTATGGTGAGGCCCAGGTTGGTGATCATGTAGGCCACCGGGAAAGCCCCGGCCAGGGCCAGCAGCACCTGCAGCGGGCCCATGGGCAGGATGAACAGGGCCCCGATGACGAGCAGCATCAGGGTTTCGATAATAGCGCCCAGCATGCCGCCCAGCGATTTGCCGAAGAACAGCGTGGCGCGCGAGATGGGGGCCGCGAGCACTTCTTTCAGAAAGTCCAGCCGCTTGTCCCAGATGATATAGAGGCCGTAGGTGATCGACGTGAACAGGATCACCATCACCAGGATGCCCGGGAAGATGAACTGCTGGTAGGTGTAGCCGGGCACCGGGCTCTGCCCGCCCGACATGCCCTGCCCCATCACGAACAGGAACAGCAGCGGCGAGACTAAAATGGAGATGATGCGCTCCTTCTCGCGGAAGAAGATCTTGGCTTCGCGCAGCAGCAGGGCCCAGACGGCGTTGAGGTTCATCGCCCCACCGCCTTGTTGACGGCCACGCGCTCGAAGATGCCCTCGGCGTGCTCTTCGGCGTCGTCGCTGATCTGCTGGCCCGCGAACTTCAGGAACACGTCGTCGAGCGTGACGCGCCGCACTTCCACCGAGTCGATGCGGCCGCCCGCGTTGAGCAGCGCCTGCAGGTTCACGCCGGAATCCTCTATGCTGATCTTGTAGCGGCCGCCCTCGCATTCCACGCTCTGCACGAAAGGCAGCGCCCTGACGGCGGCCTCGTCTAGCGCGCCGGTGACGAAGACCAGGTCCCGGCCCACCTTGCGCTTGAGCTCGTCGGGCGTGCCCAACTCGATGATTTTGCCGCGGTTGATGATGCCTATGCGGTCGGCCAGGCTATCGGCCTCTTCCATGTAATGGGTGGTGAGGATGATCGTGGTATTGTGGGTTTCCTTGAGTTCGCGGATGTGGGTCCACACCGCCTTGCGGCTGGCCGGGTCGAGGCCCAGGGTGGGCTCGTCGAGGAAAAGGATCTTGGGGCGGTGGATCAGGCCGCGGGCTATCTCCAGCCGCCGCCGCATGCCGCCGGAATAGGTCTTTACCAGGCTGCCCGCGCGATCGGTGAGTTTCACCATCTCCAGCATGCGATCTATGCGGCCGGCTATCTCGGCCCGGGGCACGCCGTAGAGCATGGAATGCAGGTAGAGGTTCTCGCGGCCGGTCAGCAGGTCGTCCACGCTGGGCTCCTGGAAGACGATGCCGATATTGCGGCGCACTTCCAGCGGCTCCAGGTTGATGTCGCGGCCGGCCACCACCGCGGTGCCCGACGTGGGCTTGACCAGCGTGGAGAGCATGCTGATGAGCGTGGTCTTGCCGGCGCCGTTGGGGCCCAGCAGGCCGAACACCTCGCCCTCGGGGATCTCCAGCGAGACTCCGTCCACGGCCGTGACTTCGGCGTAGCGCTTTACCAGGTCAGAGGTGACTATTGCGGCCATAGAGGGATTCTAGCAATTAGAGGTTCTTTCTGAAAAAGTCCGTCAGGCGGCGTTCGTATTCGGCCGGCGCCGTGTAGTGGTTCTGGCCGTGGTCCGCGCCTTCCACCAGCCAGAGTTCGGCGGCGGGGTTGGCGGCCTTGAGCGCCGCCGAGTTGGAGGGCGGCACTGTCCCGTCCAGGGTGCCGTGCACCAGCAGCATAGGGGCGGCGAAGGCCGCGGCGTTCTTTACCGGGCTGACCCCCCGGATGTCCACGGCGGTGAACAGCAGCATCCAGCCGCGCATAAGAAGCAGCAGCGGCCGGCGCAGCGGCCCCCAGCCCGCGAAGATATGTTCCAGCTCGCCGTGCAGGTCGGCGAAGGGGGCGTCCAGCGCGCGGGCCTTCACGGCCGGGTTGGCCGACAGCAGCACCGCGGCTCCCCCCATCGAGAAACCGAACAGGCCTATGGCGCCGCCGGGCAGGCGGCCCTGCGCGAAGGCCGCGGCCGCGTCTATGTCGCGAGTCTCCCTGGCCCCGCCGGTGGAAAAGAAGCCGCCGCTGCGGCCGGTGGCCCTGAAATCGAAATAGAGCAGATTGAACTCGCGCGCCAGGAAAGAGGTGAGCCCCAGCACGTCGCTCTTGTCCATCGGGTAGCCGTGGCAGACGATCACCGTGCTCCGCGAGGTCTTGTGCGGTATGAACCAGGCGTCCAAGTCTATGCCGTCGGCGGTGCGCAGGCGCAGCGGCTCGGCCTTCAGGCCGAAATCCTCCGGCTTATGGTCGCCGGTATAGCGGCGCGGGTGGGCGTAGAGCCAGAAGAAAAAAAGGGCGAGCGCGGCCAGCGCCAGCAGCGGGTAGAAGACCAGGCGCCAGGCTATCTTGAAAACCAGCCCGCTCATTTGGGTTCCGCCAGCGGCACGAAGCGCACGGAGCAGACGGAAGTGGTTTCCAGCCCGGCGGCGGTCTTGCGGACCAGGCGCAGGTCCTGCGCGGCTTCCCCGACGGGGACCACCAGGCGGCCGCCTTCTTTGAGTTGTTCGCCCAGGGCGGGCGGCACTTCGCGCGCGGCGCAGGTGACCACGATGGCGTCGAAGGGCGCCTCCTCCGGCCAGCCGGCGGCGCCGTCCCCTACGCGGAATTTAATGTTCTTGCGGCCGAGCCCGGCCAGTTTCTCCCGCGCCGCGGCGGAGAGTTCCGGCAGCAGCTCCACCGTGCGCACCTCGGCGGCCAGCTCTGAGAGGACGGCGCTCTGGTAGCCAGAGCCGGTGCCGATCTCCAGCACCCGCTCTCCGCCTTTGAGTTCCAGCAGTTCGCTCATCAGCGCCACTATATAGGGCTGCGAGATGGTCTGGCCCCCGGCTATGGGCAGCGGGTAATCCTCGTAGGAGCGCGTCACCATGTCCTCGGTGACGAAGCAGTGCCGGCAGACCTTGTCCATGGCGGCCAGCACGCGCGGGTCTTTAACGCCGCGCGCCTCTATCTGGTCCTTTATCATCTGGCGCCGGATAAAGCCCAGGTAGGCGCCGTAATGCTGGTCCAGTATCTTTTGTATCACTACCAGACTCCCTTGACCACCATGAAGCAGGCCAGCGTGGTCTTTATGCCGTATTCCTTAGCCTTCGCCACGGCGGCGTCGGACTCCGAGCCGGGCTGCATCCAGATATGCTTCACGCCTAGCCGGTTGCACTCCTCCACCGCCAGTTCGGTGACGGCCGGCGGCACCACGGTGATGACCAGGTCCGGCCGCTTTTCCAGCTCGGAGAGGCTCTTGCAGACGTTCTGTCCCAGCACAGAGCCGCCTTTCGGGTTGACCCCCGCCACCGGGTAGCCGGCGTTGAGCAGGTCCCGGAAGATCTTGTGGCCGTATTTGGAGGCGTCGCCGGAGACGCCGAGCACCGCTATCTGTTTATATTCTTTTGGGTTCATGTCAGTTGTCCGTAGTCCGTCCGCAGTTTTTCCTCCCAGCGGGCCAGGCGCGGGAAATGGTAGACCTCCAGGCCGGCCGAGAAGGCCAGCAGCAGGTAGAAGTCCGCTTTGTAACCCGTGAGGAGAAAGAGGATGAGGCCGGCCACGGCCGGCACTTCGCACAGGGCGGCCGTAATTATAGCCCGCGCGGTCAGCGCTTTTAATGCGGCCTCGGGCGTGGCCCGGCGCACGTCAAGCCTGGCGGCCGCGAACCTGACGGCGAAGACCGAAGCGATGGAGAGGATGTAGACGGCGTATTTTACTACGTAGGCCGCCGGCGGCAGGAGCGGGGGCCGGAGCCCGGAGCGGGCGAGTATTTCCCCCACTACGGCGTAGAGCAAGATGGCGCCGATGATCCCCGCCGCGGAGAGCGCCGCGGCCAGGTAGGATTTCTTCAGCAGTTCCGTGGTCAAGCGCGCTCCTAGTACTCGAAGAACTTCATGCCGTCGGGGCCCGGGTTGGCCGAGTCCAGCAGCAGCAGGCCGTAATAGGACGAATCGGGGTTGGAGAAATACAGCCAGCCGCCGGAGCCGGTGACGGCCCGGGAGATGTCCTTGTCGAATTTTTTCGAATCCACGATCTTTATCCCCGCAGTGCGCTCATGGCCTGGCAGGTGCAGTTCCGGCACGGCGGTGATGGCCTCGGGCGCCAGTTCGGCCGGGGACTTGGGGTATTTGCCCCCGGTCTGCGTGTAGTACACCTGCAGCGCGCCGCGGAAGGCCTGCAGCGTCTTCATCGCCGACTCCACGCGCGCCTTCTCGTCGGCCGCCTTCTCCCTGGCGGCTATCTCGGCCAGGATCTGCTCGCCGAGCGCCGCGCGCAGGGCTGCGTTGAATTTCTCCATTTCCGGCGCCAGCCGCTGCAGGCGCTCGGCCGGGATCTCGGCGTATTTCTCGGCCAGGATGGCCAGGTTCCTGCCCGTGCGCTCCAGCGCGGGGTCCAGGCGGGCGGGCTGGGCCTGGGCGGCCTGGGCCGCCTGCGCGGGGGCCTCCTGGGCGTAGGCTGAGCCGCCCAGCAGCAGCGCCGCGGTGAATATAAGTTCTTTCATTGTTTCTCCTCGGGGTTAAAGCTTGAGTTCCCAGTTCTGGAGTTCGGTGATGAACTTGTAGTCCGTCAGGTCGAACTGTATGGGCGTCACCGACACGTAACCGGCGTTCAGCGCGTTGAGGTCGCTGGCGGCGTCGGGGTCTTCGGGCTTGTAGTCGCCGGTCATCCAGTAGTAGGTGTTGCCGTGCGGGTCGGTGCGCTTGTCGAACCAGTCGTTGAAGCAGGTGCGGCTCTGGTTGGTCACGCGCACGCCCTTGAGTTTGGCGGGCGGCAGGTTGGGCACATTGACGTTGAGCAGCGTGCCGGCCGGCAGCTTGCGTTTCTTAAGCATGCCTGCCAGCCTGGCGGCGAAGGCCGCGGCCGGCCCGAAGTCGGGGTTCTTGAAGGTGTCCAGCGAGACGGCGATGGACGGGATGCCCAGCAGGGCGCCCTCGGTGGCGCCCGAGACCGTGCCGGAGTAGAGGATGTTGTAGGCCTGGTTGCCGCCCAGGTTGACGCCCGAGACCACCAGGTCGGGGCGCTTCTTCATGATGGCCTTGATGCCCAGTTTCACGCAGTCCGCCGGCGTGCCGCTGGCGGCGTAGCCGAAGAACTGGCCGTTGCGCTTGGCCGGCACCACCCGCAGCGGGTCGGTGATGGTGATGGCGTGCCCTACCGCGCTGCGCTGGGTGTCGGGGGCCACCACGGTTATGTTGCCCACTTTCTTCATGGCGGCGGCCAGGGCGGCTATGCCCTCGGCGTAAATGCCGTCGTCGTTGGTTATGAGTATTTCCATAGTTCTTTGACCTATATTGTATAAATTATAAAGCCGCCCCTTCCTGTTAAAAAGGGCGGCTTTATCTCCGGCGTGCGGCTCGCTATTTGCGCGGCATCCGGGCCGGGGGCACGGTGCCCAGCAGCTTGTGCATCAGGGCCGCCAGCGTCTCGGTCTTCACCGGCTTCTCCAGGTATTCGCGCACGTTGCTCTCCCGCTTTATCAGGTCGGAGGTCGACCGGTCCATCATCCGGCCGGTCATGATGACCACCGGAATCTGCCCGGTCTCGTCGTTCTGCAGCTCGTGCACTATCTCGAAGCCGCCGCTTTTGGGCAGCATCAGGTCCAGTAGTATCAGGTCCGGCGAGACCGTCCGGGTCTTCGTCAGCGCCTCGGCGCCGTCGGCCGCGGTCTCTATCCTGAACCCTTCCCTCGCTACCACGATCTTGAGGAATTCCCTGACGGCGTTGTCGTCGTCCACTATGAGTATTAGTTTGTCCGCCGCTGAAACTGGAACGGTCATTTCTCCCCCCTGCGCCGTCAAATCTCCGCGGTAGCGATGGCGTCTATCTTGGTCCAGTCCACGTAGGAGCGCTTGCCCTGGCCGCGGTTGACCACCAGGCATTCCTCGGTGTCGGTCAGGGACTCGGCGCGCAGCGCGCCGGCCGGCGTGGCCGACCTGATTACCACTACGAACATCCTGTCCTGCACGTGGTAGGTGGTCTCGCCCGGCAGCGCCTCGGGGCTGTTCGGTATGACCTGGAACCGCTTCTTCAGAACGCTGACCCATGCTGCTCTGTCCATGTTGCCTCCTGACCGCTAAATTAGCCGCGCTCCCGCGCTCCTGAACATGATACAAAATGCCCCGCGCCTTTGCCTCGCAAGGCGAAGGCGGAACCTCCGTTGCCGGGCGGTCCCGCCTTCCTCCTGGCCTCCGCCCGGCTAGCGGCGCCCGCTCCGGGGAGCGGCCGCGTCGCGGCCGGCGTTTTCCAGCTTGGGGCGGCCGTAATGGTCGTAGAGCTCGCTCTCGTAGTCCTCGCTGACCGGCTGCGACGGGTCGTACTGCGGGCTGGCCTCTATGGCCAGGCGCGTCAGGTCCACGAACACTTCCGAGGTTTCCCAGTTCACGCTCTCTATCCAGTGCGGCGACACCAGCACCTGGCGCCCGGGCAGCCAGTTGCCGGTGCCGGCCACCAGGTACCGGATGGCCCACTTGGCGTCGTCGATTATGAAATTCTCCACGTGGCCGATAGTGCCGTCGGCGGCGTGCAGGCGGTAGCCCGTCACCGCGCTGGTGCTCTGCAGGTGCGTTTCCGGCGGCGTCTCGCGGTCCTGCGTAGCCCCGGCGCGCTCTTCTGCCTCCGGGTTTTCCGGGAACAGCGTGCCGCCGGACATGCTGCCGGCGTAGAAGCCCTCTCCCCAGTAGAGCGGCCAGGCATAATGCTTATGCAGCTCCAGCTCGTGCAGGCGCGTCACGGTCTTGTCCGTGTCTATGTCCGGGCTGTTGCGCACCTGCTCGCGCGTCAGCAGCACCGGCAGCGCCCGGGAGCGCCAGTCCGGCTCCCGCTTGAGCGCCGCCGTGGAGATGAGCACCTTGCGCTTGGCCAGCCAGCCCCCGGTGCGCACCACCAGGTAGCGCAGGTTCCAGGTCTGGTCGTCGAAGCAGAAGTCGTCCACCACGCCCAGCTCACCGTCCGTGGCGTGTATAGTGAGGCCCTTGAGGCCGTTAATATCTTTCAGCATTTTTCCCCCTTTTCCTTTCGGAAAACCCTTAACCTAACCCTGCTGGAATTCTAACTCTCTGGTTCTCGCAAGTCAAGGCGGCCGCGGCAGGAGTGCCGCTACAGCGGGGTAAGGCGGTAGTTTTCGCCTATCAGGCTGCGCCACAGGGCGCGCGGTATGTTTATGTAATCGTCGGACCAGGCGCGGCCCGCCGGGGCTTCGATGAAAGACCAGCCGGGCATGACCGACAGGGGCAGGAGCGGGAGCACAGCCGGCGACTTGGGGATGATCATGGCGCCGGCGCCCAGCGCGCCGAAGTAAGAAGCGTACGGGTGGTCGTAGGCCGGGCTGACGCGGAAGAGCGCCGGGACGTCGAGGTCGCGGGCCAGCCGCGCCGCTTCGGAGATGAGCGCCAGGCTGGCGTTGGAGAGATGCAGCACCACTATCCCCCGCTCACTGATTTTGCGCAGGTAAAGCGCCAGGGCTTCTCGGGTAAGCAAGTGCGCCGGGATGGAGTCGCCGGAGAAGGCGTCCACCACTATCACGTCGAAGGCGCCATCCGGCTCGCCGGCTATCTTCAGCCTCGCGTCGCCCAGCACCACCCGCGCCCCCGGCTGGCATTCCCGGACGTAGGTGAAATCCCCGCCGGGACTGGCGGCCAGGCGGACTACCGCGGGGTCTATCTCGAAGATGGTGAGTTTGTCAGCGGGGCGCAGCAGGCAGGCGCTGGCGCCGGCGCCCAGGCCGACCAGCGCCACCCGGCCCGGCTCTCCTACGCTCAGGCCGGCCAGCACCGCCTCGCCCAGCGCGGTGCGCGGGTTGTAATAGGTCATCGGTATGCGCGTCAGGCCCGGGCTGGTAAGCTGCGCGCCGTGCACCACGTTGGAATGCGTCATGATGCGGAAGATCGGAGTGCGGGGGCTGGCCGGGTCGTAGATCTCCCGCGTGCGCAAGATGCCGAAGAAACCGCGCTCCTGCGTGATATAACGCCCCGCCCTGTCCTCCGTGAGGAAGAGGACCAGGAAAGTCAGCAGCACCAGCGCCGCCAGCCTGGCCGGCCTGGCGCGATTGAGGAAAACGGCGGCCAGGCAGGTCCAGAAGGCCGCCAGGGTGAGGGTGCGCTGGTGCTGGCCTATCACCCGCATGGCCCAGCCGGGATCGACGAGCCGCAGCAGCGCCATCGCCACGCCCAGCGCCAGCGCGGCTATTACCGCAACCGAGGCCAGGCGCGGCAGCTTATGCTCGCCGCGCGGCAGGAACAGGGCCGCCGCCGCCAGGGCGAGCGGATACTCGTAGACATTATTAAAGACCAGCGGCGCCAGCAGCGCGGCGGCCGCGCCGCCGAGCACGCCGCCCAGCGAGACGAAAAAATAAAATTCGGTCAGCCGGTCGGCAGCCGGCCGCGAGCGGGCCAGCGCCTGGTGGCAGAGCAGGGCGCTCAGGAAGAAACCGGCGAGGTTGCCGAGGGCTACCGGCAGCAATTGCCCCGCCAGCAGGTAGGAGGCGAGCAGTAAAAGCAGCGCGAACGGATAAGCCGCGGCGGCGGCCGGGGCCAGCCGCTCGGCGCCGCGCGAGAAGGCTATGACGAAGGTGGCCAGGTAGAGGGCCAGCGGAACCACCCAGAACAGCGGCGTGGAGCCTGCGGTGTGGGAGATATGCAGCGTCACGCCCAACACCAGCGCCGAGGGCACCGCCGCCGCGCCCAGCCAGTAGAGCCGCCTCGACGGGGCCGGCGCCGGGGAAACGGCCCGCTCTTCCGCCTGCCCCCCGCGGGGCCCGGCCGAGAGCAGCGCCGCGGCTGCCGCCGCCAGCACCAGCGCCGCTACGGCCCAGTAGCCCCCTTGCCAGGCGGCGCTCTGCGCCCGGTTGCCGAGCAGCGGTTCTACCAGCGCCGGGTAGGCCAGCAGGCCGGAGAAGCTGCCGAGGTTGCTGGCGGCGTAGAGGTAATAAGGATCGTGCGCGTCGGCGCGGCCCGTGCGCGCGTACCAGGCCTGCAGCAGCGGGGCCGTGGCCGAGGCGGCGGCGAACGGCGCGCCTACGGAGACGGCCAGCACGGCCAGCAGCCAGAGGGCGGGCTGTTCGTAATTGGGCGGCCCGAAGGCGCCGCTGACGCGCAGCGGCAGGGCCAGCGCGGCGAGCCCCAGCACGGCGGCGTGCAGCCCTATCTGCAGCCGCAGGTCCCTGAGCCGCGCGAGCAGGTGGGCGTAAACATAACCTAGCAGTAGCGCCGCCTGGAAGAACACCATGGAGGCGTTCCACACCGCCGGAGCCCCGCCCAGCAGCGGCGTGGTCAGGCGAGTGAACAGCGGCTGCAGCACAAAGATGAGCGCCGCGCTGCAGAACAGCGTAAGGGCGAATAGGCCCGGGGTCAGGCGTTGCGCGAGCGAAGGTTTCACCGGCTATAGATTACAATATCGCCCTCCGCCAGTCTACCGGCGGCCGGGGTCAATCCTGAAAGCGCTTGTCCGCCGCCTCCCAGTTTACGGCGCCCATGAAGGCTTCTATGTACTTCGCCCTTTCCAGCCGGTAGTCGGTCAGGAAAGCGTGCTCGAACACGTCCATCACCAGGATCGGCTCGCAGCCGGCCAGCTGGCCGGCGTCGTGCTCGTTCACCCAGGCGTTGAACAGGCGGCCCGAGACTTTGTCCTGGTAGAGCACCGCCCAGCCTATGCCGCGCATGGCGCCGGTGGCCGTGAAATCTTTTTTCCACGCTTCAAGGCTGCCGAAGTTCCGGGCGAGCGCCTTGTGCAGTTTGCTGCCGGGCCCGGGCGCGCCGCCGCCGAGGTTGCCGAAGTACAGCTCATGCAGGCGCATGCCGCCGAACTCCCAGCCGAAGCGCCGCTTGAGCTCGGCATATTCAGGCGTCCGCTCCTTGCCGCCGGCCAGCAGGGCCGCGAGCTTGTCTGACAGGGCGTTCACATTGTTCACATAACCCTGGTAGAGCTTCAGGTGGTCGCCTATCAGCTTTTCGCTGAAGCCGGGCAGCCCGGCGAGGGCCGGGTAGTCTACGGCTTTGTAGGCCTGTACGGAAAGTTGAGCGTTCCCCCCGTCCGCGCCCTGCTGCGCCAGCGCCGGCGCGGCCAAAACGCAAACCGTCAGTGCGCCAGCTATTATGTTCATTTTCATATTTATAATCCTCCCCTCTATCGTGATTAGAGTAAAAGAGCCGGGCTCTGTCAATATCCGGATATTAACGAGCTCTGCGGCGTGCCTGCGTTCCGGTCAGAACCAGGGCAGCCAGGGGATTTCGCGGGTGAGGCAGTGCACGGCGCCGCCGAATTGCACGGCGTCGAAGGCGGGGATCTTTACCACTTTGAAGCCCAGCCCGGAGTAAGCCGCGGCCGCGGCCTCGTCGGTGGCTTTGAAGGACTGGGTATGCGCGTATTGAGAACTATAGTAGACCGGCATGAAGATGGTATCGTTGACGCGCAGCGAGTTGGTGTAGGAGTAAGCCGTGGCGCCGCCTATGGTGCCGGCGGGAAAGTCAGCGTTCTTCAGGCGCGTGACGCGCATGCCCAGCGCCGCGAACCTGGCGGCCGCCGCGTCCATGGCCTTCTTCATTTCGGGGTGCGCGGAATCGGCCACCACTACGGCTCCTCCCCCGAAATACTTGGCGTAAATATCTATGTGCCCCGTGCTCTCGCCGGGGATGACCGGCATCCAGACCAGCCTGCTGCCGCGCAGCCGGGCGAGGATCTCCTTCTCGAGGCCAGCCTTCGTCCAGCCCTTGTTGTCGGCTATCACCTTCTCCGTCATGAAGATACGGCCCTGCTCGTCGGCGATGAAGTTGCCGAACTCCAGGCCTACCTTGGATTTCTCCAGCGTCAGGCCGAAGCCCTTGGCCAGTTCCCCCCCGAACTGCTCCGACTGCGGCCGGTCGGGGTAGTAAGCGAACTGCACCATGCGGGCGGAACCGGTTTCATCAACCACCACCTCGGGCAGGAAGTCGCGCGTCCAGGGCGACTCCAGCGTGTAGGTCCAGGCGATGAAACGCTTGGAGTCGAAATCGGCCTTGAACTTCTGGTAGTGGGGATTCTCGCGCGGGAAGACTATTATCGCTTTAACGTCCTTGGGCAGCTTGGCCAGTATGGCCTCGTGCATCTTTAAGATGCCGTAAAAATAATCCGGGGTGGAGAGGACCACGTAGCCGGTCCTGGCGTTCTCCGTCATCGGCCCAGCGGCCCTGGCGGCTTTAGTTACGGCGGCCGCCGGGACTTCGGCGGGCGCGCCGCCGAGGCCCAGCAGGGCCGCCAGCGCGCCGCTTTCGGCCGCGGCCGCCGGGGAGGCCGCTAACAGCAGGGCTATGAGGAGTCTTTTCATTTTGTTTTTCCTTTCTTTAGCGCATCAGCTGCCCGGAGTCGGCGCGCAGCCAGCTTAAAGCCGAGGCCAGGTCCCTGCCGGCGGCGGCGAGTTCCCCCGCCTTGAGGGCCGCGGCGTTGTGATGCGCTCCGGCCCCGGCGGCCCAGTCCAGCACTCCGGCTGCCACACGGTCCAGTTTCTCCGCCTCGAAGCCCACTACGTGCCAGCGCCCGTCCAAGGCGGCGTAATGCATTTTCTCGGCGCCCTCGAGGGTGCGGCGGGCCAGCGTCCCCAGCTCTACTGCCAGGCCGGGAGGCATCGCGTGCGGCGCTATGCCATTGGCGTTGGAGGCCAGGCGCGAGAGACGCTGCCCGGTCACATAAATGGAAGCTATCCACCTGTTGTTTATCTCCGAAACGGACAGCCGGTTCTGGACCCTCTCCGGAGCCGCCGCCGCGGGTACGGCTATTTCCTTATTAAAGGCGTCCAGCCCGGTGCGCTCAAGGTTGAACTCAGCCGCGCCCGCGGGCGCCGCCGCTATCAGTACCGCCAGAATCGTCTTGATCATTTGTGTCGCCTCCGTGTTTGGTTTACCGCTGAGTATAGTTTACGGTATGCGCGGCGCGGCGGCCTGAGGCGGAAGGTAAGTATTCAGGAGAAAAAGGGTCCAGCCCCGCGGGAGCGGGTAAAAGGCGTTTTTGGTGCCCCGTTGGAGCACCAGCGGTTTTTTAGAAATCGCGCAGACGGGTGATGCGGCCTTCCACCAGGAAAATGGCGGAGCCGTCGGTTTTGCGCTTTATCTCGTAGGCGCCCGCCGTGTGTACGGCCAGGTTGAGCACGGGAGCGTAACCCTTGAAGGCCGGCCCGTCGGCGCGCACCATGCAGGTGCTGTACCACTCGCTCTTGCCGCTTTTAATGAGCCGGCCAGTGTAGTCCCGGATCTTGTCTATGGCGGTTTGGCCGAGCAGGTTCATCTGCGGCGTCTCTATGGTGGCGTTCGCCAGCGGGCACTTGTAGACTCCGGGGCGCACCTGCTTCATCAGCCGGGCGGCGGCCAGCCGGGCCATAGCCTCGCGCACCTTGGGCAGTTCGGCCTGTACGGCCCGTGCCAGGTCCTCGAGCTTCCAGGAGTCCGTCTCGCTCACCATGGCGTGGAAGCAGACATAAGCCTCGAAACTCGACAGCACGGCCAGGAACTGTTCCGGCTTCATGACATACTTGTCGTTGGCGATAGTTTTCTCCACCGCCTTGTGCAGCGGCGAGACGCCCTTGGTTTCGGCGCGCGGCGCCACCACGGGCTGCAGGATGTCGCGGTAATCTTCTTCGCCGGCCATGCTGCGCAGCCAGGCCACGGTGAGTTCGTTGGCGGCGGGCGCCTGCGGCACCAGCCGCAGCGCGTAGAACAGCTTGCGCAGCTTCTCGAGCATGGGCAGGTTGCGGCCCTGCTCCAGCAGCAGGTAGCGGCGGTATGTGAGGCCGAGCACCTTCTGCCCGCCGTTGTCGTGGAAGAAAGCGTAGGCGCTGGGGAAGCCCGCCGCCGTGCGCAACCGTACCAGCGTTTCGGAAAAAGGTGTGGCCATGCAGAAATTCTACTTAATTACAAACTCAATCAAAAAAGTCGGCTAGTAGTTCGGGGTTAGGCTTTCAGCTTTCCGAAGACCAGCGTGTCCCTGTAGCTGCCCTGCTCTATGGTGTCCTCTTTCAAGGTGCCATCCAGCGAGTAACCCAGCCGCCGGGGAACCGCGGCCGATTTTTGGTTCCGCGAGGAACAGCGGATCTCCAGGCGGTGGAAGCCCAGGCCGAAGCAGACCTTTTCCAGCGCTTCTACCGCTTCTGAAATGTAGCCTTTCCCTTCGAACTTGCCCAGGATCCAGTAGCCGAATTCGCAGCGGTCGTGAGCCCAGGCTATATTGTGTATGCCCACGTTCCCCACGTAAGTGCCCGTCTCCCGCTCGAAGATGCCGTAATCGAAAAGCGTTCCCTTGTCCCAGGTTGCGTGGGAGACCTTAATGTAAGCGGCTTCATCCTCCACGGTTACGGTCGCGTCCACCCACGGGAGGAACACCCTCAGGCGGTCCCTGTCCTGGTCCACGTAGCGGAACATGGTTTCGGCCAGTTCAGGCACATGTTTTCTCAGCTCCAACCGGGGCGAGGCGATAAGTTCCGGAAATTTATTTCGTTCCATGGTTCAACTCCCTGCCAATAGTCTATAAAAAAAAAGTGCCCCGCGTTCAAGCGGGGCGATTCGTCGGGCTACTAACCTGCGTTTTTTGAAATTTGGGGTGAGTTTAGGGCCTCAATCATGACCTATTTCGCCCAAAACCCCGAAGAAACGCCATGAGTTCCTCCTGGATCTGCGGTAGGCGGATCTTATCCGCGAGATGTCGTCGCAGGCGTGGCCACGCAGCGCGGCCCCGCACTGCTCCTTGCCGCGAGAAGGCGGTTCGCAGGGCTCCGGCACTACGCGCCGTCGCACCTGCTCCCAAGGAGTCCCGCACTTATCAACACCTCCTGTGCGCGGCCGGCCGGCCCCCAACAGGGCCTTACCCGGCCGCTCCCGTCCGCCTTCGGCGGCCGTACAACGCAGAAAATTATTCCCCGCGCGCACTGCAACCGAATCGAGCTGATATCTATACGGACTCTGCCCGCGCTCGCCAGTGGCTGCTGCCACTCGCGGCGCGGGCCTGTTCCTGATTTCTATCTTAACTGACATTCCGGTGGCAGCAGTTATTTATTAAAACACCGCCCCGGCGACCGCTGCTGCGGCCGCCGCGGCGGTCTTTTCTGTTAATCATCGCCGCCACCGGCAGAGGCGGAGGCGGAGCATAAGGAACGGGCCAGGGCGGTAGCGCCTGGCCGCCCGTGGGCCGTCGCCGCCGCCCTGGCCCGAGGATCTTATGATTGTCCCCACCCATTCATGATACGGCTGAATGACCCACCCGGAACAGAGAAAAACAGCAAAAACAGCATTTTTCTTCGCGACACACCCTTGTCGGGTTGGTCTGCTATACTTTTTATATACGCAAAGGCCAAAAGTACTTATTTGGTATATTATATTTGGCTGGTTAGGGAAAAATGGACTCAGAAGCACTATTTGATAAATTACTTAAGCCTATTACGGCAATTACTTTGTCGCCTAAAGCCTATCGGAAGCTTCGGGCGGCTGGTGTTTCTCTTATATTTGATTTAGTTGAAACCACAGCGGAAAGACTTTCGCTAATCGATGGAGTTGATAATTCAGTCATTTACGAAATTGAAATGCGATTGGATGCGTTAGGGCTAAGTAGCGGAATGGACTATTCGCGTACAAACTTTTACAAATATTCTGAATTAAAAGGATTCATCTTTTCTGACTTGTTCCGTCATGGGCATGTGCAATCAACTCCTAAACTTATAGCGTTAGGTAAAGCTGTTAGATTTGACCTTCTTTCGGTAAGCACAAGAGCTAAACGCTGCGTAAAAAAAGCCGGGGTTACTACGGTTGGTGAATTGCTCGTCTTGAGGAAATCAGATCTCTGTCGCATTCAGAATTGCGGCATATCTACATGTAGCGAAATAGGTGATGCACTTGAAAGTCTTTTCTATGCACGCCTCGATAGCGGCAATGTGATAGAAATCCCAGGGCGAAAGGAATTATCCGAAGAGATCTCTGTGGATATCCCGCCCGAGAAACTTGATTTAAAGATTCGCGACTTGCCATTTAACCGGCGAACGAGGAATTGCCTTGCCCGTGGTGGAATTGAAACAGTTCGGGACTTGTTAAGCAAAACACATGAGGACCTTTTAGCGATACAAGGGTTGGGGGTAGGTTCAATCAACGATATAAATGATGTCCTCGGAGATGCAAAAAGACTTAAGCCTACAGATAATGCTCTTATCAAGTCTAAACGAAAGATTTTTGCAAATAAACTCGCAATACAGGTCCCAGATGGAGTGCTCTCCATCAGTATAAAGGAACTTCCGTTTAACAGCAGAGCTCTTAACGCTTTTGAGAAAAGGCGAATTAATACCGTTGCCGATATATTATCGCGTTCTGATTCTCAATTGCTATCAATAAAAGGTATTGGTGTAAATACTCTTAAAGAAGTAATTCACGTCATAAAAGAATTAAAAGAGCCTGAAGCCCTGGAAATTGCCTCTAAACCGATAGAGAGCCTTATTGAAGCACTTGAATTAATAAAGAAAGTGTTTGAAAGTGCTTCGTTCACTGCGGATACTGTGCAGGATAATCGAATCAGAAAAATATTGGTTACCAGGCTTTCTCCCCAAGGCAAAACCAAAACACTCAAAGAGCTGGCACGTGAATTCCGGCTTACACGTGAACGTGTACGTCAGTTAGAGTGCCGAGGGCTTGCGGCCCTTGAAAAACAACTTGGCCCAGCCTTCTGGCGTTTTTTGAGGTCATTCGTTAATAACTTGATAAATTCCTATGGCATACTTTTTTGTGACTATCCTAAAGAGGCCTTCTTTGGCATAGAATTTCAGATCTATTTGGAATTTGCGCGTAGGGTTAGCCGGCAGGTCCATTTTGATATTGAGGACACTACTTGGCTAGCTCGTGATGAAGAAGTTATTTTTTCGTATTTGCGTAAATATTTCGAAAAAACTGCTGAAAACGGGGAGTTCTTGTACGAGAGTGAGATTCGGGATAGAATTGCTAACTTCTGCGCCAAAAATAAACTGAGTCAAGACTGGGGTGATTATCTATTTAAGAAGACACATAAAAAGAAATTGCTCAAAACAAAGTCACTTTGCTCTGTTGGGGCACCCAAACGCGGGGCAATAGTAGAAATGTTGGTTCAAAAATACTTTCCCAATGGAATTTCTCCTACAAATAAAGAAGACGCTGCAAAATTCGTCGAGGTCTTTCATAACAGTGAGTTCTCTGGGACTACAAAGAAACCGCTCGGGGCATTGCGCTCCGCGCTTAATAATCGGGAGCGGTTTATCCTGTGGGATAGGGGTACGTATGTTGTGCGTTCAACTATTTCAATCAACAAACGCGTCTTAAAGTTGGCGGAAGAGCATATTGATAGGCGGCTTGATGCGGATTTAGTCTGCGTCGCGGTCTTTGGGGTTTTTGAAGACATTAAGTCTGAAGCGATTCTCTCCGGCATTCCAAATCCGTATGCCTTATATTCCTGTCTGCGGACTTGGACTAATGGTAAATATCGTTTCTTTAAGTATCCCTACATTTATCCCCGTCACTCAAAAAAGCGGATAATCGGTGCGACGCGGCATTCGATTGAGTCCTATATGCGTGATCAAGCCGGCGTATTGTCTACTAGTGGGGTTGCCGAACAATTGGGACTGAAAGAGTATCAGGTTATTAATGCTGTCCAGGAGAGCGATGTTGTTTTAAGATGCGCAAATGGTAAATGTATCCACATTAACAATTAGAATATAGGCAAAGCCGAAACGTCAATACTTGAGAAGGTAATTTCGGATATTGAATCAAAACTAGGGAAATACGAGCACATAAGCGTTCGGCAAGTATATGATGACAATAGAGTGTTTTTGACAAAAATCGGAATACCCGATTCTACATGCCTCTATTCTTTCTTGTCTCGACGTTATGACGATCTATTTGATTGCCCCCGCCTTCCGTATATCATAAGGCATGGTCTGCTCGCCAAGGATGCCAGAGTTAATGCCCAAGCATTAGTTGAAGAGTATTTTAAAGATAAGCCTGGGCCGGTCTATGTCGCAGACTTAATTAAGTACTTTTCAGAAGAACGTGGATACCCGGCAACGTGGTTCGAGAACCTCCCCTTCTATTGCGAGGGATTTCTCCACTACACGCCAGGTGCATTTATCGCAAAGACATCAATTTCTTGGAGCGCCGATAAGCAAAAGCAATTAAAGGAAGTCGCTTGCAGAAAGTTTACTGAGAACTGTAGGCTGGGCTGCCCGTATGTAAATATCGATGAGCTGTTGGAGCTGCACCTCCCCGAGATCGATGAGCAAAAGAATGGGGTGTATTGGCAAAAAAAGCTTCTCGTTGATGTTTTAGAAGAAATTGACGGGATTGAGATACTCGGCAGTATGGAGTCGGTTTATGTGTGCACCCCTAATGAGTATTCGATTGAAAATACAGAGGATCTGATCTGTCATATCTTGAAGACTGAATTCTCCGGAGCCGCAAATAGGGCTGAGTTCGCTAAAAGGCTATCGGAGCTTGGGATCGTTAAAAACATAAGCGACTCTTCAGAAAAATATAAAATAGAGAATGAAGAGATCAGCCTAATAAAATGCTAAGAGATCTGCCTTTAAAATCAGTTTACGATAGCTCCGAAAATGATTTGGTTTCGGACCTGATGATCCCTTTACTTAAGAACTCTGTCAGATATGATCGTGGCGTAGGTTTTTTTACATCCGGTTGGATTCGTCTGGCAGCAAAAGGCCTAGAGGAATTTGCTGACAACTCCGGTGCCGCTCGCCTCATTACTTCCCCAATTATTTCAAAACAAGATTTCGAGGCGATGGAAACTGGCGACGCGGCTAAAAAAGATGGGGTCCTTTACAATGTTTTGATGAATTCCGTTAAGGATCTCGCTGCTGAACTTGGGCAGAATCCTTTAAATGCGTTGTCCTGGCTGATTGCCGATGATATCCTTGGAATAAAGTTTGCGATTCCTAAAGGTCATTTGTCAGGCGGGGATTTTCATGATAAATTCGCCATATTTGAGGATAAATCTGGAGACAGAGTAGCGATACACGGCTCATATAATGACTCCGCCCATGCTTCCCTTAACGGAGAGTCTTTTTCTGTGTTTAAATCCTGGGTTGATGGCCAAAAAGATTACGTTGATAGCCATGACCATAGATTCCGGCACATGTGGGACGATAAGAATCCGGCATTTAATATTTATGATATCCCGGCTGCCGTAAAAGAGAGCATTCTTCAGTATCGTGTCTCTTCACGACCATATAAAGCCAAATCAACCCCGGTTCCCCAAATGGTTACCAAAGAAGTCGCTCCAACTTTGCGGGACTATCAAAATGAAGCGTATGATAAATGGGAGAAAGCCGGTTATTCCGGCATTTTTGAAATGGCAACTGGTTCCGGCAAGACCATAACTGCTATTTCATGCGCTGACCGTATTAGAAAGAAACATGGCCGAATTGCCTTAATTGTGTCTGTTCCGTATATCCATCTCGTGGATCAATGGGCGAAGGAACTTGAAAAATTCTCATTTTCCCCCATACTATGCTCTTCGGCACATGGAGATTGGGAGAGGACTCTTGGCTCAAAGATTCAGGACTTTAACCTAAATCTGACTAAAGAGATCTGCTGCCTGGTCGTACATAAAACCAGCTCAATGCCTCAATTCAAAGATTTAGCACGTTCAATCTCGGCACAGCCGATCTTTGGCATATTTGATGAGGTGCATGCATTAGGCGCAAAAGACCTGCGATCGGCCCTGCTGGAGACTTTTACCCACAAAATTGGCCTTTCTGCTACTCCAGAGCGATGGTTTGATGATTCAGGCACGGCGGTGTTAACAAAATACTTTAACGGGTCCTGTTTCGAATTTACGCTTGAGGACGCGATTAACAGGGGATTTCTTGTCCCGTATGAGTATATCCCGCATCTGGTGGAGCTCACTGAGTCCGAGTTTTCTGATTATGTTTTGCTTTCTAAAGACATAAGCCGGGCTTTTGCTTCAAACAGAGAAATAAATGACAATCCCTACCTTCAGTCGCTACTCCGCAAGCGGACGGCGTTGATAAACAGTGCTGGGAATAAACAGGCTGCCTTTCTCACAGTCCTGAATGAAGAATTGAAGAAGGCAAAGTCTACGGGAAAAGAATTTTCACATGCCCTTGTATATTCCCCAAAAGGTGAGCATCTTGAATATTTGCGGATGGTCTCGGACTCGGGTTTGAAAGCGTACGAATTTGTCGCTGGCATTCCGGCGAATAAGCGCCAGGAAGTTCTCGCGCAGTTCTCTGCCGGCGCGCTCCAGACTCTGGTAGCTATCCGGTGCTTAGATGAGGGTGTGGATGTGCCCTCCACAAAAACCGCATTTATTATCGCGAGCTCAACAAACCCGCGTGAATTCGTTCAGAGAAGGGGCCGCATTCTTCGAAAGTCTGATGGCAAAGCCAAGGCGATAATTCATGATTTTATCGCAATCCCCCCGCTTACGGGCTCTTCGTCGGATTTTACATATAAGCAAAGCATGCTGAAACGAGAAATCCCCCGATTTGCGGAGTTTGCTTCCCTGGCGCTTAATCGCTTTGAGGCACAGTCTATGATAAGCAAAGTCTTGGCTAAGTTCGAGTCCCTCGAATTGATGACCATAAAGCCGTGGGAAGTATACGCTAGGGACAATGAGCAGCGGAAATTCGACTCTGAGGTGCAAGATGACTGAAATGAATAAGTTGATAAATGAAAAGCTTAAGAAGTACCCGGCTGAGGTTCAAAAATTAATTAAAGAGGCGTTTTCGCTCGCCGATAAGCATGGCAATCCTAAACATGTTGCAGAGGAATTGAAAGGTTTCCTGCGCGCACTACTTAAGGCTTAGGTCATTAGGAACCAATTATGCTATTAAAAAAACTCACGTTAAAGAATTTTAAACAGTACCGCGGTAAGCAGGAGATCGTCTTTGCTGCGGACGATAAAAAGAATGTTACCGTTATTTACGGTGCGAATGGCAGAGGTAAGACGAGTTTGTTTCGCGCCATAATGTTCTGTTTGTATGGAGATAAAACTCTGGCGCAGGACCCGGATGAGAGCGCTGACAATCTGCGTCTTGTTAATAAGCACGCCGTCGCTGATGCTGGCGACGAGGAGACTACTGCCTACGTCGAAATAGAGTTTGAGCACCGCGACAAAAAATATCTCCTACATCGCAGTATCTTGGCAATCTCAAATGCTGCGGGGAACCAGGAAGAGCAACTCGGAGATGCATTTCTCGAGGAAACCTCAGGACGAGGGAATACAGATAAAGAGACAAATCTCGAAACTATAGACGAAACTATTAACTCTATTCTGGATAAGAGGATTAAGGAGTATTTTCTGTTCGATGGCGAGAAAATGGAGAACCTGACCCGTATTTCTCGGGAGCAGAAGAGACAAATACAGGAAGGCATTAAAAATCTCCTTAATATCGATAAATTGCTGATTGCTAATGACGGGCTGTCGTATTTGTTAAAAGACCTACAGAACCAGCTCCGACTTAAGGCAAATGCCGCATATAAAAAAGAATTAGAGTTGCAGGATGAAAAAGAAGCCATATACACTAAAGCCTGCTCGGATGTTGATAATCTGGATAAAGAAATCAGAAGTGCAGAGTCTGTGATGCGGGACTACAATAAGGAGCTCGGTGAGCATAAAGAAATAGCCGAATTCCTAAAACGACGCAAGTTCATAGATGACGAACAGAAAAAGACCGAGGCAGAGTTGGAAACATTGATGTCTGAGTTCGTCCAGGAGAATGACGATATCGGGATTCTTCTCGCAAAAACAGAGATTGAGTCTGCTACCAAGACAATTAATTCAAAGATTGACCGCGGGGATATTCCTGTTACCTACCGCGCCAGATTGTTCGAGAAGATACTTAGGGATAAAATCTGTATTTGCAACGCGGATCTTTCCAAGAATGAGGCGGCAATTAATGCGATTCGGGCCTGGAAAGAAAAATCCATGAGTGAAGTCGCCGAGACAGGTATTATAAACGCGCACGCCGATCTTGCCCGTACGGAAGGTTATATCAAAACAAAGGTCGATTCAATCCAGCGGAAGATGCGCGATTACTCCGAAAAAGTGCAGCAGATCGAGTCTTTTGAAAAAGAAAGAAAGGCGATTAAGGAGCAGATCGGAGACAATACAACCAATAAGGATATTGCGTTGCTTGAAACGAAGTATGAAGAAGCGCGAACAGAGAAGATCAAGTTGGGGCAAAAGCTAGACGATGCGACGGTTAAAAAGGAATCGGCTAAGAAAGAATACGATCGCGTCCGAGACAATGTTAAGCAGTTGGAGAAAGAAGAGGCAGTAAAAAGTGATATCGCTTCCCGCTGCCAACTTGTAAATGACGCTAGCGATGCGTTAAATCAGATCTACAATGACTTCACGAGTGAAGTTAAAGTGGAAATAGGCAAATATGCCTCTGAAATATTCAAGGATCTGATTGATAAAGAGGGTGGGAGCACATTTAAGAAGATAGAGATCCAGCCAGACTATTCCCTTGAATTGTTTGACTTCCGTGACAAACCGTTCCTTGCAAACATTTCGGCCGGACAGCGCCAGATTACATCTATTAGCTTTATCATGGCGTTAGCTCGTATCGCATCAAGCAGCGATATCTTGGAGGTCCCGTTATTTATGGATACTCCATTCGGTCGCTTGTCTGGGGCTCACCGGGATAAACTGCTTGAGAAAATCCCGCTTTGGACCAAACAGTGGGTTCTGCTCGCTACAGACACAGAATTCACTAAAGAGGAAGCTGATAAGCTGCGCAAAACAGGTAGATGGGGAAAGATCTACGACTTGGAATCCTCCCGTACTGATACAACATCTATAGTTGAGAAGAAGGTTGATACTTACACCCCTAAACGAACAAAGGCCGAATAAGGAAATATATGCCAAACGATCTTTCTAAAATACGCGTTTACGTGAAAAAAGAGCATTATGGTATTTATCAGAGCTTAAACGGTAAAGTGTTTAGCCAGTACCACACTCTCTTCGCACTCGCTGTGTTTATTGGTTATAAAACCAAAAAGCCGCAGCCGTTCCCAGCCGCGAACAAAAAAGAACTGTTCTGGTCTAACACATTCTCGCAGGATGAATTAAATGGGTTCTATGCGCTATTTGTTCTGGAAAATGAAAAGGGCAACCGCGTACTTCTGGAGAATAAGGAAGAGGCTGTGAAATGGTTGCAGGAGTATGCCAACGCAGGGATGGAGGAGTTGGTGAAATCAAGTTGTCTCAAGAAGTATATTGGTAAAGCAGGTGGAGATTATACCATTGAGTTTTCAAGTAAGGACTATCTCCAAAAGCAGGTGCTTTTTGAGATCTTCAGCAAATATAGCGCAGCTGAGAAGGTGTAATGAATATTCTGTTGGTTGAGCCAAGCTTCCCTTATCCCACTAAGAGTAAGAATAAGGCTGGCTCTGTGCATAAAAACTTTGTCCCATTAGGGCTTTTAAAGCTCGGGGCGATGCACAAAGCGAAAAACAACAAGGTGCTACTTGTTAGAGGGAATAAGGATAAATCCGAAATTGGCTTCGTCCCAGACGAAGTGCTTGTCACTTCATTGTTTACCTATTGGTCCAAACAGGTATGGGAAAGTATCGACCACTACCGCCAATTATTCCCGAGAGCGAAAATTACTTTAGGCGGAATCTATGCGACCTTATTTGCAAAGAATCCTAAATTTATAGAGCGGTGCAAGGCGGCCAGCGTTGAGGTCTTTTCTGGGATACATCCCGAAGCAGAAAAGTTCTATCCCGATTATTCTTTGATTTCAAAGGTTGAATACCATGCTACGCATATGATGCGCGGCTGTATGCGAAGGTGTGCATTCTGCGGCACTTGGCGTATTGAGCCAGATCGAACCAATAAGTCTTTAGAGGATATTCTCCAGGAATTGAAAGCCATTAACAAAAGCAAAGTCGTTTTTTATGACAACAACCTTCTCTCCAATCCGTATATAAAGCAGATCCTGCAGGGGTTAGGTGAGTTGAGAATTAAGAGGCATCCTGTTGTGTTTGAGTCACAAAGTGGCTTTGATGGCCGGCTGCTTGAGGGAGATCCCGAACTTGCGGGGCTTATTCGAAAGGCGAGGTTCCAGAATATCCGTATCGCATGGGATGGGCCCGTGGAGGATAAGGCTTCAATCAAAAAACAATTGGATCTGTTAGTTAATGCCGGGTATAAGGCTAAAGATATTTCTGTTTTCATGATTTATAATTTTGAGCCCCCTTACGAGGGAATGCTCTCAAAGTTGGAAGCTTGTAGGGAGTGGGGTGTTCAGATAACGGATTGCCGTTTTAGACCTCTAACGCAAGAACACGACAACTATAGCCCTCATATGAGAAACGGACAGCCAGAGGGCAGTTTCTACGTTCACAAAAAAGCGGAATGGACGGATGATAAAATTAGAGATTTCCGGCACA
The DNA here is from genome assembly GCA_050174915.1 of Elusimicrobiales bacterium. Taxonomy (GTDB): domain Bacteria; phylum Elusimicrobiota; class Elusimicrobia; order Elusimicrobiales; family UBA9959; genus UBA9959. The sequence goes on along the minus strand of JBFXJL010000005.1, from coordinate 6,326 downwards.
AGGTGCGGGAGCATAATATTTGGGTGCGATATGCAATGGAAAAGGGTCTTGAGTATGATAAAAAGATGGAGCGATGGAGTGCGATAAACAACACCTATAAATATTTTAATCTCAAACGTCCCCCCTTTATGTCACGCATCGAGAACAGCCAGGCGCTGCAGGAAAGAATTAGATTGCTTACGAGAATAAAGCATTATCAGGTAGAGAATAGCATTCCCCCTCCTGATCTCAGCTCTTATAGAAAACCGGAATTGGATTCCTATTTGCAGGAGCAAGTTGTCTGCTATGGCTTAAAAGGGGCATCTGATGAAAAAAAGAAAAAACACTGCAAAGTACAACCCTGAAGCAGAACTCGCAAAAGGCGCGAAACTTGAGGCGGCCTCCTACGATAAAACCCAATCTATTAAGGTTTTGGTTAATAAGGTTACAGTCGGCGGCCAGGAAGGCGTTCTGGAGGTTTCTGGTATTGCTACGGGGAGAGATGATTCCAGTATTAATGGCACCATTAGCATATGGCTTTCGATATTTCGCTATATGCGCCCCGACGGCACGATTAACCATGTAGCCGGATGGAATATAATGCTGCCGCTTAAAGCACGACAAACTGCGGCAGTAACCGCGAAGGCACTCGTGAAGGTGGTTAATACGGGTGGTAGACCTTACCGTGCTCGCTTAATTAATGGTGGGGTGACCCTAGTCTTCATTGAGAAGTAACGTCAATGGCGAGTCGGTGTAGCAAGTGTGCTCTTTTCTCTGCAACATGGGACTAATATGATTCAGCAGTTAGATATAAAAGGATTTCGCTCGTTTAGCCAGGAAAGTCTGCAAAAAATCACTCTGCCTCCATTCGCTGTAATAGTCGGTGAGAACGACAGCGGAAAATCTAATATTCTGCGCGCAATTGAATTTGTTTTAAACCCTTCTCCAAAAGATATACGGAGAGAGGATTTTAATATCCGAAGATCTCGGACAAATGGAGGGAAGATATCTGATAAAAAGGCAGTTCAAATTGAAATCGTTCTGCATCTATCTGACAAGAAGTATCTCCCCTCCGAATTTAAATCTCAAGAATACTTTTCTGTAAATGCCGGCAATAAATTTGAACTTAAATGCGTCGCAAGCGGTCATGACCAACACACATATAGGAAAGACTATTACTTAAATAATGTTGCTATCGATTCTGCTGATGTCGAAAAGCTCTTGGGGAATCTGGCGTTTAAAGTTACACCAGCAATTAGAGACGCCACGTATTTGAACACATTGCGAGAGTTGTTGCCTAAGACGCGAAGTAGTACTATCCGTCAGATGATTTCTGATATCTCACGGCAAATCTGTGAGAAGTTGGATAGCGCGAAGCGAATCATAGAGACTGCTTCAGATTCTGATTCTGTCAGTATTCGTCCAAGAATAGATGTTTCAGACTTTATTAACGACCTGGATTTCGACTTTTCTATAACCAAAGACAAGATCCCGTTGCCCTTGAGTTTTCACGGCCAAGGAATGGCAAGCAAGATCATACTATCGCTGTTAATTGCGAGGAAGGGGCTTGGAATCGGGATTGAAGAGCCAGAAATACACTTGCATCCGAACTTGCTTCGGGAACTTGTTTTTCTTTGTGAGAAATGGGCGAAGAAAGGCAAGCAAATACTCATAGTTACACATTCCCCATACCTGTTAAATTATACTTCGATAGAAAATGTGCTATTTGCGAGAAAAGAAAACAACCACACAAGAGTTCGACCCATAGTGCCAGCCGCAGAGGAGATGCGCCAAAAAATACAAAACGATATATTCTTTAAAAATAGAAAAGGCGAGATATTGTTTTCGAAAGGCGTTATATTTGTCGAAGGCGTGTATGACCGGCAAGTCTTATCTGCTGTTGATGCGAACCTTCCCCCCAGCGATCAGACTTTTGCAAATGGTATTACAATTGTTGAGGTAGGATCCGACACCAACTTCCCCTGTTATGTGGAGTTGTCGGCCTGCGCCAGTATCCCGTGGATAGTAATTGCGGATAAGAAGGCTGTGTTTGTCCCAGAAAACGATGCCCCAGGCAATTTCTGCCATAACTTTCTATCAAAGCACCTTCAAAAGGCGTCCATAGATGGCCTCGTTGGACAGATAAGAAAGGGTCGCAAATATTTGGGGGCACAACGGAAAATTAATGCCGAGTTGCGAAAAATGAAAGGACAGGTGTATATACTTTCTGGGAATGATATGTCTGAGACGTTGATGGGCATCATTGATAGGAGCACTAAAGAAAATGTGTTAAAGGAATTATACCGCGACTTTGGTGGGGCAAATCCCGCAGCGAATCTGACGGAAATAAAGGACCTCATTAAAACAAGAGTAAAGCGTAAAAAAGAGGAAATGGCTCATGTTGCACGGAAAATGGGTGCTGGCAATGAGCTTTATAATACACTGAGGAAGGCGGAAACTTACCTACGCGATATATAGACCTAATGGAAGATATCCCACAGCCGATTCGCTCTGCGATAGTAAATGCCGTTAGGTTGGCATATTTCCCATATAGTTATTACAACAGACGAAAGTTGTTGCGTATCGCGCAGCGAAATGAAAAAACTTTCATTAAATCAATCGAAGCCTCTGAAATAGTCTTGAAAACACTTTCAGAACAAAGTAATAAAAGAAGTGGCTATGAGTCTGATTGGAATTTGGCTTCTGCATCCTTCTTCGCTGCGAATCTCGCACTAGACCTTAATACAGCAGTCTTATTCGCGGCTGCTTCCTGGAGAAAACAAAAAAAAGAGTTTATATGGCGAACGGTCGCGATGACGCTCTACGAGGGAATATCTCAATATTCAAAATTTGTCATGCCAGCTCTTTTTAGGTCTTTGTCGGGAAAAAATGTGAGCCTTGAACTACTGACTGCGCATAAAAATTGCGCAAAAAGATTCGGGCGACTTTTCCTAGACCATCGCGAGTATTTGAGTGCAATCCGCAATAATTGTATGGCACATCGTGAGATTGATTATGAGGGATTTAAGAAAGCGCGGGCTTCGGTTAGTGAAACAAGGATTATGGGGTGCTTATCTGAATTCGTTATGATTGAGCAGGAAGTTCAAAAAATATTTGGGGCGGCATTCCGAAAGGCAACGCAAATTAATGCATAAAGGAAGTATATGAGAAAAGGCATGTTTCTCGGGCTGGTTTTGTGGCTTGGGGGTATTGCTATTGCCAGCGCTGCGGATAGCAAACCGATTTATAAATGGGTTTCGGCCAATGAGTATTACATGATTCTGCCTACGGCGCAGGATATAAAGATATCTGGTGGCGGCACTGAAAGTGTTAAGCCTTGGGGGTTTGGCTTTCGCGCTGTAGGGCATGAAACGTTCTCAAAGACTGGTGGCTTACAGCTGCAAAGTATTAAGGTGGATAGCCCCAGGACGGGTCAGAATACCTTCTACCTCTTTGAGTTACTGGCCGGGATGCAGTATACGAGCCCTAAAACGCCTGGAAAGCCCCTACGCGTCACCGCATCGGGCTTGGGCGAGTTCGGTCTGTCTGATACGACGCTCTATATGGCCCCTATGCTGACCGTAGGCGTGCTTTACACCACTGATGAGTCTGCTCTCACCCCTACGGGCTTCACCTTTGACCTTTTCTATCGTCTTGCGGATATTGACCTTGATAACGTGGGCAATGGCCAGGCTGGCAGCCTGAAATCAGCCCTGGGCTTCAAGATTGGCTATGTTTTTGAAGGGTTCTGGACTACAAAGGAAAAAGGGACTTAAAGAACTCGCTAAGGCCCTTTTTGTAAATCGTAAACAGCCGTTTTAATTCCCCGCATCGATACGCCAATCACCGCGTGCTATTTAGGGGACTACAGTGACGGCCTCCTACTGCGGGAATTAACTCGGCACTTCCCAGGCATCAATAAATTTGTAGGTTTCCACTATAACTGAGGGTAAAATTGCTGCGATGAATGTTGCCATTGCTGGGCGCAACTCTATGAGTTCTTTGGATTGATAGTGTTCCGTGGCAATTGCCGCTATCCCTGTAGCGGTTTCAGGAACAGACTTTTTATCTTCTATGTCCCTTTTCATGCTAAGACATATTCTGTCTGTGCGCTCAAAATAGCTAACTATCTGAGTTTCAGGCATTATCGTGGCTAAATGTTTTTTCCGTAGGGTTTTATACCCTGTTACGACATCTCCCCACTGCTTTGTATATAGTGCATACGCGATTACCGAATCAAAGAATGCAATTACCGCGAAAGTGGCAGAATCATAATCGGATTCACTTAAATGATTAAGTGGAAAGTTGAGTTTCTTAGTTGAGTGCTCAGATAGGAATGTCTTAGCTAAATCATTGCAGAAACAATGAAAGAGTTCGGGCATTTCCTCTTTTGTTGCTTTTTGCTTTTTGGGTTTTGCTTTGAACAGATCTCCGAACATACTCACCTCTCATTGGGGATTATAGGGCAATTGTTGAGCTATTGTGTGGAATATCCGCTGGACTATGTTACCTCATAATCTCCACCCAGTTGGCATCTTCGGGATTGTGCCTTTCGAGACAAGAGATATATAGGCCGCAACATCAGCGGAACAGTTCTTTGCTAAATTTTGTATGGGGGATTTCTCTGAACTAAATAAAATCCCATTGAATATGCGGAAAGGTCTTTTAGTGCCATCTGGGTTGTAGTTCTTGATGCAAAACTGGATTTGCATGAACTGTGTATGCAGTTCTTCGGGCGGAAATTCTTTCTCGATAAGAAGCGCAACCTCTCTCCCTGCATCTGCAATGTCTTTTACAAGGTTTTCATCTTTATAGTCCTCCTGGAGAGATCCGGCAATCTTAAATACCATATCCAAAAATCCTGGTGGATTAAACAGAAGGTGTCCAGTTGCTACGACTGTAAACGCATTGAAAGTGTTTTGGTTTATATATCGTGCCATATTTTCTCCTGATTGAGGTTCTTTATGGTGTTACTGACTTATATTTCGATGTGGTGTCGGATATTGAGGGAGCCATCTTTATATGTTTGGTTAGCAGCCTTTGAGTAATGTGGAAATATGCACATGGAGGGCTTTCGCAATCTTTTCGATATTACATAGTGTAATGTTCCGTTCTCCACGTTCTATCATGCCAATGTATGTTCGATGAAATCCGATCTTGGCGGCGAATTCTTCCTGGGATAACTTTAATTTCTTCCGCTCTTCCCTTACCCTTTTGGCGAACTTGATCAAAATTGGTTTCTTCATTACTAAAAGTCTAGGAATTTGCTAATTATACATCTACATACAATACGTAGCAATTATATATAATAGAGAGAGGGAGGTAGGCGGCAGCTTATAACAGCGAAGATTTATGCGCGCGGGGAATAATTTTCTGCGTTGTACGGCCGCCGCAGGCGGCCGGGAGCGGCCCTGTAAGGCCCAGTTGGGTACCGGCCGGCCGCGCACAGGAGGTGTTGATAAGTGCGGGACTCCTTGGGAGCAGGTGCAAGGCGCGTAGTGCCGCCGCCCTGCGAACCGCCTTCTCGCGGCAAGGAGCAGTGCGGGGCCGCGCTGCGTGGCCACGCCTGCGACGACATCTCGCGGATAAGATCCCCGTACCGCAGATTCAAAAGGAATTCATAATGTTTCCTCGGGATGTTGCGCAAAGTAGGTTATAACTGAGGCCTGAAAATCACCCCAAAATTTAAAATTGCCCCTTTTTCCCGCCGCCGCGCCTTGCGCGGCGTTAAACTTTTGCAGTTTTTCCCACGGAGATTTAAGTTTAAAAGAAATCCGCTTCCCGCCAATGATAAAGTGCGAACCGAATTATTGTCCTTATGGCCGCCGGTGCGGCCGGCCCAGCGCTGCTGCGCCTGGCCGGCCTTATCCGCGGCGCAGAGTTAGAGAAATAGCACTTAATTCCGGCTTAGCCCTGCTGGGCAAAGCCGGAATTAAGAGCGGGGAGGCAAGGTATGGAGAAGTCTGATAGGCGGTATTTTCTTTATGCGCGCAAGTCCACGGACGAGCCTGACCGGCAGATCCTGTCCATAGAGGCGCAGCTCGCGGAGCTCCGCGACTACGCTAAAAAGGAAGGGCTGCCCATCGCCCGTGAGTTCATTGAACACAAAACGGCCAAGGAGCCCGGCCGCGAGGTCTTTAACGAGATGGTAGCGGCCCTTGAGCAGGGCGGCGCGCAGGGCATAATAGCCTGGCACCCTGACCGCCTGGCCCGCAACAGTATTTATGTGCAGTAAAATATTATGTGAAGTAGACGCCTCCTCCGCCCCAGACCTCGACGTGACCTAATTTTAGTCCCTCCATTTTACTCAACATAATTCTGTCCCATCGAGAGCTTTTCCAGCCAGC
>JBFXJL010000004.1:0-281833 GCA_050174915.1 Elusimicrobiales bacterium | reverse complement strand
GCTGGCTGGAAAAGCTCTCGATGGGACAGAATTATGTTGAGTAAAATGGAGGGACTAAAATTAGGTCACGTCGAGGTCTGGGGCGGAGGAGGCGTCTACTTCACATAATATTTTACTGCACATAAATGGAGTTGCGGGCCAGCCGGTCAGGGTGCCAGGCCACAATGCCCTGGGCCGCGCCCTGCTCCATTTGGGCTACCATGTCGTTGAACAGCTCGCGGCCCGGCTCCTTGGCGGTTTTGCTTTCAATGAACTCGCGGACTATGGGGAGGCCGTTCTTCTGGGCGTAGTCCCGCAGTTCGGCGAGCTGCGCCTCTATGGACAGGATCTGCCGGTCCGGCTCATCGGTGGACTTGCGAGCGTATAAGAAATACCGCTTTGTAAGGTTCTGCATACCTTGCCTCCCCGGCTCTTAATTCCGGCTTTGCCCAGCAGGGCTAAGACGGAATTAAGTGCTATTCTTCAACTCTCCGCCGCGGGTAAGGCCGGCCAGGCGCACCAGCGCTGGGCCGGCCGCACCGGCGGCCATAAGGACAATAATTCGGTTCGCACTTTATCATTGGCGGGAAAAAAATAAATTTAAAATTAAATTTCCCGGCGGCAGAAACGGAAAAACTGCACGCGCTGCCGGGGTTCGGCAGCGCGGATTTCTGCAACAGCGTAAATTGGCGGACCTTTCAGGATGAAGTTCGAAACTTCTTCGCGCAACATCCTGAGGTAACTTTATAAATACCGCTTTCTAGCCGTTAGAGCAGCGGTAGGCGGATCTTATCCGCGAGATGTCGTCGCAGGCGTGGCCACGAAGCGCGGCCCCGCACTGCTCCTTGCCGCGAGAAGGCGGTTCGCAGGGCTCCGGCACTATGCGCCTTCGCACCTGCTCCCAAGGAGGTCTGCATCTTATCAACACCCCCTATGCGCGGCCGGCCGGGACCCAACTGGGCCTTACCGGGCCGCTACCGTTCGCCGCAGGCGGCCGTACAATGCAGAAAATTATTTCCCGCGCCCATAAATCCCCGCTGTTATAAGGCGCAGAACACCTTTCGTCCGTTTCCCATGCCCTCGGAATGTCACTTATAGAGTGTAGATAGATTCTAGCCGAAAACATACAATGTAGTCAATAAGTGACATATTTACAATGAAAGATATACGCAAACTATACGGTGAGCGCCTGAAAGCTTTCAGGAAGAAAAAAGGCCTATCCCAGGAGGACTTGGGCTTCAAGTCTTCCCTCCATAGAACCTATATCAGTGAAGTGGAGCGAGGCCGCCGCAATATCTCGATAGTGAATATCGCCAGGATCGCGAAAGCGTTAGACTTGAGCATTAAAGAATTCTTCTAAGTTCTGGCCATACTATTCTAACGGGGCAAGCACGGGGCGCCTCGAATTGCTGGGGGAAACAACAATGCACACGCAGTTTTATAAAGGGCTTATCCCTGCCTTAACTACTGTCATATATTTGCTTTTATTATGGAGCCCCAGCGCACATGCCGATGGAGCTTTTTTAGGCACTACGGAGTTAGGTCGATGGGACTATGTTAGCGAAGAAAGCCAATCGGCACTTATTACGCACGAAAATGGTCTTCAGAAAATGCTGCTGAGTGCTAGCGCAAAAGCAACCGAAGGCAAATCATTAATTTGGATTTTCCCAGTCCCGGCCGCACCTCAAAATGTAACAATTGACATCTCAAGTGAAATGCCAAAAATGTACGGCGAGCAAATACATTACGCCCTAAAGCGGGAGTTAAAGAAAATCCGCTATTCCCTATTTAAAACCCAGCTATACACCATTCAGCCCAAATTGGGTAAGTTCTATTCGGTACAAAGAATGATGTTTGGAGCCGCAGCAAGTCTTGGATCAGGCAACGAAAATGCCAGCAGTGTCGTAGTTCATGAGCATATAGACAAGGACGGCATAGTATCGGAACTTATTACGGCAAAGAATGGCGCCGATATTTACGACTATTTGCGCAAAAATGGGATAAACGCGGAAAATGGCTCTATCCAGATTTTAGACAAATACATATCCCAAGACTTTTCCTTTGTTGTCTCTCGAATATCTCCGCAGGAAGTAGTTGTCAGCACAAAGGATGTCGCATACTATTTGCAGCGTGAGAACCGCACGCAATGGCCTTTAACCGTTAAATCCATTTATGAAGCTAAGGAACGCGAATATCCCAGAAGTGAATGGTGGAGGCTTAAAAACGATAAACATATCGACGTATTTGATCAGATTGTCACCCAGGTTGCCCGTGACACGACCGCTATCCGCACGATTAAGCAATATTTATTAGACCGCCGCACCATAGGCAAAGGGATATTAGTATCTTTCCCCTCTAGCAACATATATTTCCCTCTTTTGCTTACGAGTGTCTATGGAGATAGACATGTCCCCCTGTCGATAAAAGTACTGGGATTCGCCTCTCCAGTGCTGTTCAACGAGATTAAGAAATATTCAACAGTGGAGTATTATATGGGCTCGGGCTGGAAGACTTCCCCTGCACTCACTAAGTATTTTAATACCCCGTCCAAGTTTGAATACACAAAAATAGATATTGATGCACCATCAAACAGTTTCGTTCAGGATTTAACGATAACCAATACAGCTCCCATTAAAATCCAAGCTTATCGGCACATAATTCGCTACCCCAGCCACCTCTTTTGGCCATTGCTTATACTGCTTTCGGCCGCCGCGGGAATCCTAGTAGGCTGTGGAATGTTTCCCGAATTGCGAACCGTGCGCGGCGCAGTGCGCTTTGGCGTTATTGGTTTAGGGAATTGCCTAAGCATTATCGGGGTGTTGTTTTTCACCAACTGGCTCTTGCCAAAACATGATGACCCAACTATCAAGGAAGTTCTCGAAGCACTAAAGAGAAAAGGGTACTACTGGAAACGCCGGGTCGGTACGATTCTGCTGTCTATGATGTTTCTAGCCGTATTGACCTCGGCACTATCATATATGGCCTTCCTGGATTATCATCATGAGCCCACCATTGGGATACTATCCATTGTTGTTGCTTTTATTCTATTTGCTCCCGGTGCTTTCGCAACATTTTTGTTGGGTGGGCACGCACAAACAATGCTTATCGTATCGCTACTAGTGTTCTTATATTTTGTTTCAGTGACAGTACGCTGCCTGCATGTGGAACCTGAAGACAAAGCACTGTTTGAGAAGTTAAGAGCCGCGAATTACTCAACAACCCTATTGCCATATGGCAGTAGTTTTGAGTTTGCGTATTATTTTTCAACGGTATTCATTGTGACAGCGTTCCTAGCCACGTGGTGGTAACCGCTTAATGCAGAGCTTTGACCAGGCACGCCAGGACATTCCAAATAGCCACTTAAATGACCGTTAGCCCTGTCTCTACGGCAAACATATTGCCCACAAAAAGAACCGCCAGGCTTCCCCGGCGGTTCACCACGATTACGTTTTAAGACCTGCCCCACCCACATTATTGCTTCTTTCGATAGCAAGTATTAACCGTTCGCGTGTCCGGGACCTGTTCAATAAACCCGGCCTTAACCATACGCCCAAATATACTTTTTATTCTATAGTCCGCAGTTATATGCGTTATATGCCTGGCCTCTCTATTATTAATAGTCGGATTACGTGAAAGGTAATCCATTATCGCCTCTTCCGGTGAAGCGAGCGGCTCATGCTTGATTATGACCAGAACACTCCCACCCTTTTCGCTAATCACCGGATCTTTAAGTCCAATCTTTTCCAAAGCTTCAAAGGCAGTATTTAGCCCCTCCCCGACATCTTTATTTGGCGGGTTAGGAAACTTATTAAGTATCCTAACGATTGCCCCATTTCTAGCGAACCGTTCCTCTAAAATATTTAAGGGCGTAACATGAGCTGGTAATGAGCCAGGACTTTGAACCTCAATGCGGTTATCAAATATACGTATGTGCACATCATCCGCAACACTGTAGTCCCTATGAATTATTGCGTTAGTGATAATTTCGTGCAGAGCTACGGATGGGTACTTAATTTTTTCCAGAGCCGAATCTCCCATCCTAGGAATACTTTCCACTATTTCAACCGTACGCGTTACCGACTGATGAATCTGGGAATATAACGACCCTTCGATTGTTTCAGGATCAAAAGCAAGAGCTTCCCTAAATCCTTGTGCCTCTTTAGTTTTGTATCTATATATTTTCACACTGCAATGTTTTGGAAAGTGCGGCTGCGGTTCATCCGCAAAAAGAAGCATTCCCGCAACTGTTGGCAAATCCCCCCGAATGAGTGCCTGTTTTCTAAGCCAAGACTCCGGAGAGGTGCTGGGAACAACCTGTTTTACAAATTCATTTACAGTATTTGAAGTTGTAACGACATCCAAAGCAGCATTTATCGTGTCTTTTTCAATTGAACTTATTCCCTTCGCAAGCTCAAGGCGTTTTAATTGTTCCGCTGAACTCTGAGGAAGATTCTGGGCACCACGTCTTAAATATGGAATCCCATTTGATGCTTTAACAATTCCCTGGGCCTTATTTATATGAATCGCCAGCACAATCCCAGAAAAAGCAACACATTTCAAAAAGTCATACGAATAATCTGTCCCCAACGGGAACAGCGCCTCGAAAATTTGAAGATGGCCATTTGCCGCTTCTGGATTTCCAAAACCAGACCAACATCTTGGGCTACTATCCTCAATTCCGACATACAAATCTCCACCATCACTATTAGCAAAAGCAGATATTGTCTTTGTTAAATTTGCTGGCGTAATAGCAATTGATTTAATTTCGGTAAACTGATCCTCTTCCAGCACCAGCAGACGCTCAGCGTCTTCCTTAGCAATTTCAAATATTCGAATAGTCATATATACCATGATAGCAAACATTCGAAACAATGTCAATTGCGTATTCGAATGTTTCATGTTTAACAATTCGAATACACCAATACCTGAGCACGCGGGAGGCACAGTAATTAGTCGCAATACGCATATATTCTTCCCAATAAATGCTGATATATTAATAACAATTTATTTTGTATGGGTGGGTCATTCAGATGTATCATGAATGGGCGGGGACAGTTAAGGCGGGCCAGGCCGGGGGCGGCGGCGCCTCCCGAGCGCAAGACGCTCCCGGCCTGGCCCTCTGCTACCTTATTTCCCCGCAGCTCGCCCCCCGGTGGCTGCAAAACATTCACAGGAAAGACCACCGCGGCGGCCGCAGCAGCGGACGCCGGGGTGGTGTTTCATCAATACTGCGGCCACCGGCCAGCCTAGGATAGATAACAAAAACAGGCCCGAGCCGCGAGCGGTGCGCGGCGCACCGCTGGCGAGCGAGGGCAGATACTTTATAGAATTAAACTGTTCAATTTGCTCTTTGCAGTGGGCGCGGGAAATAATTTTCTGCGTTGTACGGCCGCCGAAGGCGGACGGGAGCGGCCCGGTAAGGCCCTGTTGGGGGCCGGCCGGCCGCGCATAGGGGGTGTTGATAAGATGCAGACCTCCTTGGGAGCAGGTGCGAAGGCGCATAGTGCCGGAGCCCTGCGAACCGCCTTCTCGCGGCAAGGAGCAGTGCGGGGCCGCGCTTCGTGGCCACGCCTGCGACGACATCTCGCGGATAAGATCCGCCTACCGCTGCTCTAACGGCTAGAAAGCGGTATTTATAAAGTTACCTCAGGATGTTGCGCGAAGAAGTTTCGAACTTCATCCTGAAAGGTCCGCCAAATTTTTCAGGCGGCGAGCCGGTTCCCAGATGGGGATCGGCTTTTAGTTTATAAGGACCAAAACATGGAAATCGGCATCGTCGGGCTCCCCAACGTCGGCAAGTCCACCCTGTTCAACGCGCTGACGCGCGCCGGGGCGGCCTCCTCCAACTATCCTTTCACCACCATAGACCCCAATATCGGCGTGGTGCCGGTGCCGGACAAGCGCCTGGACGCGCTGTTCGACCTGTTCAAGCCGCCCAAGAAGGTGGCCTCCTATATCAAGTTCGTCGACATCGCCGGCCTCATGAAAGGCGCCTCCAAGGGCGAGGGCCTGGGCAACAAGTTCCTGGCCAACATCCGCGAGGTGGACGCCATCGTGCAGGTGGTGCGCGTGTTCAAAGACCCCGACGTGGTGCACGTGCTGGGCGAAGTGGACCCCATCCGCGACATAGAGGTCATAGAGACCGAGCTGCTGCTGGCCGACATCGAGACCGTGGACAAGGCGCTCGAGAAGAACGCGCGCGACCTGAAAGCCCGCACCAAGGACGCCGAGGAAAAAAAGGCGCGGCTCGATACGCTCAAAAAGCTGCTGGCCGAGGGCAAGCCCGCCCGCGAGGCCGGCTACACCCTCGAAGAGGTGCGCGATTTTAACCTGCTCACGACAAAGCCCGTTTTCTTCGTGGCCAACACCTCCGAGCAGCCCGACAAGGCCGTGCTCGAGAAGCTGCGCGAATTCATAAAGGCCCGCGGCGCCATTCTGGTAGAGATCTCGGCCAAGATCGAGTCCGAGATCATAGAGCTGCCCGACGAGGAGAAGGCCGTGTTCCTCAAGGACCTGGGCGAGGACTATACCGGCCTCGAGAAGATGGCCATAGCCGGTTACAAACTGCTGGACCAGATCTCCTTCTTCACCGCCGGGAGCGAGGACGAAGTGCGCGCCTGGAACCTCAAGCGCGGCCTCAAGGCCCCGCAGGCCGCCGGCCGCATCCATACCGACTTCGAGAAGGGCTTCATCCGCGCCGAAGTCTACTCCTTCGACGATATCATGAAGTACAAGGAAGAGAAGGTCCTGAAGGAAAAGGGCCTGATCCGCTCCGAGGGCAAGGAATACGTGATGAAGGACGGCGACATCTGCTTCTTCAAGTTCAACGTGTAACCCAGCCCTGTTATAATAAAAAACCCGCCGCACGGCGGGTTTTTTATTGCCTGCCGGACGCGGCGCGCCTACAGGCTGCTATTGTAGCGGCGCAGCGCCACGTCCTTGATATGCGAAGCAAGCTTGAAGTTATTCTCCACCAGGGACGCGTACGCGGCCTTGTCTATCCTGAAACATTGCGTGGGCTCCACGCACTCTACCGTGGCGTTGCGCGGCCGGTTGAGAATCAGCGCTATCTCCCCGAAAAAATTCCCCGGGCCGATCTCGCCCAAGGTGGACGTCCACAAAACCCCCGGGTTTACCGCCCTGGCCTTGCCGGTATAAACCAGATAAAAAGCATCGCCCTCCGTATCCTTGTGGAAAACCGTCTCCCCCGCCTCAAATTCCACCAGTTGGATGAAACCGCAGGCCCGCTCCAATTCTTCCGGGGAGATTTCCCCGAAGAACTCCACTCCGGCCATGGCCACCATGATAAAATCGCGGTGCTCTTTATAATCCACCGGCCCCATTACCTTCATGCCAATTCCTCCCGTTGCCGGCTCAAGCCGCTTGCAGCTCGAAGACCTCGGCGGGTTCTTTATAGCCTTTGAACTCCATCACCCCGGCGCTCTTGTAGGCGAAGTCCGCGCTGGTCCTGGCCTTTACCGCGCCCGACACGAACACCGCGCCTGCCGGGGCCTTGCCCTGCAGCCGCGAGGCGAAATTCACCGTGTCGCCCATCACCGTGTAGTCCATGCGCGATTCGGAGCCCACGTTGCCGGCGATTACCGGCCCGCAATGCACGCCTATGCCCACGCCCAGCGTGTGCCGGCCGGCGGCGCCCTGCTCGGCGTTGAAAGCGGTTATCTCGCGCTGCATCTCGGCCGCGCAGGCCACGGCGCGCTTTTCGGCGTCGGTCTGCTCGAACGGGTCGTTGAACACCACTATCAGCGCGTCCCCGACGAACTTGTCCAGCGTGCCGTCGTGGCGGAACACCACGTCCACCATGCGGCTGAAATAGGCGTTGAGCAGCGCCACCAGCTCGCCTGGGTCCATGCCCTCGGACAGCGGCGTGAAGCCGCGGATGTCGCTGATCAGCACGGCGGCCTGCGTGCGGCGGCCCACGCCCATGGCCGAGCCGCCGTCCGGTGAGTCGAGTATTTTTTTGGCCACCTGGCGCGACACGTAGCGCGACAGCGCGCCCTCGGCCATTTCGCGGCGGGCGAAGTTCTCGGCGAATTTCAGCACCAGGCCGCGCATCTTCTTGACCGCGTAAGCGGAGAAGGCGCCCATCATCACCATGATCAGCAGGTGGATGACGGCCGAATAGGCCGGGATGGGGGTAAGCCGCGGGTTGCCGAACGAGGTGTACCAGACAGCGGCGTAGCCAAGAGCCGAAAAGGCGGAAGCGGCCAGGATGGCGCGGTAGCTGTAGCGCAGCGCGCAGCCGACTATCAGGATATAGAAGACGGGGATCAGCGGACCGTTATTTCCTTCCACCAGCACTACCGTCAGCGCCAGGAATAGCGCGTCGGCCCCGGCCGAGACATATTTCACGGCCCGGCCGTAGAGGCGGCGGCGGTTGACCAGGTACCAGGCGCCGGCGGCGTAGGCTATCCAGGCCAGCATCGTCCACACCGCGCGTTCGTGCAGCCAGCCGGCCACCACCTTGAGCAGGTAGTAGTTGGAGAACTCGTTGGCCAGGAACACCAGCAGGAAGACCAGCCGCAGCAGATTGATCTTGCGCTCGCCGGACTGCTCCTCGGTCAGGAAGAAGGCGTCTAGTTTTTCATTGGTCATAGCCGTAATTCCATGATACTAAAAAGACGGCCCGGGCGACCGGGCCGGGCTCTTTTTTATGCCGGCCCACAAGGCGCTCGTAAAATTATAAAATCTTAACCTTGTGAGCCTCGAACTAAACCTTAACCCCGCGCTGCTGCCCAAGCTCGGCCTCAACCCGAAGCAGTCGGAGGCCGTGCAGTATTTCGCCGGCCCGCTGCTGATCCTGGCCGGCGCCGGCACCGGCAAGACCAAGACGCTCACCTCCAAGATAGCGCTGCTCATCGCCTCGGGCATTTCCCCGGCCCGCGTGCTGGCCATCACTTTCACCAACAAGGCCGCCCAGGAGATGCTGCACCGCGTGGGCAAGCTGGTGCCCTATTCGGGCGGCATGTGGATACACACCTTTCACGCGCTGGGCGCGCGCATACTGCGGCAGCACGGCCGGCTCATCGGCATCAAACAGGACTTCGTCATCTACGACGACGACGACCAGAAGAAACTGATAGGCCTGGCGATGGAAGAGCTGGGCTACGAGGCGGAAAAGAACAAGGCCTCGATGTATCTCTCCATCATCTCCCGCGCCAAGGACGACCTGTTGGACTCGGCCAGCTACCTGATCAACGCCCAGGCGGTGGGCGACGAAGCCCGCCTGAAAGCCGCCAAGATCTACTGCCGCTACCAGAAGAAGCTGGTGGAAGCCGGCGCCATGGATTTCGGCGACCTGATCGTGCGCACGGTGGAGCTTCTCAACGAGAAAGAGGAGATCCGCAACTACTTCCAGGAAAATTTCCAGTACATCCTCGTCGACGAGTACCAGGACACCAACCACGCGCAGTACGTGCTGGTAAAGACCCTCTCGGCCCGCCACAAGAACCTCTGCGTGGTGGGCGACCCGGACCAGAGCGTGTACGGCTGGCGCGGCGCCGACATCCGCAACATCATGGAATACGAGAAGGACTTCCCGGACGCCTTCACCGTGGTGCTCGAGGAGAACTACCGCTCCACCGCCCGCATCCTGCACGCCGCCAACGAGCTCATCAAGCACAACCGCAACCGCCGCCCCAAGAACCTGTGGACCAAGGCCGAGCACGGCGACCCGCCGGAGGTGCTGGAGTACCAGAACGAGAACGACGAGGCCCGCGGCGTCACCGAAGAGATCAAACAGCTCACCGGCCGCGGCGGCTTCACCTACAACGATATCGCCGTCTTCTACCGCACCAACGCGCAGAGCCGCTCCTTCGAAGAAGCCTGCCGCCGCGCGCGCATCCCGTACCGCCTGATAGGCTCGGTGCGCTTCTACGACCGCAAGGAAGTAAAGGACGTGCTGGCCTACCTGAAGCTGCTGGTCAACCCCGGCGATACCATCAGCCTGCTGCGCGTTATCAACACGCCGGCGCGCGGCATCGGCAAGACGGCCATGGACCACGTGATGGCCTACTCGCGCCAGAAGGAGATGCCGCTCTACGACGCGCTGCTCTCGGCCGAGCAGGTCCCCGCCATCACCAACACCGCCCGCCGCGGCATCAAGGAATTTCTGGACCTGCTGGAAGGGGTCAAGTCGGACCTGTTCTCCGCCACCCCGTCGGCCATGCTCGCCAATATCCTGGAGAAGTCCGGCTACTGGAAGATGACCGAGGACCTGGCCGAGAAGGAGCCGCAGGAGTCGCTGGCCCGGCTGGGCAATTTGCAGGAGCTCGTGAACGCCGTGAAGGAATTCGAGGAACATTGCGTGAAGGAAGGCGCCGCGCCCACGCTGCACAAGTACCTCGAGGAGGTCATGCTCTCCTCCCAGGTGGACAAGCTCAACACCGACACCCACGCCGTCACGCTGATGACCGTGCACCTGGCCAAGGGCCTGGAGTTCCCGGCCGTCTTCCTCACCGGCCTGGAAGAGAACCTTTTCCCCATCAACGCCGCCAACGCCTCCGAGGACGACCTGGAGGAGGAGCGCCGCCTGGCCTACGTGGGCATGACCCGCGCGCGCCAGCGCCTGTTCCTCACCTGGGCCAACACCCGCCGCGTCTACGGCACCACCTATCCCAACCTGGGCTCGCGCTTCATCTTCGAGGCCAAGGTGGCCAAGGAGACCGCCACGCGCAGCGGCGAGGAGGACGTGCAGGTGCTGGCTTCCTACTCCCCGCCGCCCGCCATGCCGCGCGTGGGCAAGGGCCGCAAGGTGATGCACCCGATACACGGCCCCGGCCGCGTGGTGGACCAGATCGGCTCCGGCGAACTCGCCAAGGTGACGGTCGTGTTCGACAGCGGCGTGCGCCAGACCTTCATGCTGAAATACGCGCCGCTGCAGCCCATCTAGCCCGAAGTAATGACCACAGATCAAGAACATTCCGCCGGCGGCGTGATCCTGGAAGACGGGCGAGTGCTGCTGATCCTGATGCGGACCCTGCGCGGCGAAAAGGTCTGGACCTTCCCCAAGGGCCACCTGGACCCGGGCGAAACCCCGGAACAGGCCGCTTTGCGGGAAGTGCTGGAAGAGACCGGCTGGGACTGCGAGATAGTTTCGGACCTGTACACCGCCCGCTATTCCTTCTCGAGGAACGGGCGGCCGGTGGACAAGGACGTGCGCTGGTACCGGGTGAAGCGCAACGGCGGCGACGGGGTCCCCAAAACCCCCGACGAAGTACTGGAACTGCGCTGGGCCACGCTCACCGAGGCCGCCGGGCTGCTCACCTACCGCAGCGACCTCGAAATCCTGGAACTCCTGAAGAAATCCTGAAAGCTAGTTCCGCTTTTTACCCGCGGCCAGGTCTGTTATGCCGAAGGCCGGCCTGAGCTTCGGGCGCCCCGGCCCAGGCAGCACCTTCAGTTCCACCGGTCTGAAAATTATCCCCCACGAGAAAAACTGCACGGCGCGGTTATGCGCCGAATAAGCCGCCACGGCGGTGGCGCTGCGCTCCAGCCCGGCGGCGTCCAGGCCGGCCACGGCAGAGATGTCGCCGGAGGCGGCGCCGGCCAGCGCGGCCTCCAGCGGGGCGGCGGCCGCCGCCAGCGCCGCCAGCGCGCGCGGGTAAGGCGCGCCGGGGACGAAGGTGGCCTGCAGCCGGTATACCGCGTAATCGTTGAAACAGGAAAAGCCCGCGCCCGCGGCCCGGCGCCGCAGGTTCTCCAGCGCGTCGTAGACCGTGTAGCGCATGTATAGCTTCGCGAAAGTGTCCTCGCCGGCGTTGACCAGCCTGGCCAGCTCCGCCAGGTCCACCCCGCCCGAAGCGGCCCGGGCCGCAAGCGCCTCCAGCTTCTCAGCGGCGGCCCGAAGCTCGGCCAGCAGCCCCGCGGCGGCCGGCCCCGCGGCCCCCCCGCCCAATTGCGCTCCGGCTTCCTGCAGGGCGGAGGAACGCGCGCGCAGCGCCATGGCCGAGAGCAGCGCCCGCAGGCGGCCGCGCAGCGCTTCCAGCCGCAGGGCCTCGCGCTCGCTTATGGCCGCGCGCCCCTTCAGGGCCGAAGCGGCCACCACGAAATCCTGGTACGAAGCGAAGGCCGCATGGTAGACGCCGCCGGCGTCCCGCCCGTCGCGCGGCCTGGCGGCCGCCAGCCACTCGCCGGCGCGCCCGAGCTCGCGCTCCAGCCCGGCCTTGTCCAGCCGGTAATCGGCGTAGTCCAGCCTGGCGGAGGCACGCCCGCCGCCGGCGCCCCCCCCGAAGACCACGGCCGGCGCCTCGTCGAGCAACTGCGCCTCGCCGTACAGCCGCCGCGCCGCCATCTCCATCGCTTCCTGCGATACCGAGGCGCTGCCGGCCGCGGCATTGAGCGCCTTGATGGCCGCCAGGAAAGACGGGTTGAATTCCCAGGTCATCTCGCGCGTCTGTATAGAAGTGTGCACCTTGCCGCCGGAGCCCTTGATGCCCAGCCAGGTATTCGCGGCGCGGCCGGGGTTCAGGCGTATCCACTCTATCAGCGCCAGGCGCACGTCGGCGTTGGTTTCCAGACCCGCGAGGCTGATGAAGCGCTCCGCTATCCCGGCGTCGATGATCTTGTCAGCCAGCTCCCCGCGCGCGAACAGGCTGGAGGCCAGCTTATCCCTGACGGCGGCGGCGGCGGGGGCCTCAGCCCGGGCGGGCTCGGCCTGGCCGAAACCCGGGACGACGGAAGCGCAGAGCAGCGGCAGAAACAGGAGTAGTTTCTTGGTCATAACCAGGAGCGAAAAAGATAAAGGAGCCTGGAGGCCGCCTTGGCCGTCAGCGGCCGCCGGCGCACGTCTTCGAGCGTGATCAGCCTGGAATTATGCAGGTCTTCACGGAAGGCGCGGGCCATGGCCGTGCCGAAAGGCCGGTCATAGACGTTCAGGTTGAGTTCCAGGTTGTAAGACAGGCTGCGGTGGTCCAGGTTGTGGCTGCCCACCGAGGACCAGACCCCGTCTATCACGGCGGTCTTGGAATGCAGGATCGGGCCCTGCCACTCATAGATCTTGACCCCGCTCTTTATCAGCCGCCCGAAGATGGCCCAGGAAGCCCAGCGCACGTAGGGATGGTCGGTCTCGCGCGGGCCGATGATGCGCACGTCTACGCCGCGCTGCGCGGCCCGCACCAGCCGCCGCAACACCAGCTTGTCGGGAAGGAAGTAAGCGTTGGTGATATAGATGTACTCGCGCGCCATGTCGATGGCGTAGCGGTAGGCGTGCCGGATGGAGCGCACGTTGCGGATGCCGTTGGCCGAGACCACAGAAGCGGCCCTGCTCCCGGCGGCGGCGGGTTCCGTCACGGGCGGCGGCTGCTGCGCCGGGGCATCCACCGGCGTGGAGGCGGTCCAGGCTTCCCAGAATATCTTCTCTATCCCGGCGGCGGCCGGGCCGCTGACGCGCGCCTGCGTGTCTTTCCAGCCGCGCCCGCCCATGGACAGCGGGGCGTCGCTCTCGGTAATATTGAAGCCTCCGACGAAGGCGCAGTTCCCGTCCACGCAGACGGTCTTGCGATGGTCGCGCTTGATCCAGTTCCAGTAAGGCTTCCAATAGATCACCGGCCGGAACTCGGCCACGCTCACCCCTGCGGCGGCCAGCGCCTGGAAGAACCTGCGGTCGGTCAGGATGGACCCCACCGAATCATAGACCAGGAAAACCTTAACGCCCTCTCGCACCTTGCGGCGCAGTATCTCCGCGAAGGCGCGGCCGGCGGAGTCGTCAGAGAAGGAATAGAATTCCAGCAGCACGTAGCGACGCGCCCCGGCGATGGCCGAGAGCATCGCCGGGAAAGCCTCCTCACCGTCCTTGAGCAGCTCTACTTCGTTGCCCTCGAGGACGTCCTGCGGGGAGACGCAGTAGCGCTTCCAATTTTCTTTTTGCCGCATAGTTCCTTCCTAAATCTTTCGGCGGCTGGCCGGTCGTACCCCAGCAGCAGGCGCTCGTATTCTCCGCTCGGCCCCGCGGCCGAGTAAGCTTCCAGGCCCTCCGCGGCCGCGCAGGCCTCGGGATAGCGCCCGGCGGCGGAGTAAACTCCGGCCAGGCCCAGCCGCGCCCCGGAGAAAGCCGGTTCCAGTTCCAGCGCGCGGGTAAAAGCCGCTCCGGCGGCGGCCAGGTCTCCCGCGGCGGCCAGCGCCGCGCCCTCGTCGGCGGCGGCAAAAGCGCTGCGCGGCCGCGCGGCGGCGTCATGGCGGGCCAGGGCCACGGCCAGCGCGCGGTTACCGCCGGCGGTGGCCTCCAGCTCGGCCGCGGCCATGAAAGAACGTGCGGCCGGGGCGTCTCCGGCGGGCAGGGCCAGCAGGCCGGTCAGGAACAGCGCGGCCAGCGCGCGCGCCGCGGAGCCGTCCCCGGCGGGCGCCTCCCCTGCGGCGCAGAAGCCGAGCGAGCCCCAGTACAGCAGCCCGACGGCCCCGGAGTAAAATATCATATCCGCGCCGCCCTGCAACAGCGCGGCCAGCGCGGCTAACGCCAGCGGCAGGTTAGTCTTCCAGCCCCTGGCCAGCGCGGCGGCGGCGGCGGCCAGGAAAAGCAGCGCGGCCGGCAAACCTGCCTCCGCCGCCAGGTTCAGCGGCTCGCTGTGGGCGTGCAGGGTGGAGTGGCCGAAATAGGAAACGCCATCGGCATACGGGAATTTAAAAAATTCAAACACGCCGCCGAACTGCCCCTGCCCCCAGCCCAGCAGCGGGCTGGCCAGCGCGGCCTGCAGCGCGGCGCCCCACAGCCGGGGCCGCTCGTAGGCGCGGGCGTCGCCGAGCTTCAGGAATTCGGCCAGTCCCCCTGGGACCAGCAGCGCGGCGGCCGTCAGCGCGGCTAGCAGGCCGGCCAGCCAGGCCCAGCGGCGCAGCCAGGCCAGGCCGGCTCCGGCCGAAAGCAGCGCGGCCAGCACGGCCCCGCGAGAACCGGAGGCCGCCAGCCCGGCGACCAACAGCAGCGCCAGGGGCGCGTACAGGGCCCGCCGCCGGCCCGCCGCCGGGTCGGACAGGGCCAGCAGCGCGGCGGGCAGGGCCGCGGCGCAGAAGACTGCCGAATAATTGGGGTTGGCCCCTATAAGGCCGATCGGCGGCGAGCCGGACAAGCGCTGGAAGAGGAACACCGCGGCCGCGGCCGCGCCAAGGGCGTACAGGGCGGCCAGCCAGCAGCGAGCGCCGTCCCTATACGAGAGCGCGCCGAAGAAGAAAAGCCCCAGCAGGGCCGTCCTGGAAAAATAACCCAGCGCGGCACCGGGGTCAGGAGCAAAAAGCGCCGCGGCCAGCAGCCAGCCGAAGAATAGCGGCGGCGCCTTTAGCCCGGCGGCCGTGAGCGCGGCGGGGCGCAGCACGCGCCAGGCCAGCAGCAGCGCGCCGAAGAGCAGCCAGCCCTGCTGCTGACGCAGGCCGCCGGCGGCCACCGCCACAAGCAGAAAGAAGGCCGGCGCCCAGGGCGCGGCTTTTTCAAGCGCGGCCCGGTTCACCTGTACACCTCCCGGCGGCGGCGCTCCAAACCTTCGGCCCGCGCCTCCAGACCGGGCGCGGAATAAATGCGCCGCAGGGCGCCCCAGGCTCCTGCGCAGTAACGGTTTTCCAGCAGCGCCATTTCATAATAGACGGCGGAGCGATAACCGGGCGGCGCAATCTTATCGCCGGCGGCCAGGCGGCCCAGGAACTCCAGGGCGGGGCCGCGCAGCAGGCCCGGGGCCAGGGCGGTGCCCAGCGCGGCTTCGGCCGCGGGCAGGCCGCCCGCCGCCGCGGCGGCCAGGGCGCGGCCGCGGGCCCGCTCGAAAGCCAGGCTCCTCAGGTCCAGCGCCAGTAGCGAAGCGGCCAGCAGAACGGCCAGGACCGCGCCTGTCACCAGCGCCGGGCGCGCGGGTTTCTCCGCCGGGACTTCGTCCGCCGGCGAGGCCAGGAGCCAGCAGAAGATCCAGAAGTTGGCCGGCACCGACAGGCCGAAATCCACCAGGGAATGCGCCAGCGCCGCCACCAGGGCGTACTTGGCCAGGCCCTGCCGGCGCCGCAGACCAGAGAAGATAAGCCAGAACCAGGCCGCGGCGGCGGGCAGGCCGTTCTCGGCGAGGAACTCGAGGTAATAATTATGCGCGTAGATGGCGTGCTCGCGGAAGGCGCCGTCGGGCTGGAAGGCCGCCTGCGCCCACGTGTAGGAGGCGTGGCCGAAACCCGACAGCGGCCGCGCCAGGAACATATCCCAGGCGCTGCGCCACCAGGCCAGGCGCCCCGCCACGGAGTCGGCCTGCAGCAGGTAGAAAACGAAAGCCGCCAGCCCCCCCAGCACGGTCAGCGGCAGCAGGTTCTCCCGCCATTGCCGGCCGCCCAGGCGGGACAGCGCGTAGGCACCGGCGGCGGCCAGGCCGGCCAGCGCGGCCCCCAGCGATTGCGTCCAGACCACGAGCACGCTCAAGGCCGCGGCCAGCGCCCAGTTCCGGCGGCCGAGGGCCAGCGGCAGCAGCATAACCGCGTAAAG
The DNA here is from genome assembly GCA_050174915.1 of Elusimicrobiales bacterium. Taxonomy (GTDB): domain Bacteria; phylum Elusimicrobiota; class Elusimicrobia; order Elusimicrobiales; family UBA9959; genus UBA9959. The sequence goes on along the minus strand of JBFXJL010000004.1, from coordinate 265,398 downwards.
CGCCAGCGCGTTGAGGTTGGTGAGCGGTGGTCGGGCGGCGAAGTTGCGCAGCACGAAGGCCTGCGCCACCGAAATGGCGAAGACCAGCCAGGCCCCCCAGAGGATGCCCCGCTCCACGCGGTCGCGGCCTTCCTTATCTATATAAGAAGCGAACAGGAACACCAGCAGCCCGGCCGCGTAGTTGCCCCACTCGTTGTAGATCCAGCCCCGAAACGGGCTAAAGACCAGCGAGAGCAGCGTAAGCAGGGCGGCGGCCCAGAGCGGGTAGAATTTGCGCGAGCCGAGGCCGCCGGGCAGCCCCTCGCCGTAAGCCTTGAGCAGCAGCCAGGCCGCCGCGGCGCACAGCACGGCGCGCTGCAGCGCCAGCTGCAGCGTCAGGTCGAAGACGGCTTGCAGGGCCGGGGTAAGGGCCAGCAGGAAGATGAAGATGTATGCGAACATTCAGAACTCGTACCGCTCCGCCGGGCGCCGCAAGAACAAAGGGCCAGGACTCTTTGCCCTGGCCCTCTATCCGGAACCGCCCGCCTTTTAGTCTTCCAGGATCCTGGGCGTAACGAAGATCAACAGTTCCATCCTGGTGCGGGTCATGGACTTCTTCTTGAACAGGTAGCCGATCAGCGGGATATCGCCGAGTATCGGCACCTTGAAGACGGATTCGGACTGGGTGTCGTGGATCAGGCCGCCGATGACGATGGTCTCGCCGTCGCGCACGATCACATTGGTGTCGGCCGAGCGCGTGTCGATGCCGGGCGCGCCGCCGGCCACCGGGGTGATGGTGGGCGAGGGCTGGCTGACCGTCGGGTTGATCTTCATCGAGATGCGGCCGTCGGAGTTGATCGTGGGCGTGACCTTGAGCACGATGCCGGTGGTCAGGTAGGTGACCTTGGTGGTCAGCGTGGGCGGCGTGGACGCGGTGGTCTCCGTGGTGGTGTACGGGATCTGCGTGGTGATGTTGATGTTCGCTTCCTTGTTGTTGAGCGTGGCCACCTTCGGATCGCTGAGCACCTTGGCCTTGCCCTTTTTGGCGGCCGCGGTGATCACCGCGTCGAACATGTAGTTGGAGGCCACCTTGCCCAGGCGGAAAGCGCCGTAAACCAGATTGGCCGGCAGGTTGACGCCGGTGCCGCCGGCGGCGCCGCCGAGCGGGGAGTTCACCGCGTAGGCGCCGCCAAGGGCGGTGGTCGGAGTGGCGGAGATGTCCTGCGCACCGATATAGGACCCGCTCTTTTTAGCGGAACCGGACCAGTTGATGCCGTAGTCCAGGGAATTATCGAGCGAAACCTCAACAAGCTTGGCCTCGATCAGCACCTGCTTGGGCACGCGGTCGATGCTGCGGATCAGGCGGGCGGTGGAATCCAGGCCGATCTGCGTGTCGGTGATCACGAGGGCGTTGTTGCCCTCGTCGGCGGTAATGCGCGCGGCGCGCCCTTCGGCGCTGGAGACCGCGTCCAGCTGCGACTTCACGTCCAGGGCCTTGGCGTAGCTGAGGTAGAACACCCGGGTCTGGGGCATGGCTTTCTTCTGCTCGGCCTGCAGGGTGGCGGGCGCCGCTATGCGCAGGATATTGTCGCCGGCCTGCTGGGCCGCGAGGCCCTTAACACTGAGCAGCGTCTTGAAGGCCTCGTCGAAGGGCACCTTGTTGAGGGTGATCGTCACGGTGCCGGAAACGTCGTCGCCGTAGATTATGTTGATGTTGGCCTTGGCCGCGAGCATGTCGATGACCTCGCGCACATCGGCCTCGCTGTAGTCGAAACTGATAGGGTCGCGCGGCAGGGTCTCCATGATGCCGCCGCGGTAGGAGGCGAAAACGGAGCGCTGCTTTGCCGGGCGGGCGGCCGGGGCGGAGGCGGCTTCGAGCGTCATCTCTATCGGCTTGGCCGGGGCCGGCTCGGGCTCGGGAGCGATCACCTTGACCGCGGCGGGCTGCACGGCGGCGGCGGGGGCGTCCTTGACGGCGGCGGGGGCGCGGCCGCCTAACATCACCACGAGCTCGCTGCCCTTGCGCACTATCTCGTAGGCGGTCTTCTGCGACAGGTCCATGACCACGCGGGAGATGCTGACCGGGCTGCTCTGGAACTGGCCGGTGCGCACCTTCAGCAGCGCGGTCCCGTTGACCGGGATATCCTGGAGCGTTTTAAGCCTGGCGTCCATCAGCTCCACGACGAGCCTGTCAGGGTCGGAAGTGGTGAAGGACTTGTATTCCACCGGGCGGTCGGTGGCGATGTAGACGCTGTTGGCGGAGACCCGCACGGATTTCACCGTGGCGGCTTCCGCCGCGAACGCCAGCGCGGGGTTCTGGCCCAGCAGCAGCGCCGTCACGGCTATGGCTGTGAATTTTTTCATGTTATTCGTTCTCCCGCAGGTTGAGATGGTGGACCTTCTTGTCCTCCGTCATCAGTATCACCTGCTTGCCCTTCACCACCCCGGAAATACCGGGAATGGCCTTCTTCTTCGCGTCGGTTATGCGGCCGGCCTTGAGCGTGTAGAGGTTCCCCGCCGCGTCGCGCAGCAGGGCCTGGCGGCCGCTGGAGTCTTCCATGATGCCGGTCAGCGCGAGGCCGTACACGTTAAAAGTGCTGGAAACCACGGCCGGGGCCTGGCCCCTGGGCTTAGGCGCGGCGGTGCCCTTGGTGTCGCCGCTCACGGTGGCCGGGATCAGCGGGTCGCGGCCGTTGGAGGGCCTGTAGGCCTGCTCCGTAGTGAGCGCTATCGCCGGGGCGGCCGTAGAGACGGCCACCTGGGCCGCGGCGGGGACCGCGCTACAGATCAATATGGTTATCAGTATCGAGCGCATAATTTAGCCATTGTACTGGTAGGCGGCCAGGGTAAACGTGCCCGTGGCCGAGGTCTCGGCGCCGGCGGTGCCGGTTATGATGAGGTTCTCGGAGGTCAGGATGCGCTCCTCCAGACCGAGCGCGGTCAGGAAGCGGCCGATATCGTGGTAGTTGCCCTTCATCGAGATCAGGTAGTTGACCTTGGTGAAGTACTCCACCTTGGCCTGGCCCGAAGGGTTTATCGCCGTCACGCTGACGCGGTACTTCTTGCTGAGGCGGGTGACGGTGCGGATCAGGTCGGGGATCTTCTTCTCGCTGGGCAGCTTTTTCACGGCGGCCTCGCGCTCGAGCTTCAGGCTGACCAGCTTCTCCTCGAGGTTCTTGAATTTGGCCTTCTGCTTCTTGGCATTGTCGATGTCGCGCTGCATCACCTCGGCCTTGGAGGTGTTTTCCTCTATCTTCTTGGCCGTCGGCAGCCAGAAGTAGAAGAGGTAAAAATATATGAAGAGCCCGCCGATGAGGACCGCGCCGGCGATCTGGCCTATCTGCTCCTTGGTCAGCTGTATCTGGTTCATATTATTTGTATTCGTACTTCATCGAGAGCGGGAGGGTGAACTTCTTGCCCATCTCGGTGTCGGTGACCGCTATCGCGCCCACCGTCACGTCCTTGTAGGGACCGGAGACTTCGAGCGAGTTGATCCAATAAGCGAGGTCGTAGGCTGAATTCGCGTTAAGGGTCATGGTCACGCTGACGACGCTGCCCGACAGGGCGGTGCTGACGTTGTTGAACCAGAGCGTCGCCGGCAGGTCGCTGACGAGGTCCTGCAGGAAGCGGGTATAAATGAAGCGGCCCCTGTTGATGCGGGTGATCGAGTCAAGGTACTTCTGCACCTCGGCGATCTGCTTCTCGATCTCCTTGACGCGATCCACGTCCTTTTGCAGCACCTTCATCTCCGCCTGCAGGCCAGAGAGCCTGGACTCGATGGCCTTGGAGCGGCCTATATGCCACAGCGAGACCATCAGGATGCTCGCGGCCACCACCACCACGCCGAGAACGATCTTGGCGACGACCACCTTGCGGTTGATCTTCGCTATGTATTCCGGGGGGATCAGGTTTATTCTAATCATTATTCCCAATCCTTCATCCGGCGCAGCGCCAGCCCGGTGGCCACGGCCAGGGCCGGCAGCACGTCCTTGGGCATGTTCTTGGGCGTCTCGGGCAGGAAGGCCAGCGGGTTAAGAACCTCCACCGGCACCTTGAACTCGGCGGCGAGGAACCGGTTGAGGTTCCCGAGATTGGCTATGCCGCCGGAGAGATAGATCTTGGAAATGGAATGCTCGACGCCCTGCGAGAGGTAGAAGTCGATGGAGCGGGAGACCTCGGTGTAGAGGTCCTTCATCACGCCGGAGGCGGCCTTGCTGACGGCGATGCCCTCGCGGTCGAAGTTCTCGATCGCGGCGTCCTTGTCCTCGTCGGAAACCAGCATGACGCGGGATTTCTTCACCGTGTCGGCCGCGGCGGCGTCGCACTTGAGCGCCTTGGCGATGGCCTTGTCCAGCGTGGCGCCGGCGATGAAAATGTCGCGCACTACGCGCGTGACGCCCTGCGTGACGATGGAGAGGTTGGTCACCTTCTGCCCGATGTTGAGCAGCAGCACGGAATTGTTCTCCCCAGGCACCGAGAGGCGCTCGTAGAGAGTCTCCAGCGCGAAGGAGTCCACGTCGATGATGAGCGGGTCCAGGCCGGCGCCGGAGATGATATCTATCTTGTCCTGCACGGCGTCCTTCTTGGCGGCCACGAGGACGGTGTCGATCTTGGGCTCCCCCTCCTCGGCGGCCTCGTTGAGGATGCTGTAGGTCAGGTTGACGTCCTTGATATCGAAAGGGATGAAAGGCTCGGCCTCGACGCCTATCGTGAGGTCCAGCTCCCTGCGGGTGAGCTTGGGAAGTTTTACGTAGCGCACTATGACGGCGTTGCCTGAAATGGAGGTGGCGGCGTAGGAGGCCTGCAGGTTCTTCTTCTTGATGTAGGCCCGGATCTCCTGCGAAATGATCTCTTTTTTCTCTTCGGGAGTGGTGTCGGGCTTGAACGGGAGCGGGATATAGCCCCAGTCCTTGAGCTTGAGCACCTTCTTCTCCTCGCCGAGGCAGACCACTTTAACGGCGTAGTTCCCGATGTCAATGCCTATGACATCCTTCGACGGGAACATTTTTTTTACCAGGTTTGAAAGCATTTAGTTTTTTGCACCCTCCGGCAAATATACCGCCCCTGACTGCCCTACCCGGCCCTAAGTCCAGTATAGAGCATCTATATTAAATAATTATTACATTGAATTCAAGAGTTGTCAACACCTTGTCAACAAGTTTTCAACAAAGTTATCAACAAATCACCGGTCCATGGCGAGACCGGAATTTTTAGCCGCCCCTCTTTTTGCTTAAATATCGATATGAAAGGCGCATTTATTGGCGGCAGGGACGCTCTCTCACGGTTGGCCGGCGGCTTTGCCGCCGCCGGTTTAGAACTGCCGGCCTTCTGCCCGGATGGGGCCGCGGGAGCCGCCCCCCTGCCGCGCGGCCTGCGCCTGCTAGGCTCGGCAGAGGAACTTTTCTCCGAACCGGGTCTCGATTTCGCCGCCGTCAGCCTGCCGGCCGGCCGCGCCGCCGCGGTAATAGAACTGGCGCTGAAGCGCGGCCTGCACGCGGTCTGCGAGCCGCCTTTCTGCGCCTCCACCACCGAATTCGAAGCTCTGCGAGCCGCCGCCGCGGAGGCGGGCCGCTCTGTTTTTCCGCTGCAGCCCTGGGAGCGCTCGCCGGTACTGCGGGCGCTGGAGAAGGCGCTGGACCGCGGCCTGGCGGGCGAAATAAATTACACCTGCGTGCAGGAACTGGTCGTCGGCCCCCCGCCGGCGGAACCGGCCGCCGCGCTCTGGCGGCCGCTCTCGCTGCTGCTCTCTTGCGCCCGGCTGCCGCCCGTGGCCGTGGCCGCCAGGAATCCGGGCGGGCCGGCCGCGGCGGTGCACGCGCATTTCAACGGCGCCGACGGCTTTGCGCATGTAGCCTTCAACGCCGCTGAAGCGCGCCTGAAAATTTCCGTCTCCGGCGCGGCCGGCCGCCTGGAAGCCGACGGCGGGCTGCTCCGCCTCGACGTGGAAGGCGCGCCCCGCGAGGACGTGGAATTTTCCGACAGGCCCGACGCCGCCAGGCCGGAGTGGCTGGCCGCCGAGTTGGCGGAGTTCAGGAAGGAAATGGAAGGGACCTCGCCGCGCGGCTCGGGCCTGCGCAACGCTAGGTACTGCGTAAAGCTTATCAGGAACTCCCTCTACTCGGCGTCGGTGAAATCGGCCGCCGTGCCGCTCTGAGCCAGCGGGCTTATTCGGGCTTATTCTCCGCGGCCGGCGCCGCCTGCGTCCCCTGGCGCAGCGCGGCTATCAGGAAGCGGCTGATTTCCTCGCTGGAACCGTAGATCTGCAGCCCGGCCCGCACCACGAAGAAAAGCGTAAACCCCAGGAAAACCGACTGGTAGACCCACTCGAAGCCCTCAATGAACGGGAAGATGGCCTCCTGGAAAGCGTAGTACGAGAACAGCAGCGCCAGGATCTTGACCACGCTGCGCCCCAGGCGGCCCGCGTCGGGCATGAAGGAGAGCATCCCGTCTGCGGCGGGCGAGGCCTCGGCCCCGAACCGCACGAACACGATGACGGCCAGCAGCGAGACCACGGCGTTGAGGAACACGCTGACGGGCAACCTGGCGCTCAGGAAAGGCAGCGAGCGGGCGTAGGGCAGGCTCTCCACGAAGATCCCCATGGCGAACAGGGTGAAGAGCGCCACCAGCGTTTTAACGGCTTTAACGGCGAGTTCCCACAGCAGTTCTTTTTTACCCATGAACCGACTTTAACAAAAAAGCCGCGGGCACGGCAAACCCGCCCGCTATTCAATATAAATATGAATAAAATAATATTAATATTGAAAACCCCGCGGCGTTTATGTTAATATTTTGGCTTAAGCGCGACCCGCTGGGGGGCCAGCGCGTGGAGGAAGACAATATGATCGTTGAAAGAACCGAATACAAAGGGCAGCCCGTCCTGATACTCAAGCGCAACGAGAACGACAAGTACCCGTTCTCCTTCGGCCTCTCCAAGGCGCGCCTCATCATTGAGGGCATCGAGGACATCAAGAAGTTCGTGGCCGAAAACGACAACAAAGAAGAGAAGAAGTAACTCTCTCTCTTTTTTCCGCGTCATAAATGCCGTCTAAAACCGAGCTGGCAGTCGCCGGGTTTTACGACGGCATTTATCATTTTTACGAGGCGGCCAACTCTTTCCTGACCTTCGGCCTGGACCTCTACTGGCGGCGCAGGGCCGCCGGCTTGGGCCGCGCGGCGGCGCCCGGAGCGCGCAGCGCCCTCGACGCCTGCTGCGGCACCGGCGACTTCTGCCTGGCCCTGCGGCGCGCCTACGGGCCCGGCCTGGAGCTGACCGGGGCCGACCTGAGCGGGGCCATGCTCTCACGGGCGGCGGCGCGACTGCCCGGAGTAAAACTGGCGCAGGCCGAGGCCAAGGAGTTGCCCTTCCCGGCCGCCTCGTTCGACCTCGTCACCATCTCCTTCGCCACCCGCAACCTCAACCTGGACAGGGAAAAACTGCTGGCCGCCCTGCGGGAATTCCGCCGCGTGCTTAAGCCGGGCGGCGTGTTCCTCAACGTCGAGACCACGCGCCCGGAGAACCCGGCGGTAAGATTTTTAATGAGGCTGTACGTGAAGGCGGCTATCGGCGCGCTGGCGCTGATCTCGCCGAAGAGCAGGCAGTCCTACCTGTTCCTGCGCAACACCATCCTGAATTTTTACGGGGCCGCGGAGTTCTCCGCGCTGCTGGCCGAAGCCGGTTTCGAAGGGGTGCACGCCCGCGCGCTTTGCCCCGGCGCCGTGGCGGTTCACACCGCCGTCAAACCCTGACTCCAAAAATCCTGAAGGCCCGCGGCCGCCCCCGGCGGGAACGGCCTACTGCTTGTGCTTGCGTTTGAACTCCGCCACCTTCATGCGCACAGCGGCGCGGCGCAGCGCGGCGTTGGCCTCGTCGAGGTCCAGGTCAGCCCCGCGTATGGCCAGGCTCTCCTTGGCCTTCTGGTAGGCCTGCCGGGCCCGCTCCTCGTTGACCTCTTTGGAAAGCTCCGCGGCCTCGGCGAGCACCAGCACCTTGTCGCGGTGGATCTCGGCAAAGCCGGAAAGCACGGCGAAGATCTCCCGGTTATGGCCGTCGCGGTAGTGCATGACGCCCTCTTTAAGCTGCACGGCGAAAGACGCGTGCCCCGGCAGCACGCCCATCTCGCCGGCGAAGGCGGGGATGGTGACGGCGTCCACCGGCTTGTCCGCGAGGACGGTCTTCTCCGGCGTGACTATGGTAAGGAGCAGTCTCTTCTTTTCCATGCTTTTATTTCTGCTGCCGCCCGCGTTCTATGACCTCTTCTATGCCGCCGGCCATCCAGAACACCTGCTCGGGCAGGTCGTCCAGGCGGCCGCTGAGGATCTCCTGGAAGCTGCGGATGGTCTCCTTGAGCGGCACGTACTTGCCGGGGCGGCCGGTGAACTTCTCGGCCACGGAGAACGGCTGCGACATGAACTTCTGGATCTTGCGGGCGCGGTTGACGGTCTTCTTGTCCTCGTCGGACAGCTCGTCGATGCCGAGAATGGCGATAATGTCCTGCAGTTCCTTGTAGCGCTGCAGGATCTTCTGCACACCGCGGGCCGTGTTGTAGTGGTCGTTGCCGATCACGCGCGGGTCCAGGATGCGGGACGTGGAGTCCAGCGGGTCGACGGCGGGGTAGATGCCCAGCTCGGCGATCGAGCGGGACAGCGCCACGGTGGTGTCCAGGTGGGTGAACACGTTGGCCACGCCGGGGTCGGTGAAGTCGTCGGCGGGCACGTACACGGCCTGGATGGAGGTGATGGACCCTTTCTTGGTGGAGGTGATGCGCTCCTCCAGCGCGCCGATCTCGGTGGTCAGGGTAGGCTGGTAGCCCACGGCGCTCGGCATGCGGCCCAGCAGCGCCGACACTTCGGCGTTGGCGAGCACGTAGCGGAACACGTTGTCGAGGAATAACAGCACGTCCTGCCCTTTCTGGTCGCGGAAGTATTCCGCCTGGGTCAGGGCCGTCAGCGCCACGCGCGCGCGGGCGCCGGGCGGCTCGTTCATCTGGCCGAACACCAGCGCGGTCTTGGACAGCACGGTGGAGCCGTCGGAAAGCTTGGACTCCTGCATCTCCAGCCACAGATCGTTGCCCTCGCGGGAGCGCTCGCCCACGCCGCCGAACACCGAGCAGCCCTTGTGCTCGCGCGCGACGTTGTTAATGAGCTCCATGATGACCACGGTCTTGCCCACGCCGGCGCCGCCGAACAGGCCCACCTTGCCGCCCTTCATGAAGGGCGCCAGCAGGTCTATGACCTTGATGCCGGTCTCGAAAATTTCGGGAGAGGTCTTCTGCTCGGTGAGCGGGGGCGGGTCGCGGTGGATCGGCAAATGCTCCTTGGTGTCGATGGGACCGCGGTAATCCTTGGGCTCGCCCAGCACGTCCATCAGGCGGCCCAGGCAGGCGTCGCCTACGGGCACCTTGAGTGGGGAGCCGGTGTCCTTGACCTCCAGGCCTTTGCCCAGGCCCGTGGTGGGCCCCATGGTGATGGCGCGCACGGTGTTGTCACCCAGGTGGGCCGCCACTTCGGCCACCAGCGTCTTCTCCTCGCCGTCTTCCCTGTACTTGATCTTCAGCGCGTTGAGGATGCGCGGCAGCTGGCCCTGCTGGAACTCCACGTCCAGCACGGGACCTATGATCTGCACTATTTTACCGGTGTTCATGCTTAGCTCCTTAAATCCCTCAGCCGCCCAGCGCTTCGGAGCCGCTCACGATCTCGTTGAGCTCCGTGGTGATCATCGTCTGGCGGGTCTTGTTCATCTTCAGCGTCAGGTCCTCTATCAGCTCGGCGGCATTCTTGGAGGCGGACTCCATGGCGCTCATGCGCGCGGCCAGCTCGGCGGCCTGCGACTCCAGCAGCATACGGTACAACTGGGCGCCTACGTGCCGGGGCAACAGGGCGTTCAACAGCTCGGCCTTGGCCGGCTCGAAGGCGAAATCCGCCGCGCGGGCGGCGGTACCGCAGCCCAGGATATGCGCTTTCAGGGGCAGCAGCTGGTCGGTAACTATGCGCTGGGACACCAGGGACTTGAATTCGTTATAGATCAGCGTCACCTTGCCCACGGGCCGCTCGCCGTAGAGCTTCAGCACGGCGTCGGCCAGCAGCTGCGCGTGCATGTAGCCGACCTTGGGGAAGACGCCCACCATCTCGTGGACGATCTCCAGGTCCAGCCCCTTCAGGCGCTTGAGGAAGTCGCGCCCCTTCCGGCCGACGGCCACAGCGCAGATCTTCTGGTTGCGGTGCTCTTTCAGCCAGGCCGCCGCGGCTTTGAGCAAGTTGGTGTTGAAAGAGCCGCAGAGGCCCTTGTCGGCAGTGACCAGCACCAGGCAGCGCGTCCCGTCCAGCGGGCGTTCGCAGAATAGCTCCTTAGCCAGGGTGCCGTCCAGGTCGCCCTCGCCGAGCTCGCAGTAGAGGTCCGCTATCAGGCGGTCCATTTCCACCGCGAAAGGCCGCGAGGCCAGGATGGAGTTCTGCGCGCGCTTGATGCGCGCCGCCGCCACCATCTTCATGGCGTAGGTGATCTGTTTGATGCTCTTGACGGAAGAGATGTGCTTCCGGATGTCTCGCAGTGAGGCCATAGTCCCTTAGATCCTGGTCTTCTCCAGTATTGCCACGTAGTCGGCTATGCCGTCGGCCAGGCTCCACTCGGGCCGGTAGTTCAGCAGCGCCTTCGTCTGACGCAGGTCGGCCTGCGTCTTCAGCTGCAGGAAAGAGTAGGGGTTATCGAAGTATTCGGGCGCCAGGTCGGTCTTCAGGGCCTTGTTGAGCGCCTCTATCACCTCGTTGAAGTTGCAGGGCTTGCCGGTGGCCGCGTTGCAAACGCAGGAGCGCTTGGCGTCGAGCGCGTTGAGGTTGGCGCGCACCAGGTCCTTGACGTAGACGAAGTCGCGCATCTGCTCGCCGAACTTGAAGACGCGCGGACGTTTCCCGGCCTTCATCTGGTTGTAGAGCTGGAAGACCATGCTGGCCATCTTGCCCTTGTAGTACTCGCGCGGCCCGTAGACGTTGAAATAGCGCAGGCCCACTATCGTCATGTCCTTGTGCGCGGCCGCGAAGTCGCGGGCCACGTTGTCCATGATGGCCTTGGAAAAGCCGTAGACGTTCTCAGGGGTGGGCGCCTGGTCCTCGTGCATCGGGCACGGGGAATTGCCGTAGACGGCCGCGGAGGAGGCGTAGATCACGCGCTTGACGCCGTACTCCAGCGCGTATTCCAGCACGTTGCGGAAGCCGTCCACGTTGGCGGCCATCATCGCGCGCTGGTCAGTCACGGTGGTGTCCACCACCGCCGCCTGGTGGAACACCGCGTCCACCTTGCCGGCGCGGGCGAACCACTCCTTCGACTGGATGTCGCCGGCGATCACGTCCCCGCCGAAACCGAGCAGGTTCTTGTAGTTGCCCGACGAAAAATTGTCCAGCACGGCCACGCGCGCCTTGCGCTCGCCCTCGAGGGCGAAAGCGATGTTGGAGCCGATGAACCCGGCGCCGCCGGTTACGAGGTATTTTTTCATATATCCTCTTAAGCGAAACGCTTCTTAAAATCGGTGACGGCGTCGGCCAGGCGCTGCTCGAGGTCCTGGTCCAGCTGCTTCTTCTCCAGGATGTCGGTCAGCAGGTTGGCGTAGGAATCGCGCAGGAATTTCACCAGCGAAGACGCGAACTGCCGCACCTTCTCCAGCTCCACGTCGTCGATGTAGCCGCGCGTGCCGGCGAACAGCACCGCCACCTGCTCCACCACGGGCATGGGCGCGTACTGGTCCTGCTTCAGGAGTTCCACCATGCGCTGGCCGCGCTTCAAGAGGTCGGTGCTGGCCTTGTCGAGGTCGCTGCCGAACTGCGCGAAGGCCGCGAGCTCGTTGTACTGCGCCAGGTCGAGGCGCAGCTGGCCGGCCACCTGCTTCATGGCCTTGATCTGGGCCGAGCTGCCCACGCGGCTCACCGAGATGCCCACATTGACGGCGGGTTTGATGCCGGAGTGGAAGAGGCTCGACTCCAGGTAGATCTGGCCGTCGGTGATGGAGATGACGTTGGTGGGAATGTAGGCCGTCACGTCGCTGGCCTGGGTCTCGATGATGGGCAGGGCCGTCAGCGAGCCGCCGCCGTTCTTGTCGCACAGCTTGCAGGCGCGCTCGAGCAGGCGGGAATGGAGATAGAACACGTCGCCGGGATACGCCTCGCGGCCCGGGGGGCGCCGCAGCAGCAGCGACATCTGGCGGTAGCTCTGCGCGTGCTTGGACAGGTCGTCGTAGATGACCAGCGCGTGCTTGCCGTTCCACATAAACTCCTCGCCGATGGCGCAGCCGGTATACGGGGCGAGGTAAAGCATGGAGGCCGGGTCCGAGGCGGAGGCGGAAACTATCACCGAGTACTCCATCGCGCCGTTGTCCTCGAGGGTCTTGGCCACGCGCGCCACGGTGGACTGCTTCTGGCCGATGGCCACGTAGATACAGATGGGGCGCTTGTCGGCCGGCTCGTTCTTCTGGTTGATGATCGCGTCGATCGCGACCGCGGTCTTGCCGGTCTGGCGGTCGCCGATAATGAGCTCGCGCTGACCGCGGCCTATCGGGATCATGGCGTCGATGGCCTTGAGGCCGGTCTGCAGCGGCTCCTTGACCGGGGCGCGCTCCACCACGCCGGGGGCGATGACTTCCACGGGGCGCTTCTTCTTGGCGTTCAGCGGGCCCTTGCCGTCGATCGGGTTGCCGAGGGCGTCCACCACGCGGCCTATCAGCTCGGGGCCGACGGGGACTTCCAGCACGCGGCCGGTGCGCTTCACGCGGTCGCCTTCCTTGATGAGGGTATCGGAGCCCATCACGACGGCGCCCACGTTCTCGCGCTCGATATTGAGCACCATGCCGGACACGCCGCCCTCGAACTCCAGCAGCTCGCCCACGATGGCGGCGCTGAGGCCGTAGATGCGCGCGATGCCGTCGCCGATCTGCAGCACCTGCCCGGTCTCGGACAGCTGCGCTTCGGGGATGAATTTCTCTATCCGTCCCTTGATGATCTCTGTAATTTCCTCAGGTCGTATCATTGTAATCCTCGTTGTCCCGGGGCTATCGAGGCGAAGCCTCGATAAAGCCTATCCTTTCAGCAGGCGGGCCTTCATGGCCTCCAGCCTGCCGCGCGCGGTGGCGTCGATAACGGTGTCGCCTATTTTTATTTCGAAACCGCCCAGCACCCTCTCGGCTATCACCTGGCGCAGGCTGATCTTGCGGCCGACGGCGCCGGAGAGCAGGGCGGTTATCCTCTTCACTTCGCCTTCGGAAAGCGGGTAGCGGCTGAACACCTCGGCCCGCACTATCCCGCAGAAATCGTAATCGAGGCGCAGGCATTCCCGCATGATCTCCTCGAACAGGCCGAACCGCCCCTGGCGAACCAGCAGGTCGGCGAAGCCGGCCGCCGGCCCGAAATTCCCTTGGCCCAGTATTTTTGCCAGCGCGGCCAGCTTGACCTCGGAATTGACCGCAGGATGAGTCAGGTTGCGCAGGTGCGGGCGCGCCGCCTCGAATACCTTGCGCAGCCCCTCCAGCTTTACCTGCGCCGCGGAGGCCGCGGCGGCGGTATGCGCCTTGCCGTCCAGGTCCATGTAGGCCCGGGCGTAGCGCTTGGCGAGGATCCTGGCGCCGGTATCCATTATTCGCCCCCGAGTTTCAGCTCGGGGCGCTCCTTCTCCAGCTCGGCCAGGTACCTGGAGGCCAGGTCGGTGTTGGCGCGGTGGTCCAGCTGCTTGAGCAGGATGCGCTCGGCGGCGAGGACGGAAAGTTCGGCCACCTTGCCCCTGAGTTCGCGGGCGGCTTCCAGCTTCTGCGCCTCGATCTCGTTGCGGGCGGCTTCCACTATCACGCCGGCGCTCTTGCGGGCCTCCTCGATGAGGACGTCCTTCTCTTTTTCGGCCGAGATCCGCGCCTCTTCCAGGCGGCGGGAGATCTCGGCCTTCAGCTCGGCCAATTTAGCGTCCAGCTCGGCTTTCAGTTTTTCGGCCTCGGCGCGGGCGGTCTCGGCGGTGTGCCGGTCGTGCCTGATGGCCCGCTCGCGCTCCTCCACGGCCTGCAGCAGCGGCTTCCACGCGGTGCGCGAAAGCAGCAGGGCCAGCAGGACGAAGCAGACTATCGTCCAGAACATCAAGCCGAATTCCGGCTTAATTAACGCTTCCATAGTGACTCCAGTTCAGGGCCGGGAGGCCCCGGGACTCCGGGCTGTCCCGGTCCCGCGGCTGCCCCGGTCCGTCTTACTTCTGCGCTTCGGTATGCGCCGGGGCGGCGGCGTCGCCGCTCTTGGGCGCGGAGAAGTTCATGACCGCCAGCAAGCAGATGACCAGCGCGAAGAAGGCGAGCCCCTCGATGAGGGCCGCGGCGATGATCATGGTGGTGCGCAGCGCGCCGCCGGCTTCGGGCTGGCGGGCGAGGCCTTCGAGGGCCCCGGCGCCGATCTTGCCGATGCCCAGGCCCGCGCCGATCAGGGTGAGGCCGGCGCCGATGCCCGCGCCCAGGTAACCCAGGCCTATAAATGTCATGTCGTTCATGTTACTACCTCCGTTGAAATATCGAAACAAAATCCAGGGCGTCCCGTCTTAGTGCGGGTGCATCGCCATGCCGGTGAAGATCGCCGTCAGGAACACGAAAATGTAAGCCTGCAGGAAAGCGGTGAACAGTTCCAGCAGCAGCATGAACAGCACCAGCGCCACGGACACTGGCGCCACGCCGAGACCCATGGCCAGCCCGAACGAGCCGAAGATGAAGATGAAGCTCACGAAGGCCAGGATCACCATGTGCCCGGCTATCATGTTGGCGAAGAGACGGACGCAGAGCGCGAAGGCCTTGGTCACCAGGCCGATAAGCTCGATCGGGAAAAGGATGGGGTAGAGCACCGCCGGCACGCCCTTGGGCACCATGTGGGCGAAATAGCCCACGAGCCCCTGCTCCCTGATGCCGACGTAGTTGATCAGCAGGAAGCTGGTGAGCGCCAGGCCGCCGGTGACGGCCAGGTTGCCGGTGGCGGTGGAGCCGTAAGGCACCAGGCCCAGCAGGTTGAGGATCAGGATAAAGAAGAACAGCGTGGAGAAGTAGCCCATGAAGGCCCCGCCCTTGCTGCCGAGGCTGGGCGTCACCACCTCGTCGCGCAGGAACAGCACGATGATCTCGATGAGCGCGCGGAACGGCGCCAGCGCGGCGGAGCGGCTGCGGATCACCAGCGGGAAGAGAACGAGGAGGATGAAAGAGGCCACCAGCAGCATCAGCAGATGCTTGGAAAGCGGGAGCCTCAGCGGGCCGAGCGAGACCCAGGACCAGACATGGTCCAGAATGTGGTGCTCAAGGATTTCTTTTAGTCCCATTTTTCAGCGGAAAAGCCTCGAAAGCGGTCTGAAACACTATCAGCGGCGCCGCGAACGCTATAATAATTATATATTTTTCATGACGGAGGAAAAAGACCCCGGCCGCGAGCAGCAGCAGCCGCAGGAAAAGCCCGGCCGCGTAAACCGAAAAGAAGACGGCGTGGCCGGAATGGAGGACCCGCCCCACGGCCAGGCGGGACAGCCAGCCGGAGACCGCCCCGATCAGCGCCCCGCAGAATACCGCGCTCCAAGGGCTCATTTCTTCCCCCCGCCGGGGCCGGCCCCGTTCGCGAAAAGCTCTCGCCAGGCCAGGTAGAATCCGGCGGCCACCCCGGCGGCCGCGCCGCTCAGGGTCAGCCAGGGCCCGGTGCCCAGCCGCTTGTCGGCCTGGTAACCGGCCCAGAAACCCAGCAGCACCGCCCCGGTCAGCTCCAGGCCCAGCTGGGCGTAACCCCAAGGATTTTCTTTGTCTGGCACCCCTGAATTCTACCAATAAACGGGCCGCGCAAACCCTTTTTATAAATGTTAAAATCAAAACATGGACGCCGCAGCCAAGAAGATACTCCTCGTTGACACCGACGCCGCCGCGGCTGCGGCCCTGACCACTTTCCTGGAGGGCCGCGGCTACAAGGCCCAGACCGTGACCAACTACCAGCAGGCCCTGACGGCCGTGCAGAACTGGAAGCCGGACCTCGTCATCCTCAACATCCTCATCCAGGCCTTCAACCCGCTGGAGTTCATCAACGAGCTCAAGAAAAACCCCTTTACCGAGGCGCAGAAGATCATTGTCTTCTCGCAGACCCGCAAGACCGAGATCGTCACCGGGCCGGCGCCGCGCGTCTGCGGCTACCTCACCAAGCCCGTGGATTTCGAAGCCCTCAAGGCCGCGCTGCTTAAGGCCGCCCCGCCGGCCGAAGGCCGCCAGCAGACCGTGGTGGTGGCCGACGACGACACCGAATTCTCCGACCTCGTGCAGATGTTCCTCGAGGCCAACAACTACCGCCCCGTGGTGGTCAACAACCCCCTGGCCGTGATCGACGTGCTGCGCTCCGAGGAACCGGACGCGCTCCTGCTCGACATCATGATGCCCGGCAAGGACGGCTTCGCCATCATGGACGAGATGCAGGAGTCGTCCGACACGGCCAAGATCCCGATCATCGTGCTCAGCGCCCTGCGCCTGGACAATTACCAGGAGCGCGGCATCCTCACCGGCCTGCCCGAGATAGTTTCGCGGGACATCCCCGCCGACCTGCTGATCAAGCTCATCGAGGAGCAGACCTCGCAGGGCCCCGCGCCGGCGCCCGAGGGCTCCCCGGCGCAGCTGCCGCCCTCCAAGCCGCGCGTGCTGATGGCCGATGACCAGACCGAATTGCTGTACCTGATGAAGGAAATGGTGGAGTACTCCGGCTTCGACGTCATCACCGCCACCGACGGGGTGGAGGCCATGAAGGCGGTCTTCGAGACCCACCCCGACATCATCGTGCTCGACTACAACATGCCGCGCAAGAACGGCCTGGAAGTGGCGCAGGACCTCAAGAACAACCCGCTGTTCGCCCACATTCCGATCATGATCGTGACGGCCTTCGGCGAGAAGCACGCCAAGCTCAAGGGCCTCAGCATGGGCATAGACGATTACCTGATAAAGCCGGTGGACGCCGACGAACTGGTGGCGCGCATCCGCATGATCCTCAAGCGCAACAAGCAGGTGCTCGACACCAACCCGCTGTCTAAGCTCCCCGGCAACCCGTCCATCCAGGCCCGGGTGGAGCGCGAGATCTCCAAGGGCGGTCCCTTCGCGGTGCTGTACCTCGACCTCAACAATTTCAAGGCCTACAACGACATCTACGGCTTCGAGGCCGGCGACCGCATCCTCAAGGCCACGGCCAACCTGCTGGTGAAGCTCACCATCCAGAACGAGAATTCCGAGGACTTCATCGGCCATATCGGCGGCGACGACTTCATAGTTGTCACCACCTACGAGCGTTCGGAGGAGCTGGCCAAGCGCATCGTGCACGCCTTCGACGAGATCGCGCCCTCCTTCTACAGCAAGGCCGACCGCGAGCGCGGCCACATCGTGGCCACCGACCGGCAGGGCAATATCAGGAAGTTCCCCTTCCTGTCCATCGCCATCGGCATCGTGCACAACACGGTCCGCCCGCTGCAGTCCTTCGCCCATGTCAGCAACATCGGCACGGAGCTCAAGAAAGCCGCCAAGGTCTCCGACAAGAGCCACTACATAGTGGACCGCCGCAAGGACTAAGCCCGCCGCAAAAAAAGAACGAGGCCCGGCTGAGAACCGGGCCTCGTTCTTTTTATCCTCCCGGATTTACGGGAAAGCGCCGAACCTGGACAGGTCCGCCCGCCCGGCGGGAAGCTCCGTTACCGGCATGTCCACAGCCTCTTCGGCCGCGCCGCGGGCGTCGCCGCGCAGCAGGGCCGCCAGGCCGGGAATCTTGGAAAGCACATAACCCTTCTTGCCGTGGCCGCCCGCCTGCTCCAGGGTGGTGATGGTCTTGCATTTGCCCGCTTTCACCCGGTCATCGTCGGCCGGCAGGCCGTGGCCGCGCGGCAGGGGGATCTCCACCAGGTCCGGGTCCCAGCTGGCGGTATGCACGCCTATCAGCGCGCCGTCGCGCGCGGCGAAAATGCCGCCGCCGGAATTGCCGCCCGAAGTGTCCAGGTTGGTACCGAAGAAGGTTCCTTGCGGGCTCATGAAGCGCACCAAGGCGTCATTCACCACTTTGAGCGGCAGGCCGTAGGGGCCGCCCACGGTAAAAATGCTGCTGCCTACCTCGGGGAAAGCGCCGGCGTGCAGCCGGGCGGCGGGACGACCCTGTACCGGCCGGTCCAGCCGTACCACGGAATAGTCGCCGGCGGCGCCGTTGGCGTAGATCTCCACTTTGGAGCAGGAGTAGACGTTAGATTTGGCGACCGTATTGGTGGCCGCACCCTCGGAGGAGACGGCGTAGCCGAAAACGAAACTCGTCCGCTCGCAGCGGCTGGCCGGCTTGTTCTTGTCTCCCATGCAATGCCCGGCGGTAAGCACCAGGTCGGGCGCTATCAGCGTGCCGGAACAGAAGGCCGCGCTGCGCTGCTCAAAGAATTTCTGCCCGGGGCAGATGGCGCGGCGCTCGTCGCCGAAAAGCGCGCCTTTCACGGTCAGCACGGCCCCCTCTCCGGTCAGCGCGGTGTCGCGGAAAAGTGAAACGGCGGACACCATGGCCGAGCGCTCCGCGCGGTCGGTGACCTCATAGAAGTCCAGGCGGCTGTCCTCGCCATAGATGGTCTTATTCTGCGCGGCGGCCAGCGCGGGCAGCGCGAGGGCGAAAACCAGTATAAGGATGTTCTTCATAACGCCTCAGATCCGAACCGGCTGGGGGGCGGAAGGCTCCGTCGGGTAGTAGACGGCGGGCTGCACGCCGACTCCCTGGCCGGGCGAGTAGATGGCCGGCACCGCTTTGGGGGCGGAGCTGGCGGGCTGCGAAGCGCGGCGCGCGGCCTGGTCAAGCGCGGCTTCGAAGCGGTTTACGGGGATCAGGCCCTGCACCTCGCCTATGAGGGTCACTTCCTCGCCGTCGCCGCCGTCCTGGGCGTAGTAGTTGGCGCGGCCGGGCGCGTACTGGTAGGGCCTGCGGGGGTCGTTCACCGCGGCGCCGCCGGGGGTGTTGGAATCGTAGGAGTAATCGGGGTCGCCGCGCACCAGTATGCCCTCTATCTTGTACGTGTCCAGGTTGAAAACGGGGCTGCCGGAATTGCCGCCGAAGGTGTCCAGGTCGGTCACGAAGTAGCCGTTGGCGTTGACGGTACGCACGCTGGCGCCTTCTTCCTGCACCTTCACGGGCATGCCGCTGGGATAACCTATGGCGCCCACCCGGGCCCCGGCTTTTACCGCGGCGCGGCTTATGGCCAGCGGCACGCGGTTCTTGACGGGCCTGTTCAGGCGGACCAGGGCATAGTCGGCGCCCTTGCCATTCACCGCGAAAGTCTGGCAGCTGCCGCCGCGGCAGGTGAAGTGCTCGCCGAAACCTTCCTTATCCTGCTCGCGCACATGCTGCTGCACAACCTCGGAGCAGCCGTACACGTCTTCGGCCGGTATGGAGACCGGCGCCGAGCCGGCGCGGCTGTAGGCGAAACCGAAAGCGAAGAGCACGCTGCCGCAGGGGCCGCCCTTGGGGTGAGGGGCCAGGCAGTGGCCGGCCGTCAGCACCAGGTCTTCGCCTACCAGGACGCCCGAGCAGAAGGCGCCGGAGGGCTGATCGTTGAAGGTCTCGCCGTCGCGCAGGTTGAACTTCTGCTTAACATTGAGTTTCTTGAGATTGTAGTTGCCGGTGGCTTCGTCCAGCATCAGGTTCCTGGGGGAGAACAGCGCCACGGTGGACTCGGACAGCATGCGCATGCGCGCGCTGGCCTCGTAGGCCTCGCGCAGGTCGTTGTCCCCGTGGTAGGCCGCGGGGGTGACGGAAGGGTCGCCGCCGGCGGCGCGCGCGGCCGAACCGGCCCCCAGGGCCAGCGTCAGCGTCATCAGCATGTTCAGCGCGCGTTTCATAATGTTCACCTGTATATATTATGAAACAACAGTTGACGAATGTCAATCCCTAAAGGCCCAGGCCTCTCTGGGCCTTTAGACCTATTTTGCCGCCTCTGCACAAATAAAAACGCCGCCCGTTTTGAAGCGGGCGGCGTTAACTCGTTTACCGGCTTATTTCGCGTTCTTGCCGATGATCTTGGCCAGGTCGAACATCGTGACCTGCTTTTTGCCGGCGAACAGCTTCAGCAGCTTCTCGTCAGCGTTGATGTTGCGCTTGTTCTTCTTGTCCTGCAGGTTGTTCTTCTTGATGTAGGCCCACAGTTTCTTCACGATCTCGGTGCGGGGAACCGGCTTGGGGCCGATCACGGCGGCGAGGGTCTCGTTGGGGGTTATGGGGGCCATGAACTTCGAGTTAGCTTTTGCAGCGGGCATTGTACTTCCTCCTGTGGTATATACTTCTAAATTACAAGTACATATAACCTATTTTTCCTCGGCGGTGTCAATAGAATAGTCGCCGGGCCGCCGCCGCAAAAAAAAGGCCCCCCGCTGCCGGGGGGCCTTTGTCCGGGCCGGCCTCAGATCTTCGGGCCGGCGCCGTTTATGGCGGCGCTGGTCACGCTGAACTTCTTGAAGTTCGCTGCGAACAGGCCGGCCAGTTCCTTGCACTTGGCGTCGTAGAGGGCCTTGTCGGCCCAGGTTTCGCGGGGGTTGAGCACCTCGGCGGGCACGCCGGGGCATTCCGTCGGGATCTCGAAGCCGAACACGGGGTCTTTGATGAACTTCACCTTGGAGAGGGCGCCGTCCAGGGCGGAATTGAGCAGCGCGCGGGTGTGCTTGATGCTCATGCGCTTGCCCACGCCGTAGGGGCCGCCGCACAGGCCGGTGTTGATGAGCCAGCACTCGGCCTTGCTCGCCTTCATCTTTTTCTCCAGCAGTTCGGCGTAGACGGAGGGGTGGTGCAGCATGAAAGGCGCGCCGAAGCAGGTGCTGAACGTGGCCTTAGGTTCCTTAATCCCCATCTCGGTATTGGCCACCTTGGCGGTGTAGCCCGAGATGAAGTGATACATGGCCTGCTCGGGGGAAAGCCGCGCTATGGGCGGCAGCACGCCGAAGGCGTCGTAGGTGAGCATCACGATGTTCTTCGGGTGCGGGAAGGCCGCGCCCTTGATGGCGTTGTCTATGAAGTGCAGCGGGTAAGCCGAGCGGGTATTCTCGGTGAGCGACCCGTCGTCGAGGTCGAGCGAGCGGGTGTCCTTGTCGTACACCACGTTCTCGAGCACGGTGCCGAAGCGCCCCGTGGTGGCGTAGATCTGGGGCTCGGCCTCGGCGTTGAGGTTGATGACCTTGGCGTAGCAGCCGCCCTCGAAGTTGAACACGCCGTTATCGCTCCAGCCGTGTTCGTCGTCGCCTATCAGGCGGCGCAGCGGGTCGGAGGAGAGGGTGGTCTTGCCCGTGCCGGACAGGCCGAAGAAGATGGCGGTATCGTCTTTCTTGCCCACATTGGCGGAACAATGCATGGGCATCACGCCCTTGAGCGGCAGCAGGTAATTCATGACCGTGAACACGGCCTTCTTTATCTCTCCGGCGTAGGCGGTACCGCCTATCAGCACGATCTTGCGCTTGAAGTTGAGCAGGATAAAGGCGCTGCCGCGGGTGCCGTCCGCCTGGGGCACGGCGGTAAACCCCGGCACGCAGACAACGGTAAAGCCGGGCATGAAACCGGCCAGTTCGCCGGGGGCGGGCTCTATGAGCATGCTCGCGACGAACAGGCTATGCCAGGCCAGCTCGGTGTACACGCGCACAGCCAGGCGGTTCTTGGGGTCCGAGCCCGCGTAGCAGTCGCGCTGGTAAACATCCTTGTCGGCCAGGTAGTTCCGCACCTTGGCGTAAAGCTTTTCGAAAACGTCTTCGTCTATGGCCTCGTTCTGATCGCTCCACCAGACGTTCTTTTCGCAGGAGGGTTCTTTCACCACGAACCGGTCTCGCGGAGAACGGGCGGTATGCTTGCCGGTGCGGGCGCAGAGCGCGCCGCCGGCGGTGATCTCCGCCTCTTTCCCGGACACGGCGTGTTCGTAAAGAACGGGGGCGGACAGGTTCCTGTAAATGGCTTTGGAGGTTTTTATCTCGTTCGTCGCGGAGTTCTCGGTCTCTATCATGGCTTCTCTCCTAGTCCAGAATCTTGCGTATACGGCTCACGCCCTCTATTATGTCTTTCTCCGCGCCGCAGTAGCTCAGGCGCAGGTGGCCTTCGAGGCCGAACTCCACGCCGGGCACGGCCACCACCATGGCCTTCTCCAGCAACAGGGCCGAGAGCCTGGCCGAATCCTTATCGTAGGCGCTGAAATCCGCGAAGCTGTAGAACGTGCCCTGGGGCTTGTGCAGCTTCACTTTCTTCAGCTTGGCCAGCTCGGCCACCATAGTGTCGCGCTTCTTCTGCAGACCGTCGCGCAGCGTCTCCACAAAACCGTTGCCCTCGCGCAGCGCGCCGGCCGCGGCCGCCTGGCTGAGGGCCGACGGGCAGGAAGAAATCTGCGCCTGCACCTTGATCATAGCCTGCGTAACGGCTTCGTTGGCCACGCTCCAGCCTATGCGATAGCCGGTCATGGAGAAAGTCTTGGACACGCCGTTGATGGAGACGATGGGAGACTCGTTGAGGGGCTTGTTGGAGAATTCAAAAGCCGACGGGGCCTTGAGCCCGTCGAAGACCAGCCGGTTATAGATGTCGTCCATCAGCAGGTAGACGCCGCGGTCCTCGCAGACCTCCACCATCCTGCGGATGAAGTCCTCGCCGTAAACCTGGCCGGAGGGGTTGTTGGGGCTATTGAGGAGGATGGCCTTGGTGCGGCTGGTGATGTGCGCCTCTATGTCGGCGGCCCTGGCCAGCAGTTCGCCCTCGCGCGGGCGCACTATCACCGGGTTCCCGTAGGCCAGTTTCACCATCTCGGGGTAGCTCACCCAGTACGGCGCGGGGAAGATCACTTCGTCGCCGGGGTCCGTCACCGCCACGAGGAAATTGTAAATGGCCTGCTTGGCGCCGGAGGCCACGCAGATATTTTTGGGGCCGGGCTTCACGCCGTAGTACTGCTCGGTATAGGCGGCGATCTCTTTCTTCAGCGCGGCCGTGCCCGAGGTGGGCGTGTAGCGCACGAAGCCGGCGTCGAGCATTTTTCCGCTCTCTTCCAGCGCGCCGCGGGGTATTTTTTCTTCGGGCTCGCCGCCGCCCAGGTGGATGACGGGCTTGCCCTCGGCTTTGAGGTTGTTGGCTAATTCGTTGAGCTTAAGGGTGGCGGACTGGCCGAGGGACAGCGCTAATCTGCTGAGGTTCATGGGCGTTCAGGGGATTTCCCCTCCTCCAGATTATTTTAAAAAGAAGACAGGCGCGGGCGGGAATCGAACCCGCGAATAACAGTTTTGCAGACTGTCGCCTTACCACTTGGCCACCGCGCCGTGAAAATATCTTATCAAATATCCGCGCCCAAAGTTAAGCCGCAGCGGATTTTTGGTATCATAAAAAATCGTGAACAAGAAAAAATGCTTTAAATGCGGCTACTGGAACAAGTGGGACGCGCTGTATTGCGGGCTCTGCTACGAGCCTTTCGCCAGGAGGCCCTTGAAAGAAAAACCGGCCCAGGCCGAAGCGCCTCCGGCCGCGGGGACTTCCCTTTTAAACGTTAAAGAACTGCTGCTGCGGGCCGCGACGGTCGCCGGCGTGCTTGGCGCGGCCTTGTTCATTTCTTTCCGGGTCTTGTCCCCGTCCGCGCAGAACGAAAACGGCGGCGCGGCGGCGCGTGCCAACCGCTTCGCGGCCAAGACCGCGGTCGCGGACAAACTGCTGGAGGACTATACGGCCGCCAAGGAAGCGCTGCTGGCCCGCATGGGCGCCAAGCCGGAGCCGGAAGGCTTCGGCCTCGCCGGCGAATATACCGCCGAACTGTTCAGGATAGAAGAGGATTACGCCGCAGGCATGGAAGCCCTGCAGCTGCCGGGACCGGTCGGCCTGGACGAGGCCGCGGACGCGGGCTACCTGCTGTGGCTGGAAACGCACCGCTACAAGGAGAACACCGGCATGGAGGATTTCAGCCGGCGCTACCGGCTGCTGGCGGAGAAAGCGGGCGCGGGCGGCTAGCCCGCGTCAGTTGCCGCAGTGGGCTTTTTGCAAGCGCTGCTCGGCGGTAGCGTAGCTGAAATTGGAATCCAGCAGATCGTTGTAGAAGACCTGCTCTTCTTTTAATACGGTTTCCAGCATCAGGCGGTAGCGGTAGTCCTGCTGCTCGGGCGTGCCGGCGGCGGCGCAGGCGTCGGAGGGGCTGAACTCCCCGTTCAGCCCGGCCAGTATCGCGGCGTAGCCGCGCACTTTCCACTCGTGCATGAACACATAGGTGAGCGGCCGTATTTTGCGCCTGGTCATCTCCCAGGCCGCGCCCACGGTTATTATCGAGCTGAGGCTGCGGTACTTGGCGTCGCCGGGCACTTTGCGCGCCTCGCCCGCCTTGAAATCGGCAGCCGCGAGAAAAATGCCGCCGTTCACCGCGCTGACGCGCACGTAATCCCCGTTCTGCAGCGGCGTGAAGAAAGCGAACTGGCTCCTGGAAGAGGGCAGGTACAGGTCGAACTTCATCCCGTCCTTGAACAGCTCCGAAGCAGCGATCCGCTCGCGCGCGGACTCCAGCGTGCCCTCCACCTCGGCGGAGTTAATCGGAACGCGCGTGTGCACGGTGAATTCCCGGTAAACCACCCGCTTATTGAAATACATATCCGGCTTGGCCAGCAGAACCGAGTAGATGGCCGCCGACATCACCAGCAGGAAAATTATAGCGTTCTTCATTGTCCCCTCCTCCCGGCCCGCGCCGAGGCAGGCTATATTCTAGCCCTTACGGCCGCCCCCGTAAAGAGGAAAAAGGCCGGGCGGCGCCGCCCGGCCAACTTCCTCCCTCGTTTCCTACCTTACACCCAATCTTCGTTCTTGATGCCGCCCTGCAGGCCGATGACCACGTGCTTTACCGGCACTTTGCGCTTGGCGGCCGCGGCGGCTTGTTTCACCATGGCCAGCAGGCCGTTGCAGCAGGGCACTTCCATCGTCACCACGGTCAGCGTGTTCACCTTGGCGTCCTCGATAAGGGCCTGCAGTTTCTCCAGGTATATTTCATGGCCGTCGTCGAGCTTGGGGCAGGCGATCACGATGGCCTTGCCCTTTATGAAGTCGTTGTGGAAGTTGCCGTAGGCGAAAGCCGTGCAGTCGGCCGCCACCACCAGGTCGGCCTTCTGGAAATACGGCGCCATAGGCGAGGCCAGGTGCAGCTGCACCGGCCACTGCCGCAGCTGCGACCGGGCAGCCGGGGCGTCCTCGCCGGCGCCGTCGCCGCAAGCGCAGGGCTCGCGGAAATCCATGGTGCGGCCGCCTGGGCAGCCGCAAGGCTCAGGCTCTTTTTTCTTAGCCAGCTCTTCCTCCAGGGGGTTAGGGATATCATGTTTCTTCAAGTAATCGAAAGCCTGCTTCAGGAACGCTTTTTGCGCGTGGTCCCGCAGGTGTTTTAAATGGGCTTTGATGGTGTTGGGGCCGTGCTTGACCATTCCCTCCATCACCTTCACCTCGTCGTAAGGCACGGCCTCTCGCGTCTCTATGGTGATGGCGCCCTGAGGGCATTCGCCTATGCAAGCGCCCAGGCCATCGCACAGCAGGTCGCTGACCAGCCGGGCCTTGCCGTCTATCACCTGCAGCGCGCCCTCGTGGCAGCCGGTCACGCAGTTACCGCAGCCGTCGCACTTGGCCTCGTCTATCTTCACCATCTGTCGCTTGGTTTTCATGCCAGGTCCTTTATGGTCACGGCGGCCACTTCGGCCAGCAGCCGGCTTTCAATGCCCGCCAGCTTCTGCCTCAGCACGCAGGTTGCGTACCGCTGGCAGATCTTTTCGCCGAAAATGCAGTCATTGAGCCGCAGGGGGCCCTGCAGCGTTTCCATCAGCTGCTTCAGGGTGACCTTGTCGGGGTTGCGGGCCATGGCGAAGCCGCCGCCCTTGCCCTTCACGGCGTGCACGATGCCGGCCTTGTGCAGTTTCTGCATTATCTTGCGCAGGAAAGGACCGCTTACCCCCACCTGCGCCTGCATCTGCGCCACCGATACGGTGGGCTTATTGGCCCTGGCCATGAAGGTCAGCGCCCGCGCCGCGTAATCTACGTCCCTGTTTATCAGTTTCATATTGCAGACTAATGATACCATACGGGTATCATTCTGTCAAGCCCCCTCATCGGCCCACGCCCCGATTTTAACAGGTTTTTCTTTGGTAGAATAGAGGCGGAGGGCTTATGAAATACCTGCTTTATACCATTATCCTTTTTACCCCGGCTATCTGCCGGGCCGACACATTCCTGCTGCAGGACGGCGCCAGGCTGGAAGGCGAAGTGACCGGCGAGATGGACGACACCCTGCTGGTAAAGACCCGCTACGGGGCCCTGACCATAAAGAAAACCGATATAAAGGAGCGCACGGCCGCCGAAGCGGCCCCGCTGCCGCCAGCGAAACTGGAAATTTCTTCGGCCCCCGCCGTGGTGCAGCCTTCCACCGCCGCGCCTGTGGAAGTCTCCTCGGCCCAGCCCGCCGCCGTGGCCGAACCCGCGCCGGCCCTCACCTTCGCCACCGTAATCCCCAGCACCATGACGCGCCAGCTGGTCTATACCGAGAACGGCGTGGTCATAGCCACTGAAACTTTTGAAGCCTCCGGCGGCCTGCTGACCCTGGAAGGGGCCATCAAGGACGGCACCTACACCGAATACTACCCGGACGGCGGCCTGAAGACGGTCAAGACGATGCTGGGCGGCAAGGCCAACGGCAACCTGAAGGCCTACTACCAGTCCGGCGCCCTGCAGGCCGAAGCCTACTACCTGGCCGGCGCCAAAGACGGCCTGCTGCGCTACTACACCGAGGACGGCAAGGTGCTGATGGAAGCCTCCTACCGCGGCGACCAGCTCAACGGCTGGAAGCGCGAGTACGGCCCCGACGGGGCGCTGACCTCCGAAACCTATTACGCCGACGACAAGCCGGCCTCCCCGCCCCAGGCGCAGGCCGCGCCCGCCGTGAAAGCCGCGGCCGACAGCGGGCCCGACTCCCAGATAACCGTGAAGACCCTGGCGCTGGCCCGCGGCGAGCGCTTCTCCTTCCAGCTCAACGGCAAATACGTGGGCAAAGTGCATCTGGACAAAGAGTTTAACCTCATCAGCCAGGGCGGCAAGGTTCCCGACGGCCTGGTCAAGGTTTACACCGAGGACGGCCGCCTAATAAAGGAATTTGTCTTCGAGAAGAATAACCTGCGCGCCCTGCGCGTCTACGAGCCCGGCGGGCCGCTGCAAGCCGAGTACGGCTACGAGCGGGAGAAGGCCGTAAAAAAATAACGCCCGAAAAAGAAAAAAAGGCCGCCCGGAAAACCGGACGGCCTTTTTTCATGCCTGCGC
This sequence comes from Elusimicrobiales bacterium, assembly GCA_050174915.1. Taxonomy (GTDB): domain Bacteria; phylum Elusimicrobiota; class Elusimicrobia; order Elusimicrobiales; family UBA9959; genus UBA9959. The sequence goes on along the minus strand of JBFXJL010000004.1, from coordinate 238,134 downwards.
TTCTTGATAAAAACTGGGCCCAGTAGGACTTGAACCTACGACCCAGCGATTATGAGTCGCTTGCTCTAACCAACTGAGCTATGGGCCCGTAAATCTCTTGGTGACTGAATAATCATTCTAGCATTTTGGGACATCATTTCAAAGCCGCACTGCTTTTTCAAAATCCAGGCCGCCAGTTGCCACGAATTGCGGAAATAACCCTCAAATAATACTGCTTACTCAGGCCCAGGGTGGTTCTTTGCCGGTGACTTTCAGCCAGGGGAGGTTGGCGAACTTTTCGGCGCCGTGGCCGGTGGCCATGGTGAGGTCGGTGAAGCCGCGTTCGTGCAGATCTTTGGCTATCTCTTCGCCTTTCACGCCGTCGCCCAACTCGGAATCTATGTAGACGGGGATGTCGCGCGGCAGGGTGCCGGCGGCGGCGGCGAATTCTTCGGCGGTCTTATAGGCCTTCAGGTCGGCGCCGGCGGCCTTGGCGGCCATGCGCCAGTTCATGTGCACCAGCAGATCGTCGTCCAGCAGCACGGCGCGCAGGCCGGCCGCCGGCTTGGCAGCGGCGGGCAGTTCCATAATCACGCTCGTGCCCTTGCCGGGCGCGGATTCAATACGCAGGCTGCCGCCCCAGCTCTCCGCGGAAGTCCTGGCGTGGTAGAGGCCAAGGCCGGTGCCGCCGGCCTTACCGTGCGTCTCGCCCTTAGCGCCCAGCCTGCCCAGTATCTCCGCCGGTATGCCCTTGCCGTCGTCTTTTACCTCTATCAGAACTTTGCCGTCCGTGGCAGCCAGCCGCACCGCCACCGTGCCGGGGCCGGAGAAGGCTTCTACCGAGTTATTGACCAGGTTGGAAATTATGCGCTGCAGCTCTTTCGGGTCCACCGCGGCTTTGACGCCGTCAGCGTTGGACTGAAAATCTATCTTTACGTCGGCCCTGTCCTTGTGCTGTATGCGCTTCTCGGCCAGCACCTGCTCTATGAGGCCGGCGAGGGCGCAGGTCTCCGGCCTGGCGGCCGCGGCGCCGGGCGCGCGGTAGCGCCGCAGCAGGTCGTCGGCTATGCCCTGCATCCGGGCGATGGAGCCGTCGACAAGGGTGCGCTTATCCTCGGGCAGGTCCAGCCCTCTCGCCGCGGCCCCCAGCGCCGCCAGCGGCGAGCGTATATCGTGCGCCACCTGTACACTTATCAGAACCATCGCCTCCGCTGCAGCTTGAGAACTAATCAGCTGCATTCGCTGTAAATTCTTAAGCCTTAGATTTTCCAATTCCTCTATTGATAAAGGTTGCTCCCCGCTTAAGCCATGAACCAACGGGGCCAGTATATCCGTCTGAAAATTTTTCCTTACTCCGAAAATAACAAAAAGTACGCCCCAAAACATAGCGCCAGCCACAGAAACTAATACCAGCAGAGGCCCAAACACATCCACAGGCGAATACTGTACCAGCAAGCCGTACCCGTCCACTCCAATCAAATCCCTTTTGGTTCTCCATGTTGTAAGAGTGTGCACTTCCTGACCGCAACCTATACCTCCGGCGGAAGTAGGGTATGCGATTATTGCGGACCCTTGGTGACACAAAGCCACCAGAGAAAAACCAGGGTCGGCCAATAGCGATAAGATAGCTGATTCCACTAAGGGGCGATTGGATTGCTGTATCCCCAGGCTGATGCTTTCGCGCGCCTGTTCAATACGAGAGGATTGGACTTGATACCGATTATAACCAGAATATCCGAAATATACCACAAAAAACACTATTGTCAGGGCAAGAATCCAGGATAGCGGTTTCTTAGCGCGAATTCCCACCCATTCGTTCAGTGTCTTCATGTTCGGGACAGTAGACACTATCACTTCGGCTCAAAAATAGTGATGCTTTGATTATTTCTGCCCACGAAAGTTTCGTTAACCCTTAGCCTGCGGGGATTGTAGGCTACTCCTCGATAATAGAACCCAAGATGCACATAGGGAACTTGCCTCAAAATACTCCTGGAAACTTTTTCGTAGTGCGGAGCCAGGTCCTCTAATCTCGTAAGTTTCCGCCCCTCCTCCAGTCCATCCGCGACATCCTTCCTCTCGAGCATCGGGGAGAATATAGCGCCGTTCCTGCCAAGCATGTGGTATAAACAATCCGGATCCCCGTCATAGACGGATCCCGTTAACGGCATTATATCCGGCTCAAAAGTTTTATATACCATTGCCAGCCACTCTTTAGCCTCAAGACTGTCTTTAATGTCCTCCGAAAGGCGTATTCCGCTCTCAACCAGAAAATCATTAAGCCATTTAAGCCGGTAAGACAACCGAAGCGGATGTGCCTGTGTAGCTTTTATCAGCTCGGGTATGTGCTTAGCGCCTTCTGAAACTATGGCGGACGCCTCCTCATCCGACAACCTTCCGGCTTGGAACCTTAAAAAACTCTGTGGATCATATTTAAAGCCGACCATCTGAATTGGCCATGTTTCAGGGGAACCCTGAAATTTGCGGGAAACCAGCGCTTGAAAGGCGAGTCTATGCTCTGGATTTGAGAAAAATCTGCCGGGCATGCCATTCACCAAGACCAGTGTATGGGTTCCCTCCTGGCCAAAGGCGCACTTTACAACGCTGGAATCACCGTTATTGCATTCGGCAAGCTTGGCGTTTTCCGCAAAAAGCAATGCATCGATCTTTTCTGACTTAAGCTGCTCCACTGCAGTAGTTGATGATACTGCCACAATCTTTACATTCTTCAGCTTCGGCGCATCTCCAATATAATAGGGGTTGGGCGTTAGGGTAAGCTCCCTATTGCTCTCCACAATGATGTACGGCCCTGTACCCACAACGGCATCCCCGTTAATCTTATACGCGGAATAACGCACCCCGGAAAGGTGCTCAAGAACGCTCCGCACTGGTTTCTCAAATTCAAGCTCAAGAACATTCCCCCCAACAGCGCGAAGCCCAGAAATACCTTTCCCTTTCTCAAGCCCTGAAAAGCCTTTGAGATTTGCCAGCGCATCGGCCAAGGCGCTATTATTGGACTTTGCCTTCATTTGAAGGCCGTCTTCCCAAGATCTTTTAAAATCTTCCGCGCTTAAGGTTGACCCGTCGGAAAATTTCCTTTTAGTATCTATTTCAAACCGCAGCACTTTGCGGTCCTGACTGAACTCCCATGATTTAGCCGCCAACGGTTCCAGAAGCCCCTTCTTGCCTCTTCGGACAAGCGGTTCAAATTGGTTTATCATTACTCCGAACCCAGATAATGAGTGCTGCAGTGGCGGCAACAGTGTCTGCCAGTATTCCGGTATGCCAATCACGCACACTTTATTTTGTTCAGTCATGGCTTTCCTCCAAAGCAATACCCCGGATATAACCGCAATCAGCAGCAACCCAAGCAGATATTTCCCAACTTGTTTCGACACAGAAAGTTACTCCGTAGCGCCCTAATTGAGCGCAAGCGGACAAATCTGGATTTGTCCGCTTGCGCCAGTACCCCTGAATCTCCAGCAAAAAACTACTGAGCCTTGCCGGGCAAATCAGATGTAATTAACCGAGCCGTCCCTTACTGCCGATACCGCCCTGCCCCCAACTTTCCGCGACAGCATTCATCAGCGCGGAGTCAAAAGCATTCTTGCTTCTTATCTGCTCCACGCTGATAGAAGACTTCGCAGCAAAAGCGACCGCGGCGATGGGCAACAGAGCAAGAGCAGCCAATATTATTTTTTTCATGATTCCCCCCTAATTTCCCTGGTCAAGCCAACAACCAGGATCTTTTTTTGTAAAACTACCAAATTCCACAAATGAAGCGTTCCTATCCCCCCCACACCTATCGTAATAGGCGCAAGAACCGCATACTTCAATTTTACCATTTCTCAGATCCTCCATTAAAGGGTGCCTGAGAAACAACTCCTCCAATCCGCTTTTAAATATATTCCCAAGGCGGTAATCGGCCCTACTGGAAACCTTCAAGTTACCCCTGTAATCGATAACGAGCCCTTGAAACCCAAACTTCCCGTGTGCACCAAGTTCCGGGGAAATTAAAACAAAAAGAGGAAGGTTAGTTCCTGTTTGAACCTTAGCCCTGCTTGAAGCCCGCAATATCGCCATGTACGCATCTCGCAGGTCTTTTCCAAGCAAAGGCTTCTCCCCGGAGTCTTTCTCCAGCATCTTTCCCTTGCCTTGCGGAACGAATCTGGTGAAATTCATCGCCCCAACCTGCAACTCGGCTGCCAGATCAAAAAACTCGTCAACCCATGGAGCCGTCCTGCTTGAAAGCACCGCCTGAAATGTAGGAATTATTCCGGATTCACGCAAAGCCTTAACTCCGCCCATTGCTTTGGAAAAACTCCCCTGGCCCCTAATGAAATCGTTGCGGCAAGCATCTGGCCCATCTACAGAGACCTGCACCTCAACCTTATGTACGGCCATTTGCCTTACTTTTTCCACGGAAAGACAGGTACCATTCGTCAACACGGCAATGCTCGCTTTTGGCCATCTGCGATGAATTTCATCCAAAATCGAGCTAAAAATAGGACTAGCCGTAGGCTCACCGCCACTGAGACAGAAATGAGGAATAAGATGAAGTTTTTGAGTCAGCGCATCATATTGATCAAACACTTTACACCAATCCAAAAACCCCAAGTCTGATCCAACCGCATGTCCGTCCTGATAACAATGTTTACACTTCAGGTTGCAAACATTGGTAATGTCCAACTGAACACTCAAAAATTTCTGGCTCCCGATAAAGCCTATGATTTTTTTGATTAGCCAGTTTTTAAGCATATTGTCTGCAAAAAAGGGAAAGCAAATATTACTTTGCTTTCCCTGGATACATCCGGTTAAGGCCGGATCGTGGATACTCTGGGGCCAATCCCCCAAATTACAAGGACGACATTTATAGTCTAGCTCGCAAGTCTTGCCGGCGTAAGTGTCTTTGGGCCTACGCCGCTCTGGGCCCTTGGTCCGGTTACAGCAGTATGAGCAGGAGGATGAGGCCCACGGTCATTATGGTCACGCCCCAGGAGAAAGCTTTTAGGTCCTTCGCCTCGGCCTTCTCTTTTTGGGCGGCCTCTTTGGCGGCGGCTTCTTTCTTGGCCTTCGCGGCGGCAAACTCCGCCGCCAGTTCTTCAGGGGTAAGCACGGCGTTAGCGGCCGGGGCTGCGGCAGGAGCGGCCACCGGGGCGGCAGCGGCGGCCGTGGACACGGCTACGGCCTCGACCGCGGCGGCGGGGGTGGTAGAGTGATGCACGCAGCAGCATTTATTGGCGGCTACCGGCTCGGCCTTCTCGGCTTTAACTCCGCCCGAGAACAGTTCGGAAAGCAGTTCCTGCGCCTTGTAGTTGTTCCCGGAGGCCGAGGCCGCCGAAATCGCTTCGGCCGCGTCAGAGAGGCTGCCCGCGGGCGCGTCTATGGCCACATTTACCGCCATATCTACCACCATGGGCTGTGCCGGCGTGCCGGCCGAAACAGCCGCGGCCAGGCAGGCCTGGGCCGCTATCGCTACAACCGCTATCTTAACCATGTTTTTCATATTTCTCCTTAAATCCGGGCCGGCCGTACCCTTACCCCCGCTTAAACTTACGGCCGGCTTGAACGATACAGAGCAATATTTGTGCCAACTTAGACAACACGGGATTTATAAATAGAGCATAGATCCAGGGCATACCAATGTTTTCAAATGAAAACATTTATTTTCTTATGAAAATATAAACGCGGGCCATCCGGCTGGCTGCCCCAGCATTCCCGCCAAAGAAAAAGGGAAAGCAAAATTTACTTTTGCTTTCCCTTGCGGCCCCCAGGCGGAGCCGCTATTTTTCGGCCATCATTTCGTCGATGCGCGTGAAGCCTGGTTTTTTGGATCCCAGATCGTAATAACCGGCCATCATCAGCCACGGGTCGAGCGCGTACAATACCCTGCCGCCCTTAAGCCGGTAATACCTCCACATGACGGTAGCCTTGGCGGCCGGAACGGCCTTGAGGTATTCCGGCGCCAGTTGAGAGAGTTTCTCTGGGTAACTCCCTGTTTTCGTTTTATAAGCCTCGCAGGCCGCGCCTATCCGGGCCGCGCCGCGAGCGGCCATGCCGTTGTTCAGCGCGTTGACCCCGAAGATCAGACCCGCCACGGCGGCCAGCAAGACGGCCTTCAGGCCCAGATCCTTGGCCCGGGCCGAGTTCCGCTTAAAGGCGTAAACCAGGGCCGCCGCCGCGAAAACGGCCGCCACGGCGGCGCCGGTCATCAGCGGTATCACGGCCGAGCCGTTGAGCAAGTACATGCCGAACAGTACCGCTCCAAGAATGACAGTTTCAAGCATGATCAGGTCCTTTTGGGCGCGCTTAAGAGCAAACCCAGTTCTTAACTTCCTTGCAGTCTTCCTTGGCCTCGTTGTGACATTCCTTCTTGGTGATCGGGGGATTATCGCCGCTGGTCACCCACGCGCAAGAAACCACCGTTATAGTTCTGCAGACGTTCTCCACTATCCAGGCGCAGATCCCTTTCTCGCTGGAGACGCAGGCCTCCGGGAACAGGTAGGCCTGACCGGCCGGCTGGTACACGAACTCGAACTTCTGCCGGGGCGTCCCGGACTTTTTTAAACACTCCAGACTGGCGGCGAACTCCGCCTTCATGCCCTTAGCCTGAACATAGGCGATAGCGCTGCCTATGGACTTGTCCAACTCGGCCTGCTCCGCGGCGGTGAATTCCCTGCCGGGTATCGCCGGCACCAAGGCGGTATCCTGGTAAACCGGATTGGAAGCGGCCTGCGGCCCGGGCTTCCCGTCAAAATATACCTTTATACTCTCCTCCCCGGCAAACTTAAAGTTCCCTTTTCCTCCCCCGTCGAAGTCCAATTCGGGCTCCTGGGCCCCGGCCAGGGAAACCGCAGCCAATACCGCAAAAGCCGCAATTATCGTGTTTTTCATTTTTTTATTTTCTCCGTTTTCAACACCGTTCTTTCTTACGCCAGACTCAGGGCAATTTTAATGCCAGAAAAGGCGAAAGCCGCCCCGTGGGGCAGAAACGCATATCGGCCTTTAATATTTTTAAATAAGAAAGGCGGGCCGGTTGGCCCGCCTTTCGCGCACAGCCGGGCGGCCGTCAGTGTTTGTGGGAATGCGGTTCGCAGGCGTCCATACCGAACAGCGGCTTGCCGTCGGCGAAGGGCGAGATGGCGCGCAGGCGCTCTATTATCGGCGGGAATTCGCTGATGATGTAGTCCACTTCTTCCTGCGTGTTGTAAACGCTCAGGGAGAAGCGGATGGAGCCGTGCGCGTAGGTCTGCGGCACGGCCATGGACATCAGCACGTGGGACGGCTCCAGCGAGCCGGAGGTGCAGGCCGATCCCGAGGAGGCGCAGATGCCCTTCTCGCTGATCATCAGCAGTATGCTCTCGCCCTCGATGTACTCGAAGCTGATATTGGTGGTGTTGGGCAGGCGCGGGGCGCCGCCGCCGTTCACGCGGGCGTTGGGGATCTTCAGCAGGCCGGCTTCCAGGCTGTCGCGCAGGGCCTTCACGTAGGTGTTTTCCTTCTCGAGGTTCTGCAGCGCCAGCTCGGCGGCCTTGCCCAGGCCGACGATATAAGGCACGTTCTCGGTGCCGGCGCGGCGGCCGTGCTCCTGGTGGCCGCCCATCAGGAAAGGCGCGAAGCGCGTACCTTTGCGCACGTACAGCACGCCGACGCCTTTGGGCGCGTGCAGCTTGTGGCCCGACAGGGAGAGCATGTCTATCTTGGTCTCTTTGAGGTTGATCGGCAGCTTGCCCACGGCCTGCACGGCGTCGGTGTGGAACAAGGCCCCCCTGGAGTGGGCTATGCGGGCGGCTTCTTCCACCGGGTAGACCACGCCGGTCTCGTTGTTGGCCCACATGATGGAAACCAGGGCGGTCTCCGGGGTGAGCGCTACCTTGAGGTCTTCCAGGTTTATCTGGCCGGTGCCGTCCACGGGCAGGTAGGTGACGCGGTAGCCCAGCGTTTCCAGGTGCTTGCAGACATTCAGCACGGCTGGGTGTTCCACCCTGGTGGTGATCACGTGCTTCTTTTCGGGGAAGGAGCGCAGCGCGCTCCAGAGGGCGGTGGAGTCAGCCTCGGTGCCGCAGCTGGTGAAGACTATCTCCGAGGTCTCGCAGCCCAGCAGCCGGGCCACGCGCTCGCGGGCGAGGTCCAGGTATTTCTGGTTGCCGCCGCCGAAGAAGTGCATGCTAGACGGGTTGCCGTAGAGGTCGTTGAAGAACGGCTCCATCTCCTTGGCCACTTCCGGGGCCACGCGGCTGGTGGCGTTATTGTCGAAATAATAAACCTTATCCATGACGCCCCCTTATTCCGCCTCTATCTCTATGGCAGGGTCGATGCGCTCTTTGAGCTCTTTCTCTACCACGTTCTTCAATGTTGCGCCGGAGGAGGGGCAGCCGTGGCACATGCCGAGGAAGCGCAGCTTGACCTTCTGGCCCTGCACGTCCACCAGTTCCATCCACCCGCCGTCGGCCTTGAGCTTGGGGTTGATATCCTCGGCCAGCACCTTCTCTATCATCTTTATCTTCTCAACGACGGTCATCTTGTCGAACTTCTTGTGCTCGGCCTCCGCCCAGTAGTCCTTGAGGATCTTCTCTATCTCGCCCTTGCACTGGCCGCAGCCCCCGCCGGCCTTGGTGAAATTAGTGACTTCCTCCACGGTCTTAAGGCCGTTGACCTTGATGGCCTTGAAAATGGTGAATTCGGTAACGCTGAAGCACTTGCAGACCAGCCGGTCGGCATGGCCGATGATGACCTTCTCTTTCTTGCCGCCTCTGTAATTGGCGATGGCGGCTTCAAGGGCTTCCATGCCCATCACGGAGCAGTGCATCTTCTCTCCGGGCAGGCCGCCCAGGAAGTCGGCTATCTCCTGGTTGGTGATCTTGGCCGCCTCGTCTAGGGTCTTGCCCTTCACCATCTCGGTGAGGGCGGAGGAGGAGGCGATGGCGCTGGCGCAGCCGAAGGTCTTGAACTTGGCGTCGATGATCTTCTCCGTGCCTTTCTCCACGCGCAGGGTGAGCTTTAGCGCGTCGCCGCAGACTATGCTGCCCACCTCGCCCACGGCGTCGGGGTTCTCTATCTCTCCCACGTTCTTGGGGTTCTTGAAGTGTTCGAAGACTTTTTCAGTATAGTTCCACATAATTACCTCGGGACGGACTCAACTTCGCCAGGAGAGATTGGCGGGGGGTGTCTATATTTTATTATATCCCCGCCCCCTCCATCAAACGTCAGGAGAACTCGCGCTTCAGCGCGCCCCTGTCCAGCAGCAGACCCCACCACAACGCGAGGGCGCCGAAGACGGCGGCGGCGAACCTCGCGAAGAAGGCAGCGACCCTGACGGCGTCGTTGAATTCGGGCGCCAGGGATAAGCCGCGGTACATCAAAGGCTTGGGAATGGCCAGCCAGGGATAAACCAGCAGCAGCAGCGCCGCCGCGGCCGCCAGGTACAGCAGCCACACCGCGCCGCGGCGGGCCCACTCCCGGCGCGCCCACACGCCGGCGGCCAGCACCAGACCGGAGAGCCAGAAAAATAGCAGAAAAGCGAAGAAGAGGCGGGCGTGCCCGACGATGAAGACGGCCAGGGGCGGCATCTCCACCGGCAGCGCGGCGTGCCGCAGCGACAGGTAGAACGCCGGGGCGGAGAGCACCTGCAGCAGCGTCCACAAGTCCCTGACGGCCTTTACGGTCATCGCGGCGCAGAGCGCGGCCGCGGCCAGAGAACCGGCCGATAGCGCCTTGGATTTTCCTTCGGGCAGCAGCTTCATTCCAAACCGATTATATAACTTTTCCCGCCTTGCCCCCGCCCCCTTAAAAATTATTTAATGGTCTACCGGACCATAGCGGTCCCAGTCAGCGAAGCCGGAGCCCTTATGTCGGTAAAACTCGTCAAACAATACACCGTGTTCCTCCCCAATGTGCCGGGCGCGCTCTCCAAGTTCGTGGAGCTGTTCGCCAACGAGGGCGTCAATATCATCGGCATCGCCTCCGAAATCCGGGACGATTCTGGGATTGTGCGCGTGGCCGTGGACGCCGAGCGCAAGGTCAGCCAGATCCTCACCGGGGCCGGCTTTACCACCATAGAGACGCAGATGATCTCCGTGAAGCTGCTCGACAAGCCCGGCGAGCTGCTGCGCATAGCCCGGCTGCTGGGCGAGCATAATATCAATATCACCACCGTCTACGGCACCGCCGACAGCGGCGGCACGGACAGCCTGCTCATGAACGTCTCGGACGTGGACCGGGCTTTCGAAGTGCTCAAGAAGGACCCCGAAACGAAGTAAGCGCCCAGACAGGCAAAAAACCGCCGGACTTCCGGCGGTTTTTTTGCGCCCGGGCGCCTGACGACCGGAAAAGAAGGAGCCGGCGCGAACGCCGGCTCCGGACCTCGCCTGAAGGCGCTAGGGGCGAGTGAGCTTCTTGTACCTGATTCGGTGCGGGGTGTCGGCCGCGGTGCCCAGGCGCTTGTGCCGGTCGGCCTCGTACTCGGAGAAGTTGCCCTCGAACCAGAAGATCTTGCTGTCGCCCTCGAACGCCATGATATGCGTGGCCACGCGGTCGAGGAACCAGCGGTCGTGGCTGATAATGACAGCGCAGCCGGCGAAGCTCTCCAGGGCCTCTTCCAGCGCGCGCATGGTGTTGACGTCCAGGTCGTTGGTGGGCTCGTCGAGCAGCAGCACGTTGCCGCCCTCTTTGAGCATCACGGCCAGGTGCACGCGGTTGCGTTCGCCGCCGGAGAGGTGCTCCACCTTCTTCTGCTGGTCCTGGCCGCTGAAGTTGAACCGGGCCACGTAGGCGCGGGAATTAACTTCCATCTTGCCCAGCTTCACCAGGTCCAGCCCGCCCGAGATGACCTCCCAGACGTTCTTGCCGGCCGTCAGCGTGGAGCGATGCTGGTCGGAATAGCTCAACTGCACGGTCTCGCCCACCCTGAAGTCGCCGGAATCCGGCTTCTCCTCGCCGGTGATCATCTTGAAGAGCGTGGTCTTGCCGGCGCCGTTGGGGCCGATGATGCCCACTATGCCTCCGGGCGGCAGGGAGAAAGAGACATCGTCGAGCAGCACCTTGTCGCCGAAGGCCTTGCTCATATTCTTGGCCTCAACCACCAGGTTGCCCAGGCGCGGGCCCGGCGGAATATAAATTTCCAGCTCCTTGGCCAGTTTTTCGTTGTCCTGGTTAAGCAGGTTCTCGTAGGCGGTGATGCGGGCCTTGCCCTTGGCCTGGCGGGCCTTGGCGCCCATGCGGATCCAATCGAGCTCACGCTTGAGGGCCTTCTGGCGGTCGGTCTCGGATTTCTCCTCCTGGCGCAGGCGCTCGCCCTTCTGGTCCAGCCAAGACGAGTAATTGCCCTTCCACGGAATGCCGGCCCCGCGGTCCAGCTCCAGGATCCAGCCGGCCACGTTGTCGAGGAAATAGCGGTCATGCGTGACGGCGATGATGGTGCCCTTGTATTCTTTCAGGTGGTGCTCCAGCCAGGCCACGGCCTCGGCATCGAGGTGGTTGGTGGGCTCGTCGAGCAGCAGGATGTCCGGCTCCTGCAGCAGCAGGCGGCACAGCGCCACGCGGCGCTTCTCGCCGCCGGAGATGGTCTTGATCGGCGTGTCGGGCGGCGGGCAGCCCAGCGCGTCCATGGCCAGCTCCAGGCGGCTGTCCACGTCCCAGGCGTTGAGCGCGTCTATTTTTTCCTGCACCTTGCTCTGGCGGTCGATGAGCTTGTTCATCGCGTCGTCGCTCATGGGCTCGGCGAGTTTCTCGCTGATCTCGTTGTATTCCTTGAGCGCGGCCATGGCTTCGGGCAGGCCCTCTTCGGCGATCTGGCGCACGGTCTTTTCCTCGTCGAGCTTGGGCTCCTGCTCCAGCAGGCCCACGGTATAGCCGGGCGACAGCACGGTCTCGCCCCTGAAATCGGTGTCGAGGCCGGCGAGGATGCGCAGCAGCGAGCTCTTGCCGGAGCCGTTGAGGCCCAGCACGCCGATCTTGGCGCCGTAATAGTAGGAGAGGTAGATGTCCTTCAGCACGGCCTTCTTGTCGTAATGCTTGCTGACGCCCACCATTGAGTAAATTACTTTCTTATCGTCTTTTTCAGCCATAGAGAGGTTCCTTTATTCCGTGCCGCTTGGAAATTTTAGCAAATCAAGACTGGGCGGGGTTTTCCGGCCGGGCGTCGTCCACCGCCAGCGCGGCGAAGAAGCCGGCCACGGCCAGCAGCGACGCCGCCAGGAACACCGACTTGTAGCCGTAAGCCGCCCAGAGCAGGCCGCCCGCGGCGGGGATGGTCATGGAGACCGCGTGGTCTATCGTGATGCCGAAAGAGACGGTGGGCGCTATGTGCGACTTCTCCTCGGCTATCCGGTTCAGGTAGGTGGTGCGCGCTATGCGGGTGGCGAACATCAGGTTATCGAGGATGAAGAAGAAATACAGCGCGGGCCTGAAAGTGGAGAAGGCGAAACCGGCGCAGATGAACAGCAGGATCACGGCGTCGCCCATGAACATGCGGCGCTCGCCTATGCTGTCGGTCAGGGCGCCAAAGGCCTGCCTGAACACCACGCCGGCCGCGGCGGCGGCCAGCGCCAGGGCGGCCATAACCGCCGGGCTGGCGCCGTACTGCGTTACCAGCACCCACGGCGCGAAGGTCAAAAAGATCTGCTTGCGCGCGCCGAACAGGATGTTGAGCAGATAATACCATTTGTACCGCCACCTGAATACGAAGCGCCGCCCGCCGGGCGCGGTCTCTTCGCCCCCCTTCTTCATCCTGGTGAACAGCGCCGCCGAAGCGAGGGCCGCGGCGGCCGCCACGGCGAAAGACCACTTGTACACGGCCGGCCCGGCCAGGCCGGCGAACAGCCATACCAGGCCGGCGCCGGCGATGGCCGCGAAATTGGTCATGCCGCTGATCTGGCCCAGCCGGCGGCCGTGGCCGCCCGCCTTTGCGAAGCGCAACCCCATCACGCTTTCCACCGTCATGAACAGGTGACTGCCGGCGCTCCACAGCAGCATCCAGACCAGCATGGCGTTATAGCCCGGCGACAGGAAGGCCAGCCCCGCCACGCCGACGGCGGTGAGCAGGCCGGTGATGACGGCCCAGTGCCGCACCGGCAGGGCGGCCAGCAGGCCGGTCATGAAGATCACCAGGAAGCCGGGCAGCTCGCGGGGGAATTCCAGGAAGCCGCGCTGCTGGGAGGTGAGGCTGAAGGAGTCGTTGAGATAGTTGTTGAAAGCCGACGAGATAACCCCGGCGTTTATGCCCAGGAAGAAGACGCCCAGCAGGAAGGCTTTATAGGCGGGATCGGCGTCCCGCCAGCGCGCGCGCAAGTTGTTCATTTTCAGGTCAAAGTCCCAACTCTTTCATAGCCTGCTGGCGCCGGTCCGGGCTCAGAAAAGAGCCCTCTACGGCAAAGCGCAGCGTGCGGCGTATATCTTCCAACGACAGGCCCATCCGCTCCACGGCCAGGCGGTACTCGTTATTGAGGTCGGTGGCAAGGATCTCGGGATCGTCGGCGCCTATGGTGCATTTCACGCCGGCGTCGAGGAATTTTTTCAGCGGGTGCGCCTCCACGGAAGGCACCGCCCGCGTCAGGTAATTGCTCCACGGGTTGGTCTCTATGGTGACGCCCGCCCGCTTCACCAGCTCCACCGTGGCTCCGGAACGGTCGTCGGCGGCCTTCACGCCGTGGCCTATGCGGCGCGGCGCCAGGGCCTTTATGGTTTCCGAAACCTGCGAGTAATGCCCCTCCTCTCCGGAGTGCGCGGTAAGCGGTATGCCCTCCGCGTGCAGTTTCTTCACGGCCCCGGCGTAGAGGGCAGACGGGTAGTCGCTCTCGCTGTCGGCCAGGTCGAAACCTATCACCGATTTCTTGTTAGCGGCGGCGAAATCCGCGGTGCGGCGGGCCGACTCCAGGCCGAGGCTGCGCGAGGCTATCACTATAACGCCGCAGACCACGGGGTGGTCTTTCTCGAACCTGGCGCAGACGGCCGCTATCAGCTCGTGGGCGCGCTGCCAGTCCAGGCCGGACTTGCCCAGCATGAAATCCGGGCTGTAGCGCAGCTCCAGCAGCCTTATGTTCTCTTTTTTATAGGCGTCCTCGAGGGCCTCGAAGGTGATCCGCTCCACCGCCTCGTAGGAGGTGAAACAGGCCTGGGCCAGGCCGAACATGCCCAGCACGGCCGCGAGCGAGGCGCCCGGGGCGCGCAGCCTGTAGACCCGGTCCAGTTCGGCCGGGTCGGCGGAAGGCAAATTGAACTTGTGTTTGGCGGCCAGGGCCAGGATGGTGGGCAGCCGCACGCAGCCCTCTATGTGGCGGTGCAATTCCGCCTTGGGCATGGCGATTATCCGGTCCGCCGTTTTTTCCATTCTGGAGAATTACTTTATGTGGAGGGCGTCCACATATTTACCGTAGCGGGAACGGATCTCTTTCCTGGAAATGCCGCCCACGCGCTGGACGCTGAAATCCTCGACGGAGAAAGAGCTCATCACGGTGCCGTAGCTCATGGCGCGGCGGATCACGTCGAAGTTCTTCCAGTCGGGCGCGGCCGCGAGGTAGCCCATGAAACCGCCTGCGAAGGTGTCGCCAGCGCCGGTGGGATCCACCACCTTCTCGATAGGGTGGGCGGGTACGGAGAGCACGTTGTCCTTGAAGAACAGCATGGCGCCGGCGTCGCCGCGCTTGACCACGATGCCGCGCGGGCCCATCTTCATGATCAACCGCGCCGCCTTTATCAGGTTGTATTCCCCGGTGAGCTGGCGGGCCTCCTCCTCGTTGACGAAGAGCATGTCCACCTTTTTCAGCAGCTTGAGCAGCGACGGCTTCTTGAGGCTGATCCAGTAATTCATCGTGTCGCAGGCCACCAGGCGGGGCTTGCCCATCTGTTCCAGCACCCCGCGCTGCAGGTCCGGGTCGATATTGGCGAGGAACAGCACGCCGCAGCGGGTATGGTCGGCGTTGAGTTTGGGCTTGAACTGCTGGAAGACGTTGAGTTCGGTGGCGATGGTCTCGGCGTTCTTGTAGTCGCGGTCGTAGCGGCCCACCCAGTGGAAGGTCTTGCCGGGCATGACCTCGAGGCCCTGCTGGCAGATATTGGGACGCTTGAGGAACTTGCGGAACTGCGGCGGAAAATCTTCGCCCACCACGCCCACCATCTTGACCGGGCTGAACTTGGAGGCGGAAAGGGAGAAGTGCACGGCCGAGCCGCCGAGTGCGTGGTTGGTGCTGCCGTGTATGGTCTCCACCGAGTCGAGGGCTACCGAACCGACCACTAAAATCGTATTTTTCATATGCCTTCTGGCTGCCTTAAAAAATAAAAGTCCGGGGAGGACTATGGGGCTATGATACTAAATTGGGAGCGCGGGGGCTTTGCCGCCGCTCAAGCGCTGAGTATAATATCGCTATGGCTAAAACTATCCTCGTAACCGGTTTCGAACCTTTCGGCGGGCGGGGCGAGAACCCCACGCTGGGCGTGCTGGCGGCGCTGAAGGCCCCGACCGGCGCACGGTTGTTCAAGGCGCGGTTGCCGGTCAGCGGCAAGCTGGTGGGCCCGCGCATAGCGGCGCTGATAGAGCGCTACAAGCCCGATCTGGTGGTCTCGCTCGGCCTGGCCGCCGGGGAAGCCGCCATCCGGGTGGAACGCTTCGCCGTGAACGTGGCCGACTACGCTATAAAGGACAATTCCGGCTGGCAGCCGGAGGGCAACAAACTGGACGCGGCCGGCCCGGCGGCCTATTTCGTCACCGCGGACCCCCTCAAGCTGGCCGCGGCGGCGCGCCGCGCGGGAGCGCCGGCCTATGTCAGCAACCACGCCGGCGGCTATGTCTGCAATACTTTGATGTACCGGGCCCTGGCGGCGCTGAACGCGGCCGGCTGCGGCGCGCGCTACGCTTTTATCCACATCCCCGTCAGCACCGAGATGGCCCTCAAGGAAAAGCCCGGCAAGAACATCTCTCCCTCGCTGCCGCTGGCCCTGCTGGTAAAGGCCGTCAGCGCGGCAATAAAAGAGGCCGCCCGTTAGGCGGCCTCTTTTTTAAAAAAACTATCAGCGCAATAGAGGCTTGAGGGCCCGCAAATCGGAAACGAAGGCGGGCTCTTGTTTCAACTCCTTGTAGAGAGTGTCGGCCAGCGTCTTGCCGGCCTCGGTGTCGGAGGGGTGGTGCACGCCGCCTATCACCCGAAAGAGAGCGGACTCGTCGGCCTTGGCCATAAACTCGTCGCGCCGCGCCGGGACCAGGTCGGACAGGATCAGCGCGAAAAGCCGGGACATGGCCGAGTGGCCGCTGGGATAGGAGAGCCCGGCCACGCGAGGCAGGCAGGGCTTCACGCGCGGATCGCGCACGAAGGGCCGCTCGCGCCCGTAAGCTTCTTTTAAGAACTTATGCGCGGCCACGGAATCCTCTCCGACATTCTTGAAGAACTCTTTAACCTCGGGCGGTGTCGGTTGGCCGAAGGGGCTTATCCTGCCGAAGAAAACCTCATAGTTATGGCTCATCTCGGCCTTGGCCGCAGTGCACTGCGCCGCGGTGCGCCTGTTCTGCCAGTCGAAGATGACCGTGAAATCTTCCCTGTCCGCGTAAGAGCCGTCCGCGGGCGCGGCCTGCACGGCGCGCAGGTCCAGGCCGTCCAGCGATAGATAATGGCCGGCCAAAGCGGCGCGCGGGCCCGCGGCCTGCGGGGCGGCCGGGAGCGGCGGCAGCGCGGCCGGAGCGCCGGTATAGAGTTCGGTTAAAGCGCCGGCCTGCCCGGAGAGGGGCAGCAGCGCGGCCAGGGAAAGGGATAACAGGAGACGGCGGCAGAGATTCGGCATTACTTAGATTCTATAAGTAAAACCGCCGCCGCAAAAGGGCCTCTGGGCCTATGCGGGCGGCGGCAAAAGGGCCGTTTTACGGGCCTTAGACGGCGGCTTTCTCTTTCTGGTGGGTCGGGACGGGGTAGCCGAGGGCTTCCAGCGTCTCGTTGACTATCAGGTCGGCCCATTCCTTGCGCAGTTCGGTGGTGGGCGGCGGCAGGGTGCGGTGGTCGATGTTGAATTCACCCAGCAGCGCGTTGAGGCGGTCGAAGATGTCCTGCTGGAACTCGTGGCTTTTGGCGTCGCGGATGCCGTCCTCCATCAACTCGCCGACCATCGGCAGCTTGTAGATGACGTCGTAGGGGAAGGTCTCGGCGTAGGCCTTGAGGAACTCGCGCAGCATCTTGTTCTCGCCGCAGCGGCGCTCGAGGTAGACCAGGTTGTCGAACACGCTGCGGTCGCACACCACCACCTGGTAGTTGCGCAGCGTGCCGCGCAGCTCCTCGGTGATATGCTGCATCATGATGTACATCTGCGCCGGCAGCGTGGTGCTTTCGTTTATCGGTATGCCCTGCTCGAAGGCGGAGGCGGCGATCTCGGAGAACACTTTCACCTTCAGGCCGCGCTTCTTCAGCTCGGCGGCCACTTCGTAGCAAAGCGTGGTCTTGCCGGTGCCGTGCGTGGAAATGAGCGAGATCTTGTAGGGCCGCTTCTTGTTGTGGGGCATGTCGACTCCGTAAAATTAAATTTGAAAAATCGGGATAGACAGATACTACACTTTTTCGCGCCGCGCTCAAAATTTTCCGCCGTTAACGCCTCCCCCCGGGCCCGGCAGAGGCCCGGGACAGTGCCCCTTTCAGCCGCGGCCAGGGGCCCCCGGCCTGGGATCGGGGCTCTCGTCGTATTTCTTCTTGGCCGCGCAGCGCTCCCGGCAATACTCCCGCCGGTGCTCCTCGGGTACTTTGAGGCAGAACCCCGGGTCGTTTTTTTTCAGGGCCAGCCCTTCATAACAATCGCTCCGGGTAGATAAGGCCTCGCCGCCGATACGCTCGCAGAAGGACGCGTCCCCTGTGGCTGCGGCGAGGATGGCGTAGCAGTGCTCTTCGCCGATATATTCCGCGATCTCCGCGTTCCCGCAAATCCCGGGGTCCGAGACGGCCTTCACGACCTCCCTGTAACAGGTCTGCCTGGGCATCACCGAATGGACGTAGCGGTCAGAGACTTTGCGGCAGAGGCGGATGTCTTTTTGGGCGACGGCCAGCGAAATATGCCGGGCGTCCTCCTCCGGGCTATTGACGAACAACCGCTCATAGACGGCATCCGCGGCCAGCGCGGAAGCCAGCAGCACGGCGTCCGGCGAGTATTTCAGGCTCAAGCCCAGGAAAACCGCGCCCAGCAGGCCCGCCAGTACCATCGCCGCGTATGCGATTTTTTTTATCATTCAATAGTCCGTTCCTGGCTCAGTCTTTTCCCGCCGGCCGCCGCGCTAGCCGCGGCAGCGCGTGGTTGTCGCCCGCCGCCCACAAACAGATTACACCATTAGTTCAGCGGGCCCGACTTAACTTTGCATCAGAACAAAATGTTATTATAAATGAATTAACGGGAGGGACAAAGTGAAAACTGTGTTGGTTACCGGGTCGTCCGGCCTGATTGGTTCCGAGGTGGTGTCTTTTTTTCATGAACAGGGGTTCATGGTACACGGGGTAGACAGCAACCAGCGGGCGGCTTTTTTTGGCCCGCAGGGCGATACCCGCTGGAGCCAGCGCCGCCTGGAAGCGTCCCTGCCCAATTTCAGGCACCATGAACTTGATATCCGGGACCGTAACGGCATCCTGGAACTCCTGAAAGACCTGCGCCCTTCGGGCATTGTTCATACCGCCGCGCAGCCGTCTCACGACCGCGCGGCCGCCATCCCTTTCGACGATTTCGACACCAACGCGGTCGGCACGCTTAACCTGCTGGAAGCGGCCCGAAGACATTGCGCGGAATCCCCGTTCATACACCTGTCAACAAATAAGGTTTACGGGGATTTGCCCAATACCATCCCGCTCAAGGAACTTGAAACGCGGTGGGACTACGCCGATCCGGCCTACGCCGAAGGCATCCCCGAAACTTTTTCGATAGACCAGTCCAAGCACTCCCTGTTCGGGGCTTCGAAAGTGGCCGGGGACATAATGGTGCAGGAATACGGACGCTACTTCGGCATGCCCACCTGCTGCCTGCGCGGCGGCTGTCTGACGGGGCCCAACCACTCCGGGGTAGAACTGCACGGGTTCCTGAGCTATCTCGTCAAATGCAACCTTGAGGGGCGGGAATACAAGGTTTTCGGCTACAAAGGCAAGCAGGTAAGGGATAATATCCACGCCAGGGACGTCGCCGGTTTTATCCACGCTTTTTATAATAGTCCGCGCTGCGGAGAGGTCTATAACCTGGGAGGAGGCAAAAGCAATTCCTGCTCTATCCTGGAAGCTTTCTCGATAACGGAAAAGCTGACAGGAAAAGCCCAGGTATTCTCTTATCAGGAAGAAAACAGAATAGGCGACCACATCTGTTACTACAGCGACCTTCGTAAAATGAAGTCGCACTATCCGCAATGGGAAATCTCCCGCTCGCTTACTCAAACGATAACGGAGATCGTGGAGTCATGGAGAAGCCGCATCGGAACCGGCGCGCAGGCAGCCTAGGCTCCCCCGGGCGGCGCTTGGACTTTAAATGAAAGTATTATTTACCGGTATTTGCGGATTTGTCGGGAACACCTTGGCCAGGGCCTGGGCCGAAGCCTCGCCGGGCGATACCGTATTCGGAGCGGATAATTTCATAAGGGCCGGCAGCGAATTAAACCGCGACGCCCTGCGGAAGCTGGGCATAAAGGTGTATCACGGGGATATTCGCGTCGCTTCGGATTTTGAGACGCTTCCCGCGGCCGACCTGGTAATAGACGCGGCCGCCAACGCCAGCGTTCTGGCCGGGGTGGACGGGCGCACCAGCAGCAGGCAGCTGACAGAGCACAACCTTCTGGGCACCATCAACATCCTTGAATATTGCAAAAAACATTCTTCCGGGCTGATCCTGCTGAGTACCAGCCGGGTGTATTCCATCGCGGCGCTTGCCGGGGTACGGACCGAAGACTCTGGCGCAGCGTTTCGCCTGAGCCCGGACCAGGTTTTTCCCGCCGGCCTCGGCCCGGAAGGCGTAAGAGAAAACTTCAGCACTTCCCAGCCTTTATCCCTGTACGGCAGCACAAAGCTCGCCTCGGAGATCCTGGCGCTGGAATACGGAGAAGCTTTTGGTTTCCCCGTCTGGATAAACCGCTGCGGCGTGTTTGCCGGAGCCGGCCAGTTCGGTCGGGCCGACCAGGGTATTTTTTCCTTCTGGATCAATTCTTATCTGCGCCGCCGACCTCTTAAGTATATCGGTTTCGCTGGCACCGGCCGCCAGGTGCGCGACTGCCTGCACCCCCGCGACCTGCTGCCTCTTTTGCGGCGGCAGGCCGCTGCGGGCGAGGCTCCCTGCGGGAGGATTTTCAACCTGGGCGGCGGTACGGCCGGGGCCATGTCGCTGGCGGAATTAAGCGCCTGGTGCGCGGAGAGGTTCGGGCCCCACGAGGTATCCCGGGACCCGGCAACCCGCGCGTTCGACATCCCGTGGATGGTAATGGATTCCGCCCTGGCGCGTAAAGCGTGGGATTGGCGTCCCCAAACTCCCCTGGCCGGCATCCTGGAAGAAATAGCGCTTCACGCCGAAAAGAATCCAGGCTGGCTGGATCTTTCCGGAGACCTATGAGAAATCCTTCCGAGGAAAAACCGCAATTGAAGCTTCTTTCGGTAGTTATCCCGGCGCGGGACGAGGAGGGCTGCATCTGCTCGACCGCCGAGCACCTGGCCCTGGAATTACGCCTGCACAATATAGAGCATGAAATAGTCGTTGTCGACGACGGCAGCAGCGACCGCACCTGGGAACTACTGCTGGATCTTAAAACCCGCCTGCCCCAGCTTAAGCCCGTCCGCAACGAAGGGCCCCACGGGTTCGGCCGCGCGGTAACCTGCGGCCTGGACCACATCGCCGGGGAAGCCGTGGTCATAATGATGGCGGACGAATCCGACGACTGCCGGGACGTGGTGCGGTACTGGGAAGAGTTAACCAAAGGCGCGGACTGCGTGTTCGGCAGCCGTTTTATTAAAGGCGGCGGAGTCATAGATTACCCTTTTGCCAAGCTGATCCTCAACAGGCTCGCGAACACTTTTATACGCCTGATGTTCTGCATCGGCCTTAACGACACGACCAACGCTTTCAAGGCCTACCGCCGGGAGGTTATCGCCGGCTGCCGGCCGCTGATCTCCCCGCATTTCAACCTTACCATTGAGCTGCCGCTCAAGGCGATAGTCCGGGGTTTTAATTGGACCACCATTCCAATCACCTGGCGCAACCGGCGCTCGGGAAGCCCCAAGCTTAAAATCAAAGAGATGGGCAGCCGCTACCTGTTCATTTGCCTCTATGTCTGGATCGAGAAATACCTGAGCATGGGAGACTATGCCAGGAAATGACCGCCGGCGGCGGGCGGGGCGGCACGGAGTTCGATAATGCTTTTTCTAAACAAACCGCAGGAGAGTCTTTCACGGTTAACCGACAAGGGGAACAAGTACCTGCTGCCGCTGGCGCTGTTCCTGGTAGGCATAGCGCACTGGGCGGTTTTTTATAATTTCGGCAACCTCGATTTCACCGCCTACGACTGGCGCATGCAGTTCGCCTACAATTCAACGGTAAAACAAGCGCTGGCCTCCGCCACCGTGCCTTATCATATCTCTGAATTTTTCCAGACCACGGACCGCTTTCTCGGCTTGCCGGAAACCCTGCTGTCGCCGCAGTCGGTCTTCCTGCGGTGGCTGGACGTCGGCAGCTTCCTGGTGCTTAACAACATGTTCATGTTCGCGGTCGGCTTTCTAGGCTGCCTCCAGATCCGGAAGAGGTATTCCCTTTCAGCCGTCCCCTTTACGATGCTGTTCCTGCTCTTCAACTTCAACGGCTACATCACGGCGCGGGTCTCCGTAGGCCACTATTCCTGGATGGCCTACTACCTGCTCCCGCACCTGGTGCTGTACCTGCTGGAACTGCTGGAGGAAAAAAACTCCGACAGGCCGGTGACGAAGATCTCCCTGGTCCTCTTCTTCATCATGCTCCAGGGGGGGTTGCATATTTTCGTGTTTATCCACCTGTTCCTGCTGGCCTTCGCGCTCTTTAACAGGCGGTACCTGAAGCCTTACCTGTGGATCCTGGCCCTCTCCGCCCTGTTGTCTTCCTTCAGGATCCTGCCGGCGGCGATTTCCCTGAAAGGCTACGCTTACATCTCTGGCTACCCTACCCTCTTCGAACTTTTTCAAGCGCTGCTGACGATAAAGAACTACACTTATGAAACTTTCGGTTTTTTTGGCGAACTGGGCTGGTGGGAATACGACGTCTACATAGGCATTCTCGGGTTCCTGGCCCTGGCGTATTTCGGAGTGCTGGTCAGGCTTTATAAGAAATATTCGCTGCCGAAGTACGATTTCCCGGAGCTGGATTGGCCCTTGATCTCCATCTCGGCGCTTTCTCTCGGGTTTTTTCACGCGGCTATCGCCATGATCCCGCTTCCCTTCTTTAACTCCGAGAGGGTTTCTTCACGGTTTATCATCATCCCCCTGGTAATCCTGATCGTCCTGGCGGCGATACGCCTGCAGCATTTCCTGTCCACAATACGCCTGGACTACAAAAAGAAATTACTGCTGAGTCTGGCCTGCCTGGAGATCTTCTCCACGCTGATGACTCATTCCAAGGCTTGGCGCATAGTCAAGATAGAGGCCGAGCGCGGCTTCCTTGATCCTCATGTCATCTCAATAGTAAACCGGCCCGACAAGATCTACACGGACATCGTCCTCTTCTCCTCGCTATTGTCGCTTGCCTCTCTGGCGGCGGTCCTTTTCCTGTATGTCCGCGGGCTCCCGCACTTCTCCAAAGATAAAAAGATCACCACGGCCGCTTGACGGCTGAACTCCGCGCGGCGGTCTCTCCCTAAACTTTATTTGTTTTCGCTGGGGCGCCGCGCTTGTTTCAGCAGTTCTCTGGCCAGCGCGGGCAGGGCCGCGCGCCAGAACTGGGCCAGCAGCACGCTGGTCGCCGCCCCCAGCGCGAAGGTGTCGTCGATGAAACCGGGGATGTTCACCGGCAGCATTTCGTAGAAGAAGACCGCGGCCGGCAGCAGCAGCCAGCGCCAGCCGGTGGCGTAGCGCTTGGCTATGGCCAGGCAGGCGCCCAGCAGCAGCCCGGCCCCGATAAAAGCCGGCGCCGAGAAGACGCTCAGCCCCAGGCTGAAGGGCGCCAGCGCCAGCGACCAAAGGGCGGCGAAGACCGCCGGCAGCGCGGCGTCGAGATAGGAGTAGGTTTTAACGAAGAACAGGTTCACCACGGCGGCCGTAAAGAACAGGGTGAACACTACCGCCCCGGCCAGCAGGCCGGCCTTCAGGTCGGCCGCCGCCCAGCCGATAAGGAAAGCCAGGCCCGTGAACGGGAAGGACAGGAAGGCTATGGCGAAGCTGCGCCACATATTAGCGCGCCAGCAGGCCGGTGATGCCCAGCTGGTCCCGGAAGATCATCGCGGCAAGAATAAGCAGGGCGAAGATCACGGCAGCCGTGACGGCGCCGTGGCTGCTGCTCCCGCCTGGGGGCGGCGGCAGCATCAGGTTCTCCTGCCGGCCGGCCACGTAGTCGGCGTAAATGTCGCAGGCCGAGATCAGGTAGACGGGCCGCAGGAAGAGCAGCACCAGCCCCACCGACACCATCAGCGGCACTCCCGCCCAGACGTAGAACTTGTAGATATTGCTCTCCACCGGCGCGCTGAAATCCACGAGGTTCGGGAACATGACGAAGAAGACGATAGTCCCGGCATAGCCTCCCACGCCCACTATCCAGCACAGCAGCGAGTAGCCGCCGCGCAGCAGCAGCACGTCCTTGAGCTTCACGCGCACCAGGTCTACTGAGCGCTTGCCCGCGTCGATCAGGCCGCGGCCGGTCACCAGCGCCGGCACGATACCGATGGTCGCCACCTTCCAGGCGTAGTACAGCGCCTCGCTCAGGGCTTTCTGCGCGGCTGTGCGGCGGTCGTTCTTCTTGGGCAGGCGGTCGAGGATGCGCATTACCGTCCACCAGCCGTCTATCCAGTGGAATACCCATAGCTGCCAGGCCTTGGGCAGCACGATGTTCAGGCATTCGTCTATGGTGGATTCCTTGCCCTGCCGGTTGAGGAAATGCACCGCGCCCATGCAGCCGCTGAGCAGCCCCAGCGGGAAGGCGGTGAGACCGACGCAAACGAAAGACCAGGCCAGCAGTATGTAGTCCCCCGGTGAGCCGCCCTTGGAATCGGAAGCGCGCTGCCAGGCCTCTTCCGGGATCCAGCCCAGCATCTGCACCCAGAGGTAGTAGCCGAGGCCGATGCAGGCCCACTGCAGCAGCGCGAAAGTTATTATTTCCTTCTCGAGGAACATCAGCCTGACGCTGAACTTGGCCCGGCGCCAGAAGTCCGCCAGCGCGTCTCCGCCGGCGGGGTGCTCCGCGTTGCCGGTGATAGCGTGAACCTCGTTCTTCACCGCGTCCATCTCGCCCAAGTAGGTCATAGCCATGCCTTATAGCCCCTCATGAGAGTCCGGCGCGGGGCGCCGGGTTCAGAAACCGGTACTGCTTACGAAGTTGAAGTCCTTTACGGTGATGTGCGGCATGGAGGCGTAGACCATCGCCTTCTCCCGCCCTATGTCCATGGTGTTCTCCAGCAGGGCGAACACGCTCTGGTTGAACCTGAAGTTGTTGACGCTGCCCGCCAGGCGCCCGTCTTTGATCCGGAACAGGCCGTCGCGCGTCATGCCGGTGAACACCGCGTCCATCTGGTCCACCTGCCGGATGTACCAGAAACTGTTCACGTAGAGGCCGTCCTCCACGCCTTTCACCAGCTCCTCCGCGCCGCGGTCCGTGCCTGCCAGGATAACGCTGCCCGGAGTGCCGCGGCCGGTGGCCACGGCGCCCTTTTTTGCGGCGTAATATCGGGAGTACCACGGCTGCACGATTTTGCCGCCGGCTATCATGTCGAACTCCGGGTAAGGAGAGCCGTCGGCCGGCGAAAAAGGACAGGGGGCCACCGGGTGGTCGGGGCGCGAGTAGACGCGGATGCCGGGCGCGGCTATAACCTTGTCCCGCCGCGAGGACAGGGCGGTGCGTCCCTCGTCCATGGCTTTGGCGTTCATGTTGCAGTTCAGGAACATCAGCAGCAATTCTTCCACCGCCGCCGGAGCCAGCACCACGGTATACCTGCCAGGCGCGAGCGGGACCGGGTTTGCTGAGAGGCGGGCTTTCTCCAGCAGGCCCGGGATGAAGGTTTCCGGCGGGTAGTCGGCCAGGTCGCGCGAGTAGAAAGTATCCTTGAACGAGGAGTCGCCGGTCATGGCCGTGACGGCCAGCGCGGAGAAGCAGCCCTCGTGCGCCAGGCGCAGCCCGGCGCTATTGTAGACCTCGTTGTAATGCGGGTTCACTGACAGGCTGCCCGCCGCCTTCAGCCCGGCGGCGCGCAAGTCTTTAAAGATCCGGTCCAGTGTCCCGTATTTAACCTCGTCGGACGGAAGAGAGAACGGCTGTTTGAACTGTTTGATCCCCCCGGCCTCGGCCGGCGTGACGGGCGGCATGTACTCCGGGTCTTTAGGCAGCAGGCGAGCGGCCTCGTGCGCGCGGGCCATTGCCCGGCGCAGCCCCTCCTCGGAGGTGTCGTTGGTCTTGCAGACGCCGGTGCGGCCGTCATAGCCCACTTCCACCCGCGCCTCGCGCAGCGGGGCCTGCAGGTTCTCTCTGTTAACCGAGCTGTCGGAGAAGCGGATGAAATGCGTGTTGCCGCCGGTGACGGCGATTACCACGTGGTCCGTCACGGGTTTGGAGAGGATCTTTTCTATGGCTGCGCGGTCGGCCTCCATTATTTCGCCCTCCTGACCGTGATATCGCGAAAGCGCGCCGGGCTGGCGCCGTGCGTCATCTGCGCCGACTGCATGGGGTCGCCCTTGCCGCAGGTGATGAACCCGGCCCGCCGGAAATAGCGCTTGTCGGCGATGGCGTCGCAGCTGCGCCAGAATTCATAGGAGACGGCGTTGTAGACCACGTCCTTGAGCATGCCGGCCAGCTTCCCGTTCCTGATTTCCCAGAAAGCGTCCCCGCCGAACTGCATGTTCAGGCGCATCTGGTCTATGCTGAAAGAGCCGCGCCCCTCTATGTAAATGCCGCTCTCGGTGCCGGCGATGATCTCTTCCGTTGAGAGAGGCTTGGAGCCGGGAGCCAGGTAAAGGTTCGGTATGCGGGTGATGGGCGCGTCAAAATAGTTGGCGGCCCGCGCGGTGCCGTTGGCGCGGCCGCGCCCTATCCTATGGGCCAGGTCGCGGCTGACGCCGTAGCCGGCCAGGATGCCGTCCTTGACCATGTGCCATTTCTGGCATTCCACGCCCTCGTCGTCGTAGCCCCAGCTGGCCAGCCCCCCCTCCAGCGTATTATCGGCGATAAAATTGACGATTTCCGAACCGTAGCGGAAACTGCCCAGCTTCTCGGGGGTGGCGAAGCTGCGGCCCGCGCAGGACTCCTCGTAGCCCAGCACGCGGTCGAGCTCGGTGGGATGCCCCACCGACTCGTGCATGGTCAGCGCCAGGTGCTCCGGGTCCAGCACCAGCGTGGTGGGCCCCTCGGCGCAGGGCCTGGCGTAGCAGTGCTCCCGGGCCTGCTCGGCAATGCGCGCGGCGTTGCCGTCGAAATCTATGCTCCGGAAATATTCGTAGCCGGCATTCCTCGGGTCCGGGATGTAATGCCGGCCCTTCACCTCGCCGTTGGCCCTGGCTATGGCGTCGATCCGGGGCACCACGGTGTAAATATCGGTCTCTATCAGGGAACCGTCTGTATTGGCGTAGCGGCGGCGCATGTTGCGCAGCACCGTCATGGTGCCGGCCTTGATGATGTCACGGCCTTTGAGTATTTTTTCGGAGACGGCCAGCATGGCGGCCACCGTGTCGGCGGGGCTGACGGCGAAGGGATCCTCTTTTATTTTGGTGGAGAACTTGTCTATATGCCTGGGCTCGGGCGCCAGTTCCACCGGCTCCGGGGCGCTCCGGTCGGCGAATCTGGCCAGTTCGAGGGCCCGGTCGGCGGCTTGCCTCAGCGCCTCGGGGGACTTGTCGCGGGTGGAAGCGTAACCCCAGCCGTTGCCGCACAGCGCCCTTATCCCGGTGCCGGCCACTTCTTCCTCAGAGATATGCCTAACGCGCAGGTCCTCGGTGTGGATCTCGCGCTCGCGCACCGCCTGCTCGCGCGCGTCCGAGAAACGCGCCCCGCCGCGCCTGAGGTAATCGATGATGTCGCTGAGATGGTCCATGTTTTTTCGCTCCGCTCTTTATTAATGATAGCAAAGAGCGGCGCGGGAGGTATAAAAGCGAGAGCCCCCGTAAGCGGGGGCTCTTCACTCTGGCACCGGCCAGAAACTGCACACTGCGCTGGGGGAGGACCGGGGGACCGACGGGGCACGAAACGCCGCCGAAGGGCCGGGACACCCGCCCGGGAGCCGGGCGCCGAACGCGCCGCGGGGAACCGGGCACCCGGGAGACCGCCCTGCCAGAAGCAGACCAGCGGACCGGGGAGGAAACGCGCCAGGGCCGGGGCAACCCCGAACCGACCAAGAACCGGGCCCGACCGCAACTCAACCGAACCAGACCAGACCGCGACCGCGGGGCCCGAACCGCAACCGGCGCAACCGATATAGAGAGCTGAGCTACATATCGAGTATAGCAGGCGCTCCTTGACTTGTCAAGGGGTAGATTAAAAATATTTTTTCACGTCGGAGAAATCGCAGTTATCGTCCGCGTAGCGCGCATAAAAAGAAGAGGCCCGCTTTTCGCGGGCCTCTTTTTCCTGCCGGCTGCCGGCCTTAGTACTTAGCCAGGGCGGCGCGGTAAACGCGCCACAGTTCTGCGGTAGAGTGGGTGGGCTGGCCGTAGGGGCTGCCCGGCAGCGAGGCCCAGGTGGTATTGAGCTTGCTCAAAGCCGAGGTGAAATTATCGTAGACATTAGAGCGGAGCACCCGGTTATAGGCGCCGGCGCGGCGGATTATTTCCAGCGTGGCCTTCTCCTGGTTGGGCGGGGTGAAATCGCCCAGGCCCAGGGCGGAGGCGAGCGGGTCCCAGGTCTTGGTGAGGAACTGGTAGCGCCCGGCGGCGGTGGAGCAGAGCTTGCCCGCGCACTTCTTTGTGCGGGGATGATCGTTGTAGCTGTCGAAGGTCGCGAAAGTGAAGATATAGTTGTAATTCGCTTTGGTCCCCTCGGCGTAGGCCAGCGTGTCGAGGAAAGCGTGTACAGTGCGGGGCAGCTCCCAGGCTCCGCCAGCGGAGCTGGAGGAGATATGGGCCATATAAACGTAGCCGCCGGTCAGCGAGCAGCCGGGCAGCGGCGCGGCCAGCTGTACCGTCATATGCTCGCCCTCGAAACCGGGCAACGCGGCGGCGGCGTAGCGGGTACGCGGGGTCAGGCCGCAGCCGGTGCCGGAGGCCTGGTCCGGGGTGGCCTTGAGAAAAGAGGCTTCGGCGCCGATGTAGATGAAATGTTCCACGGGGCCGCCGTCGCTCTTGCTGAAAGTTTCCCACTCGAACCCGGGCTCGTTATTGTTCGGGGGCAGGTACTGCTCGGGCTCGGCCTCTATGCCGTCCGCGGACGGCGCGGGCAGGGCCAGCTCCGGCAGCGAAGCTGTTTCGCTCCCGCCGTAACGCAGCAGTTCGTCGAGAGCCTGGGCGGATGCGCGCAGCGGCAACAGGCCCGACGCTATCAAGACAAGGCTGAAAATAATTATTCTTGCCATACCTATAGTATGGCAGGCGGGGGTTGCGTGATTAAGGGCAGTTGGGCCCGCCCGGCAATAGGTCCTTGGGCCCAGAGTGCCGGGAGCGGCTAAGCGGCGAGGAATTTCTTTATGCCGGTCATTATCATCTGCACGGAGATGGTGACCAGTATCATGCCCATCAGCTTTTCCATGGCCAACAGGCCGCGGGCGCCCAGCAGGCGCGACAGCCAGCCGGACAGGCCGGCGAGGATCACGGCGTTGATCAGCCAGGACACGCCCACCACGCCGGCCCACATGCCGATGCGGCCGGGATCCTGCAGCGAGAACAGCAGCACGGTGGTCAGCGTGGACGGCCCCGCTATCAGCGGTATGGCGAGCGGGACGATAAACGGTTCCCCCTCAGGTCCTTCGGCGAACGTGGAGTGGTGCGCCGGGAAGATCATCTGCATGGCTATCAGGAACAGCACTATGCCCCCGGCCACCGACATGGCGGTCAGGTCCAGAGCCAGCGCCGCGACGAAATATTTGCCGAAGAGCAGGAAGAAGACCATGATGCCCAGCGCTATGAACAGCTCGCGGGCAATCACCTTGCGCCGGCGTTCTTCGCTCACGTTCTTGAGCGCGCTCATGAACAGGGGGATATTGCCCAGCGGGTCCATGACCAGCGTGAGAGTGAAGACGGTAGAGACGAATAAAGTCAGGTCCATGCTTAAATTCTAGCAAAAGAAACCGGCCGGGGAGGTTGCCCTCTCCCGGCCGGTCGCTTAGCGCGGCCGTATTACTCGGCCGCGGCCTTGGCGTTCTCGCCGTCGTCCACCACGGGCTCCACGGAGGCGATCTTATCGCCTTCCTCCATGCGCACCAGGCGCACGCCCTGGGTGTTGCGGCTGATCACGCGCAGGTCCTTGCAGGGCATGCGGATGATCTTGCCTTTCTCCGTCATCACCATCAGGTGGTCCTTGTTCTCCACCAGGTAAATGCCCACCACCGCGCCGTTGCGGTCGGTGGCCTTTATCGTGATGACGCCGGAGCCGCCGCGGTGCTGGTGGCGGTACTCGTCGAGGTCGGTGCGCTTGCCGTAGCCGTTGAGGCAGACGGTGAGCAGCGTCTTCTTGGTCTTGGGCTCGGCGACTTCCATGCCGATCACCTGGTCGTCCTTGTCCAGGCGGATGCCGCGCACGCCCATCGCCCCGCGGCCCATGCTGCGCACGTCGCTCTCGTTGAAGCGGATGCTCATGCCGTCGCGGGTACCGATGATGATCTCATACTTGCCGTCGGTATGGCCGACGCTCGTCAGGATATCGCCGTCCTCCAGGCCGATGGCTATGATGCCGCCGCGCCGGATATTGGCGAAGTCGCCTATCGGCGTCTTCTTGATGTTGCCCTTGCGGGTGCACATCACGATGAAGCTCTCCTTGCCCTTGGCTTCGGCGAAGGATTCGATGGCCAGCACCGAGGTGACGCGCTCATCCTTGACCTGCAGCAGGTTCACTATCGCCTTGCCGCGGGACGTGCGGTTGCCTTCGGGAATCTCGTAGCCCTTGAGCGCGTACACTTTACCGCGCGTGGTGAACATCAGGATGGTGGCGTGGCTGGAGGTGACGAAGAGCTTCTCTATGAAGTCCTCCTCTTTCACGTCCGAGCCGATGATGCCCTTGCCGCCGCGGCCCTGCACCTTGTAGGTGTCGGCCGGGATGCGCTTGATGTAGCCGCCGTGGCTCATCGTTATCACGACCCTTTCCTCGGGGATCAGGTCCTCGATGTCGAGCTCGGCCGCTTCGCCGGTGATCTCGGTCTGGCGCTTGTCGCCGTACTTGTCCTTCATCATCTTCAGTTCGTCGACGATGATCTTCAGGACCTTCTTAGGGTCGGCGAGGATGGCGCGCAGCTCGCCGATGAGCTTCATCAGCGCCTTGTGCTCTTCTTCTATGGCGCCGACTTCCAGACGGGTCAGCTGGTGCAGGCGCATATCGAGGATGGCCTGGGCCTGGATGTCACTGAGGGCGAACTTCGCCATCAGCTTCACCTTGGCTTCCAGGGAGTCCTTGGATTTCTTGATGATCTCCACGACCGCGTCGATGTTCTGCAGGGCTATCAGGTAGCCTTCCAGGATGTGGGCGCGGGCGAGGGCTTTCTTAAGGTCGTACTTGGTGCGGTTCACCACCATCAGGCGGCGGTGGCGCACGTACTGCTGCATCACTTCCTTGATGGGCAGCACGCGCGGGCGGCCGTCCACGATGGCCAGCATGATCACGCCGAAGCCGGTCTCCATCTGGGTGTGCTTGTAGAGCTGGTTGAGCACCACCTGGGCGTTGCCGTCGCGCTTGATCTCGATGACGATGCGCATGCCGCGGCGGTCAGACTCGTCGCGGATGTCGGAGATGTCCGGGATCTTCTTTTCCTTGACGAGCTCGGCGATGTTCTCGATCAGGGTGCTCTTGTTGACCTGGTAGGGGATCTCGGTGACCACGATGCACTCGCGGTTGCCCTTCATCTCCTCTATCTCGGCGCGGGCCTGGATGGTGATGGAGCCGCGGCCGGTCTCGAAGTAATCCCTGATGCCCTTGCGCCCGCGGATGATGCCGCAGGTCGGGAAGTCGGGGCCCTTGATGACCTTCATCAGGTCCTTGACGTCTATCTCGGGGTTCTCGATGACGGCGATAGTGGCGTCGCAAACCTCGGCGAGGTTATGCGTGGGGATATTGGTGGCCATGCCGACGGCGATGCCCGAACTGCCGTTGACCAGCAGGTTGGGCAGCTTGGCCGGCAGCACCGACGGTTCGGTCATGGAGCCGTCGTAGTTGGGTACGAACTTCACCGTTTCTTTTTCGATGTCGGCCAGCAGCTCGCCGGCGATGCCGCTGAGGCGCGCTTCGGTGTAGCGCATGGCGGCCGCGGGGTCGCCGTCTACGGAGCCGAAGTTGCCCTGCCCGTCCACGAGCATGTAGCGCAGGGAGAACGGCTGCGCCATGCGGACGAGGGTGTCGTAGATAGAGGCGTCGCCGTGCGGATGGTACTTACCCATCACGTCGCCGACTATGCGGGCGGATTTCTTGAAGGGCTTGTTGTGCTGCAGGCCCATGTCGTCCATGGTGTAGAGCACGCGCCGGTGCACCGGTTTGAGGCCGTCGCGCACGTCGGGCAGGGCCCGGCCCACGATAACGCTCATGGAGTAGTCGATGTACGAGGATTTCATCTCCTCGCTGATGTCCCGGTCGACGATGTTGACGAACATGTTCTCCGGCTGCTTCGGTGTAAGGTCTTTAGGTTCTGCCATTTGTCGCTCCGTTAATTAAATATCCAGGTTGCGGGCGGCCAGCGCGTTCTGTTCTATGAACACGCGGCGCGGCTCCACTTTGTCGCCCATCAGGGTGGTGAACATCTTCTCGGCCTCGGCCGGGTCCTCGAGGGACACCTTCAGCAGCTTGCGCCGCATGGGGTCCATCGTGGTTTCCCACAGCTGGCCGGGATTCATTTCACCCAGACCTTTGTAGCGCTGGATGTGGGCGCCGGCGGCGCCGGCCTTCATCACGTTCTCCATCAGCGTCCTGAGGTCGCGGGCGGAAACGATGTTCTTCTCCGTGATCAGGTCGAACAGCGCGGGAGCTTTCTCGTCTTCTATCTGGAATTCGTTGAGGGTATGCCCCATGGCCCTGAGCTTGGCGCAGATATTGTTGAGGCGCGTGAACTCTCCGAGCGTCTGGAACTCCGGCCCCAGCTCCTCGGTGTCCATCTCCGCTTCCGGCACGCCGGCCTTGGCCAGCGCGTCCTTGTGCTTCTGGATATGCTCGTTCTCGTAGTCCAGCCACTCCGCTTCGGTGAAGAAGTAGCGGTAGGTCTCGGGCCCGGTCTCCACGCGGTAGAGCGGCACCTTGCCGTCGGCCAGGAAAGCCAGGTAATCCTTCAGCGTCAGGTTCTTGCTCTCCAGTTTGCGGCTGGCGTTCTCGGCTGCGATAATGAGCTCTATCAGTTCCGCTATTTCCTTGGGCTCGAGCTTCTTGCCCTTGGCCTTCACGGAGATGCCCGACAGGGCTTCCTTGAGCTGCCACTTCTGCAGCTTCTCCTCGTTGTCGAAGTAGGCCTCGAACTTGCCTTTCTTGACCTTGTAGAGCGGCGGCTGGGCGATGTAGACGTGGCCCTGCTCGACGAGCGGGCGCATCTGGCGGTAGAAGAAGGTGAGCAGCAGCGTGCGGATATGCTGGCCGTCCACGTCGGCGTCGGCCATGATGACGATCTTGTGGTAGCGCAGCTTCTCGATGTTGAAGCCGTCCTCTCCCTCGCCGATGCCGGTGCCGATGGCGCTGATCAGGTTGCGGATCATCTCACTGGAGATGATCTTAACCAACTGCGCCTTCTCGACGTTGAGGATCTTGCCGCGGATGGGCAGGATAGCCTGGAACACGCGGTCGCGGCCCTGCTTGGCCGAGCCGCCGGCCGAGTCGCCCTCGACGATGAAGATCTCGGATTTCTTGGGGTCTTTCTCCTGGCAGTCGGCCAGCTTACCCGGCAGGCCGGAATCGGTGAGCGAGCCCTTGCGGCGCGCCAGGTCCTTGGCGCGGCGGGCGGCCTCGCGGGCCTCGGCGGCGCCAAGGCCCTTCTGACAGATGGCCTTGGCTATGGAGGGGTGTTCCTCGAAGAACACGCTGAGCGCTTCGCCGGTGAGGGTCTTAACGATACCCTCCACCTCGCCGTTGCCCAGCTTGGTCTTGGTCTGGCCCTCGAACTGCGGCTGCGGGATCTTCACGCTCACCACGACGGTAAGGCCTTCACGCACGTCGTCGCCGGTGACGTTGTATTCCTTATCCTTGAGCAGATCGTACTTCTTGATATAGTCGTTGATGACGCGCGTCAGCGACGAGCGGAAGCCGGTCACGTGCGTGCCGCCCTCTATGGTCTTGATGTTGTTGACGAACGAGAACATGGTCTCGCTGTAGTCGGTATTGTACTGGATGGCCAGATCCAGCATCACGTCGCCCTCGGACTTGGTCACAAAGATAGGGTCGTCGTTGATGACCTGCTTGTTGGTGTTGAGGAACTTCACGAACTGCTTGATGCCGCCCTCGAAGAAGAAGGTGTGCTTCTTGCCCTCCTCGCGCTCGTCGATGATGTTGATGCGGCAGCCGGGGTTCAGGAAAGCCAGCTCGCGCAGGCGGTTGGAGATGGTGTCGTAGGAGAACTCGCAGTCGCCGAAGATGTCCGGGTCGGGGTGGAACAGCACCGTGGTGCCGTGGCCCTCGGCGACGCCCACCGCCTTCACGTCGTACTGCGGCTTGCCGCGCTTGTACTCCTGCTTGTAGACCTTGCCGTCGCGGGAGTTGACGGTGACCTCCAGCAGGTCGGAGAGCGCGTTCACACAGCTGACGCCCACGCCATGCAGGCCGCCGGACACCTTGTAGGCGCCCGCCTCGAACTTGCCGCCGGCGTGCAGCACGGTCATGACCACTTCCAGGGCGCTCTTGCCCTTGAGCTTCGGGTCCTTCACGTCCTTCATCGGGTCCACGGGGATGCCGCGGCCGTTGTCGCTGACGGAGCAGATGTTTCCCTCTTTGATCAGCACCTCTATCTTGTTGCAGCCGCCGGCGAGAATTTCGTCGATGGCGTTGTCCACCACTTCGTAGACCAGGTGGTGGAGGCCTTGTATGCCGGTTGACCCGATGTACATGGCGGGGCGCTTGCGCACCGCCTCGAGGCCTTCCATTACCTGTATTTGGGACGAATCGTAAGAACCAGCTGTCTTTGTCATGCTGTCGTGCTCCTGTTGTCTATCGAGGCTTCGCCTCGATATATTTCCTATACACTCTTTCTATCGAGGCGAAGCCTCGATAGAGGTTTAAAGCTTGGTGGCCGGTTTAATGGCCCTTATCCACGGCCGCTTAAAATACTTGTTAAGGCCTTTCACCAGTACCGAACTGCGCAGGGCCAGCTCGCTGGCCGCCGCCGCGGAGGTGGGCTTTACCACCAGGACGCCCCGGTCCACGCCGAGCAGCACGCAGTGGTCGCCCAAGCGGCCCATCTCTTTCTTCCACACCGCGTCCAGCACCGCCAGCCTGTCCAGCCCGCCCATCCCCAGCATCTTCCAGGAACTGCAAATGTCCCCGGCGGCGGTCCAGTTGGAACTCTTACGCTTGAGGAACATTACTGGGTGCGCAGCGGCATCACTATATAAAGCAGGTCCTCGCGCCCTTTGAGTCGCAGGAGCGCGGGGGTGGCGGGGGTGGTGAACTCGGCGGTCACGTCCCCCTCTCCGGCGGACTTCAGGATGTCCATCACGAACTTCGGGTTGAAGCTGATCTGGAATTCCTTGCCAGTATAATCGGTCTCTATCTCATCCTCGAAATCCATGCTCTGCGAGGCGGAGTTCACCACCAGCGCGCCCGGCTTGAAGGCGTACTTCACGGCGCCGGAGCGCTCGTTGGAACAGATGGCGGCGCGCTTGGTGACGGCCATCAGCTTCTCCGCGTTGATATTGATCTCTATCTCGTGGCTCTTGGGGATGATCTGCTCGTAGGCGGGGAAGTTGCCCTCCACCAGGCGGGAGATGAAGACGGTCTTGCCGATGCGGAAGCCGATCTGATTGGAGGAGAGACCCACCGTCACCTCGTCCGCGTCCTTGACGGCCGCGCCCTTGATGTAGCGAGCCAGCTCGCCCAGGATCTTGGAGGGCACGATCACCTTGAAATCTTTCTTGGCTTTCACCTTCTTGCTGGAGGCGATAGCCAGCCGGCGGCCGTCCGTGGCCACCAGAGAGAACAGGTCACCCTCGTACTTCCAGAGCAGGCCGTTGAGGAAATGCCTGTCGTCCTCGGTAGACGCGGAGAAGATGGTGCTGGTTATCATCTCGGCCAGCAGCTTGGCCGGCATCTTGAAAGAGTTGCTCTCGTCCAGGTCGGGGATGACCGGGTAGTCATTCTTAGGGGCGCCGCCCAGCTTGAAACGGGATTTGCCGCTTAGGATGGAAATCCTGTTGCTCTCGTCCACGGCTATGTTCACAGCGGAATCCTCACCCAGGTTCTGCACTATCTCCATGAATTTCTTTATCGGAACGGTGATGCTTCCTTCGCCCTTTATCTCCACCGGGATATGGTGCTTTATGGCCATCTCCAGGTCCGTGAACACCACCTTTATGCCCTTGTCCTCCGTTTCCATCAGGAAGTTCTGGAGTATCGGTATGGTGCCGGTCTTTGAGGAGACGCCTGCCTGGATGGTCTGTATGCCTTTGATCAGGGTTTCACGGTTACTGTTTATTTTCATCATCCTAGTCCTCTTTTAAGATAGCTGTTTATAGTGTCGGCGCTGTTTAAATCATTGGGGAAAGTTATCAACAGCCTATCTGATTTTACTGACAGTCCCAACAAAATTTCCGGTTATGAACACCTGCCGGGCTTTTTAGCCCTGGTTATTAACAGCCTTAATCTTAGTGATTATCTGATTAAGGGTCTCGTTAAAGTAGGGGTCGGTCTGCACCATGTGGCCGATCTTGCCCTTGGCGTGCAGCACGGTGGCGTGCTCGCGGCCGAAAGCGTCCCCGATGTCCTTGAGCACCATGTCGGTCATCTCGCAGGCCAGATACATGGCCACCTGCCGCGGGAAGGCTATGTTCTCGTTGCGCTTCTTGGAATTGAAATCGCGCATCTCCACGCTGTATTTCTCGGCCACCACCCGCTTGATGGTCTCCACCGGGATCTTCTTCTCTTCCAGGTCGTGGTCGCTGATGTGGTCCTTGATGATCTCGCGGACCGCGTCTATGGAGGGCTGGATGCGCATGTTGGAGCAGAAGTTGCCCACGGTGATGAGGCAGCCTTCCAGCTCGCGGATATTCTTCTTGACGTTCTCGGCGATGAAGGTGATGATGTCGTCGGGGATGTCGTAGGTGTGCTGGTCGCGCTTCTGGCGCAGGATGGCCACGCGCGTCTCAAAATCGGGGATCTTGATGTCGGCTACCACGCCGGAGAGGAAGCGGGAGATGAGGCGCTGGCCCAGCGCGAGTTCGCGGGGCGGCCGGTCGGAGGTGACCACCACCTGCTTCTTGGACTCGAACAGCGAATTGAAGGTGTAGAAGAATTCCTCTTCGGAACGCTCCTTGTCGACCAGGAACTGGATGTCGTCGAGCAGCAGGCAGTCGAGCTTGCGGTACTTGCTGCGGAACTGCTCGGTCACGCCGCCGCGCACCGCGTCGATGTACTCGTTGACGAAATTCTCGCTGGCGGTATAAAGGATGCGGGCCGCCGAGTTCTTCTTCATGATGCCGTGCGCTATGGCGTGCAGCAGGTGCGTCTTGCCCAGGCCGGGCGGGCTGTAGATGAAGAAAGGGTTGGTCTGGCCCGGGTTGTTGGACACGCCTTCCGCCGAGGCGAAAGCGAAGCGGTTGGACGTGCCCATGATGAAGGATGAAAAGGTGTAATGAGGGTTGAAGGAGTAGTAGTTGGGCGGCAGCGCAATGGAGGCGGGCGTGGCCTTGGACTGGGGCGGCGGTTCCGACGGGGCCAGCGACATGGAATAGTTTATCTTAAGCGCGCGGCCGGTGAGCTCGGCCAGCAGCGCCAGGATCTTTTCCTCGTAGCGCTGTTTCACCGTGTTATAAATTATGGAATCCGGAACTTCCAACTTCAGCGTGTCGCCCTCTATGAAAATAGGCTTTATCGGGCGTATCCAAAGGTCTACCGTTTGAGAACCTATGTCCTTATTGAGTTTTTTGACCACTTCAGGCCAGATTTCCTTGATATCGGTTAAGTTATCCACAAGTTATCCACAACTGTTAATAAGGTTTTTGGGCGTATATAAAGTGCTTGTTTTATAAGACTTTATTGTGTTAATAACTTCTTTTGCCAGTCGCTGAAATATTGATTTAAGGCGAAAGAAATTGCAAAAAAGAGAAAGAAAACAGCTATAAACGGGCTCAAAAGGGCCCTTTTTTAGGATATCTATAATATTATATATTTTATAAGGCTTAGTCAATATTAAAGGAGATCGCCTATTCGGGGCGCCAGGACCCCTGCCGCAGCCTGCCTGGGGCCGCAAGCGTACCCCGGCTACGGGGTATGCCGGAAGCGCCGGACGCCCGTGAGGATGACCAGGTAAGTGGAAACGGGGTTGTTTAAAGGCTGGTTTCTCCGGCCGAGGGCGCCGGGTTCTCGTGGTTCTTGGCGTGGCGCCGGTGAGGTTTCTTGGCCTCCTGGCGCTGCGCTTCAGTCTGCGGCGGCTGGAAGAGCGGGGAAGCGGCTTCCCGGTTCTCCATCCACTTCAGCAGCGTGTCCTCGCCGGTGATGGCGTAGGTTTCCTGGGTGTTAACTACGGCAAGCTTGTTCTTCTTCGCCCTTTCGGCCAGCGTCTCCGCGCTCTTGTCGTGCGAGAAGCCGGGGGCTTCGAAAATCTTGAGGTTCTGCTGGGTGAGGCCCACCAGGTAGTAGGAACCGTCCTGGTTGGCGCCTATGGCCACGGTCTTGTCGTTTACGGAGTCGAAGGCCTGGTACAGCCACTCGCTTTTGAGCTCAGGCGAGAGGTGGCTGATGAGCACGGCTTTTTTCGCGCCGGTGAAGAAAGCCAGCTGCAGGGCGTCCTGCAGGCGCCCTTCGTGGTTATGGCTCTTCACTTCCAGGAAGCCCGGATCTTCGGGGTCCAGCCAGGTCAGGTCGGGGTGTCTGGAGGTCTTGGCGTAGGAAAGGATCAATATGGCGTCGCGGAAATCCTTGGCGAGCTTGTAGGCCGCCGATATCAGGTCGCTGTTAACGTGCGCCGCCCTCTCTGGGCCGAAGGCCGTCCGGAGCTCGGGGCTGATCTTGTCCGCCTCGGGCGGATCTACCAGGAGGATGATGCAGTTATCTCTGTTTTTCGCCATAGTTGCAAGTTTTGTCTTAAGTATAGGAAGTATATTATACTAAATGTAAATTCCCCTATGACGGAACATAAAAAACCGGTGATAATTTACGGGGGCAGTTTCGACCCGCCCCACCGCGGCCACCTCGAGCTCGCCGCCGCCGCGCTGCGCCAGCTCCGGCCGGCGGCGCTTTATTTTGTGCCGGGCTTCCTGACTCCCTTCAAGGCGTTCGCCCCGGCGCCCTACGCGGGGCGCCGGGCGCTGCTGCGCGCCGCGCTGCGCGCCGCGGGGCTCGGCAACAGGGCCGAGGTGAAGATCAGCCCGTTCGAGGCCGACCAGGGCCGCGTGGTCTACTCCTGGGAGACCGTGGACCACTTCCGCCGCCTGTACCCCGGCGCGCCGCTGTATTTCCTGATGGGTTCCGACTGCCTGGCCGGCTTCGGCCGCTGGCGCCGCCCCGGGTTCATACTCGCCCGCGCCCGGCTGCTGGTGGGGCTGCGGCCGGGGCATGCCCTGGGCCGCGGCGTCTACCCCTTCACGCCGCTGGCCGGCCGCTTTCCCGAAGCCGATTCCACCGCCATCCGCGAACAGCTTTTCCTCGGCGGCCGGCCGGCCCGCCTGCACCCCGCCGTGAACGACCTGATAGATAAAAAAGGCTTTTACCTCGGGCGGGAGCGCGCGCTGCTGAGGAAAATGATGACGCCGGAGCGCTACGAGCACTCGCTGCACACGGCCTCGCTGGCCGCGGCCCTGGCGCCCGCCGCCGGAGTGCAGCGGCAAAAAGCGGCTCTCGCCGCCCTGCTGCACGACTGCGCCCGCGACCTCTCCCCGGCCGCGCTGCGCCGCCTTTGTCTCCCGCTGGCCCGGCGCGACGCCGCGCTGCGCGAAACGCTGGAGGAGGCGCCGGTGTTGGCCCACGCCTGGGCGGGAGCGGCGCTGGCCGTCTCCAAATTTGGCGTGACCGATCCGGAAGTACTGGAGGCTATAAAATTCCACGCCACCGGCTCCCCGGACATGGGCCCGCTGGCCCGGCTGGTCTATCTTAGCGACCTCGCCAACCAGGGGCGCGCCTTCCGTG
The DNA here is from genome assembly GCA_050174915.1 of Elusimicrobiales bacterium. Classification (GTDB taxonomy): domain Bacteria; phylum Elusimicrobiota; class Elusimicrobia; order Elusimicrobiales; family UBA9959; genus UBA9959. Next base: position 198,645 of record JBFXJL010000004.1, on the reverse strand, counting down.
AGGCCGGCCTGGTGCGGCGCCTGGCCGCCATCGATTTCAGGGCGGCTTTCAGGACGGCCAATTATGTTAAACTTGTCTATGCTTTCGCGGGCGGCGGCTGGGTGCACCCGCTGAGCGTGCAGTTATGGAACAGCCTTCAGGAAAAAAAGAGCGGATAACAATGGCGGCCGGGGTAGCTCTGGCGCTGGCGCTGGCGGCGTGGCAGTTTTTCTCCCCGGTCTCCCGGGAGTTGATGGCCGGCCGCGACGTCGGTATAGCCCTGCTGGGCGAGCGCTCCTCCGTCTTCCTGATCTACCACCCTTTCTCCGATACCGTCGGGGCCTTTACCGCAGCGCACGCCAAGCCCCGCCGGGGCGCGTCCGCGGCGCAGCGCGCCGGCGACCTGGCGCTCGCGGCCGCCGGGCCTGCCGCCGCGAAAAAAGTCTTTTATGTAGAGCTCTCCTCCGCGCCCGAAATGGACGCGCTGTGGGCCGTGCTCAACGGCTGGCGCGCCGAGCCCCGCCTGTTACTCCGGGCCGCCTCCTGGACCCGGTCCCTGAAGTCCGCCGGCGCCACCAACCTTTCCGGCTTCGACCTGTTCTCGCTTTTCTCCGAGTTCCTGCGGTTGGGGTCCTCCAATTTCATACTGACCGAGGTGCAGCGCCGCGCCCCCGGCGCGGAGACCGCCGGGCAGGACGCCGCCGGCGCCGTGCTGGTGGAAGTTTTCAACGCCTCCGGCCGCTCCGGCCTGGCGGCGGCTACGGCCAAGCGCCTGCGCGAGGCAGGCTTCGACGTGATTACCGAGGGCAACTATGCCACGGTGGAGAAACATACGCGGATACTCGGCTTCTCGCGCGACACCGCCGCGGCGCTGGCGCTGCGGGGCGCGCTGGGCCTGGAGGAACTGGAGATCCGCGTGAAGCCCGGCCACCGGAGCGTGGCCGCGGCCGCCGTGGTGCTCGGCGAAGATTTTAATTTTGGGACGCAAAACAAATAAGGGGAGATTCATTATGGACATGGTGACCATTCTCAAGACGGCCGTGCAGCAGGGGGCCAGCGACATCCACATCAGCGTCGGCAAGCCGCCGCTGATGCGCAAGAGCGGCGAGGTGCTGCCGGTGGCCGAGGGCCTGGCCCCGCTGACCGCCGACCAGACCAAGACGCTGATCTATTCCGCCCTCTACGACGAACAGCGCGCCAAGTTCGAGAAAGACTGGGAGCTGGACTGCTCTTTCGCCGTCACCGGCGTGTCCCGCTTCCGCCTCAACGTGCTGGCCGCCCGCAACGGCGTCGAGGCTGTCATGCGCGTCATCCCGTCCATCATCCCCACGCCCGAGCAGCTAGGCCTGCAGCCGACCATCGTGCAGTTCGCCGAATTGCCCAAGGGCCTGGTGCTGGTCACCGGCCCCACCGGCTCCGGCAAGTCCACCACGCTCGCCGCGCTGATCAACCTGATCAACACCAAGAAGAGGAAGCACATCCTCACCGTCGAGGACCCGATCGAGTTCACCTACGAGGCCTCGGCCTGCGTGGTGCGCCAGCGCGAGATCGGCCAGCATACCCGCAGCTTCAACAACGCCCTGCGCGGCGCGCTGCGGCAGGACCCCAACGTCATCCTGGTCGGCGAAATGCGCGACCTGGAGACCATACAGCTGACCATCACCGCCGCCGAAACCGGCCACCTCACCTTCGCCACGCTGCACACGCAGGACGCGCCGTCCACCGTGGACCGCATCATCGACGTGTTCCCCCCGCACCAGCAGACGCAGGTGCGCGTGCAGCTGGCCGCCTCGCTGCAGGGCGTGGTATCGCAGATCCTGCTGCCCCGCAAGGACGGCAAGGGCCGCGTGGCCGCCCGCGAGATCATGGTGATGACCCCGGCCATCTCCAACCTGATCCGCGAGGGCAAGACGCACATGATCTACTCCGCCATCGAAACCGGCGCCAAGTACGGCATGATGCCCATGGACCGGGCGATGTCGCTGCTGGTCAAGCAGAATCTGGTGGATTTCAACGTCGCGGTGGCCAAGGCCCACGACCAGGAAGGCTTCAAGAAACTTTGCAGTGCCGGCGGGATCTAAGGGGGACGCATGTCTGATATAGAAAAGCTCAAGCAGATAGCCCTGTTCAGGGGCCTGTCGGACGCCATGCTGGCGGAGTTCTCCGGCTATTTCAAGCAGACGGCCTACGCGGCCGGCGACGTGATCTTCAAAGAGAAGACCACCGGCGACTCGCTCTTCATCGTGGTCTCCGGCGAGGTGGTGATCGAGAAGGCGATGGACGAGGAAGGCAAGGAGTTCAAGACGCTGGCTATCCTGTCCGGCGGCGAGTTCTTCGGCGAGATGGCCGTGATAGAGGGCCTGCCACGCTTCGCGCAGGCCAGGGCCGGCGCCGACAGCGCGCTCTACGAGGTGGCCCGCGACAAGTTCTTCTCTTTCATCAAGGAGCACCCGGAGACCGGCATCAGTATCTTCAGCCAGATCATGCGCGTCACCATGCGCCGCCTGCAGCACACCTCCAGCGAGCTGACCATGCTCTACGACCTCAGCCGCATGCTGACGCAGCAGCACAAGTCCCCGGCGGAATTTTTCGCCGCCGTCATGGACGAGGCCCGCGTGTACCTGGAAGGTTCCTGGAACGTGACCGGCTACGTCTACAACGTCTTCAACGAGGAGTACGAGCAGGTTTACTCCAGAGACTCCTTTAGGCGCGAGGGCGAACCCGTGGCGCTGCCGGCCAGGCCCGAGGCCGGCTGGCAGGGCGACCACGCCTACCTGATGCCCTGCTCCTCCGAGGGACGCCGCCTGGCCTGCGCGGTGTTCGAGCGCTCCGAGCCGCTGTCGGCGGTGGAAAAAAACAGCCTCGCCACCATATTTAATACAATATCCTCCATAGCGGGTTCCGCGATGGTGAACATAGAGCACCAGGCGGAGGCCGCGATGCTGGAAAAACTGAGGAATAGCAAGAATATAATATGACGAATCCCAAGAGCAGCTTCAAAGACATAGCCATCCTGGCCGCCCGCGCCGGCGACAGCAAGAAAGCGAGCCCGGTCACGGTCTTCGACCTGGCCAACACCTCCCCGCTGGCCGACTACGCCGTGCTGATAGTGGTGGAATCCGCCCCGCAGCTCGACGCCGTGGAGGAGGAAGTTTCGGTGAAGCTCAAGCACGAGGGGTACTACTGCCTGCACAAGGACGGCACGCGCTCCAAGAACTGGAAAGTGCTCGACTACGGCGGCACGCTGGTGCACGTGTACGACGGCAAGGCCGCCGAATTCTACGCGATAGAGAAGCTTTACGAGAAGTGCAAGCAGGTGGAGTGGCAGGAGCGGTCCGCCGCCGCGCCGGCGAAAGCCCCGGAGAAAAAAGCCGAGGCCCCCGTCGCCAAGCCCGCCGCCAAAAAGGCGCCGGCGAAGAAAGCCGTGCCCGCCGCCAAACCCGCGGCCAAAAAGAGCGCTAAGAAAGCGGCGCTCAAAAAAGCCGCCAAGAAAGCCGCTCCCAAAAAAGCCGCGAAGAAAGCTGCCCCCAAGAAGGCGGCGAAAAAGACCGCCAAGCCTGCCTTGAAGAAAGCCCCGGTCAAAAAAACCGCGCTCAAAAAGCCGGCGAAGAAAGCGGCAAAGAAGACCGCGAAAAAAGCCGCTAAAAAGAAGTAAGACCGCTCAGCGCCGGACCCGCCTTCGGGCGGGCCGGCGTTTTATTTCCCCCTCAAAGGCATACCGATGAAGATCTCCTTACTGGAAGCAGACCTCAAAAGCCGCGCCAAGGCGGCCTTCTCCCTGGACGACGCGGCCGTAGCGTCTTTCACGCTGGCCGCGCCTCCGCCCCACATCAAGGCCGACGCCTCCATAGCCTGGCCCATAGCCGGCTCGAAACTGCTCAAGAAGGCCCCGCTCGCCATCGCCGGCGAGCTGAAGGCCGCGCTGGGCGGCGCGGTGGAAGCCGAAGTGGTTGCGCCAGGTTTCGTGAACGTAAAATTCTCCCCCGCTTTCCTGTTCGCCGCGCTCAAGGACCTGGAGAAGCCCGGCAGCCTGCGCCGCCCCGAGTACGCGGGCGAAAAGATCAACCTGGAGTTCGTCTCGGCCAACCCCACCGGCCCCATGCACCTGGCCAGCGGCCGCGGCGCCACCCTGGGCGACAGCCTGGCCCGCATCTGGAAGGAGTTGGGCGCCGAAGTGGCTACGGAATTTTACGTCAACAACGTCGGCCGCCAGGTGGAAAAGCTGGGGCTTTCGCTGAAGGCCCGCTTCGAGGGCAAGGAGCCCCCGGAAGACGGCTACCAGGGCGACTACCTGAAGGGCATGGCCGCGACCCTCCCGCCGGAAGCGGAAGAGTGGACCGACGAACAATTTTCCTCGCACGCGGTAGCCGAGATGCTGCAGCTGCACCGGGCCGACATGCAGGCTTTTGGCGTGGAGTTCGACCGCTGGTTCCTGGAGAGCGAGCTGCACCAGGCCGGCGGCCCGGCCAAGGCCCTGGCCACCCTCAAAGAGAAAGGCATGGTCTACGAGAAAGAGGGCGCGGTGTGGTTCGGCGCGGCCAGCGAGCTGGAGTCGGACGACAAGGACCGCGTGCTGGTGAAGGCCGACGGCCGCAACACCTATTTTCTCAACGACATCGCCTACCACCTCAACAAGTTCTCCCGCGGCTTCGGCCGCCTGATAGACATCTGGGGCGCCGACCACCACGGCTACGTGCCGCGCATGGAGGCCGCCGTGAAGGCGCTGGGCGGCGGCGCTTTCAAGGTGATCATCCACCAGCAGGTCTCGCTGCTGCGCGGCAAAGAAGTGGTGAAGATGTCCAAGCGGGCGGGCGATTTTATTTCTCTCAAGGAGCTGATGGAGGACGTGGGCACCGACGCCTGCCGCTTCTTCTTTGCCTCGCGCGGTCCCAACACTCACCTGAACTTCGACCTGGAGCTCGCGAAGAAAAAGAGCAACGAGAACCCGGTGTACTACGTGCAGTACGTGCACGCCCGCATCGCCTCCATCTTCGACAACGCGGCTGCCAAGGGCGTGGACCCCGCGGCCTCTTTCGACGAGGCGAAGGCCGCCATCAACCCCGAGGAGCGGGCGCTGATGCTCAAGCTGCTGTGGCTGGAGAAGACCCTCGCCGACTGCGCGAGGGACAACTCCCCCCACCACCTGACCACCTACCTGACGGAGCTGGCGGCGAGCTTCCACTCCTTCTACGACCAGCACAAGGTGCTGGACCCGGAGAACAAGGAAGTCACCGCCTTCCGCCTGTTCCTGCTCAAGTCCGTAAAGGGCGTCATCGCCAAAGGGCTCGCCCTGCTCGGCGTCTCCGCCCCTGAGCGCATGTAGGTTCCGTCCCGGCCAATAAAAAAACCGCCCCGTAAGAGGCGGTTTTTTGTTTTACAGGGTTTAATTATTTGCCGAGGGAAACCGCCAGCAGGAAGAGGTAGTCGGAGAGGCGGTTGAGGTAGACGGCGGGCTGCTTGGCCTTAAGTTCCCAGGCCAGGATCTCGCAAATTCTCGCCCTGGTCCGGGCCAGGTGGGCCAGGGCCTCGGTCTCGTTTTGCCCGGGCAGGACGAACTTTTTCGGCGGCCGTACAGAGTCGGCGCGGCTTTCTATCATGGCTATGAGGGCCCTGGTCTCGGGGCCGAGATCGGCCTTCATGCCCGCCACAATGCCGGAGGCCTTTATTAGAGCGGCCTGGGCGGCGCCCAATTCCAGCCTCAGGGCCGGCTTTTTTAGCGCGGTCTTGAGCAGGCCCAGCAGGGCGGAAAGTTCGTCGAGCAGGGCGTTAAGCTTTACGCGGGGGTGAGTCTTGGGCACCCGCTTGCCCCCGAGCAGGTCGGTGCGGCCCAGGTCCCCTGAGCCCATTTTCGGTTTAAAGGTCTTTGGCATCAGAGTTTATGCGCCTTTAACTTTTCCAGTACGAAGGCCAGGATGTCCGGCGGCAGTTCTCCGGCCGCCGCCTCGAACCTGGCGGAGACCGCCGGGGCGTCGAACGCGCCGTCAGCCACCAGCACCGGGGCCGACTTGGAGGCGCCCAGCGCGTGCTCGCCGTCGTCTATGCCGGTATGCTTGTAGCCGTACTGCCGCGTCCAGGTCAGCGCCCGCGGCTTGCGCTCGCGGTCGTAGCAGAGCTGGAAGCCCCAGATCTCCGAACCCGGCTCGAACCAGACTATCAGGTCGAAATACTCGTCGTCGAACCAGCGCCGGCGCGGCTCGCCCTTTACCTGCATCACGTGCATGGCTTCCTTTAGCATAAAAAGATTATATCAAAGGCGGCCGCGCGCCGTTCCGGCCCGCCCTCCCCCTCCTTTCCGGAATGGTATAATTTAGCTGAGAGGTATACCTTATGAAAGACCAAGTCGCTAAAGTTATAGAGAAAATAAAGCCCATGCTGGCCGCCGACGGCGGTTCTGTTGAGCTCGTCGGAGTGGACGAGAAGACCGGCGTGGTGACCGTGCGCCTGACCGGCGCCTGCGGCTGCTGCCCTCATTCTACGATGACGCTCAAGCACGTCGTAGAGCGCATGATACGGGAAGAAGTTCCCCAGGTCAAAGAAGTCACCGTAGGCTGACGCTGCCCGGGACCGCGCAGGCCGGGAGCGGGGCGTCCCTCCGGGGATAAGGCCCCGCCCCGGTCCGCGCGCAAGTTTATGGCGCTGATCAATCTCCACAACCATTCCACTTTCTCCGACGGCACGCTGGAGCCGGCGGCGCTGGCCCGCGAGGCCGCGCGCGCCGGCATTAAATATTTCTCCCTGACCGACCACGATGTGACCGGCGGCTGGGCGGAGATGGAGCCGGCCCTCAAACAGGCCGGTCTGGCCTACTGCTACGGCGTGGAGATCAGCACCGGCCTGCACGAGAACCTGCATATCCTGGGCTACGGCATAAACCTGTCCGACCCGGACCTGGCGGCCAGCCTGGCCGAGTACAGGGGCCGCCGCGTGGCCCGGATCAAGAAAATATTGGAACTGCTGGGCGGCCTGGGCATAAACATAGTTTTCGAAGACCTGCCGGTGCCGGGCAACCGCACTGTGGGCCGGCCGCAGGTGGCCGACGTTATGCGCGCCCGCAAGATCGTCTCTACCCGCAGCCAGGCCTTCAAACGCTACCTGGCGCCCGGCGCGCCCGCCTATGTCAGCCCCAACGGGCCCACGGTGGAAGAAGCCATAAAAACCATTAAGCGGGCGGGCGGCAAGGCCGTGCTGGCCCACCCCGGCGCGGTAGCCAAGGTGCTGGACCTGGCCGCGTGGAAGGATTTCGGCCTCGACGGCATAGAGGCCTATTACCCCGCCCATACCGGAGCCGCCACCAGGGAGTTCGTCTCGCTGGCCGCCCGCCACGGCCTGTTCGTTACCGCCGGCACCGATTTTCACGGCCCCGGCACCGAGCGCGGCAACATGAGCGGCTTCGAGTTCGAGGAAGCGCAGTTCTCGGAGATAAAAAAAGTATTCATATGAAAATAATCTCGCACCGCGGCGCTTCGGCCTACGCGCCCGAAAACACGCTCAAGGCTTTCAAGCTGGCCGTAGAGATGGGCTCTAAAGATTTCGAGTTCGACGTGCACCAGACCCGGGACGGCTACCTGGTGGTGCACCACGATTACTCGCTGCTCGGCACCGCCGGCCGCGACGTGAAGATAGCCGAACTCGACTGGGCCGAGCTCAAGAAGATCAACGTGGCGCAGCATTACCGGGCCGACAAGGCCTTCCAGCATGTGCCGCGCCTGGAAGAGGTCATAGATATTATCGGTCCCGCCGCCGACTGGCTGAACTTCGAGGTGAAGAACGACGGCAACGTCTACCCCGGCATAGAAGAGAAACTGCTGGCCTTTATCAAGAGCAAGCCGGGCATGTTCGCTAAAAGCCTGGTCTCCAGCTTCGACCATGGCACGCTCAAGCGCTTCCGTGAATTATCCCACGACCTCAAACTCGCCTACCTGGGCCACGGCCTGAGCACGGTGCTGCTGGTGCCTGCCCTCAGGAAGGCCCGGGCCGTGCGCGCCGTGAACGTCCACATCGCCCTGCGCATAGCTTTCAAGATAAACGTCTCCCGCATCAAGAAGGCGGGCTTCAAGGTCTGCGTTTACACCGTCAACACCAAGAAGGACGCTAAACGCATGCAGGAGATCGGCGTGGACGGCATTTTTACCAACCACCCCGACCTGTTGGGCAAGTGGACGCTGAAAGGATAAGGCATGGACCAGGCGCTGACCAAAGAGATAAAGAGGCTGACCTCGCTGGGGCTGCACCGGCGCTGCGTGGAAGGCGCGCTGGAACTAGTGGCCGCCAAGACGCTGGAGATCAACCGCCTCAAGAAAGAGCGCAACGCGGTGGTCTGCGCCCACGTCTACCAGACCCCGGACATCATCCTGGGCATAGGCGACCTGGTGGGCGACTCCTATAAGCTGGCCGACGACTGCCGCCGGACGGTTGCGGACAGCATCATCTTCTGCGGCGTGCATTTCATGGCCGAGACGGCCAAGATCCTCAACCCCTCCAAGAAAGTCTACGTGCCGTCGAATAACGCCGGCTGCTCGCTCGCCGAAGCCATCACCGGGGCGGACTTGCGCCGGCTGAAGGCCGAACACCCCGGCCTGCCGGTCGTCACCTATATCAACACCTCCGCCGAGGTGAAGGCCGAGAGCGACTGTATAGTCACCAGCGCCAACGCCGAGAAGATACTGCGGAAAATGTACGAGCAGTATGAGCGGCTGATCTTCGTGCCGGACCGTTTCATGGGAACCAACCTGGCCGAGGCCCTCGGCAAGACGCCGGGCAAGGAGATCATCCTCTGGAAAGGCACCTGCGTGGTGCACGAGCGTTTCAACCCGGAGCTGATAAAGGTATACCGGAAGAATTACCCTGGCTTGGTGGCGCTGGCGCACGCGGAATGCCCGTCCGAGCTGATAGACGCCGTGGATTTCATGGGCGGCACCGGCGACATGATGCGCTACGTCGAGAAGACGGACGCCGCGGCCTACCTGCTGGTGACCGAATGCGGCTTCGGCGAGCTGGCCAAGCTGCGCTTCCCCCAAAAGAATTTCATAGCGATGTGCCGGCTCTGCCCTTACATGAAGAGCATCACGCTCGACAGCGTGCTGGCCCTGCTGCGCGATCCCGCCCCCGAAGAAGTGACCGTCCCCGCCGACATAGCGGCCCGCGCCAAAAAATCCATAGACAAAATGTTCGAACTCGCGGCTTAGTTCCGGCTGGCGCCTTCGCTAATGGCCCGCCTTTCGGCGGGCCATTGTTCTTCCCGACAGGCCCTTGTCGGGGTGGTCTGTTATGCTATCCGGGTAGAGTTATGAGGGGCACGGCTATTGACATACATAGCATATGTGCTATAATATGGATACGGCGAAATACAGAATCTATTTCTATCGCTCAGCGGGCGGCAGATGCCAGGCTTGCGACTATGCCCGTGCGATGGACATCAAGCATCAGGCCAAGGCAAAGCGCTGGTTCAAGGCTCTGGCGGAACTAGGCCAGGAACTGCCTGAGGAATACGGCAAGCATCTGCGCGACGGGGTTTGGGAGCTGCGGCTGATAATTCAGCATCACCAGCACAGGTTCCTGTATACTTTCTGGAGGGACTTTATAGTGGTTACTAACGCGTTCCTTAAGAAGTCCGCCGTGGTTCCAGAGTCGGAGATAGAAAAGTCTCAGAGGGCGATGGCTGACTGGGTTTCTCGCAGAGGCTGGGAAGATTTATGAAGAAAAAAAGGGCAGGAATACCCCTGGATGAGGTCTTTTCCGGAGCGGAGAAGGATCCGCGCTGGAAAGAGGCTTATGAAAAGGCGGACATCGAAGTGCGCCTGGCGCTGCAGATAGCTAAAGCCCGCGCGAGGGCTAAAATGACCCAGGGCCAGTTGGCCCGCGCTGTGGGCACCACGCAGTCCGTAATTTCCCGCATCGAGGCCGGCAACCAGAACTTGACCGTTAAAACCCTCGCCAGGATCGCCGCAGTCCTGCACGCCACGCTGGTGATAGCCCTCCGTTCCCCTCACGTCCGATAAAAAACAGGCGGTTGTACGTGTAGACTTCACGACATGTGTCGCTGCCTGCTCACCCGATTTTTAGATCGGACCGTATCATCCCGACCAGTTCCGGGAATTCGGCCACTTTAAAATGGCCGTTCTTGCCCGCATAGATAATTATCTTCGCCTTTTTGAGACGGCTTGCGTATTTATCGGCGTGCGCCGAGGGGACTACAGGGTCGTCCTTGGAGAATATCAGGGTCAGGCGCGAGCAGTTCTTCTCCAGCAGCGAGAGGTCGGCTGGCAGCCTGAAGCCCCCGACTATCTCCTCGGCGGGCAGGGTGTTATCGAAGGGCGGACAGACCAGGTAGGCGGAGAGTATCTTCTTCGGGAATTTATGTTCGGAAAGATATTTGGCCAGGAATATACCACCCAGGGAATTGCCGATGAGAATGGAGCTGTTGCGAAGGAGAGGGATATGCCGCTCGAAATGCAGCTTCCAGTCGGCATACAGCGCGTGCTCCGGGCACGGCATCTTTGGCCGTATTATTTCGCAGTGCCGCCCCAGCTTCTTATCCAGGTAAGCGTCGTGCCAGCGTTCTCTCTGTTCAAGGGAGACCGGCCTGTTCTTTAAGAAATACAGGTAGTCGCGGCGATTCCTGAACGTGCCGCCGCCGTGGATATACAGTATTTGAGTTTTAGTCTTCATAAAAGAAAAGGCCCCCGGTTTTGAGCCCGGGGGCCTTTCAATATCAGCCTTACAGGTCCGTCATGTAGGCTATCTCGTCGTACGGGGTGCGGTACAGCGGCTGCTTCAGGCGCTTCTGGTCGAAGATATGGCCGAAGATACCGATGGAGCGCGCCACCACGAACAGGGCGTTGAGGCAGCCCATCTTCACGATGTTCTCTATCTCATCCTTGGTGAACGAGCCCGTGCTGTGCAGCATGTCCACGAAGGCTATGCCGATGCAGCCATCCACGTTGAGGATGAGGTTGCCCTTCTTGGCGGTGGTCAGCTTCTCCACCTCCAGCGCGTAGTCCAGCAGCGGGGTGCTCTTGAAGTTCTTCTTGCAGAAGGCCTTCATGGCCGTCACGCGCATGTCCGGGTTGGTCACGCTTTTGACCTTGTGGCCGATGCCGGGGATGGGCGTGCCCTTCTTCTTCATCTCGGTGATGAACTGCTCGGGCGTAAGCTTGGCGTCGTAGGCGCGCTTGAACTCCTGCGCCGCGCCGTCGATGGCGCCGCCGAAGCGCGGGCCGATGGTGAGCAGGCCGGAGACCAGCGAGGAGATGATATCCTTGCCGGCGCGGGCCGCTACTATGGCGTTATGCGCGCCGCTCACGGCGGGGCCGTGGTCGGCGGTCAGGATCAGCGCGGTCTCGAGGAATTTTCGCCCGTAGTCGGGCAGCTCGCGCTTGAACCAGAGCAGGCCTATCACGCCGCCGATCCCGAGTTCCTTCTCGAGCACCTTGGAGATCGGGATGTTCAGGTATTCCAGCTCTTCCTTCTTCTCATTGGAGATGGTGTTGATGAAGGTGGTGGCCTTGCGGATCTTGCCTTCCTTCACGGCCTGGGCGAAGTCCATGGGCAGGACGGGGGCGGCAGTGTCCTCGGCGGGCTTTATGGTCCCTTTCTTCACCAGCTTCAGGTAGGTCTCGTTCACCTTCACACCGTAGTCGTCGAAGGAATCCGGCACCACCGCGCCGGCGGCCTTGAGCGCCGCGTTCTTGGCGTCGGCGGTTTCCAGGTCGCTGCCGGCCTTGGCGCCCGCGTGTCCGAACTGCACGCCCGCGGGGAACATCTTGGAGCAGGTGCCGGTCACCCAGATGACCAGCGGCTTGGTGATCTTCTTGGCCTTGAGGGCCTCGACGATGCGCAGCTCCTCGGTGCCGCCGATCTCGCCCAGCGCCACTATCATCTTCACTGACGGTATGGCCTCGTAGCGCAGGATATGTTCCAGCAGCGTCGAGCCGGGGTAGGCGTCGCCGCCGATGGCGATACCCTCGTACAGGCCGTCGGTGTTGCGGGCGATGATGTTATAGCACTCGTTGGACAGGCCGCCGGACTTGGAGACGAAGCCGACGGAGCCGGGCCGGTGCAGTTTGGACTCCACGATGTTCTCGTAGGTGCCGGCGGTGTTGGCGATCTTGAAGCAGCCGGCCTTGATGCCGCCCACGGTGGCCGGCCCGATGATCATCTTGTCCAGCTTCTTGGCGGTGGCGGCGAGTATCCTCGCGCGGCGCTCCGGCACGCCCTCGGCGATCACGCACACGGTGCGGATGTTCGGGTGGTTGAGCGCTTCCATGCTGCTCTCGAAGGCGGAGCGGTAGGAGGCGAAGTTAACCACCACGTCGGCCTTCGGGTGCCGCGCGGCGGCGGCCTCGAAGCTCTTGTAGATCGGCAGCAGGGTTTCGCCCTTGCCGAAGAAGACCTTGTGCACGCCCTCACTGCCGGGGTTCACGATGGCCGCGACCGACGGCACTTTGCGGCCGCAGGCATAGTCGAAGTCCAGCATGCGCTGTATGGCGTTGACGTGGTAGCCGTAAACGATGGCGGTAGTATCTTTGGTGAAAAGCTCGGGCTTCATTATTTCTTACCTCCGGTCTTGGCGGGGCTGCAGCCCGGGGCGGCCTTGGCCGCCGGGAGCGCCATGGAAACCACGGCGGTCATGTGGGTCTCGGGGCCGTACACTTCTATCGGCACGCCCAGGGTCTCGCCCAGCTTGCGCATGTTGGCGAGGCCTTCCTTGTAGTTGGGGCCGCCGCGGCGCACGTAGATCTTCACCTTGCCTTCCACCAGCTTGGCCTTGTACTCGGTGAGGGCCTTGATGATGCCCTTGAAAGTCTTGGCCACGTCGGTGAAGTTGGCGATGCCGCCGCCGATGATGAGCACCTTGCCCTTGGGGTCCTTCTTGCGCGTCATAAGGTCCAGGATGGTCCTGGCGTACTGGTAGGTGTCCTCGGCCGAGGGGTCGCCGGAGTACTCGCCGTAGTTGGCGAGGTCTTTGGAGAAGCCCAGGTCGCAGACGGTGTCGGCGTAGATCACCGAGGCGCCTCCGCCGGCCACCATGTTCCAGACGCGGCCTTCGGGGTTGAGCATGGTGAGCTTCAGGCTGGCGCCCGTGCCTTCGTCGATCTTGCGGATGAATTCCTCTTCCTTGGTGTGCTTCTGGCCGAAGGAGGACGGGAACTGCAGGTCGCCCCAGACCTTGGTGCACTCGAAGGCCGCGGTGTCGTCCACGCGGGCCACCAGGTCCAGCGGCACTATCTCGTCGCCGTGGAAGGTGAAAGGGTTGATCTCGAGGTAGGTGAAGTGGCCCTCGGCGTACACCTTGTACAACGCGCGCACGAATTCCTCTATCTGGGCCTTCCGCTTGCCGAACTCCGGCAGGTTGAGCTTTATGTCCTCTATGCGCGAGAGCACGGGGACCTCGGTCTCCTTGACCTTCTCCCAGTTCTCCTCGACGTAGATGCCGCCCTTGTTGGAGAGATAGATCGTGTCGAAGTCGCGGGTGGCCTTGATGGCCACGTAGCACTCCTCGGAGTCCTCGGCGTGCGGCGTGAACGGCTCTATCATGAACACGTTCAGCTCGCCGGTGGTCTTGCCCACCGTGACCGTCTTGTTCATGCGCTCGGCTATCCAGGCCCAGGTGGCCTTGAAGTCCTTGTTGAGGCACAGCAGGCCGTGCTTGCCGCGCTTGCCGAACAGTTGGTCGGGCTTGGCCACCAGTTTCTCTTTAAGGAGCCAGGGGTGGTCCTTTACGAGCTTTTTGGGGTCGGTGTCCGGGGTGACCAGGGCGAGCTTCTCGGACTTGCCCTTGAAGGACGGGATGGACTCCGCCAGCCCGTCGAAAAGTATCTTCTTGCCTTCGTATTCTCTTATGCCGCGTTGTGCCATGGTGTTTGTCCTTTATTTGCCGGTAGTCTGGTTCAGGAGGCCGCCAGCCGTGAGGATGGCCCTCTGGCGCCCGGAGAGGGCGCAGACGCATTCTATGGAGGCGCCGGTGCGCTCGTTCTTGAGCAGCACGGGCCGGCCCTCGGCGAAAGCCGAGCGCCAGTCGCCGCAGGTCAGCTTATCGCCGGCCTGTATGGCGTCGTAGTCCGCCTGGTTCTTGAAGGTCAGCGGGGCGATGCCGAAGTTGATCAGGTTGGCCGCGTGGATGCGCTCGAAGGATTTGGCCACCACGGCTTTCACGCCGAGGTACATCGGGCACATGGCCGCGTGTTCGCGGCTCGAGCCCTGGCCGTAAGACTCGCCGGCCACGATCACGTTGTGGAAACCGGCGGCCTTGCTCTCCTGACAGCGCTTGTGGAAGTCGGGGTCCACGTTCTCGAACACGTACTTGGCGTAGGCCGGCACGTTGGAGCGGTACTTCAGCCGCGCGCCGGCGGGCATGATGTGGTCGGTGGTGATCTTGTCGCCCACGTGTATCATCACGGCGCCGTTGAGTTGCTCGGGCATCCTGTCGTTCTTGGGCGGCTCGCCGATATTGGGGCCGCGGAACACTTCGGTGCCCTTCAGCTCGGGCGAGGGCTTGATGAACATGCTGTCGTCCACCAGGAAGGCGGCGGGCTCTTTGACGGAAGGGTACTCCACGCCGGCCTTGCGGGGGTCGGTGAACTTGCCGGTGAAGGCGGCCACGGCGGCCACCTCGGGGCTCACCAGGTACACCTGCGCGTCCTTGGTGCCGCTGCGGGCCTCGAAGTTGCGGTTGGAGGTGCGCAGACTGACGCCGCCGCTCTTGGGCGAGAAGTGGTTGCCGATGCAGAAACCGCAGGCGCTCTCGAGGATGCGCGCGCCGGAATCCAGCAGGTTCGTCAGCGCGCCCTTGCGGGCCATCATCTGCAGCACCTGGCGGGAGCCGGGCGCTATGCCCAGGCTCACCGTCGGGGCCACGCGGCGGCCCTTCAGGATCTCGGCCGCCGTCATCATGTCGCGGTAGGAGGAATTGGTGCAGGAGCCGATGCAGACCTGGTCCACCGGCAGGCCGTCGAGCTCGGAGACTTTCTTCACCAGGCCGGGGCTGTGGGGGCAGGCGGCCATCGGCTCTATCGCCGAGAGGTCGAGGTCGATCACGCGGTCGTACTTGGCGCCGCGGTCGGCCTTCAGCTCGCTCCAGTCGGCCTCGCGGCCCTGGGCCTTCATGAATTTCTTGGTGACGTTGTCGGACGGGAACACCGAGCAGGTGACGCCCATCTCGGCGCCCATGTTGGCGATGGTGGCGCGCTGCGGCACGGAGAGGCTCTTGACGCCTTTGCCGCCGTACTCCAGCATCACGCCCACGTTGCCCTTGGTGGAGAGGAGCTCCAGCATCTTCAGCACTACGTCCTTGGCGGTGACCCACGGCTTAAGCTCGCCGGTGAGGTTGACCAGGTAGACCTTGGGGCAGGTGGTGTAGAACAGGCCGCCGCCCATGGCCACGGCCACGTCGAGGCCGCCGGCGCCGATGGCCACCTGGCCGATGCCGCCTCCCGTCGGGGTGTGGGAGTCGGAGCCGAGCAGGGTGGTGCCGGGCTTGCCGAAGCGCTCGAGGTGCACCTGGTGGCAGATGCCGTTGCCCGGGCGGGAGTAGACCACGCCGTAGCGGGCGGCCACGGTCTGCAGGTACTTGTGGTCGTCGGAATTCTCGAAGCCGACCTGCACGGTGTTGTGGTCGACGTAAGAAACGGAAAGGTCCGTCTTTATTTCTTTGAGTCCCATGGCCTCGAACTGCAGGTAGGCCATGGTGCCGGTGGCGTCCTGCGTGAGGGTCTGGTCTATGCGGATGCCGATCTCGCTGCCTTTTATGAATTCGCCTTCTTTGAGGTGGGAGGTAAGGATCTTTTCAACGATGTTCTGTTTCATGGAGAGCTCCTTGAAAACTATAGTACCCGCGCGCGTAATCCCCGCGGGATATTTATATTCTGTCAAAAAAAAAGGGGTTTGCCAATTTGACGAATGACAAGCCGCCACCTCCGCCGGCTTTTTTTAGAGGGGTCCCGTCCGGCTAATTTAATAGAATAGTCCTTTGTCGCCTATGCAAGATACCGCAAAGCCGGACTTAAGGTTTTTGACCCGCCCCGAACTCGAGGCGGCGCTGGCCGACTTGGGCGAGAAGCCCGTACACGCGGCGGCGGTATACCTGGCCGTGCACCGGCTCGGGGCCGCGGACGTGGCCGCCCTGCCCGGTGTGCCCGCCCGTGTCTGTGCCGCGCTTTCCCCCGCCTATTCCCTCCCCCCGCTCCCGGCGCCCGCTGAAATGCAGGTGTCTCGCGACGGCACGCGCAAGATGCTGTTCCGTTTCCACGACGGTGCCCCGGCCGAGTGTGTGGTGCTGCCGGGCAAGGAC
Source organism: Elusimicrobiales bacterium (assembly GCA_050174915.1). Classification (GTDB taxonomy): domain Bacteria; phylum Elusimicrobiota; class Elusimicrobia; order Elusimicrobiales; family UBA9959; genus UBA9959. The sequence continues at coordinate 182,378 of JBFXJL010000004.1, read as the reverse complement.
AGGGTGATCGCCTGTCTCTCCTCCCAGTCCGGCTGCGATTGCGGCTGCACCTTCTGCGCCACCGGTGCGCTGGGCCTGCGGCGCTCGCTGACGCCGCAGGAGATCATCGCCCAGTTCGAGGCCTGTCTTAAAGAGGCCGGCGAGCTGAACAGCATCGTTTTCATGGGCATGGGCGAGCCTTTCCTGAACTGGGAGAACGTGAAGCGCGCCGTGCGGCTGCTCTCCGACAGCCGCGGGCGCCATTTTCCTCAGGTAAAGATGACGGTGTCCACCGTGGGCGTGATCCCGGTGATAGAGGAGCTCGCAACCTCCGACCTGCGGGTGCGGCTGGCGGTCTCCGTGGTGGCGGCCGACGAGGAGCAGCGCGCCCGCCTGGCCCCGATGGAAAAGGAGTATCCGCTGCGGCGCGTGCTCGAGGCCGTGAGGGCCTACTGCCGAGCGCGCAAGGCGGCCGTGATGTTTGAATATATACTTTTCCCCGGCCTCAACGACAGGCCGTCCGACTCGGCGCTGCTGGCCGGGCTGGTGCGGGACATTCCCTGCCGGGTCAACCTTATTCCCTACAACCCCCCGGGCGGTTCCCCCGGCGAGACGCCCCGCGTAAAGGCCTTCCAGTTGGAGCTGATACAGGCCGGCGTGCGCACCTACCTTCGGGTGGAGCGGGGCGCGGATATCGCGGCCGCCTGCGGCCAGCTCGCCGCTAAAATAAAGGACCCCGCGCCTGGCGCGGGGTCCTAACGCCCTGTTTTGGACGGGTCAGCTCTTCTTCGCCAGGCAGATCAGGCGCACGCTCTCGTCCGAGTGCGGCTCACCCTTGAAACCGCCCCAGAATTTCAGCGGCGCCAGGCCCGCCTTGCGCAGCGCGGCCGTCATCTCCGCCCGGCCGTAGAGCCGGTTGAAGAAAGTCTTCTTCTGTATCCTGCCGGTTTTCTTGTCTATCCTGGTCCATTCGTTGAAGATGCCGCCGGGGGCGGCCTCCCGCTCTTCCAGCAGATAATGGTCGCCGAGGTCGTGCCAGTCCCTGGGAGTGTAGTTGGTCCGGATGAAATCGCCGTTGATCACGTCTACCAGGAGACGCCCGCCGGGCTTCAGCGCCCGGGCCGCGCCTTTGAGCGTCTTCAGGTCGTCTGAAAACTTCAGGAAATAGCCGAAGCTGGTGAACAGGTTCACCACCGCGTCGAACTCCCCGCGGTAGTCCAGGCGGCGCATGTCTCCGCGCCGCAGTTTAAGCGCCACACCCCGCTTTCTGGCGCGGGCCGCGGCCTCGCGCAGGTACTCGGCGGAGAAATCGTAGCCGGTCACGGCCAGGCCGCGCCGCGCGAATTCCACCGCGTGGCGGCCGGGGCCGCAGCACAGGTCCAGCAGCGCGCCGCCTTTTTTCAGGCCGAGCTGTTTCAGGACGAAAGCCGCCTCTGCGGGCGCCTTCTCCACTGCGGCCGGGGAGGCCGGGTTGTAGAAGGAGTTCTTGAAGAACCCGTTATGCCACTCCGCGGCGCGGCTCGTCTTTTTGGTCGGCTTTGCCGGCAGGCCCGACATCAGTTCGCCTCCGGGATGGCGCCCGAAGCGTCGTGCCCCGGGGCGGGTTCGGCCGGCTCGGGGGTCTTCTTCTTGGCGGTTTTCTTTTTCTTCGGGGTTTTTACTATCGGGTCGGCGTACTTGTCCATCTTATAGGTGGGCACGCTGTCCACCGCGTCGAACTTGTATTCGGAGACGGCTTTCTTGGCCGCCTTTTTCTTCTTTTTTTTGGCGGCCGCCCGCTCCGCGGCGGCCTTTTTGGCGGACTCTTTGGTTATCGGTTCCGCTTCGCGGTCGAACTTGTAGGTTGCGGTCCGGTCCACGGCCCCGAATTTGTACTCCGAGACCGGCGCGGCTTTCTTCTTTTTCTTGGCCTTCTTTTTGGCGGCCGGCGCGGCGGCCTCTTGCTTCGGGGCCTCCTGCTCCTGCGCCGCGACATTCAGTAGCAGCGCCGACGGCAGCAGCAGGGCCAGTATCAGGGTCGGTAGTTTCTTCATGTGAGTATGATCCCGCCTTTTTCGGTTTTGGGCGCCAGCTCCGCCGCCCGCACGGCGGCCTCGAGCAGGCAGGCCAGCGTGACCGGGCCCACCCCGCCCGGCACCGGCGAGACGGCGGCCGCCGAGGGTTCCAGCGCGGCGTAGTCCGCGTCGCCGCACATGCGGCCGTTCTCGTCGAAATTGGTGCCCACGTCTATCACCGTGGCGCCGGGCGGCAGCAGCTCCGGCTTGAGCCACTTGGCCTTGCCGGCCGCGGTGACCACCAGGTCGGCGCGCTTGAAGATCTCTGCGATGTTTTTGGTGCGGGTATGGCAGACCGTGACGGTGGCGTCGAGCGCCACCAGCATCTGCGCCAGCGGCCGTCCAACCACGGTGGAGCGGCCCGCCACGGCGACGTTCAGGCCGGCCGGGTCTATGCCGTGAAAGCGCAGCAGGCGGATCACGGCCAGCGCGGTGCACGGCGAGAAGAAGCCGCCGTTTTCTATCTCGGAGAATTTCTTGGCGATGAACAGGCGGCCCATGTTCAGCGAGGAGAGGCCGTCCACGTCCTTGGCGGCGGGCACGGCGTCCCAGGTCTCCCTGGTCTCGAAGCCATCCGGCAGCGGCCGCTCTATCATGATAGCGTCGTAGGCCGAGTCGGCCCCCAGCCTGGCCAGCAGCGCCTTGAAGGCCGGGTAGCCCTCCTCGGGCTTCGGGGCGAACAATTTCACGGCGATGCCGAGCTTCTCGCAGGCGGCGATCTTGCGCTTCACGTAGACGGCCGACGGGGAGTCGGCGAAGTAATTGATGATGGCCAGCGACGGCGGCCTGCCCAGGCGGGCCTTTACGGCCTCCACGCGGGCCGGCAGCGCGCCGAGGATCTCGGCCGAGAGGGTCTTGCCTTCGAGTATCTTCATAATTTGAATGATAATAAAAAAGGGCGGCCTTTTAAAGCCGCCCTCTTAGCGCAGGCGCGGCCTTTAGTCCGCGTCCTCCACGAACATCGAGCCATTCAGGTAGCCGGAGCCGCTGAGGCTGAAATAGTTGGAGCTGGGCCAGCCGTTGACGGAGATGCTGCCGGTCATGCTCGTGGAGCCGACCACTCGGCCGTCGCGGTAGAACGTCACGTAGACATTGGGGCGCACCGTTTCGAAGATGGACTGGTTGGGGCGGACCCAGAAAGAGGCGGTGGCGCTGATGTGCGTGCTGTTGCTGGTGATCCTGCCGGAAGAGTCGCGGAAAGTGCCCCAGCCGGAGAGCGTCACGCTGGTGAAGCCGCCGTTGTCGCCGTGTATCCAGCCGCTGCCGCTGAGGCTGACATAGCCGGAGAGCTGTACGTAGCTGCTGGTTTTAGCTTTGGCCGGCTTGGGGGCCTCGGGGATCTTCACCTCGGGGGCCGAGACGACCACCTGGTCTACCAGGCTGGCGCCGTTGAGTTCGAATTCCGCCGCGTTAAGGCTGCCGGCGAACAGGGCGCAGGCGACCGTTAAAATAATTTTTTTCATTGTACCCTCCATCTTAGGATTATTATAACAAATACCCCCGCTGCCGCCGCTGCTTTCTTGCCGGCCGGCGTGCGCGCCGCAAGCCGGGCCTGCCGGGACCTTTTTCATTGTTTTTCCGGAAGCCGATTTTATTATAGTATATGGAAGTTCTACGCCGCGCAAGAGAGGTCGCTAATGGAAAGAATAACCGAACACCCCGTTCTCCAGCCCCAAGAGCGGAAGACCCTGAAATTCGCTTTCGACGGGAAAACGTGCGAAGCGCTGGACGGCGAAATGATCTCCAGCGCGCTGTTCGCCAACGGCATCAAGATCTTCAGCCGCCACCACAAGGATGACGCCCCGCAGGGCATCTTCTGCGCCAACGGTCAGTGCGCGCAATGCTCGGTCATCGCCGACGGCTTGACCGTGAAATCCTGTGTAACCCCGGTGCGCGAGGGCATGCGCGTGGAGACGCTGCGCGGCTCGGCGCGGCTGCCCCGCGTGGCCTGCGTGACTGAGTTCGGGCGGGTGGAGGAGCTGGACGTCGACGCGCTGATAATCGGCGGCGGCCCTTCGGGCCTGGCGGCAGCGGCCGAGCTGGGCAAGCTGGGAGTGAACACCCTCATCATAGACGACAAGGACCGCTTCGGCGGCAAGCTGGTGCTGCAGACTCATAAATTCTTCGGCTCGGTCGAGGACTGCTACGCCGGAACGCGCGGCGTGGACATAGCCGGCAAGCTGGAGGACCAGCTTAAAGAATATCCTTCGGTGAAGGCCTGGACCAACGCCACCAGCCTGGCGGTGTTCTCCGACCGGAAGGTGGGCGTTCTGCGCGGCGACCAGTACTGCCTGGTGCGGCCCAAGGCCATCATAAGCGCCACCGGCGCCCGCGAGAAATCCCTGGGCTTCCCCGGCAATACCCTGCCCGGCGTCTACGGCGCGGGCGCCTTCCAGACGCTGGTAAACCGCGACCTGGTGCGCCCGGCCAAACGGCTTTTCATCGTCGGCGGCGGCAACGTGGGCCTGATAGCGGCTTACCACGCGCTGCAGGCCGGCATCCAGGTGGTGGGCCTCATAGAGGCCCAGGAGCGCTGCGGCGGCTATAAGGTGCACGAGGACAAGATAAAACGCCTGGGCGTGCCGGTTTATACGCGCCACACCATCGTGCGCGCCGAAGGCAAGGACGGCCTGGAGCGGGTCGCCATCGCCGGAGTGGACGAGAAATTCAGGGTCCTGCCCGGCACGGAGAAGACCTTCGAGGCCGACACGCTGCTGATAGCCGTGGGGCTCTCTTCCGTCGACGAATTTCACGCGCAGGCCCGCGAGGCCGGCATGGAGGCCTTCGTCTGCGGCGACGCCGAAGAGATAGCCGAGGCCTCGGCCGCCATGTTCAGCGGCAAGATCACCGCCCACAAGGTGCTGAAATCCCTCGGGGTGATGGCCGCTCCGGTGCCCGGTTTCTGGTTCGACCGGCTCGAAGTGCTCAAGTCCCGCCCCGGCGTCACCAAGGCGCCCGCCGCCAAGGACCACGACAAGAAGGTGTACCCGGTGCTGCATTGCCGGCAGGAGATCCCCTGCAACCCTTGCGTCACCGTATGCCCCAAGAAATCCATCAGCCTTTCCGGCGAGAGCATCATGAATACCCCGCAGTTCACCGGGGACTGCATAGGCTGCTACAAATGCCTGCTTATCTGCCCCGGCCTGGCCATCACGATAGTGGACTATCGCAAGGATCCCGTGAACCCGTCGGTGGCCTTGCCTTTCGAAATAGGCCGCGGCCTGGTGAAGCAAGGCGACCGGGTGCGCCTGACCGGCTGGGAGGGCGCCGACCTCGGCGAGGCCGAGGTGCTGGACGTGAAGGATTTCAGGGCCGAGAACACGATGATAGTCGTGGTGAAGGCCACCCCGGAGACGGCCGACAAGGCCGTCTCGCTGCGCCTCTTCGAGGCGGAGGCCGGCGCCAAGTCGCCCGTCGACCTGGCCAAGGCCGATGACGAAACCATTATCTGCCGCTGCGAGCGCGTCTCGCTGGGCGAGATCCGCAAGGCGATCCGCGGCGGCGTGCGCGATCTCAACCAGCTCAAGGCCGTCACGCGCGCCGGCATGGGCGCCTGCGGCTCCAAGACCTGCTCGACGATGCTGCTCAACGTCTTCCGCAGCGAGGGCGTAGACCTCAAAACGGTCACGGGATTCACGCGTCGGCCGCTGTTCGTGGAGGCGCCTCTGGGCGTCTTTTCCGGCGTGAAATGCCGCACCGAGGCGGACGAGAAAGCCAACTGGAGCGGATTTTAACCGAAGCCCGCTCTGGCGGGCTTCCCGCGCAGCGGTCGTAGACCGAGCGCTCTGCGCGAAGTGTCGAAGAGGTGTCTGCCGCCCGTAAGGGCCCTCGCTATGCGAGGGGGAAGTTCCAAAGGAACTTCCCGGCTAAAGGAAGCCATGGCTGAAAATAATTACGATGTCATCATAATCGGCGCGGGCAGCGTGGGCACGCCGCTGGCGATGGAACTGGCGGGCCGCGGCCTGCGCGCCCTGGTGCTGGAGAAGGAAGCCTCCCCCGGCCAGGGCCAGAACAAGTGCGCCATAGGCGGGGTGCGCGCCACGCACTCGGACGGCTCCAAGATCAAGGCCTGCCTGCGCAGCCTGGAGGTCTTTTCCACCTGGAAGGAGAAACATGGAGACGATATCGGCTGGATAAAAGGCGGCTACCTGTTCCCGGTCTATACCGAGAGCGACGAGCGCGTGCTGCGCGAGCTGCTCAAGATACAGCAGGGCTTCGGCCTGGACATCACCTGGATCGGTTCTGAAGAGGTAAAGCGCCTGGTGCCCGGCATAACCGACAAGGACCTGCGCGGCGGCACCTGGTCTCCCGGCGACGGTTCCGCCTCGCCGCTGCTCTCGGTCAACGCCTTCTACCGGCGCGCCGTGAAGTTGGGCGCCGAGTTCCGCTTCCAGGAGCCGGTGAAGGAAATCTTGAAGGACGGCGGGGCCGTGACCGGCGTGCTGACGCCGCAGGGCCGCTACGGGGCCAGGTGGGTGGTCAATGCGGCCGGCGCCGACGCCGCCCCGGTTTCAGAGCAGGCCGGCGTGAAGGTGCCGGTGAAGTCCGACTGCCACGAGGCCGGCATCACCGAGCCGGCCGCGCGCTTCTTCGAGCCGATGGTGGTGGACATCCGCCCCGGCGACAAATCCAAGAACTATTACTTCTATCAGAACTGGGAGGGGCAGATCGTGTTCTGCCTGACGCCGCAACCGCCTATCTGGGGCCACGATCGGCGCTCCACCTCGGAGTTCCTGCCGGAGATCTCGCGCCGCATGATCTCGCTGATGCCCAATCTGGCCACGCTCAAGGTGCGCCGCACCTGGCGCGGCCTGTACCCGATGACCCCCGACGGTTTCCCGGTAGTGGATTTCCCCGCCGCGCTGAAGGGCTATGTTCTGGCGGTGGGCATGTGCGGCCAGGGCTTCATGCTGGGGCCCGGCCTGGGCGCGGCCTTAGCGGCGCACATTGCCGAGGCGCCGTCCCAGGAGGACAGGGATATATTGGCGGGCTTCAAGCTGGAGCGCAGCTTCGCCGGCCAGGAAAAACTGAAGTAGCGCCTGCCGCGCCCCGTGACAGGCCCTCTCCTCCGGGAGGGCCTTTTCATTGACGGTGGCCGCCCCAACCTGTATAATTTATCTACCGAGCGGTAAAAAAACGCAATAAAACCGCCCCCCCGCGCGTTAGATTAACGAAAGCGGTTGTTTATACGAGACTATGACCATGAAAAAAATACTCTTTACCCTGGCGGCGGCGCTGCTCGCGGCCGGTCCGCTGGGCGCCCAGGAATTGTCCTGGGACGAAGCGCGGCGGCTGGCCCTGGAGCACAATCCTTCGGTTAAGGCGGCGCGGGCCGCCATGGAGCAGGCCGGCTACAGCTACCTGGCCAGCGTGAACTCCTACCTGCCCCAGATCAGCGTTTCCCACTCTGTAAGCCGCAGCGGCGGCGACAATTCCTCCCCGTCCAATCGCTGGTCGGCGTCTATCTCGGCCTCGCAGGAGCTGCTCAACCTCCGTACCGTTTCCACCGTGAAAAGCGCCCGTATCTCCAGGGAGAAAGCCGAAGCCGATTACCTCGCCGCGTCGGCCTCGGCCCGCCAGGCGCTGGCCGGCGCTTTCGCCGACCTCCTGTTCGCCCAGCGGCGCGTAGAAGTGCAGCGCAAGATCCACGGCATCCGCCTGGAGAACGCAAAGCTCATCCGCCTCAAGTACGAGAGCGGCATGGAATCCAAGGGCAACGCCTTGTATACCGAGGCGCTGGCCGGCAACGCCGCCGTGGCCGTGAAACGGGCGGAGCGGGACCTGGCCTCGGCGCGGCGCGCCATGGCCGAGGCTATAGGCCTGGAGGGCAGCCCGGCCCTGGCCGCCAAAGGCGGCATAGAAGTGCCCGACTTCTCGCTGGACGGCGCGGCTGTGGACTCCGCGCTGGAGTTGTCGCCCCGCATCGTGGCGGCGAAAAAAAGCCTGGAAGCCGCTAAAGAACGGGCCAGTTCGGCCCGCTACTACGCCTATCCCTCCCTGCGGGCCAGCGGCTCTTACGGCTGGAGCGGCGATACCGAATTCCCCCAGGACAAGAACTGGTCCATGGGCCTGAGCCTCAGCCTGCCGCTCTTCGCCGGCGGCCCGACTTACTATTCCAATAACCTCTCCGCGTATAAGAAGGCGCTGACGGCGGCCGAGCAGGACTACAAGGCCGCGCGCATAGCGCTGGCCGCCTCGCTGCGCTCCGGCTACGACAGCTACCTCAGCGCCGCGGAGACGGCCGGGGCCGGCGTCGGCCTGCTGGCGGCCAACGAGGAGCGCTACCGGGAAGCCCAGATCAAGTACATGGCCGGCAAGATCAGCTTCATCGACCTCGTGAACGTGGAGCAGAATTTCGTGGATTCGGACCTGAACCAGCTGGACTACGCCCGCACCGCCCACGCCCGCAAGAACGCGCTGGAGCAGCTGCTGGGCGTGGCCATGGAACACGGAGAATAAGGTAAACATATGAAAAAGATCGTCATCGTTCTCATAGCGGCCGCGCTGGCCGGCGGGGGCTGGTACGCCTACGGCCGCAAGGCCGGGGACAAGGCTCCCCGCTACCAGGCCGTGCAGGCCGAGCTGGCCGACCTCTCCGAACTGGTGGACACCACCGGCGTGGTGGAGCCGGAGAACCGCGTGGAGATACAGCCTTCCTCCTCGGGCCGCATCGAGGAATTGCTGGCCGAGGAAGGAGACAAGATCAAGGCCGGCCAGGTGCTGGCGCTGATGAGTTCGTCGGACCGGGTGGCCATCCTCGACGCCGCGCGCGCGGCCGGGGAGGAGCAGTACAAGCAGTGGCAGGAGACCTACAAGCCCATCAAGGTCATCTCGCCGATAGACGGCACGCTGATCCTGCGCAACGTGGTGCAGGGCCAGACCGTGAGCGCCAACACGGTGCTGTTCGCCATTTCCGACAAGCTCATCGTTTCGGCCAGCCTGGACGAGTCCGATATCGGCAGGATAAAGATGGGCCAGCGCGCCACCATCGTGCTCGACTCCTACCCGGACAAGCCGGTGCGCGCCGCCGTCTTCAAGATCCTCGACGAGGGCACCACCAAGAACAACGTGGTGACCTATACCGTCAAGCTGCGCCCCGAGCGCGTGCCCCCGTTCTTCCGCTCACAGATGACCGCCAATATCAAGGTCAGGATCTCGGAGCGCAGGGACATCCTGCTGCTGCCGGCCGCGGCGGTCACCACCGACCCGCAGGGCGAGACCGCCGTTATCAAGAGGCTGGAGAAGGGCCAGCCGGTCTATGCCAGGGTGCGGACAGGGCAGAACGAGGGCGACCGGGTGGAGATCACTTCCGGTCTCGAGGCCGGTGAGACGGTATATTACCGCGCCGGCGGCTACGCCCCGCAGGTGGAGAGCGGCGGCAGCAACCCGCTGATGCCCAAGCGCCCGTCGATGAGCAAACAGCAGCAGCGCGCGGTGCGCGGCCGCTAAGGCGGCGGTCCGGCGGCCTTAAACCTATGATCGAACTTAAAGGCGTAACGAAGGTGTACCAGATGGGCGGCGAGCCCCTCGAGGTGCTCAAGGGCGTGGACCTGAGCGTGAAAGAGGGCGAATTCGTCGCCATCATGGGTCCGTCCGGCTCGGGCAAGTCCACGCTGATGCACATCCTCGGCCTGCTCGACCGGCCCAGTGCCGGTTCCTTCAGGCTGTTCGGCCGCGAGGTCTCCGAGCTCGACGACGTGGAGCTCTCGTACCTGCGGGCCCGCATCCTGGGTTTCGTGTTCCAGCAGTTCAACCTGCTGCCGCGCATGACGGCGGCCGCCAACGTGGCGCTGCCGCAGATCTACCTGGGAGAGCGGAGCCGCCCGCACGAGGCCATCAAGTACCTGGAGCAGGTGGGGCTCGGCGACCGCGCCGGCCACCGCCCCAACCAGCTTTCCGGCGGCCAGCAGCAGCGCGTGGCCATAGCCCGCTCCCTGGTCAACGACCCCAAGATCATCTTCGCCGACGAGCCCACCGGCAACCTGGCCTCGGCGCAGGCCGACGAGATCATGGGCATCTTCCGCCGCCTCAACGACGAGCAGGGCATCACCATCGTCATGGTCACCCACGAGCCCGACATCGCCGCCTGGGCGGACCGCGTGATCAAGCTCAAGGACGGGCTCATCATAGAGGACACGGCGCGCAAGGCCCCGCGCGAGGTGAAGGAGCCCAGGCGGCTGCATATTCCCAAAACCTTTTTCCTGAGCTGGCGCGAGGTGGCCGAGAACCTGGCCTCCTCCGTCACTTCCATCGTCAGCAACAAGACGCGCTCGCTGCTCACCATGCTCGGCATCATCATCGGCGTGGGCGCCCTGATCGCCATGCTCGCCGTGGGCACCGGCGCGCAGAAAGCCATACAGAAACAGATGTCCTCGCTGGGCACCAACCTGCTGGCCGTCATGCCCGGCATGTTCCGCGGGCCCGGCGGCGCCAGCATGGGCGCCGGCGCCGTGACCCGCCTCACCATCGAGGACGCCAGCGCCATCGCCGGGCTGGACTACGTCACCCGCACCGACTCCAACGTGAGCGGCAGCGCGCAGGCGGTCTACGGCGCCAAGAACACCCGCACCTCGGTGCTGGGCGCCGGCGCGGTCTACGCCTCCATGCGCAACGCCAAGCCCTACTACGGCCGCTTCTTCTCGGACGCCGAGGGGGCTCGCCTGGCCAAGGTGGCCCTGCTGGGCAACACCGTGGTCAAGGAGCTGTTCGGCACCGAGGACCCGGTGGGCAAGACCATCAAGATCAACCGCAAGAACTTCACCGTGATCGGCGTGCTGCCGCTGAAAGGCGCGCAGGGCCCGCGCGACCAGGACGACGTGGTGGTGGTGCCGCTGCAGACCGCCATGAAAATCGTGCTGGGCAAGAATTACGTGGATTCGGTCTGGCTGGAAGTCTCCGACTACACCAAGATGGACCAGGTGCAGGCCGACATGAAGGCGCTGATGCGCAAGCGCCACAACGTGCCGGCCCACAAGGACGACAGCGTGATGCTGATGAACATGGCCGAGCTGCAGACCATGCTGACCGGCACCATCAAGACCTTCAGCACGCTGCTGGGCATGATAGCCGGCATCTCGCTGATCGTCGGCGGCATCGGCATCATGAACATCATGCTGGTCAGCGTGAGCGAGCGCACCAAGGAGATCGGCCTGCGCAAGGCCATCGGCGCCACCAGCCGCGCGGTGCTGCTGCAGTTCCTCATCGAGGCCGTCATCGTTTCCGTGGTCGGCGGCGTGCTGGGCATCGCCATCGGCGCCGGCAGCTCGCTGCTGCTCTCCAAGATCTCGGGCTGGGCCGTCTATATCTCCCCGTTCTCCGTAGCGCTGGCTTTCGGCTTTTCGGCCGGTGTGGGGATCGTGTTCGGCTTCTGGCCGGCGCGCAAGGCCTCCCTGCTGTCGCCCATAGAGGCGCTGCGGTACGAATAGACGGCGATAATTTGATATATTATAGGACGCCCGGACGGAAACCGCCCGGAGGCGAGCAGCACGGTCCCCGGAGGTCCCTATGGTAAGCGTACTCGTAAAGTGCCCGCATTGCGGCAAATCGCTGATGAATTCGGCCAAGAAGCTGGACAAGGTTCCCTCGATCGAGGTCAACCTGACCTACGCCGGCAAGCACGCCCCGCTCTACATGAGCTCCCTCTACGGCAGCTACCTCGTCGAGACCACCCTGCCCATCCCGGCCGGCAAGATCGCCGGGTTCCGCTGCCCGCATTGCGCCGGCGACCTCAAGAGCACCCGCAAGTGCGACGCCTGCGGCTCCCACATGGTGGCTTTCGAGCTGAAGGCCGGCGGCCAGGTGCAGATCTGCTCGCGCCGCGGCTGCAAGAAGCACGTGCTGGAGTTCCAGGACCCCGCCAACGAGCTGCAGGCTTTTTACAAGTCCTACCTCAAAGCGCTGAAGTAAGCGCCAGGCGCAAGCCGGAAAGCGGGAACGAAAGGTGCTATCGATCTTTGCCGTTTCCGCTTTCCGTATTTTTAAGCTATGCCCGAAACCGAGCACAGGAATATTTTTTTCACCCGCAAGGCCCTGGCGCTGCTGCCGCTGGCGCTGATGGGCGCGGGCGTCTGGTATTTCATCCAGGGCCGGCTGCCCGGCTCCCACGAGGCCGTTCCGGCCGGCGGCAACGCCGCCATCTTCGGCGCCGCCCCGCAGGACGAGGCCCCGGCCGCGCCGAACCCCGCCGCCGGCGCCCCGGCCAGCGTGCTGCCCGAGGCTTACGACCCCAAGGCCGGCCTGGAGATACAGGGCTCTCCGGAATTCAAGAGCCAGGTCACCAGCGCGCTGAAGCTGATCTGGATGGCCGACCGGGAGGACTTCCTGTTCATCCGCAAGCACATCTACGTGGTCAGGCAGGACAACCTGACAGGCTTCTACCTCGAAGACGGCAAGCCGGTGGCGGCGCTGTCGGCCGATCACGCTTTCCGCTCCCTCACCTGGTGCGCCGGGGTGCTGGCCCACCAGGCCTGGCACGGCGCCTATGAGCGGTCCGCCGGCAGGAAGAAATCACGCGGCGTTCCCCCGCCCGGAGAAAAGGCCGACTTTGCCGTAGAGGCGAATCCCATGAGACTAGACTACAAGGGCATGGACGCCATCCTTTACGTCGAGGATCGCGCGATGACCTTCCAGCTCAATGTCCTTAAAAAGATAGGCGCGCCGGCCCGCGAGACGGGGCCGCTGTTCCGCCGCGCGCCTCGCGATTTCCACCTGGCCCACGACGGCAACTATACTATCAAACCGTGACCACACCGCTGCTCCGTCCGCTCACGGTGGGCGGCGTTAATTTAAAGAACAACCTGGCGCTGGCCCCCATGGCCGGCATCACGAACGCGGCCTTCCGCATCCTCGCGGCCGGCGGGGGCGCCGGCCTGGTGGTCACCGAGATGGTCTCGGCTGACAGCATCAAGTACGGCAACAAGAAATCCTTCCGCATGCTGGACCTGCGCCCCGGCGAGGGCCCGGTGGCCATACAGGTGTTCGGCGCGGACCCTTCCACCATGGCGCTGGCGGCGCAGGCCGCCGAGCGCGCCGGGGCGGCCCTCGTGGACGTGAACGCCGGCTGCCCGGTCAGGAAGGTGCGGCGCTCCGGCTCCGGCGCCGAACTGATGAAGGCCCCGCTGCTGCTGGGCGACATCCTCTCCCGCATGGTAAAAAGCGTCAAGATCCCGGTCACGGTGAAGTTCCGCGTCGGCCTGGAGGCCGGCGAGAACCTGGGGCCGCTGCTGGCCCGGGTGGCGGAGGAAGCCGGCGCCGCTGCTATCACGCTGCACGGCCGCCCCGCCTCCCAGTTCCATGCCGGCCCGGTGAACCTGGACTACATGGCCGAAACCGCCGCCGCGGCGCGCATTCCCGTTTTCGGCAACGGCGGCGTGGAGAACGCCGCCGGCGCCAGGGCCGTCCTGGAAGCCGGCTGCGCCGGCGTGGCCGTGGGCCGCGCCGCGGTCTTCAACCCGGCCGTTTTCTCGGAGATAGCCGCCGGCCTCTCCGGCGGCGAAGTGCCGCCGCCCTCCGATGCCGAGCGCGTCCGCCTTTTCCTGCGCTTCCTCGAGCTCAACGCCGGCATCTACGGCGAGGAACACGGCCTGGCGCGGGCCCGCAAACTGGTCGGCTACTGGCTCAAGGGCCTGCCCGGGGCGGCCGCCGCGCGCGGCGCCTTCATGAGCCTCAAGACCCTTAAAGAGGCCGAAGAGCTTTTGATACAATATACGAGGTAAAACCGCGGAAAGGCCACATTATGACCCAGGTTGAAACTCCCGAGACCCCGCTGATGCAGCAGTACCAGGCGCTGAAGAACGCCTATCCGCACGCCCTGCTCTTCTTCCGCCTGGGCGATTTCTATGAACTCTTTTACGAGGACGCCCGGACCGCCAGCGCCGAGCTGGGCCTCACCCTGACCGCGCGCCAGAGCGTGCCCATGTGCGGCGTGCCGCACCATTCCGCCACCAATTACATCGCCCGCCTGCTGGCCGCCGGCCACAAGGTGGCCATCTGCGAGCAGGTAGCCCCCTCCGGCGACGCCAAGAAGACCAAGCTGTTCAAGCGCGAGGTGGTGCGCCTGATCACCCCCGGCACCGTGGTGGAGGATGAGCTCCTGCAGCCCCGCAACAGCCGCTACCTGGTGGCCCTCGAGCTCGACATCGTCGGCTGGGGCCTGGCCTCCTTCGACGTATCCACCGGCGATTTTCTGGCCACGCAGAACCTCAACGACCCCGATTTTTACCAGCTGCAGTCCTTCGTTTCCAAGACCGCCCCGGCCGAGATCCTGGCCGACGCGCGGACGATGAAAGAGATACAGCGGCGCGGCCTGACCTTCGGCGCGGTGCCGCTCACCGAGTTCTCCCGCGGCGACGGCGCCCCCCCGGCCTGGGCCGCGCAGTCCGTCTGGCAGAATCACAAGCTGGCCATGAAGACCGCGCTGAAGGCCGCCGCCTACGTGCGGCAGACGCAGCCCGGCCTTAAAGAAGTCTTCTCCCCGTCCTATTACGAGCCGGCCAACCGGCTGCAGCTCGACGAGTCCGCCATCAAGACGCTGGAACTGGTTTCCGGGCCCGACGGCGACGATTCCAAAACCCTCTGGGGCGTGCTAGACCTGTGCCGCACCTCCATGGGCTCGCGCCTGCTGCGGCGCTGGATCCTGGAGCCGCTGACCGACCTGCGCGAGATCCATTCCCGCCAGGCTTTCACGGCCTTCCTGGCCGAGGGCCGCGAGAGCCGCGAGCAGCTCGGCGAGGTCCTGTCGCAGGTGCCCGACATCGAGCGGCTGCTCGGCCGCGTCATCAACCTTTCCGCCTCGCCGCGCGACCTGGGCGCCGTGCGCAAGGCCCTCTCCCAGCTGCCGCGCCTGAAGCTGCTCCTGAGTTCGGCCGGCTTCTTCGAGTGCGCTCCCGAGCTGGCCAGCCGCCTGGACGGCGCCTCGCACGCGCTCAACAGCCTGCGCGCCGAGCTGGAGCGCGCGCTGGCCGACACCCCGCCGGCCCGCCTCTCCGACGGCGGCGTGATCCGCGAGGGCTACAGCCCCGAGCTGGACGAGCTGCGCCTGGTGCGCCGCGACAGCCAGAAGCTGCTGACCGACATCGAGCTGCGCGAGCGCGAGAAGACCGGCATCGCCACGCTGAAGGTGGGCTACAACAGCGTCTTCGGCTATTTCATCGAGGTGTCCAAGGCCCAGTCGCAGCGGGTGCCCCACTATTTCGTGCGCAAGCAGACGCTCGTCAACGCCGAGCGCTACATCACCGAGGAGCTCAAGGTCCTGGAGAACAAGATCCTGGGCGCCGAGGAAAAGATGTCCAAGCTGGAGACGCATTTGTTCGGCGGGCTGCGCGAGAAGGTCAAGGCCTCGCTGGGCGAGATCAAGACCTTCGCCTCCGGCGCGGCCGAGCTGGACGTGTTCTACGCGCTCGCCGAGAGCGCCGTGCGCTACGAGTTCTCCCGTCCCAAGGTGAATTCCGGCGGCCTGCTGAAGGTGGAGGAGGGGCGCCACCCCGCCGTGGAGCGCTTCCTGCCCCCGGGCACCTTCGTGCCCAACGACCTGGAGCTCGGCGGCGAGGGCGCCAGCGTCATCATCCTCACCGGCCCCAACATGAGCGGCAAGAGCGTCTACCTGCGCCAGGCCGCCGTCACGGTGATCCTGGCCCAGATCGGTTCCTTCGTGCCGGCCCGCGCCGCCGAGATCGGCGTGGTGGACCGCATCATGACCCGCATCGGCGCGCAGGACCGGATGTCGCGCGGCGAATCCACCTTCATGGTGGAGATGCGCGAGACCTCCGCTATCATGCGCCTGGCCACCCCCAGGAGCCTGCTGCTGCTCGACGAGGTGGGCCGCGGCACCTCCACTTTCGACGGCATTTCCATCGCCTGGGCCGTGGTGGAACACCTCTACAAGCCCGAGGGCGGCCCCAAGGTGCTGTTCGCCACCCACTATTTCGAACTGACCGAGCTGGCCGAGAAGTTCTCGGGCGTCAAGAACTGCAACATCGCCGTGAAGGAATGGACCAACGCCCTCGGCAAGACCGAGGTGGTGTTCCTGCACAAGATCGCCAACGGCCCCGCCGACAAGTCCTACGGAATCCACGTGGCCCAGCTGGCCGGCCTGCCTGAAAGCGCCATCAACCGCGCCCGCGAGATCCTGCACACGCTGGAGACCAAGGGCAATATCAAGGTGGCGGCCTCCGACGAGAACCAGACCCCGCTGTTCCCGCTCTTCTCCGGCCACCCCGTCCTCGACGAGGTCAAGCAGTGCGACGCCGACAACATGACGCCGCTGCAGGCCCTGGCCGCCCTCTCCGACTGGAAGCGCCGCCTGAAGGACTAGCCCGGCCGCCCGGCCGGGTCGTTGACGGGATAGAGCATTTTAAATAGACTACCCGTGGGGTTATAAAACAAGCGAAGGACCGGCCGTCCGCGCCCGCCGGGGCAGCGGCAGGTCCTGCCGCGCCGGGGGGGACCATGGAAGCCATCAAAGAACTGCATATCTTCAGGGAATCCGAGAATATCTCGGACAGCATCTGGAAAGCCGTGCTGAACTGGGAGCTCTTCGGCCGCGACACCATAGGCAAGGAGCTGGTCAACAGCATAGACTCGGTCAACGCCAGCATAGCCGAAAGCCACAGCCACCGCAGCCGCCACGGCCGCATGCATTACCTCTACACGGCCAGGGGGCTCCTGTTCAAGACGCTGGTGCTGGTGGAGAAGGCTTCCCGCCGGGAACTGGCGCTGGCTCCGGAAGTGCGGGGCGCGGTGGAGCGCCTGCTGCCGCATATCAACGAATACATAGCCCAGGCCGAGCGGGCCCCGGACTGACCCCCTCCGCGTCCTAAGGGCCCAGCGGATTTATGGCCCAATGGCCCATACGGCGGAGCCTGTTACTTATTATAATTAAGGTGTAAGAGGGAGGCCCAATGTACAAGACCGCCGCCGCAGTTCTTTCCGTACTGATATTTCCCGCGCTCGCTTTCTCCGGCTCTTTCGAGCTCGGCTCCTATTCCGCCGGCGACCTGCCCCAGGTCCCTTACGTGCAGCCCCACGGCCCCGCGCCGGTAACGCCCCCCGGCGTGACCATCGCCGACTACACCACCGAAGAGGAATTCTCTTTCGAGAGCGAGGCCGAAGAGGCCCTGAACGCCCGCGTAGCCGCGCTGCGCGCCGCCGGCGTGACCACCCTGGGCGGCCGCGTGACGGAGCGGGGCAACGATTACACCTTCGTGATAGAGTACCTCCCGGCCGTGAAGGGCAACGCCGCCCTGCCGCCCGCCGTGCTGGTGGAGACCTATAAGAACGGCGAGGCCTACTGGCTGACCAAGGAGGCCGAAGAAGCCATGCGGGCCGCCGCGGCCAATTTCCGCGCCGCGCGCCTGGCCGTGCTGGGTTCCTATCTCTACGACGCCGGCAACGACGACGCTTTTGCCGTGGACTACGTGGTGAAGAACCTGCTGCGCCCCTCCCAGGAGTACGCCGTGAAGTTCGGAAAGTACGCCGGCGGCAAGTTCAACTTCGAGAGCGAGGCCGAGGAGGCCGTCCCCTCTTATCTGGCGCTGTTCAAACGGGCCGGGTTGCCGGCCATCCGCGGCCGCGCCGTGCGCCGCCCGGACGGCGATTATTCGGTGGAGGTGGAATACGCCGTGAAGACCAACGCTTCCGGCCGCCGCCCCCAGTACTCGGTAGTCCGCTACGACGCCCGGGAAACCTTCGCTTTCGACAAGGAAGCCGCCAAGGCCGGGCGCGCCGCGCTGCCCGCCTTCGCCGCGGCCGGCCTGCCCCCGCTCTCTTCCGTAGTGCGCCCCTCCGGCGGCGACTACTCGTACGCCGTGGATTTCCTGGTGGGCAACATCTACCAGCAGGGCGGCGTGGTCCCCTCCGCGGCCGTGCAGACCTACCAGGCCCCCGAGACCTTCACTTTCGAGCGCGAGGCGGAAGAGGCCCTGGCCGCCAAGGCCGCCGCTTTTAACGCCGCCGGTCTGCCCGTGATCGGCTCGGCCGTCACCGGTTCCCTCGGTTCTTACACCTACGTCTTGGATTACGCGGTCAAGGCCGGCCAGAACGGCCCGGCGCAGCAGCCGCTTTAAAACGGCCTGACACGGCGAACCCGGGCAGCCAGCCCGGGTTCTTTTTCTCATGGAAGCTAAAACTCCTTTCTACGGGACGCCCGCCTACGGCCATTACGGCCGCCTCTGGGCGCTGACCGCCGCCGTCATACTGCTGCAGGCCGCTGCCTCGGCGCTGGGCCTGGCAGCCGGGCGGCGCTGGGGCTTCGAACTGAATTCTTTCGAGGCCTACATCCCTGCCCTGCTGGCTACCGGCCTGGTTTCGGCCGCGGTGCTGCGCGGCCTCGGGGTTTCCTGGCGCCACGCGCTGGCCGACTGGGCCCGCAATTTCTCCCGCGACGCGGTCCTGGCCCTGAAATATTTCGCGGGTTACGCGCTCATCGGCCTCGCGCTGGCCGCCGCGCTGGCGGCGCTGGCCTGGTTCGGCGGCGACGGCGCCAGGACCGCCATGGCCCCCATCTCCGAGAACAGCGCCGCCGAGGCGGCGGCGCTGGGCGGCGCGGTCTCGGCTTCCTGGCTGCGCGCGCTGCCGGCGCTGCTGACAGCTTTCTTCCTGGGCCCGGTAGTGGAAGAAGTTTTCTTCCGGCGGATCTTCTATTCGGCGGTAAGGCGCCGCAGCGGTTTCTGGCCCAGCGCGCTGCTCTCCGGCCTGGTGTTCGCCCTTTTTCACGGCGCCTCGGCCCCGGTCATCCTGCCTGTGGGCGTATATTTCTGCTGGGTCTATGAGCGGGAGCGGCGCCTGCCCGTCAATATCATGCTGCACGCGCTGGTCAATGTGGCCTCTGTCTCGCTGAAAGCCCTGCTTTAATTTAGGTAAAATTAGGCTATGCCGGAAATAAAAGTCCTTCCCGAAGACGTGGTAGCCAAGATCGCCGCCGGCGAGGTCATTGAGCGCCCCGCCTCGGTGCTCAAGGAGCTGATAGAGAACTCGCTGGACGCCGGGGCCTCAAAAGTAGAGATAGAGATAAAAAAAGCCGGCCGCGGCCTCATCCGCGTCCACGACGACGGGCGCGGCATGGGCCGCGAGGACCTGCGCCTGGCCCTCGGCCGCCACGCCACCAGCAAACTCAACGTTTTCGACGACCTCTACTCGCTGGCCACTTTCGGCTTCCGGGGCGAGGCGCTGTATTCCGTTTTCGCCGTGTCGCGCCTCAAACTGACCTCCTTCAGGGCGGGGGCCGACTCCGGCTATGCCATAGAGGGCGAGGGCGGCCGGGTGATAGCCGAGCTGCCCGCCGCGCCCGTGAAAGGCACCACCATAGAGGCCGCCGACCTGTTCTTCAACACGCCGGCCCGCGCCAAGTTCATGAAGAGCGACGCCGCCGAGCGCTCCCACCTGATAAAGACCGTAGAGGAGGCCGCGCTGGCCAACGCCGGAGTTTCCTTCCGGCTGGTGATAGACGGCGCCGAGATCCTGAACCTGCCGGCCCTGCCCGGCGGGCTGTGGGAGAACCTGAAGAACCGCGCCGCCGTCATTTTCGGCAAAAGCGTCTATGCGGGCCTGGCCCGCGTGGAAGGCAAGACTCCCGGCATGGCCGTCTACGGCCTGGTCTCGCGGCCCGACGCGCTGGGCGCCACGCGCGCCAACCAGCACTATTTCGTCAACCGCCGCCCGGTATCTTCCGCCCTGCTGCGGCAGGCCCTCTACCGCGGCTACGGCCACATGCTCACCGGCCGCCACCCGGCCTGCGCCGTCTTTATAGAGCTAGATCCCGGCGCCTTCGACGCCAACATCCACCCGCAGAAGCGCGACGTGAAATTCTCCTCGGAGAACGAGATCTTCAAGACCGTCTCCAACACCGTCTACGAGGAGCTGCTCAGCAAGCAGACCGCCTCGGTGGCGATGGCCGCCCCCGAGGCCGGCCGGCAGTTCACCGCGCCCGACGTTCCCGCCTACCGCGAGGCCGCCGCCCCGCCGCCCCCGGCCGCCGAGACCGGCAGCCTGTTCGGCGAGGCCGCCCCGCTCTCCCCCGCCTCCGCGGCCGAGCAGCCCGACTGGCGCGCGCGCGACCTGGCCTACCTGGGCCAGCTGGCCAAAAGCTATTTATTGTTCGAGTCCGACGGCGGGCTGCTGGTGGTGGACCAGCACGCGGCGCAGGAGCGTGTGCTGTTCGAGAAATACCTGGACGAATTTTCCAAGGGCGCCGTGAAGGTGCAGCCCCTGCTGGTGCCGCTCGAGGCCGAGCTGTCGCGCTCGCAGATGGAGACCGTGCTGAAATGGCGGGACTGGATGAAGTCCGCCGGTTTCGAGATAGACCAGCGCGGCCCCGCCGTGGCGCTGCTGCGCGCGGCCCCGGCCCTCTTCTATTTCTCCCAGCCGGCCTTCGCCGAATTCCTGGGCTACCTGTCCGAGGTGCTGGGCGAGCCCGAGCGGGCCGCCGAGGATATCAAGCGCAACGTGATCGCCACCATGGCCTGCAAGAAATCCATAAAGGCGCACGATTTTGTGAAGCCCCAGGAGGCCCTGCGCCTGATGGACGACCTCCGGAAGACGAAAGACAGCTACCACTGTCCGCACGGGCGGCCCACGCTATTCCATCTCTCTGGCAACGACATCGCCCGCCGCTTCCAGCGCGGCAGTGCCGCCTGACATGATCTCCGAAGAAAGGCTCATCAACTTCTGCCGCGCGCTTTCCGACGCCGTGCGCAGCGGGCTGCCGCTAAGCTCCGCTTTCGAAACGCTGGCCAAATCCCGCCAGCACGGGCGGCTGATCGCCCGCGCCGCCGAGCTCACCTCGGGCGGGGCGATGATACACGAGGCACTGGCCGCGCAGGGCGGTTTCCCGCCCGTTTTCCTGGCGCTGCTGCGCGCCGGCGAGGAGAGCGGCAAGACCGTGGAATTCCTGGACCTGTACGCCGGCTGCCTGGACGTGCGGCTGGAGTTCGGGCGGCGCATCCGCCGGGCCCTGCTCTATCCCGCCGTGGCGGTGCTGGCGGCCGCCGGGCTTTTCGTCTTCTTCCTCTTCGTGGCGCTGCCGGCCCTCACCGCGCCGTTGCGCGAGGCCGGCGGCGGCGACGCCGGGCCCGCCTGGGCCCTGGCCTCGGCGGCCTGGCTGAAAGCCAACTGGCCGCTGGCCCTGGTCTACGGCATCGCCGCTTTCCTGGTGGTCCGCTCCGCGCTCCGCTCGGCGTTGGGCCGCAAATCCTTGTCGCTGGCCGGCCACTTGCTGCCGGGCTTCCGCTACGCGCTCGGCCAGGGGCGCCTCTCGCAGACCTATACCACCATCGGCCTGCTGCTCAAGGCCGGCCTGCCGCTCGGCACCATGATGGAAGTGATGATACAGTTCGCCAAGGACGACCCGGTGGACCGGCGCCGCTTCGCGCGCGCCGCCGACCAGTTCGCCGCTGGCAAGGGCTTTGCCGAAAGCATGGCGCCGCTGATGCCGGAAGAGGACGCGCAAGGCCTGGAGATGGCCGAGAAGGCCGGCTGGCTGGACGATACCATGCTGCGGCTGGGCAAGGCCGCGCAAGCCCGGCACCTGCACCGCCTCAAGATCCTTACCAATATTTTCAAGATCGGCGTTATCGCCGCGCTGGCCCCGGCTTGTTTCCTGCTGATCTTCCTGATGCTCAAGCAGGTGTTCGCGGCGCTGGGCGCTTCCGGCGCCGGCGGCAACGGCGGCGCGCGGGCCCCGGAGGGGACGGTGTCCTGCCAGCCGCCTCCCGTGGCGCTGCCTTCCCCCTCCGGCACCGACGCCGAAGCCGAGACCGCCGCTTTCAATAAATCCCAGGGCGGCAGGATAGCCGGCCTGATGGGCGCGCAAACCTCAGGCGGCACAGGCTCCGGCACGCAGTCCTCCCTGCCGCGCCTGCGGCCCATTTCAGGCGGCGCGAGGAGCGGTTCTTTCGGCGGCGGGCTGAACTCCGGCGGCATAAAGCCCACCGGCGTGCAGCCTACCGATGTTACTCGTTAGGAGCGGCAGGTTTGCGCACGAAGTGCGGCATCTCGGCGGGTATTTCCAGCGATAATTCCACCAGGCCGGCCGGGCGGCCGTCCTTCATCCACGGGGTTTGGTAGATCAGTTTCTTCACGCCGTTCTTCTCTATCGTGTAGGCGTTGGTGTAGGGCTCGGCCAGCATTTTCTTCAATTTGGTTTTTGAGGGCTCCGGGTGGCAGTCCAGCAAGTTGCCGCCTACCAGGCTGCCGCCGCCGCTTTTGGCGAAGGTGGCGCCGGACTTGGCGTTCATCTCAAGAATCTTCCCTTCCGAATCGCAGACCGTGATGGCGAAGTTCACGCCGTCTTTCCAGTTTTCCATAAAGCCTCCGTGGCCGTCCCCCCGGCCCTTCTATATTATAAAATATGGCTATGCCTGAATCGCGTTTCCTGGAACTCGCGGCCGCCCGCCGCAGCGTGCGCAAATACAAAGCCGACCCCGTTGAGCGGGAGAAGCTGGACCTCTGTCTTGAAGCCGCGCGGCTGGCTCCTTCGGCCTGCAACGCCCAGCCCTGCAAATTCATAATCATCGACGAGCCGGCGCTGCGCGAGAAGTTCTGCGCCGCGGCTTTCACCGGCGTTTATGCCGCCACCCGTTTCGCCGCCGCCGCCCCCATAATGGTGGCCGTGGTCGCCGACACCGGCAAGCTCAGCGCCTGGCTGGGCAACCAGGTGCAGGACACTAATTTCCGCCTGGTGGACATCGGCATAGCCGCGGAGCATTTCGTGCTGGCCGCGGCCGAGCAGGGGCTGGGCACCTGCTGGATAGGTTGGTTCAGCGCCAAGGGCGCGGCCAAGGCCCTCGGCCTCGGCTCCGGCCGCAAGGTGGAAGTGCTGCTCTCGCTGGGTTACCCGGCGGAAAGCCCGGCCCCCCGGCCGCGCAAATCCAAAGAAGCGTTCGGTTCTTACAATAAGCCATGATCAAATATCTCCTTCCCCTGCTGCTGGCCCTGGCCCCCGCCGCGCGCGCCGACGACAACTGCGCCGGCCTCGACGCCTGTACCGGCGGCAAAGTGTCTTCCCCTTTCGCCGTGGCCTCCCTCAGGGAGCCGCTGCCGCCGGCTCCTCCGGTCTCGGGCGGGAAAAAGGCGGCGGTCAGGCAGGCTGCGCCGGTTGAGCCCGCCGCCGCTCCCGAATCCGCCCCGGCGGCCGCCCCCGCGGTCCCCGTGGCCGAAACCGCCGGCGAACAGCTGGGCAGCCCGCTGTGGCTGCTTTTTGTGGGGACCGTGCTGGCGGGGCTGTATTTCTATCTGGGCGCCGGCCGGAAAAGGGGCAGGCGCAAATGACGCTGGATTTTGCGGATTTCACGCGGGCCTCTAATTTGTCGCACCTGGCGCAGGGCGCGGCGCTGCTGCTGCTCGGCGCCGCCGAGGCCTGGGCGCTGGACAATAAGAACCGGCGTTTTATCATTGCCGCCGCCGCGGCCCTGGCGCTATCCGGGGTTGTAATGTTCCTGGCCGTGCTGGGCCTGCCGGGGGGCTGGAGCCTTGCGCAGCTGGGCGAGGCCTTGACCCTTAGGCGCGGGTTCTATCTTTTCCTCGCTTTCGCCTTCGTCTACGCCGCCGCCGGCTTCAGCCTGCTCACGCACGAGGCCGTGGAGCGGCGCGGTTCGGGCTGGCAGGTTATCTTCCTGGCGTTGCTGGCTTTCGCCGGGGTGCTGTATTTCGTGCTGGCCTGGCGCGTAAATCCGGAGGCCTGGCGCGAGGTGCTGGTCTGGCATTCGGCCATCGGGGCCACCCTGCTGCTTGCCGTGGGGGCCAAAACGGCTTCCCTGTTCGTTCCCCGGCGCGCGCTCGGGCTGGCCTGGGCCGTGCTGCTGATGATAACCGGCCTGCAGCTGGTTTCCTACCGTGAGAGCGAAGAAACTTTCGCTCCCAAGCTGGTCACCATAGAGGCCGCGCCGGCGGCGCCGCCCGCCGGGGCACTCAATAATGCGAAGCCTGCTGATAAAAAACGGACTGCTAATTGATCCCCTAACGGGCCCTGCCCGCGGCGACCTGCTGCTGGCCCGCGGGCGCATAGCCCGCCGCGCCCCGCGCCTTCCCTCGCCACCTTCCTGCGATACCTTCGACGCCGCGGGCCTCTGGGTCTTCCCCGGCTTCATCGACGCGCACGTACACGCGCGCGAGCCCGGCGCCGAAGCCGCGGAGACGCTGGCCAGCGCGGCCGGGGCCGCCGCCGCCGGCGGGATCACCTCCGCTCTGCTGATGCCCAACACCAGCCCGGCCCTCGACAACCCCGCGCTGCTGCGCCGTTTGCGCCGCCGGGCCGCGGGGCTCCCCGTAAATCTTTTCTTTTCCGCCGCGGCCACGCGCGGCCGCGCCGGCCGCGAGGCCGCCGACCTGCTTGGCCTCAAGCGGGCCGGGGCGCTGGCTTTTACCGACGACGGGGGCTGCCTGCCCGGAGACCTCCTCGAAGGCCTGTTGCGCCGGGCCGGGGCGCTGGGCCTGCCGCTCCTGGACCACGCCGAGAACTTTTTCCGCACCGGCCGCGGCGTGATCAATGCCGGGCCCGCCGCCAGGCGGTTGGGCCTGCCGGGCATACCTCCCGAGGCCGAGACCCTGGCCGTGCTGCGCGACATCCTGGCCGCCGCGGCCGCCGGGCCCCTGCACCTGCAGCATTTGAGCCTGGCCGCTTCGGTGGCGGCGCTCCGGGAAGCCAAGCGCCTGGGCTGGCCCGTTACCGGCGAGACCTGTCCCCACTATTTCGCGCTTTCTGACGCCGACATACGCCGCGACGACGCCGCTTTCAAGATGAAGCCGCCGCTCCGCTCTCCGGCTGACCGCGAGGCTGTGCTGAAGGGCCTGGCTGATGGCACCATAGACCTGATCGCCAGCGACCACGCCCCGCACGAGGCGCGGCCGAAGGCCGGCGGTTTTCTCCGGGCGCCGTTCGGCATTATAGGCCTGGAGACGCTGGCTCCGCTCTGCGTCACGGAGCTGGTCCTTAAAGGGCGGATCCCGGCGCAGCGGCTGGCGCAATTGGCCAGCTTCAACCCGGCGAGGCTGCTGGGGCTGCGGCGCAAGGGCCGCCTGCTGCCCGGCTACGACGCCGACATTACCGTGCTGGACCCGGTCCGCGCGCGGCGCGTGCCGGAGCGTTTTGTTTCCAGATCGGCGAATTCGCCTTTTTGCGGCCGCGTACTGCGCGGCTGGCCGGCGCTTACCATCGTCGGCGGCCTGGCGGCGGCGCGCCGGGCCCAATAACCGCGGGCCTTTTGCTAGAATTATCCAACAACTATGGGCTTCCTCTATCGCAAACTTATCCGCAGACTACTCTTCAACTTCAACCCTGAAACGGTGCATGACGCCGTCATCCGTACCGCCCGCGCGGCGCAGGGCCTGGAAGCCCTGAACTCGGTGGTGCGGCTGATGGCCGGGGCCCGGGAGCTCCCCGTCACGGTGGCCGGCATAAAATTCCGCAACCCCGTAGGCCTGGCCGCCGGCTTCGACAAGAACTGCGAAGCCGCCCGTTTCCTGGCCGGCCTCGGCTTCGGTTTCCTCGAGCTGGGCACCGTCACGCTGCGGCCGCAGCCCGGCAACCCCAAGCCGCGCCTGTTCCGTCTGCGCGACGACAAGGCTATCATCAACCGCATGGGCTTCAACAACGCCGGGGCCTGGGAGGCCGCCAAGTCGCTGGAGCGCCTGCTGCCGCTGCCCGTGCCGGTGGGCATCAGCGTGGGCAAGAACGCCGATTGCTCCATGGAAGACGCGCCCAAAAATTACCTTGAGACGCTGAAGGTGATGTACGAGTTCGGCGACTACTTCGCCGTGAATATCAGCTCTCCCAATACGCTGCAGTTGCGCAGCCTGCAGGGCGGGGACAAACTGCGCCGCCTGCTGGAACCCATGCTGGATTATGCCGCCGGCCAGAAGAGGACCAAGCCCTTTTTTGTGAAGATCGCCCCGGACCTCGAAGACGCCGGCCTGGAGGCCGCGGCCGCGCTGGCCGTGGAGAAGGGCTTCGGTCTGATCGCCACCAATACGACGGTCAGCCGCTCCTCGGTGCCGGCCTACTGGAGCGGCTACGAGGGCGGCCTTAGCGGCCGCCCGCTGCGCGAGCTCTCCAACGCCGTGCTGGCCAAAACGACCGCGCTGGTGAAGGGCCGCGTGCCAGTTATCGGCTCGGGCGGCGTCTTCGACGGGCCCACCGCGCTGGAGAAGCTGAAGCTCGGCGCCAGCCTGGTGCAGGTCTACTCCGGGCTGGTCTACGAGGGGCCTTTTATCGTAAAGGACATCCTCGAATACCTGCACCGCCGCGGCTGGTCCCCCGCCGCCCGCTGAGGATCAACGAGTATGCAAAAAACCGAATTGATAGCCGCGCTGGACGCCGACTCCCTGAAAGCGGCCGGCGCCCTCATCGACAAGCTCGAGGGCACGGTGAAATATTTCAAGATAGGCTCCGTGCTGTTCACGGCGGCCGGCCCCGCAGCGGTGGACCTGGTGCATAAGCGCGGTGGCAAAGTCTTCCTCGACCTCAAGTACCACGATATTCCCAATACCGTAAAGGGCGCCGTGCGGCACGCCGCGGCCATGGGCGTCTATTCCGTCTCGCTGCACCTCTCCGGAGGCGCCGAGATGTTGAAGGCTTGCGCTGAGCTGGAGAAGCGTCCCAGGCTGTGGGGCATCACTGTGTTGACCAGTTTCGACGAGTACAACCTCTTTCGCGCGGGCTACCGCTGCGGCATAGCCAAGACGGTGCGCAACCTGGCCGCCCTGGGCCTGGCCAACGGCGCCGACGGCGTGGTCTGCTCCCCGCTCGAGGCCGCCGACCTTAAAAAATCGCACGACGGGAAACTTAAGCTTGTGACGCCCGGTATAAGGCCGGCCGCGCTGGGCGACGACCAGAAGCGCGCCGTCACGCCCGCCGAGGCCAGGGCCGCCGGCGCCGACTTTATCGTGGTTGGAAGGCCTATCATAGCCGCCCCGGACCCGGCCGCCGCGGCCGCCGCGATAGCCAAGGAACTTAAATGATAGAGGAAGCCGAACTCAGGGAATATCTGGCCTCTTCCGGAGCTTTCCTGGAGGGCCACTTCCTGCTTTCTTCGGGGCTGCACAGCCCGAATTACGTGCAGTGCGCGCAGGCGCTCAAGAACCCCGCCTGGGCGGGCAGGATGGGAACGGCATTGGCGGAGGGCTGGCACGGCCCCAGGCCGGACCTGGTGCTCTCGCCGGCCATGGGCGGGCTGATCATCGGCCACGAGGTGGCCCGCGCCTTCGGCGTGGATTTCATCTTCACCGAGCGCGAGAACAGCATAATGACCCTGCGCCGCGGCTTTTCGCTGCCCAAAGGCGCCAAGCTCGTCATCGTCGAGGATGTGTTCACTACGGGGAAATCCACCCTGGAGACGGCCGCAGCGGCCGCCGCCGCCGGCGCCGAGACCGTGGGCGCGCTATCCGTTATCAACCGCATGGGTGAAAAGACGCTGCCGTTCACGGCGCTGAGCCTGCTGCGGCTGTCGCTGACCGCGTACCAGCCGGAGAAATGCCCGCTCTGTGCCGCCGGCGTGCCGGTGGTCAAGCCGGGCTCGCGCAGCTTCGCATAAAAAAACCGGCGCCACCCGGCGCCGGCTCTGGTTCCGCCTTTCGGGCGGTTTAATTCCAAAAAATAAGTTTATCGAAGAACAGCAATACGCCGGCGGCCGCCAGCACTGCACCCGCGCCTATTTCCACGTAGCGCATCGCGCCCTTGAACCGCCCGACGAGGGCGAAGAAGCGCACCGTCAGCGCCGCGGCTATCAGCAGGGGCAGCCCCAGGCCGGCGGCGTAGGTCACCAGCAGCGCCGTGCCTTTCAGGGCGGTGCCGGAGGCCGCGGCCATGCCAAGTATAACCGCCAGGATAGGACCGATGCATGGAGACCAACCCAGCGCGAAGGCGAAGCCCATAAGGAAGGAGCTCAGCGGACCCTGGGCCAGGCCCCGGGTGGAAAGGCGCCGCTCGTAATTCAGGAAGTTCAGGTTCACCAGGCCGGTCATGTGCACGCCCAGCAGCACCATGACAACGCCGAACACCTTCATTAATTCGTACTTGTAGTCGGCCAGCAGTTCGCCGATGCCGGAGGCGGCGGCCCCCATCAGCGCGAAGGCCAGCGTGAAACCGGAGATGAAGATGGCCGCGTTCATCACCACCTTGCGCGTGGCCACTTTTGCGTCGCCCTTCATGATCTCGCTGGCGGAGAACCCCGACAGCATAGACAGGTAGGCGGGCAGCAGGGGCAGTATGCACGGGGAGAAGAACGACGCCACCCCCGCGCCGAATGCGGCCAGGAATTCCGCCATTATTTCTTCCCCTTGGCCGGCTTGGCGCCGGTCCCGAGCTCTATTTTATGTATGTCCAGCCCGCCCCAGGGGCCGAGCTGCACCCAGAACAGGGCGGAATATTTCTTGCCGGCCGCGTCCTTGAAGCCGGCCCGTACGGCGCGCGAGCCGTTGTCTCCGCCGGCCGCTTTGCGCTCCACCGAGAGTAGCTCCAGCCGCAGCACCTTGCCGGTGGCTTTGTCCTCTATCAGGAAGGCGCCCTTCAGCTGCACGTCCTTGCGTATGTAGTCGGTCACGAAAGCGGCCAGGTCCTCATCGCTCTCCTGTATCAGCGGCTGTTCTTCTTCCTCCTCGGCGTTGCGGGCGGTATCGGTGGAGACCAGCGTCTCGGGCAGGCCTTCTTCTTCGAAGGCGGCCGCCAAGGGGCAGGCCAGGCCGGCGGCAAGCAGCGCGTAAAGGGCTATTTTCATTATTTCCTCCCGAGTTCGGAGTGCCGGACTATCTTCATCGGGTCTTTCTTTATCGCCGGCCAGTGGGCCGTCTCTACGTAGCCCATGACCGTGTCCCAGTGCCCCTGGCTCTTGAGTATCAGGTCGCAGGCTTCGCGCACGGCGCCCATACCGCCCTCTTTGCGGGTCACCAGCTGGGCCGCGGCCTTAACCTCGTCGAGGGCGTTGGCCGGGGCGCAGGCCAGGCCGGCGCGCTTTAGCACGGGGATATCGGTCCAGTCGTCGCCCATGTAGGCCACGTTCTCCGGCGCCAGTCCGGTGTCGGCCAGGATGCGCTCGAGCGGGTCTACTTTGGAAAGGAAGCCCTGATAGGCGTAGCTCATGCCGAGATCTTTGGCGCGCTCTTCGGTGCCGGGGGATTCGCGCCCGGTGATGACGCCGGTTATGATGCCGAACTGGTTGAGCAGGCGCAGGCCGATGCCGTCGAGGGCGTGAAAGGCCTTGAATTCCACCATGCCGCTTTCCCTCCCGGGCAGGTAATACATCTTGCCGTCGGTCAGGACGCCGTCCACGTCCATGAGGAATATCTTTATTTTCTTAGCGCGCTCGGCGGCGTTCTTGGTCATGTTCGTAATTTCCATTTATTCGCCAGCTCAAGCTCCTGCTTGCGCGAGGCGTAATTTTTCGGGGCCGGTCCGGTATAGCTGAACAGGTACCAGTTTATGCAGGTCTCCAGCCAGCCGGCCGCAGGCGTGGAGGCCCAGGCCAATTCCTTTTCGGCCTTGGAGATGTCCAGCACGAAATCCCCCCCCATGGTGAACGGGGTGGCCTCAAAGTTGAAGCCGTTCTCCTTGAGCCAGGCGTATTCGGGGTAGAGGATCACGGCGTCGCGGTGCATGATCCTGGCGGACACCTTTATAAAATCTTCCAGCGTCAGGGCCTGCGAGTCGCCGAAATTGTAAACCTTGCCGTAGGGCGCGTCCGCGTACACCAGGGTTTCCAGGGCCCGAGCCAGGTCTCCGGAATAGATATAGCGGTTGCGGTGGGAGGCGCCCGGCAGGAACAGCGGGCCGCCGTCGGCCAGGCGTAGCCAGTATGAGTAGGCGCGCAGCGAGGGGTCGTTGGGGCCTATCACCACCGGCGGGCGCACTATCGCCGCCGGGAATCTTTTTTCGGCGAAGGCTTGCAGGAAAACCCGCTCCGCTGCGTATTTGCCCAGGCCGTAGGCATACTTTTCCTTGAGCTGCCCCTTGAGCTGCAGCAGTTCCGTCTGGTTCTCGCGGAAGGGTGAGGCCGCGCCTTCCAGCAGCGGGTATACCGAGGCGGAGGAGGTGAAGATGTAGAGTCCGGTCCTGCCGTTGAAGACGCGTACCGCTTTTTCGGCGTCCTCGGCTGTGTAGCAGATATTGTCTATTATTACGTCCCAGGGCTCTACGGACATGCGCGACAGGTCTATTTCGGCCGTGCGCTCGCCCCGGGACTGGCGTATGTCCAGAGGCAGGCCGTCCACCGGCGCTCTCCGGGAGAAAACGGTGACCTCGTTGCCGGCTTTGTGCAGGCGTGTGGCGGCTTCTTTGCCGAAGAAGCTGGTGCCGCCGAGTATCAGTATGCGCATAAGGTTAATAGTATATAAATTTTTCGGCAGGGCTTCTGTTTCCTGCTGTGCGCTGCCTTTGTAACCGCTTTGGCCGGTCCCTAGGATAACTCTTTTTTCCGGGTAACACAAGTTAACTATATTGCCTGAAGGCTGCGCACTTTACCGCTTGTCTGCTTGTTCTGGCACAGCTGCTTGTAAAACAGGTTAACATAAGTTAATATTTTACATGGCCCGGGAATTTTATTCATTGCCCGAAGTTGCCGCTTTGCTCGGCATAAGCCGCATCGCGGTATTCAAGCGGGTTAAAAAGGGGCAACTGGAGGCCCTGCGCATAGGCCGCAACTGGGCCGTGCCGGCCGCCGCGCTGCCGGCCGCCGCTCCCGCCGTTCCCTCCGCGCCCCCCCTCGTTCCTCCGGCGCCCGTCGTAAAGCCCCGGGCTTCCGGTCCCGCCGCCGCGGCGGACACGGAAATGGACTCCATGGGCTGGGATTGAGGTTGCCCCCCGGCGGCTATATAGATATAATCTTGCCATGGACAATTCATTCTTTGAAGACCTGAAAGGGATTTTCGACGAGTTGGGTAAACAGAACCAGGGAGGAAAAATGGAAAAAGACTATTTGGGTAAACTGCTGGTGCCGGTGATTCTTGTGGCGGCGGCCGTGATCGGCCTGTCCTCCTTCTTTATCGTTCCGCCCGGCGAGGTGGCCGTAAAAACGCGCCTCGGGGCCATCGTGGATTCCTACAGCGAGGGCATACACTTCAAAATGCCGATGCTGGAGTCGATAACCAAGTTCTCCATACAGATACAGCGCGCCGACATCAAGACGCAGGCCTTCTCCAAGGACCTGCAGACCATGAACTCGCATCTCGTCGTTAATCACCGCATTCAGAAAGAGACCGTGGTGAGCATCTTCCGCAACCTCGGTCCCCGCTACGTTTCAAATATCGTCGACCCGGCCGTGCAGGAGGTCTTCAAGGCAATCGCGGCGCGGTATTCCGCCGAGAAGATCATCTCCGAGCGCAACCAGCTGGTGGAGGAGATCAACGCCGAGGTTAAGGTGCGCCTGAGCAAGAAGGAGATCATCGTCACCGACATCTCCGTCACCGACCTGGACTTTACCGACCAGTTCCTGAAGGCCGTCGAGGACAAGCAGGTGGCCGAACAGCAGGCCAAGATGTCCGAGAAGCTCGTCGAGAAAGCCAAGCGCGACGCCGAGCAGGCCATCGCCAAGTCCCGCGGCGAGGCGGAGGCCCTGCGCATGCAGCGCGAGCAGGTTACCCCCATGCTGATAGAGTTGCGCAAGGTGGATGCCCAGCTGAAGGCTATCGAAAAATGGAATGGCGTGCTGCCCGGTTACGTCGGAGGCGGCGTGCCTTTCGTCTCGATGGATGCCAAGCGTTGACAGGGCAAGTGTCCAAAGTCCTCCCGCGCAATAGGGCGTAAAATCGCCCTGCGCCGGGCCCAAAGTCCCCCGCTCCGGCGGGGGATTTTGTTAATATAGTCCTTAACTCTAGGAGGGAAAATGAAAAAACTGTTTATAGCTTTCTTGCTCATGTTCGTCGCTCTGGCTTACGGTACCGTCAGCGGCGCCGGCCTGCTCTGCGGCAACGCTTATGCCGCCGACACCATGCCCGACGGTAACGACGACCCCGACGGTGGTTCCGACGACAGCGGCAACGGCGGCCCCGACGACACCAGCGACGACAGCGGCAGCGGCTCGGACCCTGACGGTTCCGGCGGCGGCGCCGACTTCTAAGTCAATCTGAAGCCATGGAGAGGCCCGGAACACCGGGCCTCTCCTTTTTTTGCCTCACCCTCCCCATATTCCCCCTTTGTCTGTCTGTTTGTCGTTCCCGCCGGTTTTTGGTTTTGGGCCCGGGACCCGCAATTGCCTTGGAGGCCCCTGGGGGCCTCAAGGCTGGGTTTTTGCCCCCTTCTCGGCCTTTACCCTTTTAATTTTGCAAAAACGCTATGGCGGCGACTTGTGGTGTTTTTCTATTTTTGATATAATATTTAGACAGATGTTGATAAAAACAATACACGAGTTAATAAAATGAAAATGCCTAAAAAGTGCCCTTCTTGCGACGGGCGACTGATAATTACCGAAGTTTGCTGCCCGGATTGCCGGGCAAGCGTGCGCGGGGAGTTTGAAATTTCTGAATTCTCTGCCCTGCCCGCGGACGAGGAAAATTTGCTGCGCGTTTTTTTGGCCGCGCGCGGCAGCGTGAAGGAAGTGGGGGCCCAACTCGGCATTTCCTATCCTACGGTTAAGGCCAGGCTGGAGTCCTTGTTGAGCGCTCTGGGCCTGGGCCCAATGCGGGCCGCCGCCAGGCAGCGCCGGTTGGAAGTGCTGGAGCGCCTTGAGCGCGGAGAGATCAAGGCCGGGGAGGCCGTCGCCCAGTTGCGGCGGCTGGAGGAGTAGGGGTATGGAACGGGACAAGTTGAAGGCTCTGGAATTGCTGGAGGAGGGGCGGATTTCCTCCGTAGAGGCCCTGGAGATCATTGAGGCCATGGATGCCGTGCCGGGGGCCCGGAGGGGGGGCGTCAGCCTGCGTGTGCGTGTTTATGGGCGCGGCAGCCCTGAGCCCAGGGCCAATATAAAGGTCCCGCTGGCCTGGGCGAAATTCCTGGCCCCTTTCATAGAGGGCAAAATAGCCGGGGATTTGGCGGCCAAGGGGTATGTGCTGGACACAGCCAAGATACACGATGCCGTGCATGCGGGCCGGCCGGCCAGCCTGGTGAACGTTCGTGACGGGGGGGATAGAGTGGAGATCTTTATTGAGTAGCCGCAGTTGTTTCACGTGAAAACAATTCCCGCTCGAAAACACCATGAAGCGGTTTTGGGCCCACAAAGTGCAAACTTTGTGGGCCTTTTGCCATGCTGGCGTTGTTTCACGTGGGAACATTTTGCGCAAGTAGGCGGGCTGCGCTAAAAGAGTTGTACAGTTTGTCTTGGTGGTTTGGTGGTATGCTAATCTGGCAATGTTTTCACGTGAAACATGGGAGTGGGGAATTGACAGGCCCTTGGCAAAACTATAGAATAAGGAAACCCTAATATATAGGGGGCTGTTTTCACGTGAAAACAGTATTGCGTTAAGGGAGCATTATGGCTGAAATAGTAGCTGTAGCTAACCAGAAGGGCGGGGTGGGGAAAACGACCACGGCTATAAACCTGGCTGTTGCCCTGGCCGCTTTCGACTATGAGACGCTCTTGATAGACTTCGATCCCCAGAGCAACTCCACTTCCGGCCTCGGGGTGGACATTACCAAGAACAATAAGAACATTTACGACGTGCTCTGCAGCAAGGCCCCGGTGGAATCCGCCATACACCAGACCTCGGTGGAGTGGCTGGATATTATTCCTACCAGCCACAACTTGGCCGGTGCCGAAATAGAACTGGTAAGCGAATTCTCCCGAGAATCGGTGCTCAAGCGCTCCCTCGATAAGATACGGGGCATGTACAAGTTCATCATCATCGACTGTCCCCCGTCACTGGGGTTGCTGACGGTGAACGCCCTGAACGCCTCCGATTCCGTTATTACCCCCGTGCAGTGCGAGTATTATGCCATGGAAGGCCTGGCCTACTTCATGAACACCGTGGACAAGATCCGCCAGGCCATAAACCCCGGCCTAAAGGTGGACGGTGGCGTTATTACCATGTACGATTCCCGCATAAACCTGGCTAACCAGGTGCGGGAGGAGATAGGCAAATATTACGGGGATAAGCTCTATAAGACGGTAATTCCCCGCAATGTGCGCCTGGCGGAAGCTCCCAGTTACGGTCAGTCCATTTTCGTCTACGACCCCAGCTCGCGGGGCGCCCTGGCCTACAAGGAGCTTACGCTCGAGTTCCTGGCCCGCCGCGGCGTGGACATTTCCGGCTATAAGAAGTCCGACCTCTATGTCAACGAGGAAGAGCTCGAATACGATCTCGGCGGCTGATCGCCCCTATATATAAGGAGAACAATATGAGGAAAGCTTTAGGACGGGGCATAGACTCCCTGATAACCAAGGTCCAGAATAACGATATTTCCGGGGACATGGTGCAGAAGATCCCGGTGGGGCGCATAAGGGCCAACCGCTTCCAGCCGCGGCGCATTTTCGACGACGCGGCGCTGGCCGAGCTGGCCGAGTCCATCAAGGAACGGGGCCTGCTGCAGCCGATCTCGGTCTGGAAGGACCATAACGACGACCATTTCGAACTTATCGCCGGCGAGCGGCGCCTGCGCGCCTCCAAGCTGGCCGGCCTGGCCGAGATAGACGCCATAGTGAAGCGAGACCTCGACGACGAACAGAAGCTGGGCCTGTCCCTGATAGAGAACATACAGCGCGAAGACCTCAACGCCGTGGACACGGCGCTGGCCTACCGGCAGCTGATGGACGCCTTCGGCGTCTCGCAGGCCGACCTGGCCAAGCGCGTGGGCAAGTCCCGCGCGGCCGTCTCCAATACGCTGCGTCTCCTGGAGCTGGACGCCGATATCCGCCAGGGCATACAGTCCGGCGCCATCAGCGAGGGCCACGCCCGCGCGCTGATCTCCATCCCCGATTCCTCCAAGCGCCGGGAGTTCTATCAGCGCATCATGGCCGAGAAGCTGAGCGTGCGCGACGTGGAGAGCTTCGCGCAGGGCTTTCATGCCCAGAAGCCGCGGGCCCAGCGGGCCCAGCGCGCCGGCTCGCGCCGCACGCCGGAGGCGGTGGAGCTGGAGTCCTCGCTGGAGAAGACGCTGGGCACCAAGGTGGAGGTTTGCCCCGGTCCCGGCCCGCAGAACGGCCGGATCGTGATCCATTATTTTTCCCTGGACGATCTGGACAGGGTGACACAAATTATTAAAAAGTAACACGGAGGGGGATGAAGATGCGAAACTTACTGGCTGCGGCCCTGCTGACCTGCTGCTGCGGCCCCGCCGGCGCCCAGCAGGCCGACGCGGTCAAGGCGCCGGCCTTTTCGGCCGCCGCCGCCGCTTTTGTCCCGGCTTACGTGGCGCCCGAGAAGAACCTGGGCAGGTACTACCTTTATGCCGACGGCGGCTTCCACGCCGACTGGTACGTGGGCTATAACAACTGCTGGATCGTGAAACTGCCGCCTTCGGCCACCGGCGCCTACGCGCGCGCCTTCGTCGGGGCCAAGCTGGGGCGGGCTAAGATAAAGTCCTGGCCTGGCTCCTGGGACACGGAGCCCGTCCCGGGCAAGATCTACATGGCGCTCAACCAGGAGCCCGCCTTCAATTCCGACCATACCTATTTCCTGGCAGAGGCGGCCGACCTGCCGCGCGAGCCCCTGCCCAACGATTCTCTCGACGGGGTGGACTCGGCGCGCTGGGTCTGGGCCGAGGTGCCCCTCTCCCGCATTTCCTCCGAGAAGGATAATTATCTCGCGCTGTGGTCATCTTCCCGCTACTTTACCTCGGCCTCCAGCGCTCCCATCATCGCGGCCGCCATGGGCACCCCGGGGGAGGAGAACGTCTGGCTGAACCGCTCTATCCGCGGCAATTCCCCTACGGGCGCGGGCGTGCTGGAGACCCCCATCTCCGGCCTGAAGCCGGCCATGGCCATCAAGCTGGTGCCGCTTAACGAGTATAAAGTTTTTATAAAGGGCTTCGCGGCCGAGCTCAGCGCCGAGGAAATTGAAGTTTCCTTCACCGCCATAGGCGAGGACGTGCGCGCCGCCTGGCTGGAAGTATCCTACGACAAGTTCGACTGGCAGCGGGTGACCCGGTACTTCTACCGGGCCCCGTATTTCTGGACTTTCGCCCGCGATGCCATCTCTAAGGACATGTTCTACCTGCGGGCCGCCGCCGCGGACAACCTCGAGAACATCGGCTATTCCAGGGAGATAACGATCCCGGCCATACCGGTCGCCCCGGTCCCCGAAGAGGCGGCCGGCTGGCAGGAGCCGGAGGCCGGAGAATAAGGCATGAAAAAATATAACATAGCGGTGGTGGGGGCTTCGGGCATGGTGGGCGGGGAACTGCTGGGCCTGCTGGAGAGCAGGCGCTTCCCCGTCGGGGAATTCTACGCTTTCAACTCGGGCCGCAAGCCGGCCAAGGTCGCCTTTCGCGGCAAAAAGTACGCCTGCACCGCCCCGTCTTTCGGGGCGCTGCGCAAGGCCGATATCGTCTTTTTCGTCTCCAACGAAGAAGTCTCTGAAAAGTTCGCCCCGCGCCTGGCCGCCGCCGGCGTCTGGTGTGTGGACGATTCCTCGCAGTTCCGCCTGGCCCCGGGCGTGCCGCTGGTGATCCCCGAGGTTAACGGCGGGGAGCTGAAGCCGTCGCGCCGCCTGATAGCCGGGCCCAACTGCACCCTTACCGGCGCCGCCGTGGCGCTGGCCGGTATACACCGCAAATTCCGAGTGACCGAGCTGCGCCTGGCCACCTACCAGGCCGTTTCCGGCGCCGGCAAAGCCGCCATGCGCTGCCTGGAGGAGGAGCTTAAAGGTTACTTTAAGACCGGCCGCGTGCCCGCGCTGGCGGACCGCAAGTTCCCGCGTCCCATAGCTTTCAACCTTTTCCCGCAGGTAGGCGGCTTCGACGCCGCCGGCAATACCGGCGAGGAGAACAAGGTGGAGGCGGAGCTGAAGAAGATCTGGGGCGACAAGCGGGTTAAGATCAGCTGCACCTCGGTGCGCGTGCCCGTGCTGCGCGGCCATTCGCTCGCGCTCTGGTTCAAGACCGCCCGACCGTGCTCTCCTGCCGCCCTCAGGGCGGAGCTGCGGCGCACCGACGGCCTGACCTTCTTCGAGAAGCCGGAAGATTATCCGACGCCGCTGACGCACGGCGACCGCACCGATGTGGTTTACGCCGGGCGCCTGCGCCGGGCCAAGACCGCCGCCAACGAGTACCAGCTCTGGGTCGTGTCCGATAATCTCTACAAGGGTGCGGCGCTGAACTCGGTGCAGATAGCCGAGCGTATCGTGAAGCTTTAAGGGGGGAACATGGGGAAGATACTTGCCGTCCTGCTGATAGCGGCTTTCGCCGTTGGCTGTAAAAAGAAAGAACCGGAGCATATCCCGCAGCCCAAGGCGGAGTCCGCCGCTGCCGCTGCTGCCGTAGAGCCGGCCGCCCCGGCCCCGTCGCAAAACCCGCTGACTGCCCCCGGGAATTACCTAAAGACCACTGTCGGCCAGGTGCAGAAAGCCAAGGACGCCGCCGCGGTTTACGAGGACGCCGCCAAGAACAGGGTCGACGCCCTGGACGCCGCCAAGCTGGAGGGGGAGTAGATGGACGCCGCATTTTTTGAGACCTATACCATACCGCTGATCATCGGTGCCGTGGCGCTGGTGATAGCCCTGGCCTTTTGGCTGGAGCGCAAGCGCCGCAGCGACTTGATGGCCCTGGCCGCCTCCATGGGGCTGCGATTCTCTCCCGAAGGCCCCGACATTTATTCGCTGGAGGGTACCCGGCTGGAGCTGTTCCGCCTCGGCCGCTCGCGCAAGGCCGTCAATATGATAGAGGTTCCCTCCGCGGGGGGGCAGATCCGGGTTTTCGACTATCGGTACATCACCGGTTCCGGAAAACACTCTCACACGCATAATTTCACCGTGGCGCTGATCGCAGGCGGCCATGGCGTGCCGCAGTTCGACCTGAAGCCCGAGACTTTTATGTATAAAATAGGCGAGCTGGTGGGTTTCAGGGATATAGACCTGCCCGCCTTCCCGCTGTTCTCGGAAAAGTACCGCCTGACCGGCCCCGACGAGGCTGCCGTGCACATGTTCTTCTCGCCGCGCCGTGCGGCCTGGTTCGAGTCCCGCCCGGGGCTGCGCGTGCAGGGCGCTCCCGGCCATGCGCTGCTCTTCAGCGCCGCCCGGCGCCTGCCGGTGGGCGACTGGATGACCTTCATAGAGGAAGCCAAGGCTTTCGCCTCCGAAGCTCTTAAATAAAACCCCTAAAATTAGGTTCCGGGCCTCAGACCCGCAGTGGGCCCCTGGCCGTCTGAAGGGCATAGCTCCTGATACGGCACAGCCAGAGGCTTGGCCGCCTGTTGCGCATAGCGCCTGATACGGCACAGCCAGAGGCTTGGCCGCCTGTTGCGCATAGCGCCTGATACGGCACAGCCAGAGGCTTGACATCTAGTTTAGCATCAGCTAAACTACTATACATGAACAAGACGATGCTAGCCAAGGCGGAGGGGATAGCCGGCATGCTGTCCTGTATCGCGCATCCCTCCCGGCTTATAATAATTTGTATGCTGTTGAAGAGGGAAATGTTCGTGCACGAGGTTATTGAAAAACTCGGCACGACCAAGGGGAACATCTCGCAGCACCTGCGCGTCCTTGCCGACCGCGGCCTTATACAGAAGCGCCGCGAAGGCAACCGCATCTTCTATAGCATCAAAGACCCCAACCTGGAGGAACTTGTCTCCAGGATCAAGAAGCTCTATTGCCCGAATTTCGACCTTTAACAGTTAACGGAGGATATATGGACCTTAGCCAGATAAAACCTGCGAAAGTGGTGGATGCCCGCTCGATGGCCTGTCCCGGCCCGCTGCTCGAAGCGAAGAAGGGTATTGCCGGCGTGCCGGTGGGCGGCGTGCTGGAGATACAGTCCGGCGACAAGGGCAGCCGTGAGGATATTCCTGCCTGGTGCGGTAAGTCGGGGCATGAGTACCTCGGCGTGCTCGAGCACGACGGCTACGAAAGCCTTTTCGTCACCCGCAAGAAGTAAGGAGCGGGGAGCCTTTTGCCGCTAGATGTGAAGTCGGGGCGGCAAGGGGACGGGCCCCTCGGGCACGCGGTCGCGCACACCGTGCGCGCCGCTCGTCACACAGCGGTGGCTGCCGCCACCCCCTCGCCGCGCTACGCAAGCGGCTTCAGTCCGTGACGACCCTCAGGACCCATCCCCTTGCCTCCCCTCCGACAAGCGTCGTGAAAACCTTGGGCCTTACTTTTTACGCATGACTTCTAAAAAAATATTAATTATAACTACCAATCATAGTTCTTATCCGGGGGCGGACGCGGTGGGGCAGGCCCGGATGGGGTACAGCGCCAACACGTATATCATACGTGTGCCGGACCCGGTAATGTTCCCTGAGGATTTTTACTTGCGGGCCTTCGACAAGGGGGTAGGGGGCATTATCATCATGTCCTCGGGTTCGGACTGTCCCTACGAGGGGGCCTACCCGCGCCTGTCGGCCCGCGTCGCCAAAGTTTATGAAAAGATGAAAGTGAAGGGCATCCCCGCCGGCCGGTTGAAGCTCACCACTATCTGCACCGTGTGCCGCGCGGCCTTCCTCAAAGAAATCTCCGAAATGGAAAAGGCGGTGGCCAGCATATGAGTGCGCTCGAAAAAATAGAAGTAGACACGCTGGTGATCGGTTCTGGCATTGCCGGGTTGCAGAGCGCCCTGGACCTGGCCGACCAGGGCTTCTCCGTAGCTATAGTGGAGAAGGCCCCCAGCACCGGCGGCAAGATGATCAGCCTCAGCAAGGTGTTTCCCACCCTGGACTGCGCCAGTTGCATCACTACTCCCCGCATGGCCTCCGTTTCCCATCATCCCCGCATCCAGACCCTTACCTACAGCAACGTGGACGCCATAAAGCGCGAGAACGGCGTTTTTACCGCCGCCGTTACCCGCAAGCCCCGCTACGTGGACGAAAAAGAGTGTATCTCCTGCAAGCGCTGCGAGGAGGTCTGCCCCGTTTACATCCCCGACGAGTACGAGAACGGCCTGGGCGCCAAGAAAGCCATCTCCATTCCCTTCTCCAACGCTATCCCGCAGCTGCCGGTGATGGAGCCGGAGCATTGCATCCGCTGCGGCGCCTGCGCCCGCGCCTGCCCCAAGGACTGCATAGACTTCCTGCAGGAGCCTGCCCCGGTCGAGATAAAGGCCAAGACGGTGATACTGGCCACGGGCTATGAAACCACGCCCATGACTGCCAAGAAGGAGTACGGCCTGGGAGCGCTTCCCAATGTGTTGGCCCCGATGGCCGCGGAGCGCCTGCTGGCCCCGCACGGCCCTTACGGCCGCGTGTTGCGGCCTTCCGACGGCATGGTGCCCGGTTCCATCGCCTACGTGCAGTGCGCGGGCTCTCGCGACAAGAGCATAGGCGTGCCGTATTGCAGCCGCGTCTGCTGCATGTACGCTGTCAAACAGGCCATACTGCTGTCCGGCTCGCTGCCCATAGCCGACATCACCATCTATTACATGGACATCCGCGCCTTCGGCAAAGGTTACGAGCAGTTCTACAATAACGCCAAGGCCATGGGTATCAACTTCGTGAAGGCCAAGGTGGCCAAGATCACCGAGGACGCGGCGCATAACCCCGTATTGCGCATAGAGCGCCAGGAGGGAACTTCCGCCCCCGAAGAAGTGAAGCACGATCTGGTGGTGCTTTCCCAGGGCCTCGTGCCCGGCTGCGACGTTTCCACGTTTGATATCGGCGCCGGCTTGAACGACTTCGGTTTCGTGCAGCTTTCCGACGAGACCATCTCTTCGGCGGTCACAGCGGGGGCCGGCGTGTTCGCCGCCGGCGTGGTGAAGGGCCCGCGCGATATACCGGATTCAGTGGTGGACGCCGGGGCCGCCGCCATAGAAGCCGCCAACTATATAAGGAAACTGTGATGGAAGATAAAATAAAGGAAGAAGCCGCTAAAGATAATTACCGGCAGGAGCCGAAGGTCGGGGTATACATCTGCCACTGCGGCGGAAATATCTCGGACGTCATAGACGTGAAGGCCGTAGCCGAGGCGCTGGCCAAGTATCCCGGCGTAGCCGTGGCCCGCGAGTACGCCTTCATGTGTTCTTCCAACGGCCAGGACCTGATCGCGGAAGATATAAAGAACCTGGGCATCAACCGCACCGTGGTGGCCGCCTGCTCCCCCAGCCTGCACGAACTCACTTTCCGGGGCGTACTGCAGCGGGCCGGAGTAAATCCCTATCTGCACGAGCATATCAATATCCGCGAGCAGGCCAGCTGGGTGCATAAGGCCGATAAGGCCGGGGCTACGGCCAAGGCTATAAAGCTGGCGCAGACCGGCGTGGAGAAGGTGAAGCGCGCCGACCCGCTTAACGCTATAAGGGTGGCGGCCGAGCCCCGCGTGGCCGTTATCGGCGGCGGCGTGGCCGGCATGAGAGCGGCGCTTTCCGTGGCGGGCAAAGGCCTTGAAGCCGTCATTATAGAAAAAAGCCCCCGCCTGGGCGGTAAACTGCTGGAACTCGGCAGAATTTATCCCTCCGGGGAGGGAGCCTCTTCGGTGGTAAAGAAATTCGAGGACCTGGTAGCGGCCGAAAAGTTGATAGCCGTGCATACCGGGGCCGAGATAGACTTTGTCAGCGGTTTTGTGGGAAATTTTAAAATAAACATCAAGAACAGCGGCGGCAAGATGGAGCAGGTGAAAGCCGGCGCTATCATAGTAGCGGCGGGCTTCGAGCATTATAAACCGGCAAAGGGCGAATTCGGCTACGGCGAGGATTCCAACGTGGTTACGCTCCCGGAGTTCATAACCGTGCTCAAGGATTCTCCCTCCGGCCGCCTGGAATACGCCGGCAAGGAAATAAAAAGTCTGGCCCTGATACATTGCGTGGGCTCGCGCCAGGTGGAGGGCGTGCACAAGCCGCAGGCCGATGGCAAGATCAACGACTATTGTTCCCGCGTTTGCTGTACCTCGGCCCTTTACACCGCCAACCAGGTAAAAGAGAAATACCCAGGCGTGCAGATCTACGATATTTACCGCGACATCCGCACCTATGGCATGCAGCACGAGGGCTATTACGAAAAGGCCTCCAAGAACGGCGTGCTCTTCTTCCGTCACAACGAGAACGACCAGCCCGTGGTGACCTCGGACCGCACCGGCCATACCGTAAAAGTAAAGGACGTGCTGACCTGGAACGAGGAGTTGGAGGTTAAGGCCGACCTGATAGTGCTGGTCACCGGCATGATGCC
Source organism: Elusimicrobiales bacterium (assembly GCA_050174915.1). Taxonomy (GTDB): domain Bacteria; phylum Elusimicrobiota; class Elusimicrobia; order Elusimicrobiales; family UBA9959; genus UBA9959. Next base: position 140,188 of record JBFXJL010000004.1, on the reverse strand, counting down.
GGCCGACATTAAACTTATAACTTCCCAGATGAAACTGCCCATCGGGGCCGACCGCTTCCTTCAGGAAGTGCATCCCAAACTGCGCCCGGTGGAGATGGCCAATTCCGGCGTTTTCATAGCCGGCACCACCCAGGCGCCGATGGATATAACGGAAGCCGCCGCTTCCGCCGCTACCGCGGCCGCCAAGGCCGCTATCCTGCTGGCGGAACCGGATATCCCGCTGGAGCCTTTCGTGGCCGTAGTGGACGAGGCGAAGTGCACCGGTTGCGGCCTGTGCCCCGCCGAGTGCTCCTACGACGGCGCTCTTACGATGGCCGAGAAGAACGGTAAAAAAGTGGTCGTGGTGAACCCGGCCCTCTGCAAGGGCTGCGGCGCCTGCGTGGCCGTCTGTCCCGTCCGCGCCATAAACGTGGCCGGCTGGACGCTGGACCAGTTCGACGCCATGGTGGACGCCATCGCCAAGGAATAAATATGTCCAAAGAAAAGATCATCGAACAGCTCAAGAAACTTAACGAAACGCGCGGCCCCGTAGCCCAGGAACTGCGCGATTACGTGGCCGCGCAGAACAAGGCCCAGCAGGCCATCCTTAAAGCCCTGAAAGAGGGCCCCAAGTCGGTGCCGGAACTTTCCGCCGCGGCCGGGCTCGAGACCGGCAGGGCCCTCTGGTATCTTTCCGGGCTGCGAAAATACGGAAAAATAGAGGATGTTCCCGGCCGCGGCGATTATCCCAAATACACTCTTAAGAACGGAGAGGCGAAATAATGCTGGTAAATCCCGAGCTCATAGAGGACATAAAGAAATTCGGCGCTTTCGACGTTTCCGCCTGCTTCAACTGCGGCAACTGTACGGCCGTCTGTCCCCTTACCAAAGAGGACTCCTCTTTCCCCAGGAAGACCATCCGCTTCGCGCAGATAGGCGCGCAGGCCGGCATAGCCTCTTCCCCCGACCCCTGGCTGTGCTATTACTGCGGCGACTGCTCGGCCACCTGTCCCCGCGAGGCCTACCCGGGCGAGTTCATGATGAGCGTGCGGCGCTACCTGACCGCCCTCTACGACTGGACCGGCGTCTCCAGGCGCATGTATCTTTCTAAATATTGGGAGCTGGGCATGATAGCGGCCGTGGCGGCCTTTGTGGGCCTGGTCATCCTGATGTTCCATGGGCCGCTGGTGACGGAGCGGGTGGAGCTGAATACTTTCGCCCCGGTCTGGACGGTGCACTTCTTCGACCTCGGCATGGCGGCCGTGCTCTCCTTCTTCCTGCTGACCAACGCCTTCCGGATGTACTGGTTGATCATGCACCCCGGCGTGAAGCTTACCCCGGCGGCCGTCTTTCACGCCTTTTCGGCTAACGAAATGGGGCAGGCCGGCGGCGGCGTGACCGTGCGCCTGGCCGACTTTCTGCGGCAGATCAAGACCTTCGTCTGGCATACCGCCACGCAGATAAAGCTGCGCGAGTGCGAGGACAAGGGCCGCTGGGTAAAACATTTCCTGCTGGTGTCCGGCTACGTGATAATGTTCATCCTGATCGTGGGCCTGCTGCCCTGGTTCCAGACGGATAATATCTATCCGATCTATCATCCGCAGCGCTGGCTGGGTTATTACGCGACCGCCGTGCTGACCATCTTTACGCTGGATATCATCTGGGGCCGGATCAAGAAAGACACCCAGATCCATAAGTTCTCCGACTTCAGCGACTGGATGTTCCCGGTGCTGCTTTTTCTGACTACCATCACGGGTATTCTGGTGCATATCTTCAGGTACATGGGGCTGCCGCTTTCCACTTATTACACCTACGTCGTTCACCTGATGGTCGTAGTGCCGATGCTGGTGGTGGAGGTTCCGTTCAGCAAATGGGCGCACTTGTTCTATCGCCCCTTCGCCATATTTTTATACGAAACAAAAAGAACGGCCCTGGCGCGGGCGGCGGCCGCCGGCGCTAAATAGCCGTTCGAAACTTAAAGCGGGGAGAAACAACATGGAAAAACAGGGAAAGATGGTTTATGTGGTTACGCATTTCAAGGACAATATCGAAAAAGCGATAATCCCCTTTGTGATGGCCAATGCCAGTTTCGCCATGGACGAGGTGCCGCTCATCGTGCTGCAGGGCGAGGGGGTGCACCTGGCCGTTAAAGGCAAGGCGGCGGAGATCAACCACCCTCCTTTCGACCCGCTGGAAAAACTGGCCGCGGGCTACGCGGAGATGGGCGGCCGCCTGCTGGTCTGCTCGCCCTGCCTTAAAGCCCGCAATTACACCGAAGCCGACCTGCTGCCCAACGCCTACATCGCCGGGGCCGCTAAAGTTATAGAAGAAGTGACGTCCGCGAAAACCGTGATGTCCTACTGAGGAATAAATATGGCCGAGATAAAAGAACTGGAAGCGCAGATAGCGGCCCTCAAGGCCGACGTGGATGTTCTCAAGGCCAACGCCCCGGAGGACAAGCTCTCGATGGTGGTGATGAGCGGCGACCTGGACAAGCTGCTGGCCTCTTTCATCATCGCCACCGGCGCGGCCGCGATGTTCGAGAAGGTCGTGATGTTCTTCACCTTCTGGTCCATCCCGGCGCTGAAAGACCCGAAGAAGACCATCTCCAAGGACATGGTTTCCAAAATGTTCGAAGTGATGCTGCCTAACGGCGCCGCCGGCACCAAGCTCAGCAAGATGAACATGGGCGGTATGGGCAAGGCCATGATAAAGTCCATCATGAAGAAGCACAACGTGATGAGCCTGGAGCAATTGATGAAGACCGCCGCCGACTCCGGAGTGCAGATCTACGTCTGCCAGATGAGCATGGACCTGATGGGCTACAAGATGGAAGAGCTGATCGACTACCCCAGCATGAAGAGCGCCGGCGTGGGCAAGTTCCTCGGCGAAGCCGGCACCAGCAAGGCTTCGCTGTTTATATGATCTCTCGTGTTCTGTTCTCGCCTTCAGGCTGCCAGTTCGGCCCCGCCTTCAGGTTCTAAAGGACTTGCGGCAAAGGAAAGACCCCGCGGGCGAGGGGTCTTTTTATTGGATGCCGCCGGCTTACCCTAGCGCTTCGCGGATTTTAGACAGGAGTTCTTCCAGGCGGAACGGTTTTTTAAAAAACGCCGTGAGTCCGTAACGAAGGGACAAGGCCTCCAATTCCGGTTTCTCCATGGCGCCTGTAACCAGCATGGTCTTGGTTCCCCGGGCGGCTTCCATTACCTCCTCGCCGGTGCCGTCACCCAGCCGGAAATCTGTAATCACAAGGTCATAAGAACCGTTCTCCAGGAGGCAGCAGCCGTCAACCGCGCAATCGGCCAGGGTGAGCCGGTATCCCTCGCCGCCCAAGACGCGGGCGTACAGGCGCTGCATTTGTTTGTCATCTTCCACTACGAGTATGTTTTTTCCCATAGTACCTCCCGCGCCGTATGTGGAGACGCGCGGTATGTTGAATAGGTTTTATCTGGTAATTTGAGAATTTGTAACAGGGGGGTGTTTTGGGCGATTCTCATAGGAGAAATGGCTGGCCCAGGGGGGTGTTGCGAGGTTTGAGAAAAATTCCGGATTCTTACCGGAAAGTATCAGGTGGTTTGAGAAAATGCAGCTGGGGCGTGGGTGGCGGCGGCGGCGGTTCTCATTGGGGAAATCGGGGTTTGGAAGGTTTCTGGTAAGAATTCGGATTGTAACAGGGGTGGGGTGTTGTAACAGGGGTATGTAACAGGGGTAGGGCGGGCCTGCTCGGGCCTGCTTTTTGAGCGGTTTTCGGCGGTTATCCACATAGTTATTAACAATTTTCCGGAGGCCCTTCCGGGCCTCCGCAGCAGCGCTTAAACTTCTGGCCCGAGCCGCAGGGGCAGGGCTCGTTGCGGCCGGCCTGCGGCTGGAGTATTTTGGCCAGTTCCCGTGCCGCGCCGGAGAGCTTCATCCAGGACCAAAAAGCGTCCGCTTCTTCCGGGGTCAGGGTGAATTATTCGGTGTATGCCATGGCGTTATTTCTTTGACCAGGCGGCCACGTCTTTGGCCGCGTGCGGAATCCCCGCGAGGGCTACCTGGTGGGTGATGTTTTGCGGGGGCCATTCCAGGGTGACACCGATGCAGGCCATGGTTGAAGTGATGTCCACTCCGCAGGCCTCGGGGCACATCAGAATCTTTACGGTCTGGTGCGGGCAAGCGCGGATAAATTCTTGCACGGCCGCGGCAAGGTTCTGCCTGGCTCGGGGCTGCCAGTAGAGGCAGCAGGCGAGCTGCCGCTCGGACCAGGCGGGGTGCAGCGCCTTCATCTTTTTCACGTGGCCGGCAAAATCGAAGAAGCTCCAGATCACCCAGGTCGGCTTGGTTAGATCGAGCACTTCGGAGAGCAGCGGCGCGGCCGGAGGGCAACCTGGCTTCTTGCCGAAGTTCGGGCAGCCGTGTGGGTGCAGGGGATACGGCTTTACGCAGAGAGCGCGTACTTGCGGATTTATTATCGGGCGCACGGTTTTATACATGGCTTTCCGGGAGGTTCGTCTCAAGGAAGTAGGTGGAGAATTGGTCGGCGAGCATGAGGGCGCGGAGAAGCGGGCAGGCGTCTATGGCCTGGCTGAGGCGCTGGCGCTGCATGTAGCCTTCGGCGTCCCAGGCGCCCATATGCCAGCGGATCGCCAGCGCCTCGTCTTTGGTGAGCCCGATGAAGCGCTGTAGGATGATCACCGACTTCTCACCGTGGCCGAGCGGGTCCTGGTCGTCCACGGCGTAGCCGGGGATAGCCTGCCACACGCCGTCCACTTTTTTGTTGCGGCTGTCCGGCTTGTAGAAGTTCACCTTGCAGATGTCGTGCAGCAGGCCGCAGATAGCTACGTTGCTCGCGCTGGCGACCGTGATGTGTTCCTTAGCTATATGCTTGAGCGACTGGTAGACGATCCAGCTGTGCGCCGCCAGGCCGCCGCGGACGGCCAGGTGGTGCGTAGTGGATGCGGGGGCGATGAAGAAGTCTGATATAGTCAGGAAGTCCAAGAGCTTCTCCAGCCCTGGGCGGGTAACGTTCACCCTGAGTTCAGTGAGGATTTTATCTTTCATCGCTTCGCGCTCCTCGATTCTAACGCTCTCTCATTAATTATGTGTTCCAGCTCAGTTTCCAGCGAGTTGAAGCCTTCAGTCTGGTAGGCGTCAAGCAAGCATACGGCGATATATGTGGAGTTACAAAACACGCCCGACTCGAACAGATTTGCCAGCGCTTCACAGAATTTCTTGGAAAGAATGTCATGGAGCTGATAGGCAGGGATGTCGTAGCTCTTCAGTGATGTTACCGCACAGGTGAAAAGAATTTTGTCTGTGGCAAAAAACTTCAAATCCAGTGGGAGTGGGGCATCTGAACCGAGGATATCTTTAATTTTTTTACAGACCTTATAATTTACATAAAGCTCATTCATATCAGTCCCCCATGTTGTCGTGGCATTCGGCGCGGTGGTATTCGTCTTTGTCGGGGCAGTCCGGGTTGTCGCAGAAGGTGCCGCCGCAGTGCGGGCAGAACTTGGCAGGCTTGCCGCAGTAGGAGCAGATGGTCTTGCCCACTACGGAGGCGTCGGCGGGTGCGGGGATATTAATTTCGTCCATGATTTCCTTTATAGTTCGGGGAAGAGTTTGGGATCGTCAGGGCGACTGCCTGACTTGTCGACTTGCGCGTTGAGAATGAACTGCTCGCAGACGTTAAGCTCAATAGCCAAACGCTTTGTATTGGTGCCGTTGTAGAAGCGCTTGGCGTAGATCCTCTTGAGCTCGTTGAGCGGGCTGTTGGAGATGTAGAACCGGCAGCCGCCGAACTTGAGCCAGATCTTGATCAGCAGTTCCAAGCCCAGTTCCTCGTAAAGGATCAGGGTGTCGTCCGAGAGCTGCTTCTCGATCTCCTCCTTGTTCAGCTTTGCCAGCCAGTCCAGTTTTTCGTTAAGGTCTACCAGAGCCATAATCTCTCCTTAATTAAGGGCGGTGCGAAGCCTGGGAAGCACGGTGATGTGGCTTATCGACACCCCGCCGGCGCGGCCGGTGATCTTCACCACCGGCACGCCACAGCAATCCCACGCCTCGGAGCGTGTGAAGCCGTCAACGAAGTTCTCCAGGTCGTCCTTGACCGGGAAGTATCGGACGGGAATGCCTGCCCCATAACGCTTATTCCATTCGGCGGCGGTCATGCGTTAATCCTTGTTCTCGTCTTTGAGAAGGGCTTCCACCAGTTTATCCACGTTGGCGTCGGCCGGCTTGATTACCATCTTATCCTCGGTGCCGTCCAGGGCGCAGCCGATGGATTTCAGCTCGGCGACGGTGAGCAGCGCCAGGGAGGCTTTCACCGGGTGCGTCTCGGTCTTGAGCAGGGTGTCGGCGTTGTCGGGGAAGTTCTTCTGTATGAGCTCCACCACTTTTTCCTCGTCGCTCCAAGTGATGGTGCCTGTGCCTTTCTGGAAGCCCACCTTGATGCCGTTGAAGATGTGGGTGCGTGGTTTGTCGAAGAGTCCCTTGTTGGCCTCCAGGACGTTAGAGAGCACGTGCTTCTTCTCCACCGCGGCGGCCACGCGGAGCTTGAGCTCGGGGAGGTGCTTGCGCTTCACCTCGTCTATCTCGCGGCGCATGGTCTCGGCGATGTCGACCACCTGCTGGCGCTTCTTGGCGTAATCCTCGGCGAACACCTGGATGTCTGTGAGTTTCAGTTCGGTCATGTTATTCTCCTTGTGCGGTTTTGATCTTGGACACTTTCTGCAGATTGACTCTGTTGACGGGCAGGCCGAGGTAACGCAACACCGAATCCTTGTTGGCCGCCGTGTATTCTTTGCCGCCATACGAATAGCGGCGGGCTTTGAATACCTGGCCGGCGTAGGTGATGGTGTGCTGGTTCTTGCGGGTGAGATCATTGGGGGTCATTTGAGCGCCTCGTAGTATTTGTGGAACAGCTCCGGGGACAGAACGAACAGGCCGAAGTCCGGCGAGTCTACCAGGTAATCGCCGGGGGTGAGCGTCTGGCGCGGCTTGCCCAGGTTCTCGATGAGCAGGTTGCCGGTGAAGCAGCCGCGGAACACCAGGCGCACGCGGCTTTTATAAACGGCCTCCAGTTCTTCGGCGTCGGTCATGCTGCCGGTGTAATGCAGCGCCTTCACCTTAACGGGCGTGTGGTGGTAATCCTTAAAAGAGATCATTGCGCGCCCCCTTTGCTCCAGCCGGTGCCTTCGCAGAAAAGGCAGGCGTCGCTGTGCAAGTCACCGGGGTGAGCGCCACTCTCGGAGCCGGCACCGTGGCAGTTGGAGCAGATGGCGTAGCCGCGGGCGATGAGGTCCTGCGGGGAAAGGCGGACGGTCTCCATGAGCACCGGTGCCTCGTGGGAACCGCGGTAGAGCTCGATCTGATCCTGCGGCTTGTAGAGCAGCTTCTTGACGTGCAGGCGCAGCGCGGAGAAGTCGCTATGGAGCGGGCTGAACTGCCCCTGCAATTTGTAGAAGAAGAACTCGTCTGCTTTGCGCACGTGCCAGCTCCATTCCTTATAGTTCTTGCCATCGCGGAAGCGGTTGATCAGCTCGCCGTCTTTAACAGCCTCATCGCCGCGGGAGCAGAGCGTGCGGATGCCGTGCGCGGTAGGGGCCATGCCCTTGATCTCTTCCATGGTGAACCAGTGCCCGGCGCGAGCGGAGAAGGCGCGGCGCAGATAGGCGCGCGCGGTTTCTTTCTGCTCTGCGGATATTTCGTTTTGCATATTCCCTCCAAATCTTGCCTGCTTGCCGGTGTGTTTAACACCGACTGACTTCTTTGGTCTTCCTCCCACGCAGGCAATGGGCTGTGCTTTTTTTTTACATACTGTTCTGCGGCTTAGGCGGCTTTGTCTTTGTCCATGCCTAAAACGCACTTGCGGTAGCGGTACTTGGCCGCGCCTTCCTTAACGCCATGCTTAAGCATCAAGCCTGCCAGGCGCAGCGCGCCGCTTACGAAGCGCCAGCAACCAGGCAGGAGGTTCAGCAGGAACTTGCGCCGGTAGTGGATCACCAGCTGCCCGTTGATGTCGGTGTAGAGGCGGTGCAGGCAGCAGTTGTGAACCAGCGCGTCCAGGTTGGCGAGCACGATGCGGACCATGGGCGACGTGTGAAGCCGGCCGCCCTCGCGCCAGGAGCCGGGCCGGTTGCAGACCGGGCAGACCACCTGCCCGGAGGTGGAGACTTCGTTGGTTATTTTCTTGATGTTGTTCTTCATACGTCGCCCTTGTGCTTATTCCTTTAGCAGCTCTGCCAGTTCAGTCTTCACTATGCCCGGCAGCTTGCGGTTCAGATCTCCGTAGGCCGCGGCTATCTCTTCCGAGACGATCTCCCGAATAACGCCGCGCAGCGTGAACTTGGCGGGCTTGGGTTCCGCGGCCTCGCGCGAGGCATTGGCTTTCTTCCTGCCGCCGCGCTTGCCGGTCTTCTTCGCGGCGGACTTGTCGCTGGCTTTGAGGATCTTGGCGATCGTGGTCTGCGACACGCCGAAGTCCGCGGCGAGTTCTGTCTGCTTGGCGCCGGTGCGTTCTTCTTCCGGCAGCGCGGCCCACTTGCCGCGCAGATCCGCTATCTCAACTTCCGTCAGTCTCTTGCCACCCATGGTAGTCTCCTTTTTGCTTGTGCGGTTTTCTTGCCCGCAGCCGTAGGTCGCGCAAATCGCCAGCCCGGGATTGATCCTGGTATGGGCGGTGTTCGCCTGGCATTTAGGGCACCAAATCGTTTCAGTCATGGCCGCCGGTCCAGAGGTTGAAGTATTTGCAGCGCTGCCCGGCGCCGGGCTGCCGCCGCGGCGGCGCCGGCCAGAGCAGGTAGACACCGAAGGCCGCGGCGGAGATGCCTGCCAGGATGATCAGGCCATATATCACGATCATGCCGAGCATCCAGATAAAAAAGAGGATGTTGTCGCTCACGCGGGCACCCCGTAGCACATCAGCGATCGCATCAGGGCCTTGCGGCGCGCGTCCGGGCATCTGGCTATCATGTCCTCGGCGCTGTTTATGCCGCTCTCCTGCAGGCGGTTCTTGTAGCGGATGGCGGATTCTTCCCTGGGGAAAGCCCCCAGCACGCCGCCTTTCTCATCCACCACGTTATGCCAGGTCTCGGCGACCAGGAACATAGCTACGGGTTTAATGGTAAGCATAATTCCTCCTTTACTCTATCCCTAACCACGGAACCAAAACGCGCACGGCGAGCTGGTGCATGGCGGCGTCCAGCGCGTAGACCAGGATGAACAGCACGGCGAAGCCGAGCAGCAGCTCGGGCAGGGTGAGGTAGAAGGTGCCGGGCGGGCCGTCATGGCGGCGGCCCATGTTGAAGCAGACGGTGTTCTGCAGTTCCTTGTGCATATCGTCCTTGTTGGTCATGCGGCCCCCCGCATGGCAGTGAGCGCTGATACTATGCCGCGCACGTCGTAGTAGCGGATGTCGGCCAGGCCGTTGATCTCGAAGCGGCGCAGGAATACCAGGAGCGCGGCTTCGCGCGCGGCGGCGTTGGGTGCGCGGCTTACGTCGGCCCACATGGCCTCTATCATGCGCAGCTGGCGCGGCGTGGCCATGCCTTTGCGGCCGGCCAGGTTCTGGTACTTATTCCAGGGGCGGTCCCACTTGCCGGCCTGTACGGCCAGGCTCTGCAGCTCGCTGACAAACTGATCCGCCTGCGCCTCGCTGAGCTGCGTGCTGCTAAAAACGTGGAAGCGCTCCAGCGCGGCGCGGTACTGCAGATCCGTCAGGCCGAGGGCGCCTTTAAGCGTATGGATCATCTTGATTTGCGCGGGAGTTATTTTGCTTTGCATAACGCTTCTCCTTCCGGGCAGCCGGGGCAGGCGGCATAAAGTTTCCGGATCTCCCGCGGAATGCCGTCCCAACTGTGTCTGTCTATCAGTTCACGGTAATGCAGGCAGACCTCGGGCAGGATGAGCACCCCGAGGCCGCGGCAGGTGAAGGTCCCCGCCGCGGCCACCTTGGCCACTATGCGCTTACCGCTGTGCTTCCCGTTGCCCTGAACGATATTCGACACAGTCGATTTACTGACTTTAAGCATACGCGCAGCTTTCCGCACACCGTGCTGGGCGGCGTATTTCTTAACAAGGGCAAGGGCGGTCTCGGGGGTCATGGCGTTACGCCCTCAGCTCCTGCGGCAGAGCGGGGCCGTCGTCTTTGATAAGCCGGTAGTGCGGCTGGCGGCCGCGCACCTTGGTGCGGGTTACGCTCTCGCGCTTTACCAGCCCCGCGCGCACCAGTTTAAGGCAGAAGGTGATGGCGGGCTGTCGTTCGACCTCGGTGTAGTGGCACAGGTCGGTGATGGTGAAAGCGCGCAGGGTGCGCATGGCTTTCCACAAGCGCTCGGTTTGCGTAAGCTGCGCGGCGGCCTCGGGCGCGGGGGTGTCGGTGGTAGTGCTGGTCATGGTGTTCTCCTTTTAGTTACTTCGTGCGGCCTTCCAGATTGGCGGCCGAGATCTCTTTGAGGTTATTGACGCCGGCTATCTGCTCGGCTTTCTCCATCCATTCCTTCACCTGGCGGAAGCGGCCGCCGGAGGTGCGGTGAATGAACTTAACGGCGTCGTCGGTGAGTTTGACTTCGCAATTGGTGGCTATCACCTGGCGCACGTCGCCCAGGGGCAGGTCGTGGAACTTAACCACCTGCGCCAGGCGGTCGCAGAAGTGGCGGTGCCGAGCCAGCTTATTAGACAGCAGCCCCATGCCGATTATCACAAAGGCGGCGCCGGTGCTGTCGTGCAGGTCGCGCAGCGTTTCTATGCAGCGCATGTCGTGCAGCAGGTAGTCGGCCTCGTCCACTATCACGGTGCGCGGGTTGCTCTCAAGCTGCATCTTGGCCTGGCCGAAGAGTTTGCTGGCGTGGTACAGCGGCTGCTCGCCGAGTTCTTTAACCAGGTCCTCCAGGATCCAGCGCGGCGTGGTAAGCGCCTTGGCGCGCAGGTAGATGGCCTTGGGCGAGTTAATGGCGTACTGCCAGCCGGCCTCGGACTTGCCCAGGCCGTACTCTCCCTCCAGCAGCATCAGGCGATTGCTCTTGCTGCTCCTCGCTGCTATGCGGTTGAGCGCTGAGTTGAAGGACTTCACGTTCTCGGTTATTACGAAGTTAGTTTTCATTTTATTCTCCTTGTGCGGTTTATGAATTGGACGACCTGTAAAACATCTGGTACTCGTCCGTGCGTTCGTAGTCGGCCATAAAAGCCGTGTCGTCGTCGGTGCGGGCGGCGGCGTTCTTTAACAGCCAGTCGTAGCGCTGGTAGACCTTTAAGAACAGCGGGCGCTCGCCTTCGGCCACCGGGGCCGCCGCGATAGAAGCGGAAGCCGGGGTATCGGCCTCCGCCGGCACGGCCGGCGCCGGCAGCACCGGCCTGGCGGCCGCGGGCACCGCCGGGGCGTTGCTCCAGCCGATCTCGGAAACCGGGGAGAGCAGGTCGGTGGTGCGCTCCCTGGTACCGGCGATCAGGCGCCGCTGCGCGCGCTGCGCCTGGTCCAGGGCTGCTTTGTCGTCGGCAGTGCCGAACAGGCGCGCCATGGGGTGGACGCGCTCCACGCGGGGCGCCTCGCAGATGAACTTGCCTTTGAGGTCGTAGATCTTTACACTGGCGAGATCCCACAGCGTGTACTTCACCAGCACTTCCTGCTGCAGGCCGTAAAGCGCCTCGTTGTAATACTCCTGCCCGAAGAGCCGCACGCCGTTGCGGCTGAGGCGGGTGACATGCTGCGCCATCATAAGGTCGTCGAGCTGCGCCGGGTTTACGCCGGGGCCGCGGCCTTCCTCGAACACCTGGCGGCGGGTCTTGCCCTTGATGTAGGGGTTCTCCTGGGCGCCGGAATAATCCAGCCAGATGTTGATGTACTCGCGCACTTCGTCCACGCTGAACACGTAGTTGTTGTGCATGGCGCGGTGGAACTTCTCGTTGCGCATCATCCAGGCCGGCTTGTCGGTGATAGAGCTGCCGGTGAAACTGACCATCAGGCGCTCGTAGGTGTCGCTGAAATGCCGGAACCAGCCCTCTACCACTTTGGCGCGGGCGTTGTAGGGCTGCGCGAAGACCGGCGCGATCCCCAGGCGGCCGAACAGGCCGTAGAAGCCGCAATCCTCCAGGTTCTCCTGGGCGGTAAAGAAGCGGCTGCGGAAGGCCCTGCCGTTGTCCTGGTAGCACACCTGGGGGATCTTGCCCAGGTTAAGGATGGCGTTGCGCAGCGCGCTCGCTATGGCCTGGGTGTTCTCCTCGGGCATGATCTCGAAGCCGGCGGGGTAGTAGCTCTTCCAGTCCAGGTACACTATGATGGTGGCCCTGATAGGTTTGCCGGTATAGGGGTTGATCATCAGGAAGTTGAGGCGGTGGCCGTCGGCTACCAGCACCTGGCCGACTTCCAGCATGGAAGCGTCACGGCGGATGAACGGGGCCACTTTGTCCACCAGCGCCTTGTGGCCTTCGCGGGCGAAGGTCCACAGGTCGTTCTGCCTGGCGCGCAGATGCCCGGCGTAGCGGCGGAAGGTCATTTCGGAATGCGGCTGGCGGTCCTGCCTGGTGAGGGCGTAGCGCACCAGATTGGTAGCCGTGCCGATGGACGGCTTCTTGGGGTTGAGCAGCAGCCTCTCGAACATCACCCGCTCGTCCTCGTCCAGCTCCGGCGTCTGGGCGCCGCAGGCGTAGGCCGGCACCAGGCGCGTCCAGTCCAGGGTGTTCTCCAGCGCGGCCTGCCAGCGGTAGAGGGTTTTTATGGAGACCTCGCCGAGCAGCTCGCGCAGGGAGGTAAAGATAACGCCGCTGCTGTAGGCGGTGATGAAGCCCTCGTTGCATTGGCCGCGCTTCTGGTCCCAGTGATCAGCGCGCCAGTTCTGCCAATGCCGCACCAGGTCCAGCCGGGCAAGGGCGATGCGCTTGGTTTTCTCGGGCACGCTGGCGGCGCAGACCGGCGCCGGGAGCTTGTTGCCCGACGGGGTGGTGACGGTGAGCCTGGCGCGGATATCCTCCGGCAGGGCCTCGGCCGAGTACAGCTTAACCTCGGCGTGGTTTACGGTGGCGGTCTCGGCCGGCTGCCAGCCTTCGCGCCAGGCGCGCACGCGCAGGGTTGTGTGCGCGGCGCCGGTCATGCAGCTGATCTGTTTCAGGGAGTAGGCGTTCATGGTTTACTCCTGGATCAGTTGGTCTCTTTCTCGTACATCACACAAGCGGCCGCGGCGAGCATGGGGCAGTCGGCATGTTTGGCGGCAAGAATAATTTCGTAGAGCGCGTCTTTGTTGCTGAACTCCGTGCCCTGGTTACTGGCTATCATCCGGCTGCGCTCGATAGCGGCTTCTATACCTTTGGTGTGAACAAGGCTGACCATTTCCTGTGCGGGGATAGGTTGCATGTTATTTATTCTCCTTTAAGTAGCCCGGCGGCGCGGTAAGCGTCTGCCAGGCTGCCGAATTTCTTGTAGAACACGATTACGGTGGGGCCGCTCTCGGCCAGGATGTCGCGCTTGGAGGGGAGCCTGCGCAGCTTGCGGGCGGTGCGGCGCAGCCAGACTATCAGCTCGGACTTGCGCCAGGTGTGGGTGGTCTCGTCGATGATGTATTCTTTGTGGCTGTTTACTTTGAGCTCCACTATCTTCACGCCGTACTTCTTCTCGAAGGCCTTGATGGTGGCAGCGGCGTCGCCGTTGTCCAGGACAAAGCGGTGGGTGGCCTCAATGCCGGGGAACTCGTTCTGCCGGAGAAAGAGTTTGTAGCCGTCGTTGAACTTAAGAGCTACCGCGTATTGCTTTTTGGGCTTTTTCATAATCTTCCTTATATATAGGGGCTAAGGCTGGAGGGTGTGGCAGACGGGGCAGAAGCGCACCATCATCGCCACGGCTTCGCGGGAACCGATCTCCGAGATTGCTTCACGCAGCCACATATCCTTATAGAACCAGGACTCGCTTTTGAAGGAATACAACTGGCCGTTGAACTCCACTGCCCAGTCCAGGTGATGGGTGCAGCGCGCGACCGGCATCATGGGCGGGAGCGGCTCAAGGAATTCTTTACCAGGGAGTGCGGTGATCATGACGCTCTTCCTTATATTAAGCGCGGGCGACGCGGCGGCGCTTGGCAGCCGGCGTGGGGGTTGATTTAGTCGCGCGATATGCTCTGTTCCGGCAAGCAGCACACTTGGCGGCTTCAGTCTCTTTGTATTCAATGGATTGTTTATATTCTTCAAAGGTTTGGCGATAGCTCGCTTTCTTGTAGATGCCCAATGTTAACTGTGGTATCTGGGCAATTAAGCGCCCCTTGAGATCTTCAAAAGCCTTGCGTGACGGGACAGGAATCCCAAGGAGTTTCAAGAGAAAGGCTGTGTTGTAATATGCATCGTGCCAGCCTCCTTCGCCTAACGCTAATGACAAAGTATAAACAGAGATTATTCCTTCAGATATTTGTGCGGGACGTTTCATTTGGTATCTCCTTCCTTTATTTATGCGGCCAGAGCTTGGACGGAGTAGAACCAACACGCAGCGCTATTTCTGCGCGGATTCTGTCCGAGGCCATCACGCCAGCAATTACTTTTGTGACTGATGGGCGGGATACCTTAAGGTCTTTTGCGATGTCCTTCATCTGTATCCCGTTTAACATTAGCTTTGCGCGGATTTTATTCCGAAGTTTGGTATGATGATTTTTGTTGGTCATGGGGGTAATTAGTTGCTGTATTGCTAGTATAACACTAACACTAGCATCTGTCAAGGGCTTTTTCATGAAAAAATATATTCCTAACGGTATTCGAATCAAGGAGTTGCGCCTAGCTCTCCCCGGTAGTCCTTCCCAACGGGGCTTTGCATTAACCCTCGGGATACATCACGTTACACTCGCCAATATTGAGAAAGGTAAATACGGTCTTTCAGGTGAGATGGCTGAGCGACTCGCAAATGCTCTCGGAGTGCCAATCTCCAATATCGCAACCGAAAAACATGAAAAGATTAAGAAGCGGTTGCCGCCTGATAGCGACATTCAAGAGATAGTCGACTTCTTATTAGACCACCCAACACAACGGAAGGTGATGTTGAAGCTTGTGCGTGATTTTAAATCCTTCGACGGGGATTGAGAATATAAATGAAAAACAAATCCTATGCGTCCCATCTTGGTTATCGCTTGCGCTATATCTTTGCGCGGCTTCGGATTAAGCCGGAGAAGCTGGCGCCGATAATAAATGTGGATCCGGCGCGTATTCAGGCTATGATGAAAGGCGAGCTAACCCCAGACGCGGAAGTTCTTGCCAAGATTGCCGAGCACACTAATGCAAGCCCGGCCTGGCTTCTTACTGGCGCCAGCCCCTCTTTCCTGCAGTCGGAGAGCAAAGAGATCACCGAAATAATCCAGGCGCTTAAGAAAAATCCCAAACTGAAGCAGTATATCCTGGACACAATTAAGCATTGGAAGGAATAAACCTCCGACGGCCCTATTGCCGCGCGGAGGCTGCTTTAAATTGTCAAAGAACTAAACTGATAGGAGGACTTATGATTGAAGATCCCAGAACCGAGAAGTATGTTCTTGCTATGATCGCCGCTGGAAAGATCAAGGACACTAAAGAATTATTCGCGGCGTATTTTGAGATTACTGAGTATTTTTTGACTTTTCGCCAGAGAACTTCTGTAGATGAGAAATTAACGCCTGCAAAGAAAGTTCCCTGAGCTGACGCAACTCTTGTTCTATTTCTTCCTGCGACGGAAACGTCGGAGAAGCCTTGTATATCTTGTAGCAGAGTTCCACATCCTGCGGCGCAAGTCCGTAAAACTTGCGATCAAGAGGGCTGCGGTGCAGGTTATCGGCGGTGGAGGTGCGGCTTAGTATTTTCTCAACTTGCTTCTCCCACACCTTAAGGCGCCGTTCGTGATCTTCGTACATCATCTTAAGGCAGCCGTGTCTATGGAACAGCGTTTCAATATTGTCTTTGCCGATTTTCTGTTGCTCTTCGATTTTGGCGTCTATCATGCGGTTTATCCAGGCTGTGGTAAAGTCCCATACGAGAAAAAGGACGACAGCCGCGCCAAGCACCATCAGTATTGTTTTTAATATTTCCATAACTCCTCCTTAATGTTTTGCTTCCGAAGCTTTTAATATTTCCCAGGGCTTCCAGGCGCCGGTGGTGCAGCCTTGCGTCCAGCACTCGAAGCTGAAGCGCGGCTTCTGCTCCGGGGCGTAGGCGGTTACGGCGATCTTGGGCTGGCCGCAGGTTTTGCAGATGGGCGTCTTCAGGCGGCGCGCCAGCGCGCGGGGCGAACGGGACGGGGTGCGGTTTTTCATTTTTTGTCTCCGAGGTATTTCACCGCAGTAAGCTCGATATCTTTGAGCTCGTCCTCCTGCAGCTTGAAGTAGGGCCGCGCCGGCAGCTCGCCTACGGCGTAGCTGCGCAGCTTGGTGGGGCGGCCGTCGAACGGCCGGAAGTCATCTATAGACGCCACCTGCTTGCGGCGGATCAGACCGCCGAAATGGTGGATGGCGGCGTAGACTTTATTGGTCCCGACTATAGAGTAGTTGCGGCCGTAGGCCTTGTGGATGGATCCCAGGAGGCCGCCGTGGGCGCCCTTGTTGATAAGCGTCTGGCCGCTGCGGTCCTTGGCCGCCTGGGATTCAAGCCACTTGGGACGGCCGCCCTGCTTGAAATTCTCCATGGTGGAGTCCAGCATGATGTCCGCTACCTCGCGCATGAGCGGCCTGGTGTCGCGGAGCTGGAGCCTGAAGTAATTCAGGCGTTTCTGGATCTCCCCGATGTTTACCTGGACTTTTATCATAGGCCTTGAAAATCCCGCGAACGGGGGCTATAATATATGTAGGAGACGACAGTAGGAAAATCGGCGTTGCCTACGGCGTGGTTAGCGGACTTGTCCGAGATCCATGGAATGAGGGGAAGAGCCGTCCCTCCGTCTTCTGATAATGAGCGTGTTCTGAATAAGGATGCGCTCATTTTATTTTCCCATCCAGCGGAATGTAGCGAGCCTCGGCCAGGTTATACTCGTTGACGCTGCCGGCGGAGTTGAACAGATTCGCCGGCGCCTGCATGCCGCGCAGGTTATAGTTGACTTCTACGACCACCTTGGAGGCTTTGCCGCCGGTGGTCTTTACGACGTAGAGGATATTGTTCTTCACCGTGTCGTACAGGACGGCTTCGTAGTTGGAGATGAAGGACGGCAACCGCTTCAGCTCTTCGAGACTGATGGCTTTGCCGTCTTTGATCTTGCTCGTATTCTGGGCGTGCAGGATGCCTTTATCGTTAGCGATTATCAACGGGGACTCCGGCTTGAGGCCGCGCTTCCCCAGCTCTTCGTAGACCTTGGGGGTCATGTAGCCGATGGCCGAGGCGAAGCCGTTGGTGGTCTTGCGCGCCAGAATCCCCTCCACCCAAGTGCCCCACATCTTATCCCTGTAGGTGTTCTTGGCCGCATCGGCAATGTAGTCCCGGCGCAGCGGCTCGGGCATTCCTTTGACCTTTTCCCAGGCCTGCGCCTCCAGCACCCAGGACTGGCCGGGGTTGTGGTTCCAGCCGATGCCGGTGCTGACGGCCTTGCCGGTGAGCGGGTCGGTGTAGGTGGAGATCTGCCCCACGGCGCCGGAGCGCTTGGAGATCAGCTTATCGCTGCTGGTGAGATACTTGGACGAGGACTCAACCTTGAGCCCCAGGCGCCGCACCTGCTCCTCGGTGAGCTTGCGCACGTAGCAGCGGCAGCCCCAGTCGAGCGGCGGCCAAAAGGTGTTCCAGAACGGATCGTCCCAGCGGAACACTTTGCCGTTGAGTGCGCGGTGGGTGAGGCGGGTGTGCGCGTCGAGCACCGCGCAGAACATCCAATAGGGGCGCTCGGGCGCCGACTCCATAAAGTCCTGGTAGCGCGCCGCGGACTCGGCCGTGGCCAGGTTGGTGCGGTAGATCAGTTCCAGCCGGCGCGGGTTGCCGAGTTGCACAACGCGCTCCTTGCCGGTGTTCGGATCCGTTACGGTCTTCTTTCCCCACCATCCTTTGGCCTGCAGCGCGGGCTCTATGGTCTTGCGGAACTGCGCGACGGTGAGGCCTTTCTTCATGCCGTCCTGGACGGCGCCGCGGATGTCCTGCAGGATGTCCACCCGCATGGCCTTGGCCACCGTGAAGGCGCGGGAGTGCGCGTCTTCCCACACCTCGTGGAAGTCGAAGGACGGCTTGTTCTCCTTGCCGGCCAGGTAGCGCAGGGCTTCCTCGGGCTCCAGGCCGAAGGCGTAGTGCAGGTCGGGGGCGGCGCCGGGCATGTCAGTTCTTGCCGGCGTTCAGGCGGCCCCAGAGCTCGGAGACGTAGATGGCGCGGGCAAGCTTCTCCTGGAACTGCGCGGTGTCGAGTTGCGGGTAGGCGGCAATAAGCGCGGCCTCCATCTCCTCGTAGGTGGCGCCGCTCTTGATAATCTCCATCACCGGGGCGAGAGCGCCTTCCAGCTCGGCCTGCAGGGCGGCGGGGTCCAGCTTGTCGGCCGCGGCCATTACGGGGTCGGCCGCCGGCGCCGGGGCGGCGGGGGTGGCGGCTTTGCCGGCGAACTGCGCGGGCGGGGCGGCGTTGGCGCCTATCGCGGGATCCACCAGGGAGAAGTCCTCGGGTTTGAGGTTGTACTCGCGCTGGATGTAAACCGGGGTAAAGCGCACGCCTATCCGGGAGAGCACCTCGTCGCGCTGCGCCTGATCCATGTCCACGTCTTCGGGGGCGTAGAGGCTGAAGACCGGAGCAGGCTCGCCGGGGAAATTAAACTCGCACGTCCAGTTGAGCAGCTGCTGGATGGTGCGCTCCACTATCTTCTTGTCGCCCTCCACTATGTCGCCGCGCACTTCCATGTGGGTCTTGGCCGCGGCGTAGCTGCCTTTGTCCCCCACGTCGGTGGTAAGCGTCTGGCCGAGGATGGCCTTGGAGATAGACTTTTCGCAGTAGCCCAGGAAGCGCTCGTAGGCGTCCACGGTGCCGCCGGAGGCCGCGTAGTCTTTTATCTCCACGGAGGCATCGTCGGGGATTACGGCTATGGCGTCCTGCACCATGTTCTCCAGCTTGTAGAGCAGGTCGCGCACTTCCGTGTCGCCGGTGCCGCGGGGCGTTTTGCCTATCACGTGGGGCATGCCGTACTTCTCTATGAACATGGCCCAGAACTTGAGGCCGCCCTTTTTGAAGGTGGCCGGCCAGAAGGCGCGGCTGAGCACGGGGAAGCCGTAGGGGTTCTCGTAGCTGGCCTTGTGCGTGGCCTGCAGGAATTTGCGGTCGGGCAGCACTTCGCCCATGGGGTTATCTTTGCTGCGGAACATCAGCTTCTCGTAGCCGTCGTAGCAGAACCAGGTGCAGGGCTTCTTGCTCACCTTGGCGGCGCGCACCAGGTTGTCGGCGCCGAGCTGCCACACTATCTCCAGCACGGCGTAGCCGAAGGGCGGCGCGCTGAGGATCTCCGCCATGAGCCGCGGCATATCCAGGGCTTTAAGCATGTCCTGGCAGAACGCCGCGGCGCGGCCGGCGGCCTTGCCGTTGTCCACCGCCCAGTTGAGCGAGAGTACCCCGGCGGCGCGCGAGTCGGCGCAGGCGCCCACGTGGTCGTCGGAAAGCAGGTCGGTGTAGGCGGAGATGTCTTTGCCCATGCGCTTCAGTATGGGGTCGGGGTTGGGCAGCGCCAGGCCTGGTGCCAGGAAGAAGCCCAGGCTGCGGTCGCGGCCGGCCACCTCGCCAGGCTGGAAGGCGCGTAACGGGGCGGCGCCGGATCTGAAGGCCTGGCGCAGAGGCATGGATTTTTGAGCGCGGTTGGGTTTCTTGCGGGTCATGGTTTTCTCCGTTCTTTGCCGGCTTGCGGGCAGGCCCAGCCAGTTAAAGTTAATTAAAAATCAAAAGATTGCGGTTTGCGACTGCTCGAAAATGCGTGGTCTGTAACTATCCCTACCCTGTCCAATTCGCCTTACATAGTGTCCAATTCGCATTTTAGGGTAGACTCCCTTACGCAGGGACACCCAAACGCCTTAAACGGCATTTTTGAGCGTTTTAGGGGGTTTTCAGTACCCCTCAAAGCCGGGCCTGCCTCTTTTGCGCTGGCCCGGCTGCCGCAGATACAGGCCGTTTTCGGCCTTTTCGTAGCCCTTCAGGAACCGGCTCTCCTGGCTGCCGGAGTCGGAGGCTAGGCGCAGGGGGCCGGTATCCTTGCCTATGGCGTGCGCGGCCAGGGACGTAGCCCAGAAGCGGTCGGCGTGGCCTCCGGCGCGCTCGGTGCCGGCCACGTCGAAGCGGATGTTGCCGGCCGCGGTGGTGACTTTCTTGACGCTGTGCAGGTCCTCGCGGAAGGCGAAGTCGTCGGGTACGCGGATGGCCTTGTCGTCGAAGTAGTTGCGCAGGCCGTAAGCCAGTTCTTCCTTCACCGGCCCGCTGAAGTTTATCGCCTCCACGCGGTACTTGCCGAAGGCGTCCTGGGCTTCTTCGGCCATCTGCATGCCGATGCCGGTGGAGTCTATGCAGCCGCGGCGCAGGCGGGGCAGGGCGAGCAGCCGCCAGAGGATCTCTTTCTGGGCGGAGAACTTGGTCTTCTCCATGACCAGGAGCTTGCGCAGCCAGGCCATGCCGCCGTACTTCTCCAGGACGCTGATGACGGCCAGGTCTTTCTTGCGCGCCACGTCGTAGCCGAGGAACAGGTCTCCGGACAGGGAGTTGAGATCCTCCACCAGGCAGTCGGCGGACTCGCAGGAACGGATAACGTCGTAGGTGAGGAAGGCGGACGCGCCGTCCACCGGCACGCAGCAGTATTCCTGCAGCCAGGTGTCCTCATCGTCGCAGGAGGCGCGCTCGGCGTCCAGCCATTCGGCGCGCTCGGCCGCGGTGGTCTTGCGGCCCAGGATCTTGTCCACCAGACCGTCCTCAACCGCGCGGTGGATAGTGGTGGAGTGCAGGTTCCACTTGAGTTTGTCCTTCTTGACCTGGTCGATAAAGCGGAAGTAACGGCAGGTGGTGCCGTTGTGGGTGGAGAGGATGCGCAGCGGAAAGCCCCAGGTGATGCACGGCTTGGCGGCGGCCCAGAGGGTGTCGGCGTCGTCGTGCCAGGCGAACTCGTCCAAAACCACCTTGCCGCCCTTGGAGCGGAAGGCCTTGGGGTTGGAACTCAGCGCGGTGATGCGGCGGCCGTTCTTGAACTCGATGACGGTCCCCTTGATGCCGTGCTTCTCGTCCAGCACCACCTCGCCCAGGGTCTTGGCGCCGGCGTTGTGCAGCTTGGCCCACATCTCGCAATACTTGATGTACTCTTTGCCGGCGGATTCATCGGCGGAGGAGAACCAGACGCTGGGGATCTTGGCTTTCAGGCAGTCGCGCACGTCCTCGTAGCTCTGCGCGTAGGTGGCGCCGATGCGGCGCGACTTCTCCCAGATCTTGACCTTGGACTCGTCCTTAAGCCAGCCGGTTTGATACCGAAGGAAGTGCGCGGCGGCGTTCATCACTTAGCCTCGCTGTCGGGCGCCGGCGGCTGGGCCGGGGCGCCGCCCATGAGCTGCTCCTCGATGATGCTGGCGATGTCTTTGCCCACGTCTTTGCCGGTCTCCTTCTCCAGCTTGGCGGCCGCGGCCTCGTAGTCTTTGACCTTGGCGATGTTGGGGATGATCTTGAGCAGGGTATAGAGGCGGCCGGCGTCTAACTTCTTGCCGGCGGCCATATCCTCTTTCATGGACTTCATCAGCAGGCGGGCGAAGTCGTAGAGCTCCTCGTGGAAATCCTGCCGGCTGCGCAGGTAGGCCTCGCGCTTTTCCTTCCAGCCGCCTTCGTCGCACCAGAGGCGGATGGTCTTTTCGCAGGTGCCCAGGCGGCCGGCTATGGCGTCGGGCGTCATCTGCTCGTTGACGTAAAGGCGCTCGGCATCGGCGAGCAGTTGGTGTTTTTTACTCATGGCTGCCCAGCTCCTTCTCAAGAGCCTTAATGTCGGCCTGGGTTTTAACGAGTTCCTTTTTGAGCTCGTGCAGACGTTTCATAAGCGCGAGAGCCTTGTCGGTATCGGCGCGCATAACAGCGTCTTCGCCGCCATAGGCGGGCAGGTGGTAACGGATAAGCGGGATAGCGCCGCAGGCTTCTTCGCTCAGCTCCGCGGCCTTGCGGCGCAGGAGGGCGAGGTCGCTACGCATCTGGACTTTTTCGGGATTCATTTATGCTGCTCCTTTCTGACGAGGGGACAACTCTGGTTGGTATCTATCTTGTTCTCCATTCTGGAGAGCTGGGCCCCCTGGTAGTTGTCGTTCTCCAGGAGGCCTTTTAAAACGTCGTTCTGCTGAATGAGCTGCTGGCGGATCATCTCGGTGACGGTGGACCAAATCTTGTTGGTGTTGTCCATCATCTGCCCGGCCTGGGTCTTGTAGCTCTCCATCATCTGTCCCGCTTGAGCCTTGTAGCTTTCAAGCGTCTGCTTGGCCTGCTCGCCGTTGAGCTTTATCATCTCAGCGGTCTGCTCCCGGTTGCTTTGCAGCATCTCCCCCCAGAGTTTGTTCTGCTCCCGGTTGTGTACGTACCAGGCAGCCAGCACCGCTATTGGGAGTCCCCAGGATTTACCGAGTTCAAGCCAGAAGTTAGGGTCAAGCATTGCGCCTCCGTCAAAAATCTTTGTCACACGGGAGATATCCTACTCGGTTACGTATCTTTCCTCTACCAAACCGTTTGGTAGAGCTCACGTCGGGGCATCTGGTATAAACTCCAGGTACGATGACGCAAGCGACTGACGGAGACCAAATGCCGAATCAGGGGAACGAAGTGGAGAAAACGCTGCTGGTGGCGCTGAGCGCCGCCGGCGGGAAGGTGCCGGAATGGGTGCAGCTCATTCCCTTTGGCCAGAGCAAGACCGAGAAGGGAGAGATCCTCCTGGACGAGGCCGCCGTGCAGGACGTGTTGAACTACTACAAGTCCCGCAAGAACGACCCCGTGGTGGATTACGAGCACCAGACGCTCACCGGCAAGGAAGCGCCGGCGGCCGGCTGGCTTACCGCCATGGAGAGCCGCGGCGCCGAAGGCGTCTGGGGCAAGGTGGAGTGGTGCAAGCGCGCAGCCGAATTCCTGGCCGGCCGGGAGTACCGCTACCTCTCGCCGGTGATGCTGCTGGACCAGAAGACCCGCAGGGTGAAAGCGCTGCTGCAGGCGGCTCTCACCAACTTCCCCGCGATAGACGGCATGGCCCCCGTGGTAGCCAAACAGGATACGCAGGACCCCGCCGCCGCCGGCGAGGCCGGAAAGAACGAGGAGGAAGGGATAACGATGAACAAAATAATGGAAGCGCTGGGGCTGGCCGCCACGGCGACGGAGAACGAAGCGATGGCCGCGATAACCACGCTGAAGGAAGCCGCCGGGAAAATGCCGGTGGCCTGCAAGGCCGTGATGGAGGCGCTGGGGCTGAAGGAAGACGCCAAAGAGTCCGAAGTCACCGGCACCATAGTGGCCATGAAGACCGGCTCCGCGAGCGCCGGCGACCTGGCCGCCCAGGTGAAGAGCTTGTCCGACAGGCTGGCCGCGCGCGACGCCGAAGAGCTGGTGCAGTTGGCCATGAAGGACGGCAAGATCGCCCCGGCGCAGGCCGAGTGGGCGAAGAAGTACGCCTCCACGGATCCGGAAGGGTTCAAGGTGTTCGCCGCCAAGGCGCCCGTGGTGGTGCCCCAGGGCGAGCACGGCAAGCCGCCGGCGACGCCGCCGGAGTCCCAGGAGCTGAACGCCTCCGAGCTGGTGGCGTGCAAGCAGCTCGGCATCACCGCCGAGCAGTACAAGAAGCACAACAAGAAGGCCTGAGCCTAACAGTCTCCAGGCCAAGGCCGGGGAGATTTTCGGAATACCAAGGAGGGAAGAATGAGCGCACTGAACAAAGAGAGAGACACCGCCAAACGCGAGGGCAAGATCATAGTGCTCGGCGCCAAGGCGGGCGTGAAGATCTACGCGGGGGCGATGGTGGCCAAGAACGCCGACGGCCTTGCCGTGCCGGCCGCCGACGCCGCCGGGCTGGTGGTGGTGGGCCGCGCCGCCAAGACCGTGGACAACACCAACGGCCAGGACAACGACCTGCAGGTGGAAGCCGAGCAGGGGCTGTTCCTGTACGACGCCGCCGGCCTGACCGCCGCCGACGCGGGCAAGGACTGCTTCGCGGCCGACGACCAGACCGTGGCCCTCGCGGGCGGCAACAACAGCGTGTTCGCCGGCGTGCTGGTGGAAGTACAGAGCGCCACCGAAGCCTGGGTGCTGATCGCCCCTGGCGTTAAGGTGACGCCCTCCGCCGTAGTGGTGCCCGAGGCCGCCGTGGTGGCCGCCGTGGCTACCGCCGACGCAGCCGCCCAGGGCGAGGCCTACGTGCAGGCCGACGCGCAGACCGTGGCCGCGCTGGCCAACGCCAACAAGACCGCTATCAACGCGATCCTGACCGCCCTCAAGGCCGCCGGCCTGATGGCCGCCGAGTAAACCGGGGAAACCCAAGGAGAAGACATGATCGTTAACAAAGAGACCCTTGCCGCGGCCTTCGCGGCGTTCAACACCATCTACCAGGAAGCCTTCGGCGCTTACACGCCGACTTTCCGGCAGGTGGCCATGGAAGTCCCGTCCACGACGAAGGAAGAAACCTACGCCTGGCTGGGCTCCTTCCCCAAACTGTCCGAGTGGATAGGCGAGCGCCAGGTAAAAAACCTGAAGGCCTCGAAGTACAGCATCGTCAACAAGGACTTCGAGTCCACCGTGGCGGTGCCGCGCAACGACATCGAGGACGACAAGATAGGGCTGTTCAAGCCTATGTTCGCCGAGATGGCCCGCTCCGCGGCCGCTCACCCCGATGAAACGGTGTTCGGCCTGCTGGTTAACGGCTTCACCGAGCTGTGCTACGACGGCCTGCCGTTCTTCAGCGCCGCGCACAAGGTGGGCAAGGCGACCGTCAGCAACATGGACGTGCCCGCCAACAACCCCGCGGTGCCGTGGTTCCTGCTCGATACCAGCCGCGCCATAAAGCCGCTGGTGTACCAGAACCGCAAGTCGGCGCAGTTCACCTCCATGACCGACCCCGAGAGTGACCATGTCTTCAAGAACAAGGAGTTCCTGTACGGCGTGGACAGCCGCGACAACGTGGGCTTCGGCCTGTGGCAGCTGGGCTGGGGTTGCAAAAAAGCCCTGGACTCCACCTCCTACGCCGCGGCGCGCGCCGGGCTGGGCGGCATGAAGAACGAGAACGGCGTACCGCTGGGCGTTAAGGGTACCCTGCTGGTGGTCGGCCCGTCCAATGAGGCGGCCGCCCGCAAGCTGCTGACCGGCGAAACCCTGGCCAACGGCGAGAGCAACCCCTGGAAGGGCACGGCCGAACTGATGGTCTGCCCCTGGATGAGTTAAGGCTTCAAAAGGACTAGATAATGGCGTACTGCACCGCGGCTGATCTCACCGAGAGAATGTCAACTGATGAGCTCATTCAGCTCACTGATGACGCCGGTACCGGCGTACCTAACCAGGACATCATCTCAACGGCTATCGCCGCGGCGCAGGGCACCATTGACGGATATCTGCGGGGACGCTACCCCGTGCCCCTGGCCTCCGTGCCGGGGTTAGTGAAGAACCTGGCGCTGGACCTGGCCGCGTACAAACTGTTCAAGCGGCGCAACCAGCTGATGGTGAACGAGGCGCGCGAGCTGATGTACAAGCAGGCCGTGAGCCAGCTCAAGGATATACAGGCGGGGATCATAATATTGGAAACCGCCGACAAGAAACCCCTGCCCCCGGCGTCGCTGATGCGGACTAACAAGCGCCCGGCCGACAGGATGTTCGGGAAAGACAAGCTGGAGGGTTTTTAATGAAGCGCCCCATGCTGAGCGAACATTTCAGTTTTGACGAGTTGACCGTCTGCCGCCGGCACCCCGAGCTGGCCGACAAGAACCGCCTGGAGGCGTCCGCTTTCTGCGATAAACTGACGGACCTGTGCCAGGCCGTGCTGGAACCCGTGCGGTCCGCGTTCGGACCGGTGGTGATAACCAGCGGCTACCGCTGCCCGGCGCTGAACGCGGCCGTTGGCGGCGCGGCGACCAGCCAGCACGCCAAGGCCGAAGCCGCCGACTTCATTGTTCCCGGCCGGGACTTAGACGACGTGTTCGAGTGGATCCAGAAGGCCATTATCCCTTTCGACCAGGTGATCCTGGAGCCGGGGTGGATACACGTCTCTTACTGCGGGCAGCCGGGCAACCGCCGCGAGGCGCTGATCTTTGACGGGAAGACTTACAGGAGAGCGTGATGCTGGCCGAGATAGAGAGCGCCGCGATAGCAAGGCTCGGGGAGAAGATCCCCCAGCTGCCTCACGTGGACAGCATGAAGAACGTGCTGACCGAGAAGATGGCCTACACCCTGGCCATTATGGAGGGGCCGGCCGAGCCGGTAACGCACGGCGGCGAGGAGACCAGGCAGCGCGTGAAGCTGAGCCTCTGGGTGGCGTTCAAGAACCTCAAGTCCGACGAGGACCGCCGCAAAGGCGTGTTCCCGCTGCTGGAGGGCGTAGCGCAAACGCTGCTGGGGCAGAAGCTGGGGCTGGACATCAAGCGCCTGAAATACGGCGGCTTCTCGGATGTGACCGACCCCGCCGAGCGCCAGGCCGGCCAGACCATCTACCAGGTCAACTTTGAGACGAGCTACACCGTGACCAGGCTGGATGAGGAAGGAACCGAGGAGTT
This sequence comes from Elusimicrobiales bacterium, assembly GCA_050174915.1. Taxonomy (GTDB): domain Bacteria; phylum Elusimicrobiota; class Elusimicrobia; order Elusimicrobiales; family UBA9959; genus UBA9959. The sequence continues at coordinate 113,614 of JBFXJL010000004.1, read as the reverse complement.
GCTGAAGGTCGGATTAAGTTACCTGCTGAACGGCAGCGCAAGCGCGGCCGCCGGCGACGTGGTGGAACTGCAAACGCAGGAATAAACAGGAGGAAAAGATGACGATAGCATTCGACGGTATACCCGGCAGCATCCGCAAACCGGGCAGGTACATAGAGTTCAACACCCGGCTGGCCGCCATGGGGCTGCCCTCGGGCGACAGGAAGCTCCTGCTGATAGGGCAGAAGACCGCGGCCGGCAGCAAGGCCGCGGAGACGCCGGTGCGCGTGTACTCCGAGAGCGAGGCCATAGCCTACTTCGGCGCGGGCAGCGTGGCGCACCTGATGGTGAAGGCCGCCCTGAAGGCCAACCCCTACGCCAACATCTCCGTGATAGCCCCGGCGGACGGCGGCGGCTCCGTGGCCGCCTCGGGTACCGTCACCTGCACCGGCCCGGCCACCAGCGCCGGCCTGCTGACGCTGAAGATAGCCGACAAGGCCATAGAGGTGCCTGTGGCCGCCGGCGACACCGCGACCGAGATAGCCGCGGCGCTGAAGGCCGCGCTGGACAACCTGCCCGAGCTGCCCGTGACGGCCGCCGCGGCCGAAGGCGTGGTTACGCTGACCGCCAAGAACAAAGGCCTCCTGGGCAATGCCATCCTGGTGTCGGCCGAGAATACCGCCCCCGGCGTTACCGCCGTGGTGGTGGCCATGGCCGGCGGCCTGGTGGACCCCGACCTGACCAACTCCCTGACGGCCGTGCAGGCCGAGCGCTACCACCGGGTGGTGTCCTCGCTTAACAGCACCGCCGCCCTGGATAAGCTGGAGACCCACATGCTCTTCGTTTCGGGGCCGATGGAGCAGCGCCCCGGCGTGGGCGTCTTCGCCTACATCGGCGCCCTGGCCGACGCGCTGCAGCTGGCCGCGAACTACTGCACCACCGGCGAGATGTTCTGCGCCTACGTGCGCGGCAGCGTAAGCCTGCCCTGGGCGTTCGCCGCGGCCGAGGCCGCCGTCCACGTGAGCGAGAGCGATCCCGCGCGGCCGCTTAACGGCCTGACGCTGGCCGGCATAGCCGCCCCGCAGATCCAGGACCGCCTTACCAGGACCGAGCAAGAAGCCTGCCTGGCCGGCGGCCTGACGCCGCACGAGGTAAACGCGGCCGGCGACCTGGCCATAGTGCGCGCCGTCACCACCTACACCACCAACGCGGCCGGGGTGAAGGACACCGCCAAGCTGGATGTGACCACCCTGGACACGCTGAACTGGCTGCGCGAAGCCGTGGCTACCAGGATAGGCCTGCGCTTCGACCGCTCCAAGCTCAATGACAGGGTGAAGGGCGCGGTGAAAGCCGAGGTCTACGACGTGCTGAAGAACGCCGAGCGCCTGGAGATAGTAGAGCAGGTGGACGAGCACGCCGACGGCCTGGTGGTGGAGCGCGCCGAGGGCGACCCCAGCCGCCTCAACGTGGCGATACCGGCCGACGTGGTGAACGGGCTGCACGTGTTCGCCGCCAGGATAGACCTGATACTCTGATCAACCGCCGGGGCGGGCGGTGTGCGGCCGCCCGTCCCCGGCCTAATTACAGCAGGAGGATAAAATGTCTGACAAGTACGTGAGCACGGTAACTCTGGAGATCAACGGCAAGAAGGTGGCCGACTTCCAGTCTTTCACCGAGAAGAAGATCCCGCTCCGCAAGAGCGTGAAGCTGATGGGCAGAACCGGCACGGCCAAGGTGACGCGCGAGTACGGCGCCCTGGTGGACTACGTGATGCCGGCCGGCAGGCCGCAGTTCGACTTCGCCTCGGTGGAGAACGGCACGCTGCGCGCCGTGTACGAGGACGGCCCCGCGGTGATCCTCACCGGCGTGTCCTGCCTCGAGATAGGCGAGGGCAAGGCCAGCGGCGATAATGAGATCGTCAAGACCATAGACTTCATGGCCACCGGCCGGAGAGAAGAATGAAGGGCATCCTCCCCGTAGGAGTGGCCTTCGCCGGCGGCGTCCACCGCGAGTTCGAGCTGCGGCCCGAGCTGGTGGAGGACGTGGTGGAGGTCTACGGCGACCCGGCGCGCGGCGCGCGCGCTGAGAAGAACAAGGTGTACGCCGGCGTATGCCTGCTGGCGCGCCGCCTGGTGAAGCTGGGCGACATCCCCGCGGCGGACATCACCCCCGAGCTGCTGATGAAGATGGACACCAACGACTTCACGGCCATGCGCGAGGCCGACGCCAGGGGGGCGCTTCTGCCAGGGCAGGAAGGCGCTTAACGGGCGCAAGACGGTGCTGGCGCTGATGCGCCTCGGGTTTACCTACGCCGAGGCGCGCGGCCTTGAAACGGACGAAGCGGTGCAGTACCTGGAAGCAGCTGACGACACCCCGAAGCCGGCGACGGCGAAGGTACGGAAGAAAAAGCCATGAGCGAAACGATGAAGGTGGCGCTGACGTTTACCGCGATAGACGCGGCCAGCGGCTATATAGCCGGGCTGGAGCGCCGCATTGATTCCCTGGGCGACGCCGGCGAGAAGATGCGCCAGAAGTTCGACGCCATGAAAAGCCACTTCGCCGAGGGGTTGAAGGGCTTTGGCGTGGCGTACACCAGTATGCAGTTCATGCGGCCCGGCGTGCAGGCGGCCGCTGCGCTGGAGAGCGCGGGCATAGGCTTGCAGAACTCCCTGGCCGCCGGCGGCCGCAACGCCGCGGAGATGGCGGCCCACTTTAAGAGCATGCGCAGCACCGCGCTGTACCTGAGCACCCGCTCGCCGTTCCTGGCTCCGGACCTAATGAAGGCGCAGAAGCTGCTGCTGGACAGCGGCTTTGCCCCCGGGGATATCTCGGGCGGCTCGGGGCTGACCTCTAAGGTGGCCGGGTTGAGCCAGATCAGCGGCCAGAGCATGGAAGCCGTGCGCGACATGGCGGAGATCTTTAACCAGCAGTTCGGCGCCGGCGTTGAGGGGATTGGCGGGGCGTTTGACTGGATAGCGCAGAGCGGCATGGAGGATAAGCTGCCGGATCTGGCGGTTGGCCTGGCCAGTATGGGCACCAGGGCCGCGGCCATGAATATCCCGATGAAGGACGCTATCACCACCATCGGTATGCTGGAGCACGTCGCCCGGCGCAGCGGCCCCGCTATAGGCGCTTTCCTCAAGAGCACCAGGCCGGACGCCACCAGCAGCCAGGCGGTGCGGATGCGCGACAACGGGCTGAACTTCTACGACGGGAAAGGGAAATTTATCGGCCTGCAGGCGGCGCAGACGCTGCTCAAGGAGAAGTTCGGCGGTATCCAGGGCGACAGGATGAAGATGCTGGAGGAGATCTTCGGCGAGGGCGCCATGGCGGCTGAGGGCCTTATAAAGGGCGAAGACCTGGCGAAGGTTACGGCGCGCAACGAGCGCAGCCTGAAGCTTACCGAGAAAGTGGAGAGGCAGAACCAGGCGCTGGCACAGTCCTATGACCAGCTGGTAAAGGCCGGCACAAACGCGATGGGATCCCTGTTTGCCCCGATGACTGGGATGTTGGCGTCGGGAGCGCGCGGGGCACGCAATGTGCTCGGCGGCCTTGGCCGCTTTTCCGAAGAAAACCCCGGCGTGTCAAAAAGGCTTATGCTTCTGGCCGGCGGTGCGGCGGCCGGCAATCTGGCCTACACAGCGCTCCATTGGACAAAGGCGTTCACCAGTCTGAAAGGCGTCACCAGCGGCCTCGCCAGCACCGGCGCCGGCATAGTGGCTGGCAAGGCTGCCGAGATGGCCGGCGTTACGCCGGTGTTCGTGACCAACTGGAAAGATTCCGGCGGCGGGATAGCCGCCGCGGCGGGGGCCGCCGTTGCCGGCAGTGTAGGCGGAACCGCGGCCGCCGCGGCCGCCGCCAAGGTTGCAACTGGCCTGATCCCGTTCATGCTCTCCGGCGCGCTTGTAGCCGGCGCAGGGTTGATAGGATGGGAAATAGGGCGTGGCATCAACGCGCTATTCAATAAAATCGGCAACGACACAGGATTCCGCCCTTTCGACGCCATGGGAGATAAACTGTCGGCCTGGAATGAGCGCCGGCACTCTGATGCGATAGCCAGGCAGACGGTGGAATCCCAGGTTAACGAGAATAAAGTGGTGATAAATTTGTCCGTCGATAAAGACGGCCGAGTAGTGGCGAGCGGAGACATGAGCACCGACTTCGAGGTTAATAGCATGAGCTCCAGCGCGAGAGGACGCTTCCATGGCAACTAATATCCTCTACCCCGCCAGCCTGGCTGGCATTCCTATAGACTGCCAGACCACCGAGGACGGCTTCGAGAACGCCATAGCGAAGCAGGAGACGCCCTACGTTAACGGCGCCGCCACCGAGGCAATGGGCGCGAAGGCGGGCACCTGCTCGCTGCGCTGCTTCTTCTCCGGCGAGACCTACGAGAATCATGCCCGCCTGCTCGAAGCGCTGAAGAGCCTGGAGCTGCTGGAACTGGTCCACCCCGTCTACGGCCTTAAGAAGGTGCGCGCCGAGCGCGTGGTGGTGCGCCACGACGACAACGAGGGCACCGCCGAGGTGGACATCAGCCTGGTAGAGGATGGCTCCGCCGCGGCGCAGGTAAAACCCTGGCAGGACGTGAAAGGCGAAGCCGAGAAGGCTTACGAAGAGTCCGTGGCCGAGCAGAAGCGTTCCGTGCTGGAGCGTATTGCGGCCCTGGGCGCGAAGGGCGCGGCGTTGTGCGAGACCGCTATAACCAGACTCGGCTCTCTGCTGGTGGACGTGACCAACCCCGCCAACACGCTGACCGGCCTGATAGATTACGGCACGGACCTGCCGGGCCGCTTTGTGCAGTCCGCGGCGCAGGCGGCCGAGCGCTACGCCATAGCCTACCAGACGCTGCGCGCCTCACCGACGGCTTTCATGAACTCGCTGGCGGCCGGCCTGCTGGAGATGTCCAACGCGCTTGACCAGTTTAAGACCCAGGGCGACGCCGCCGGCGCCGCGCGCCTGGCGGTAGAGGCGGCTGTTTTCTACGCCGAGGACGATCAGAAGCGCCGCAGCTCTCCCGAGCTGAAGACCGGCTTCGATATAGAGGGCCGCCGCGTGAGCTCCGCGCCGGTGGAGACGTTGAACTCGGCCGAGATAGAGGCTATCCTGGCTATCGCCGATACCGCCGCGCAGGCCGCCCTGCAGGGGGACCGCAGCCAGACGGCGGTGAAGACCCTGGCCGCCGCGCTCTACACCGCCGCCGCCGGGCTTAAGCGCTCGGCCGAGAACGTTAAACGCGTCTACGTGAACGAGCCTACGCCGCTGCACGCGCTCTGCCTTCGCTACAAGCTGGCCTACAGCGCCGCGCCGCGGATCCTGGCGCTGAACCCGCAGATCAAGGACCCCAACCGGGTATCCGGGGAGATCTTGATGTATGTCTGACAAGATCACCCTGCTGGTAGACGGCCGCGAGCTGGAGCGCTTCAATTCGTATTCCGTCGACGCCGATTTCTACCTTGCGGCCGACGCGTTTCAGCTTGAGGTGAACTCCATACTGCCGAAGGGCCTTGCCGGGCAGCGCGTGCAGCTCCTGGTTAACGGCAAGCGCGAGCTGGACGGCGTGCTGGACTCGCCGCGGCGCACCTGGGAGAAGGGTAAACTGAGCACCAAGCTCTCCGGCCGGGACCTGGCCGGCCTGCTGGTGGACTCCCATACCGACGGATACGGAGACATTAAGAACGTCACCCTGCAGGGTCTGGCCGAGAAGCTGATAGCCAAGGTGCCGTTCATCCAGCGCAGCGATATCCGCTATAACTTCACCAAGGACACGCCGTCGCTTACCTGGGAGTCCGTCTACGTGGAGCCCTGCAAGAGCATCTTTGAGGTGCTCAGCGAGAAGGCTAAGGCGCTCGGGCTGGTGTTCTACGCTATGCCCGACGGCAAGTTCTTCTTCGGCAAGGCGAACAAGACCGGCAAGCCGAAGTTCCACATCACTGTGCGCCAGGACGGCCGCGGCAACAACGCCTTATTCGGGGATCACATGGAGGACATCAGCAAGCGCTACTCCGATCTCAACGTGATCTCCAACGGGCAGGGCACCGACGCGAAGGCTACCAGCCAGCTTACTGTCGCCCATCACCTGGCCGATAAGACTTTCCCCTTCTACAAGCCGTTCTACGCCATTGAATCCAGCGGCGGGCTGACGCCGGCACGCCAGGCGCGCCTGATCATGGATATGCAGCGCCGCCAGGGCGAGAGCCTGGTTTACCGGGTGCCGGGACATTCCCAGGGCGACAAGAACTGGGCCATCAATGAAACCTGCACGGTGGAAGACGAGATACTGGACCTGCATGGGACGTACTTCATCTACGGCAGGCGGTTCGTAATGAGCAAGGAGGACGGGGCATACACCGAGCTGCGGCTCGGGCTCCCCGGAGAAGCATGATCCGCGCAATATTGAGCGAAGCCTGGGAAGGCGCGGTGAAGCGCTTCAACGCCGCCACCGGCCGCGGCGCCCTGCAGGACAGGGAGATGTTCCAGCACTACGGCCTTACCAGCCTGCCTCCGGATGGCGCCGAGCTGATCGTGCTGCGCGACGGGAACATCTTCATCAGCGTGGCCGAGGACGACAGGCGCTACCGCCTGCAGGTGGCCAAGGGAGAAGTGGCGCTCTACAGCGACGAGGGCGACGCCGTACACCTGAAGCGCGGCCGCGTGGTGGAGATCACGGCCGGCACGAAGCTGACGCTGAACGCCCCGCTGGTGGAGATTTCCGGCGGCAACCTGAACGTGGTGGGCACGGTGACGGGGGTTGCTGTGCAGGACGCCGCAGGCACCATGTCCGCACTGCGCGCCGACGCCGCCGGCATGAAGGTGTCCTACAACGGGCACGCGCATAACAACCCCGAGGGAGGCGTGACCGGCTTGCCGTCACCGCAGATGTGATGAAAGACTTAAAGATCAATATCGAGCACGGCCGCGGTAGGCTTTCCCTGGAAACCACGGGCACGCTACTGAATAATATCTTCATGTCCATCAACATGCTGAAGGGCAGCTGGTGGTTTAACCCGGACTTCGGCAGCCGCCTGCACGAGATAGCCAGGGAGAAGGATACGACGCGCGCCGAGATGCTGGCGCGCAGCTACGCCGAGGAGGCGCTGCGCTGGCTGGTGGAGACGAAGCGGGCGCAGAGCGTTGCCGCGTCGACCGCGCGGACCAAGGGCGGCCTGGTACTGACGGTGACGGCGGTGAGCGCCGCCGGCGAGGAAGTGAGCTTTGAGAAATTTGTGAGGGTCGGAGCATAATATGGCTTTTGAAAAAGACTTCGATTCGATACTGCAGGAGATCCTGGCCGACACGCTGAACCAGTTCCCCGGCGCCGACGTGAGCCAAGGGAGCCCGGCGTTCATGCTGGCGGTGCGCTGCGCCTCTGCCACCTGGGGGCTGTACAAGCACCAGAGCGGCATCGCCAAGCAGATCTCTCCGGACTCGGCCGACTCCCTGCAGCTGGACCGCCACGCCTATTGCTCCGGCCTGGTGCGACTGGCCGGAGAGACGGACGCGCAGCTGGCCGCCCGCGTGCTGGAGAAGCGCCGCAAGCCGGTGGCCGGCGGGAACAAAGACGATTACGAGACCTGGGCGGGTGAGGTGGACGGCGTAGCCGGCGCGCTGACTGTTCCTACGCCGGTGGGCGCCGGCAGCGCGCACGTGCTGGTGTGGACCGCGGAAGAGAACCCTGTACCCGGCGCGCCGCTGCTGGCCGCGGTTACAGAGTACATCGAGGCGCGGCGGCCCGTGACCGGCGGGGACTGGCAGGCGCTGCCGCCGGCGTTGATAGCGCAGCCGATAGGGCTGACTGTGACCGGCTCGGGCAACAGTGAGGCGCTCTCCGCGGCGATAAGAGCTTACTGCGCCACACTCGGCTGCGGCGAAGCGCTTTACCTGTCGAAACTGGTGCAGTTGGGGCTCGACGCGGGATATGACGACGCTGTAGTGGACGCACCTGTGGCTAACGTAACGGCTACGGCTTACCAGATAATCCGCGCCGGCGAGATAACGATCACCGTAAACGCATGACGAACTTCGCCACTATCCTTAAGCAGCTCACCCCGCCGGTAGACCTGGCAGGGTTAGACGCTTTTGACGCCGTAGAGGGCGCCGCCCTGGACGGCGTGCAGGAGTCGGCCGGCCAGCTGCTGCAGGAGATACTGCCCGACCTGGCCTGGCTGACGCTGGCCGACTGGGAGAGGGTGCTGGGGATTACCACCAACCCCGCGCTGACGCTGCTGGAGCGCCGCCGGAACGCGCTGGTGAAGTTCTACGGCCGCGAACTGAACAAAGATTTCTTCATCCGCCTGGCCGCGTTGATGGGGCAGGCCATCACCATTACTGACTACGTACGACCCAGGGCCGGCCGCGCAGTCTGCGGCGATCTGCTGAGCGTCTCCACGGCGAAGTGGACCTGGTGGGTGAAAGGCCTGGTGGACACCGACGAATTCGCGCGCTGCGGAGAATTCAGCGCCGGGGAGCGGCTGGGCGGATCCTCAGCCAACATAGAGACCATCTTTAACGCGCTGAAGCCGGCTCACACGCTGGTTTACTTCGAGTACAACGGCTAGGACAATTATGGCTAAGACAACCTTTATAGACGAAAATCCGGCGGCGGGGATACCGGGCACCGAGATCACCGCGGCGCTATTGAATGCGCTGAACAACCACTACCACCGCGGCTTGGCCGTAGACGGCGACGGCGCACTGGCCTACGCCGCCGACACCGGCGCGGCCGACGCCTATGCCATGGCGCTCGTTCCGGCGCTGGACGCCTACATCGAGGGGATGCCGGTCTTCCTGAAAGCCGCGCACGCCAATACCGGGCCGTCTACCCTGGACATCAATGGTCTCGGCGCCAAGAGCATCAAGCGCTCTGTGAGCGAAGCCCTGGCCGCCGGAGACATTCTGGCCGGGCAGATACTCTGCCTGGTCTACGACGGGGCGAACTTCCAGCTGCTCAACCCCGACCTCACCGCCATGCGCGGGAATGTGGTGGACAACGCCATCAAGCGCGGCACCCTGGCCGAGCTGCAGGCGCTGGCCGTGGGCACCAAGCGCTGGGAGGGCTGGGCGCACGATAAGAACACTTTTTACCTGTACCCCGGCGACGAGGCGGTAGGGCTGATAGCCCTTGGCGGTTACGCCGCGGGACCGGCCGACCTGAGCGAGGAGAGAGGATAACATGAAGAAGATCATACTGCTGATACTGCTGGCCATGGGCGGCGTTGCGCACGCTGCCCAGGACTCCGTGAGCCTTTACGGCGTTACAGAAGACTTCCTGATCGACCGCGCCCTGCTCTCCATCGTCGGGAGCGTAGAGGCCTCGGTCTCCCCGGCTACGAAGGGCGACCCTTCCATAATCATGAATGGTAGGCTGCGCCGCCTGACGGTAAGCGACGCCGGCCGTGCGCATGTCTCCACCATGACCCCGACGGGCTTTTACGGCTCCTTCTTCGGCCTCGGCTCCGGAATCTACGGCCTGACGGCCGCGCAGATACCGCACATCTCGACCGGCGTCTACACCACTGGCAGCTACGCCGACCCGGCTTGGCTTGCCTCTATAGCCGCAAGCAAGATCGCCGCCGGCAGCCTGGGCAGCTCGGTCATGGTCTCCAGCGTGGCTATTCCGGCGTTCTACAATAACGCCAGCATCCGCTCGAACCTCGGCCTGGCTATAGGCTCCAACGTGCAGGCATACGACGCGGACCTGGACGACCTGGCAGACGGCAGCCTGACGGGCTCCAAGGTAGGCTCCGGGGTTGCGGCCGCCAACATCGCCGCCGGCAGCCTGGGCAGCTCGGTCATGGTCTCCAGCGTGGCTATTCCGGCGTTCTACAATAACACCAGCATCCGCTCGAACCTCGGCCTGGCGATAGGCTCCAACGTGCAGGCATACGACGCGGACCTGGACGACCTGGCCGACGGCAGCCTGACAGGCTCCAAGGTAGGCAGCGGCGTGCCCGCCGCTAATATTGCGGCGGGGTCTCTCGGTTCCTTGGTTATCGCGTCGTCCCACGCTGTCGCCTCGGTGCAGGATTCCGCCATTGTGGCGGTGTCGGGCGCCAAGGTGTCCGGCAGCATCCCTGGGAACGCCGCCACGGCAAGCGCGCTGGCGGCCGACCCCGCCGACTGCACTCTCCCCAACGTCGCTCTCGGAGTCAATGCTGCCGGCGCGGCCGTCTGCGGCCAGCCCTCGACCATCACCGGGAATGCTCCCACCGCGTCCGCCTTGGCGGCCGATCCGGCGGATTGCGTGCTCCCCAATGTCGCTCTCGGCGTCAACGCTGCCGGCGTGGCCGTCTGCGGCCAGCCGTCCAGCATTACGGGCAACGCCGCCAGCGTGACGAACGGCGTCTACACGACCACCGCGTTCCTTGGGGACGTAACCGGCACCGCCGGCGCGACTATAGTCGGGAATGACTCGCACACCCACGCGCCTTCCTCTATCTCCGGTGTGGTCGTGACCACCGGCGCAACGATGTCTGGTTCTCTGCGCAACACAGTTAACCTGAACGTCGGAAACGGTACGGGGGAAATGTATATTACTCCTAACTCGATAAATCAGTCTGGGGCAAATCAAAGTATGGAAGTGGGCACTGCCGGCACGGGGCACATCTTTTTAAAAACCTCGGCGCTTAACAGGCTACACATTACCGCCGGAGGGAATGTGAGCATCGGCGGCGACACAAATCCGACGGCGAAGCTCGTTGTTGACGGAAACGTTGTGTCGAGCGGAACCGTGCAGGCGGTCTCCTTCCACGGCTCCGGCGCCTACCTCACCAATCTGCCGGCGACCGGGGTGACGACTTCTACGGAGACGATTACTTTACACTCCGGCGGCGATGTCTTTGTGGCCTCTGGCACCTTCGCGGCCAACATCGGCATGACGCATCCGGTAACCTATTCCACGATAACCATCACCGGCGTGCGGTGCTATACCCTCATCACCTCTACGCAGGCGGCGACGACCTTCAACATCGCCCGCTCCACCGACACGGGTGCGACGGCCACCTACAGCTACCTGTTCAACACGGCCATCAGCGTGGCCGCGAACACTAAGTATTCGGCGTGGTCTGTGCCTGACCAGAACGCGACCTACGACCCGCCCTATGCCCTCTCGCTGCACACAATAGGGATACCTGCCAGCGGTACTCTGCCGTCGGAGTATGGATGTGAAATCAAGTATTGGCGGAGGCTTGACTAATGAAAACGCTCCTCTTGATTCTTGCCCTCGCCTGCTCGGCTAATGCCGGGCAGATGGCGGCGACTATGTCGGGCGTCGTCGGGTTATGGCACTTTAACGAGGGGACGGGCAGTACAACCGCCTCTGCGGCTTCCGCTTTGGGAGGGAGCCTCACTAGCACGGCGTGGACTTCTGGCCTTTGGGGGCCTGCCCTCTCATTCAATGGGAGTAGTTCCGTTGTGACCATAGCCAACAACTCGGCTACGACATTCACTTACTCGTATAACCATACGACTATTTCTATGTGGGCCAAGATAACAAACTGCAAAAATTACGGCTCATTGTTCTCAAAAGGGAACGACGCCTACGAGAATGCGGAGATACTTTCGTATGGAACTTGCCGTGTATACCTAAGTCGTAGGTCGTCAAATCAAGACTACGGCGGAGAGGCTTACGGCACGTTAAAAAAAGATAAGTGGGTTCACGTTGTCGCCGTCTTTGACGATTGGAACAAACGAGCATACATTAATGGGGTTTTAGAAACGGAGTTTGTGGGAGCCTGTGCCACCTGTGTGTCTACCCTCTCTAGCCCAACCGCTCCAATATGGATAGGTAAAGAGAGCGTCGCAGGGCGATTTTTCCAAGGTAGCATAGACGAGGTAGCATTGTTTAACCGCCGCCTCTATCCGGCGGAAATTCAACGCCTCTACACCGAGGGGCTAGGGAGGCATAGTAATGCTCGCTAAAATATTTGGCGCGCTACTTTTTCTCGTCGGGCTTGTGTCATTCTTGCAGGGCGAAACCCGAACGTATCTCGTCAAGCGCGCCGAGCATTTCCCCCAGGACCGCTTCGTGGAAAACTGGAGCCCGTTGGAGTACCGGCTGTTTGTGAACACAGGCAAGAAGACCATTGGGGAGGCGGGCGGTCAGCCGTTCCACATTACCTCCTACCAGATAAACTACGACGGCAAATACGCCCTACTCTCTGTAACCACCAAGGACGAGGACGAGCGGTGGCATTACGCCAGCATGGAGAGCAAGGGCTATATCGTGTTGCTCTCCACGATGGATGTCGTCGGGGTTTATGACTCCAGGATAGGCGGCTACCGCACCGAGGTGGTCTTCCAAGAATTGGCTGATCTCCCCACAGATTACTACCAGGTAACAGTCAGTACCCCATGAACCCCTTGAGGTGGGTGCTTGAACGATTTGGAATATCCTGGACCTGGAAGTTTTCCTGGACCGGGTATAAAGATAAGGAGAATAAGACCATGAAAAAGTTACTGCTGATAGCCCTGTTGCTCGCGCCGGCCTCCGCGAAAGCCGGCGGCCTCGATGCAATGCTGTCCGACACCTGGCGCGCCGTTTCCGCATCGAGCAATTTCCACCTGCTCGATAACGCCTCCATGGAGATAGGCAAGGACCTCAACCGGCACGCTTTCTACGCCGTGTCTTCGACGTACCTTTATAAATACAAATACGTCTCGGCCGACTTTTTAGGCATTAAGCCCCTGGAGAGCTCGGCCTCGCTGATACCTGGCGCCGGGATTAAGTTCCATGCCGGCGAGCTGCTTTACACCATCCCTGCGGTGAAGGCGGCCGCCGACAGCATCGGAAAATCCGCGAAGCTGATAGACAGCGCCACGCTCGCCGCCGGGTATTCTCGCGACTTCACCCATGGCCGCGACATAGTGATGATCTACGGCGGATTCGTTAAGAAATTCTAGGAGGCATTATGTTCGACTGGATACAAACACACCTGACGGCGCTCAGCATCGGCGCGGTGGCCACCCTCGCTATTCCTCTGGCCAAGCAGAAACTGCCGGCTTTGGCAAAGACTTGGACCAGTTCTTTGCTGACCGCCTTGGTCAACCCCGACCTGCAGGATCCCCAGGATAGAGAAGATGTGACCACCATCATGAAGGCGGCCATGCGCATAGCCGCGCGACACATGATAGGCCGCGGCGGCAAGGATAAAATGGCTTGGGTTATATCCTACACCTGCAGCAGGACCGGCTTAAAGCGCGAGGACATTGAGGCTATCGCCCAGGGCGTCTATGACAGCATCGCCAGCGAGCTGAAAGCGCACGGCGCGCCGGATACCCCGGCCGCCCCTGAAGTTAAACCGTAGGCACAGGAGAAGCTATGAGCAAGACTATTTTTGTTGACGCGGATAAAGCGCAGGGCCGGGCGGGAACGGTGGTGGCGGCCGCGTTCTTGAACGCTCTAAACAACCACCGGCACCGCGGCCTCGCCATAGACGGGGACGGTGCGCTGGATTATGCCGCTGACACTGGCGCGGCCGACGCGTACGTGGTTGCGCTTTCGCCGGCGCTGGACGCTTATGTGCAGGGGATGCCGGTATATTTTAAGGCGGCCCACGCGAATGCCGGCGCTTCGACCCTGAACATCAATGGGCTGGGGCTTAAGGCCATCAAGAAGGCGGGCTCTTTGCCGCTCACTTCGGAGGATATCCGCGAAGGGCAGGTCGTCTGCGTGATCTACGACGGCACGAACTTCCAGCTTATCACCCGCGGCTTGGCGCCGCACTCGGACTCTCTGGTGAACTATGGCGCTGACACCGGCGTGGCTGATGCGTACGCGGTGAGCCTTATCCCGGCACTGGAGGCATACACTGCAGGCATCCCGGTATTCTTCAAGGCCGGTGCCGCCAATACCGGAGCGGCCACCCTGAACGTCTCTGGCCTTGGAGCCCAGGCTATTAAGAAGCGTGGAAACCAGGATCTCCTCGCTGGCGACATACTGGCCGGCCAGATGGTGGCGGTGATGTTCGACGGGACCAACTTCCAGCTGCTGAGCTTCGAGCACACGGCCGGCCTGCCGGTCGGTTCTATTATCAAGAAGCTTTCCCGCAAGACGCCTCCAGGTTATTACCCTATTGAGGGTGGCACGCTCCTGCGGGCGGTCGACGCGGCTCTTTTTGAGGACCTGGTCCCGCAGCTTGTGGCGGTCCTGCAGGTAGGCGCGCCTGGTCTGGTGCAGATAGAGGACCACGGCCTCGCAGTGGGCGACAGGGTGCGGCTCACAACCACGGGAACGCTCCCTACCGGTCTGGCGGCCGGCACGGATTATTACATCATCGCTGCTGGCCTTACGGAGGACGCCTTTCAGGTGTCGGCGGCCCCTGGCGGCGCTGCTGTTGCGTTTTCAGGTGCGCAGTCAGGGGTTCATACCTTATACTGCTGGAACGTCTGCGATCCCGGGGACGGGGTGAACACCTTTAAGCTGCCGGACGTGAGGGGTGAATTCTTCCGCGCCTGGGACAACGGCCGCGGCTTGGACCTTGGCCGAATCTTCGGCGGCTCACAAGACGACGCAGTGAAGGAACACACACACCAAATCACGGCGCCCACGAGCATGACTCAGCCTGCTGATGTAGGCGGCACTGGTAACCCATACGTGTTCTGGATAGGAACTAATGCAGCGGGCACTACATCTTCCTCTGGCGCGACCGAAACTCGCCCCAAAAACAGGGCGGCGCGGTACTTTATAAAGTTCTAAAAAATTTGGGCTTGTTCTTTGAAAATAAGGTGGTAGTAGGAAAGTTATCAACAATTCGGCGGTTAGAGGGATATATAGGTCTTTAGACCCATATTTTTCTCAAACCAGTTGGTAGTTTTTCTCAAATCGGCTGGTAGGTTATATTGAAAAAGTTTAGCCGGCTTCTTTATATAATTACGGTGGGGACTAAACCATCCTGCCCTGGGATGCGTCATTACTAATGTGGAAAACTTAATGGAGACCAAAAAAAAGGCCGGGCCGCAAGGCCTCAGCAGTGAAGACGCGGACAGCGCCTTTGCCCTGCTGATAGAGGAGCAACAGCGGCTGGTCTATGCCGTGGCGCTCAGGCTTTCCGGCAATACGGCGGCGGCCGAGGACATTGCCCAGGAGACTTTTATAGCCGCTTGGCGGCACCTTAAGGATTTCCGCGGTGAAAGTTCTTTGAAGACCTGGCTGTTGCGGATAGCGGCCAACAAGGCCCGCTCTTACTGGCGCTGGCGGCGGCTGCGGGCCTGGGTGGGCCTGGCGGACAGGGGCGAGGACGGGGAGGGGGTGGCGCTGGAAGACCTGCTGCCCGACGATCCCGTCGGGCGCCCGGAACAGGCGGCGCTAGCCGCGGAACTGGAGCGCCGGGTGCAGGCCGCCATAAGCGCCCTGCCGCCCCGGCAGCGCGAAGTGGCCGTACTGCGGTCGCAGGGGGTAAGTATGGCGGAAATAGGCGCCGCGCTGGGGATGGCCGAGGGCACTGTAAAGGCCCACTGGTTCGAGGCCAGGCGGAAGCTCGGGGCCTCGCTGGGGGAATACTTATGAACTACGAGAAAGAGGAAAAACTTGTTTCGCTGCTGGCGGTCCGCCGCAGCGACGCCTTCTGGCTCCGCCAGAAGGCCGGTATCCTGCGGGCGGCCGGCGAAGAGCGGGGGCCGCGGCGCGCCTGGCTGCTCGCCCCCGCCGCCGCCCTGGCCGCCATACTGGTGCTGGTGCTGGCCCGCGGCCCGCAAGAGCGGCTGCCGGACGGCCCGGGGGTCGTCAGCGCGGCTTTTATCGAGCACCTGGACCTGCTGGCCGATATGGACGTGCTCGAGGCTATACCGGAGGAAGAATTATGAGAAAGCGGGCTTTGAGTTTCTGGCTGGGCCTGGCGCTTACCGCCGCCGCGATGGCCGCGGCCGTAAGCGCGCCGGCCGAGGTGCTGAATAACCTGGATTTCTTCAGCGATTTCGAATTGCTGTACAACCTGGAACTGATCGAAAGCGCGGAACTGGAAAAAGCGGGAGTCTCGGTATCCACCGCGCCCGCGGTGTCCACAGCCGCCGTGACAGCCCTGTTATCTACCGGGCCCGTAACGGCGTCCACCGCGACCTGGAGGGTATATGAAAAGCCTTAACCTGCTGCTGCTGGGGATATTTCTGATATCGGCGCCGGCCGCCCTGGCCGCCGACGAGCGCCAGGCCGCCTGGGAGAAGCTACCCGAGGCTGAAAAGAAGCGCGTGCTGGCCAACTACGAGAAGTGGAAGGGGCTGGAGGAAGGTAAGAAAGAGGAACTAAAAAATAAATTCGCGCGGTTCCGCGCCATGCCGGAGGAAAAGCAGGCTGAACTCAGGGCCCGCTGGAAGCGCTTTCAGGCCATGCCGCAGGCGGATCAGAAAAAGCTGATGAATAAATTCGGCAAATGGCAGAAATTAACCAAGGAACGCCGCGAGGAGCTGCGCAAGGAGTACCGCCGGGATAAGACAATAGAGCGCCGCAACGGGCAGGGAGGCGGCGGCCGAAAGCGGCACTAAGAGGCTAAACCATATCGCGGTCTGGAGCGTCAGCATATAAGGAGGCGGAGAGCCGCCCCGCACAAGGAGGAGTTATGAACACCAAGATAATGACAGTGGCCGCCCTCGGCCTGGTTTCCGTTTTCTTTGCGACGGCAGCCGTAAATGCCGAGGACGCGGTTAAAGAGCAGGACCAACTGCGGACCCAGGAGCGGCTGCAGACCCGGGACAAGTTGAAGGTCCAGGATAAACTGCAGACGCAGGACCGGGTGCGCGATCAGGAGCGCCTGATGGACGGGGAAGGACTAAAAACCCGCGAGCAGGCCCGCCTGAATGAAGAAAAAGCCGGAGAAGAGACCGGCGACAAGGAGCAGGTTAAGGAGCAGAAGCGCGCCAGGAGCGGCGAAGGTAAGGGCAAGGGCGAAACCGTGCGCGCGCGCGCTGAGAACGCCGGAGAGGAGAAAGCCCTGAAGAAGGGCGAAAAAGCCGGCGCGAAGGGCGAGAACGCCCTGAAGAAGCAGGAGCGCAAGCAGGAGAAGAAGCAACTTAAAGAGCAGCGCAGGGAGCGCAAGGAGGACCGCAAAGAACTGCGTTCCGAAAAGCGCCAGAGCCGCAACGGCAGCGGCGGCGGTAATGGCGGCGGCAAGCGCGGCCGTTAACGGCGCGGTAAACCGCCGCCCCATCGGGGCGGCGGAAAACCAGGGAGCAATATGAAAAGACTGATCTTGTCAGCCTTGTTTTTTTTATGCGTGGCCGTTTCGGCCCCGGCCTATACCGACACGGGGGTGAAATATACCGCGGGTCCGGACGGCTATAGCGGTTTTGGCGCTTTCGCGGAATGGGGCAACGACGAGTATTACCTGCGCCCTTCCCTTAACACCTACAAGAGCGACCTGGCTGACAGGTATTCCAGCTACGCCTTCGGGGCGGGGCTGGACCGCGAGGCCTGGAGCGCCGGCGCCGAGCTTTCGATCGCGCCCGAAACCGGCGGCTATCAGAATACGGCCCTTTTCGGTAATTTCAGTTACAACCTGGTCGGCGCGCCGCCGGAAGGCGCCGCGCTGCGGCACCTCTCCGCGGGGGTCTTCGCCGGTCTTACCGCCCACGAGGACGCCTACTCGAGATCCACCACCACCGTTTCCGGCCCGGGCCGTATGGGGAGTTCCCAGTCGTCCCTGCTGAACGACGCCTTTACTCTCAACCAGATAGATTACGGGGTAAGCGCCGCCGTTAAGCTGTTCGGCGTGCGGGCCAGCGGGCGCTTTACCAAGACCGGTTACGACAAGGACGTTACTGACGAGGCCCGCGAGCTGCCGCTCGACATAGGCGGTATCGGCGCCAGCGGGTTCCCGGACATGTCCGTCTCGGCCCGTCTCAGCTTTCCCGGCCTGCCGCTCTCCCCTTCGGCGGGCTATACAAAAAGCGCCTACCTGCTGGACCAGCCGGATTCGGAAGCGTTCAGCGCGGGGCTCTCGGTCGGGGCGGGCCCGGTGGAACTTTCGGCCGGCTGGGAGGGCTTCAACCCCGGCGGTGGCGCCGGCCGCAGCGACTATTATTCCCTGGGGCTCACCCTTACTTTCGAGTAGGTGAAACTTTCGGCGCCGGCGCGCATCTCATTGTTCCGGAGGAAATAGTTATGCCGAAAAATATCCCTGCTTTCGTCCTGGCGGCCGTCTGGCTGGCCGCGGCCCCCGCGGGCCTGTGCGCGTACGGCGCGGCCTCCGCCGCGGCCGAGAAGGCGCCCTCGCTTGAAAAAATGCTGACTTTTGCCCTGGAGGACGAATACCTGGCCCGCGCGGAGTACCGCGTTATAATGGGGAAATTCGGAGCGGCGCGGCCTTTCTCCAATATTATAAAGGCCGAAGAAAGGCATATTAAATGGCTGTTGCCGCTTTTTAAGAAATACGGGTTCAAGGCCCCCGCCGATAAGGCCGGCGCGCTGGCAAAAGCGCCGCTCTCCATGAAGGAGGCGCTCGAAGCCGGAGTCAAAGCGGAAGAGGAAAACATAGCCATGTACGCGGCTTTCCTGGGTAAAGAATTGCCGGCGGATGTGCGCGATGTTTTTGAGCGCCTGAAAGGGGCTTCGGAAAACCACCTGGCGGCTTTTAAAAGAAATCTGTCCCGTTATTAGACCGCCGTATGAAAAAAGCTTGGAAATTAGGTATACTACTTTTAACGCAAGGGCGTTAAAAGGGGAGATAAAATGAAAAAAATAGTACTGGTGCCGCTGCTGCTGGCGGCTGTGGCCGTTTCTTCGGCGTTCGCGGAAGGCGTGCCGCTTATAGGCGACGACGCGCCGGCCTTCAAGGCCGTCACCACGCAGGGGCCTGTGGACTTCCCTGCCGACTACAAGGGGAAATGGGTGATACTGTTCAGCCACCCGGCCGACTTTACGCCCGTCTGCACCACGGAGTTCATGACCTTCGCCAAAATGATCCCGGAGTTCAAGGCCCTGAACACCGAGATCATCGGACTGTCCATAGACAGCATCTACAGCCACGTGGCCTGGCTGCGGATGATAAAAGAGAAGATCGAGTATAAAGACATGAAGAACGTGGAGGTCACCTTCCCGCTCATCGAAGACATAAAGATGGACGTGGCCAAAAAATACGGAATGGTGCAGCCGAACGCCTCCGGCACGCAGGCCGTGCGCGCGGTTTTCTTCATCGACCCGGCCGCCAAGATCCGGGCGCTGATCTACTACCCGCTCTCCGCGGGGCGCAACTTCGACGAGATGAAGCGCCTGCTGATAGCCATGCAGACCGCCGACAAGTATAAGGTGGCTACTCCTGCCGACTGGCGCCCGGGCGAAGACGTGATAGTGCCTCCGCCCAACTCCTGCGGCGTGGCTAAAACGCGTGTGGACACGCAGAAAGAGACAGGGGTACACTGCTACGACTGGTTCATGTGCTTCAAGCCGCTGCCCAAGGAAGAGCCCCGGGCGGAAGGCAGAAAGCCGTAACTTACGGCGGCGCTGCAGAAGGGCCCCGTCCCCGGACGGGGCCTTTTTTTATCGCCAAATTCATATTTTATTGTAAAATAGTATGAATATGAAAAACGCCTCCCTCGACCGCTTTACCGTCTGCCTGGAGAAGGGCCTGCTGGGCCGCCTCGACGAAATCTCCGCCGAGCGCGGCTATCCCAGCCGCTCCCAGGCCCTGGCCGACTTCATCCGCCGCGCTATAGTCCGGAAGGACTGGCGCGGCGGCCGCGACTGCGCCGCCACCGTCTCCGTGGTCTACGACCCGGCCGACAGCCGCCCGGGGCGCGGGCTGGAGAAACTCCTGCGCGTCAGCGCCAGGAACGTACTCTCCTCGCAGGTACACCAGTTGCGCGGCGGCAAAGCCCTCTGCACCGTCACCCTCACCGGCCGCCCCGCCGAGCTGCAGCGCCTCGCGGACGCGCTGCGCGCCCTCAAAGGCGTTACCCACGGCTCTTTTTCCATAATAGCGCCCCTCTGACCCCCGTCCCGCGAAGGTGTGAACTGTAAAGGAATAATGATGCGCAAAGGGATGGTCTTGCTGCTTTCCTGCCTGTTGTCCTGCTCCCCGCTGGCCGCTGCCGACTTGCATCTGACTGTTACTACGCCCGGGCGGGCCCCGCGGACTTTCGCCGATGTCCCCGCTTCTATGGAGGTCGTAGTGCCGGAGCAGCTCAAAGAATTGCCGGGCGCCACGCTGGATGAAAAACTGCAGGCCCTCGTGCCAGGGCTGAACACTACGCGCTCTTCGGGGGACATAACCGACCGTTCGGCGGCGCTGACGCTGCGCGGCCTGGGCAGCGCCACCCAGGGCGGCCGGTCGCAGGGCCGCACCCTCGTGCTGCTCGACGGCGTGCCGCTGAACAACTCGGCCACCGGCGGAGTGAACTGGAACGACCTCGCCGCGGAGGAGATAGACCGCGTGGAGGTGTTCAAAGGGCCCTCGTCCTCTCTCTATGGTTCCAATGCCCTGGGAGGAACGATAAATATAATTACTAAACCGGCAAGAGCCGGGTACAGCCTTGAAACCTCCTACGGGACTTACAACACTTTGGATACCGCTGCAAAAGCGGGAGTAAAAGCGGGGCTCCTGTCGCTGCAGGTTTTCGGGAAATATCTGGAGAGCGACGGGTATGTGCACGCCGCTGGAGCCGACCGTGACGCATACACAAGGAAAGCTTTCATCTTCGAGAATTCAGCCGGGATCAAAGCCGCTTATGACCTGAAAGAGGCGGGAGAAGTTCGCGCGGACCTCTCCCGTCAGAAAGGGGTAACCGGGCTCGGGTCTAATTATCAGGGAACGGCCAAGGGCGAATACCGCGAAAGCGAAACCGACCGGGCCAGGCTCTCGTGGCAAGGCGGCCGGGAAAGCCTGAACTGGGCAGTGGCCTTTTTCGACCAGCGGACGGACCAGGCGCGCGCCGAGGCCAGCGGCACGGCGGCGCATACCGACATAGCGGTGGCCAGGCGGGACCGCGGTATTTTAAGTTCTGTGGGCGGAGGCCTGGCGGGGGTAACGGCCACGCTGGGCTTCGACTGGAAGCACGGGTCGGTAAACGGCTACGACGATTACAACAACGGCAAGTACGCGCGCGATATCGGCGAAACCGACAGCTACGCGCCTTTCCTGCAAGTGGAGAAAAAGTTTTTATCCGGCAGGGCTAACGTGACGGCCGGTATAAGATACGACACCGTCATGTTTCATGACGGTTTTTCCGAGAACACCAATAACGTTTCGCTCTCGGCGGGGGAATTAAGGGAACGTACCTGGCGCAGTTTTACGCCCAAGCTGTCGGCCGGCTATAAGTACAGCGAGAGGGCGGCGCAATATATATCCTACGGCAGGGGCTTCAGGACCGGCGAACTCGAGGACATGGTGCTGACTCTCATTAAAGGCACCTGGTACCAGAAGCCCAATCCGGATCTCGGCCCGGAAAAAGCCGATACCGCGGAGACCGGGTTCAGGCTCAACCCCGCGGCCGGCCTGTACCTGGACCCGAGCTTGTATCTTACGGCGGCCAAAGACTTCATTTACCAGGTCGAGACCGGGGTGATAGCGGCCGGTAAAAAAGAACGGATCTACACCAATGTGGGGAAGGTCCGGATCTATGGCGCGGAATTGCCGGTGAAATACATCGCCGGTGATTTCTCCTTTTCTGCGGCTTACGCCCAGTCCCATTCGCGAATAACAAGCGCGCCGGGCCTGGCTATAGAGGGCTGCCAGTTAACCTTCGCCCCCCGGCATATTTACTCCGCCGGCCTGGCCTGGAAACGCGGCGATGCCAAGTATTTCGCCAGTTGGACGCATAAAAGCCGCCAGTTCACCAACGACGCCAATACCGAGTCCGGTGCCGGTTACTCGGTAATGAATATCGGAGCGGAGCGGAAGTTCCCGGGGGAGTTCTTCGCGTCGCTGCGCTTTGGCAATTTGTTCAATGAGCGCTATCAGCAAGCCTCCGACGAACTCTCACCGGGAAGGATAGTCACCGGTACCCTGAAGGTCGCCTTTTAAACCATGAACGGACCAGGCCGCGGCAATCTTCTCTGGCGCAAGGCAGCCGTGCTCGGCAGCCTTTGGGCCGCCTCGGAGATAGTGCTGGGCAGTTTCCTGAAGAACGCCCATATCCCTTTCGCCGGGCTGCTGCTGACCGGCATAGGGATAGCTATACTGATAGCCGGCCACCGGCTCTGGCCGGAGCGGGGGTTATTGTGGCGCGCGGGCCTGATCTGCGCCGCCATGAAGTCCGTCTCTCCCAGCGCCGTGCTGCTCAGCCCCATGGTGGCGATCTTCGCCGAGGGCCTGCTGGCCGAGGCGGCTGTCCGGCTGCTGGGGGGAAATACTGCCGGCTACATAATCGCTGGCGGCCTGGCCATGAGCTGGGGCCTGCTCCATAAGCTCGGAAAGCTTTACCTCTTTTACGGCCCGGACTCGCTGGCGCTGTATGTTAAAGGTTTGGAGAAGTTGCGGGCCTGGCTGGGCCAACCGGGCGGCATGTGGGAGCCGTTGCTGGCGGTTCTTGTCGCGTATTTCCTGGCCGGCGTTGCCGCCGCGCTGGTGGGGCTGCGGGCGGCGGCCGGCGGCGAACTTGCGCCGCTGCGCTCCGGCGGGCGGGAGCTTTTCAAGCCTCGCTCAGGAGGCGCCGCTGGTTACTACTCGGCTTTCTTTCTTGTCCTGCACCTCGCGGTAGTATCCGGCCTGATGGTCGCCGGCCGGCTGCCGCTGCCGGTTGTTTTAGGCCTCTCCCTGGTTTACGCCTCCGTTTGCGCCCGCTATTACCGCCGCTCGGCGGCGCTGCTGGCCAAGACCGGCATGTGGGCGGGCATAGCCGCGGTTTCGCTCCTGGCCGGCTGGCTGCTGGGCGACTGGGGTTCCGGCCTGCGCATGGCGGCCAGGGCTTTCGCGCTGACGCTGGGCTTTGCCGCGGTGGCGCAGGAACTGCTGAACCCGCGGGTGCGCCGCGCCGTGGAGCGCGGGGTCGGACCGGCCTTCTTCGAGACGCTCGAGTACGCTTTCGCCACGCTGCCGCTGGTGCTGGGCTCGCTGCCGTCCGGCAGGGATATGCTGCTGCGGCCCGCGGCCTCGCTGCGCGCCGTAATCTCCCGCGCGCCCTGCCTGCTGGAGCGGCCGCGCCGCCGGGTTTTCATCATAACCGGCGAGCACGGCAGCGGCAAGAGCAGCCTGGCCGCCGCGCTGGCCGGCCTGCTGCGCGCCGCCGGGCAGAAGCCGGCGGGCATAATCGCCGAAGGCTACTGGGAGCAGGATAAACGCGCGGGCTTCGAGCTGTTGGATCTCGCCTCCGGAGCCAGGACGTCGCTGTGCCGCCGGGAACCGGGGGGGGAGACGCGCGCCGGGGAGTTCCGCTTCTTCGCTGAGGGCCTGGCTGCCGGCCGCGCAGCTTTCTCCGCGGAAAAGCTTTCCGCCGCCGGCGCCATTTTTCTCGATGAGGTCGGTTTTCTGGAACTGGAAGGCGGCGGCTGGGCGCCGCAATTGGAAGGGCTGCTGGGGGAGAACGGTCCGGACCTGATCCTGGTGGCCAGGGACTACCTGCTGGAGAGGATAATCTCGCGCTGGCGCATAAAACCCTGCGCGGTCTGGAAGGCGGGTGAAACCGGGCCCGCCGCCGCGCTAGGCGCTATCCGCTCGGCTGTTGACTTGCCCCGCCCTACTTGTTAGCATCTAGATATTGGCATATGCCAGTAACCAATGACCCGTCCCTATAAATGCAGGAAAGTGACCGCCGAACCGCGAGCCTACTATTTCAAGCCGCGGGCTGTGCCGCTCACCGAGCTGGAGGAAGTGACCCTGCGCCTGGACGAATTCCAGGCGCTTAAGTACTCCGACGTGGACGGCAAGGAACAGGCTGAAGCCGCCGCGGCGATGCGGATCTCCAGGCAGACCTTTGGCAATATCCTGGCCTCGGCGCGGGGCAAGGTCGCCTCTGCGGTAGTAAACGGCAAGGCCCTGAAGATAGACAAAGGGCGGCCGGAAGGAAAGAAACCGTGACGGATCCATCTGAAGCGAAATCTCCCCACACCGGGCACAAGTCCCATACCGCCTGCGTGGCCTGCGGGCCGAACAACCCCGCCGGGCTGCGCCTGAAGTTCGTTAAACAGGCGGACGGTTCGGTGCGGGCGGCCGTGTTCTGCCGCAGGGAAATGTCCGGTTATGACGGGTTCCTGCACGGCGGCATCGCTGCCCTTATGCTCGACAGCGCTATGACCAACTGCCTGTTCTCAATGGGCATCGCGGCTCTCACGGCGGAGTTCAACCTTAAATACAAGGCCCCGGTGATTATCGGCCGCGCGGCGGAGGTGACGGCCCGCCTGGAAAAAGACATGTCCCCGCTGTACGTGATGAGGGCGGAACTGCTGCAGGACGGGCAGCCTAAAGTTCAGGCCGAAGCCAAGTTCCTGAAGAATATTTTTCTGAAAGATTAGGCAGGGCGGAGGGTAAAATGAAACTTGGGATGGTTATCACTCAGACCGATCCGGAGACGGTTTTTAACGCGCTGCGGCTGGCGCTTTACGCCGTGAAGCAGGGAGACGAGGTGAAGATTTTCCTCTCCGGCAAAGGCGTGGAGATAGACAAGATCGAAGATCCCCGCTTCAATGTAAGGGAGGAGGCGGAAAAATTCCTGGCCTCCGGCGGCAAGTTCCTGGCCTGCGGCACCTGCCTGAAGATAAGGAATTCCAAAGGCTCGGAGATCTGCCCGCTCTCGACTCTTAAGGACCACTACGAGATAGTGCGCGATTCCGACCGCCTGATAACGGTCTGAGCTGAAACTTCCTGCGTTTTCGCGCATCTCATACTGGCGGGGCAATAAAGGCCGGCCCGCGGCCGTTTGATAGTTGCGGAGATAAAGGAGCGCCGATGTCACTTGTAACCCTGGAAGCCGTAAAGAAAGACTACATCACCGGGGAAATCGCTACCCCGGCCCTTAAGGGGATAACTTTAGCCATAGAGCCTGGGAAATTCATTTCCTTCATAGGTCCTTCGGGCTCCGGCAAGACCACCTTGCTCAACCTGCTGGGCGGGCTGGACCGTCCCACCTCCGGCCGCGTCACCGTGGCCGGTACGGAGATCAGCTCGCTGGACCGCCGCGCTTCGGCAAAATTCCGCGGTGAGAACATCGGTTTCATCTTTCAGAATTTTAACCTGATCCCGGTGCTTACCGTCTACGAGAACGTGGAGTTCCCGCTGATGATGGTGCAGAACGTGGCTCCGGCCGAGCGGCGGCGCCGCGTGGAAGAGATGCTCGAGAAGGTGGGCATGGCCGCGCAGATGCACAAGTACCCCGGCCAGATCTCGGGCGGGCAGAAGCAGCGCGTGGCCGTGGCCCGCGCGCTGGCCGCGCGCCCCAAGCTGGTGCTGGCCGACGAGCCCACCGCCAACCTGGACCACGATACCGCTTACAAGGTGATAGGCCTCATGCACGCCATGAAGAAGGAGCTCGACACCACCTTCATCTTCGCCACGCACGACCAGAAGGTGGTGGGCGAGGCCGAGCAGATCTATACCATAGAAGACGGCCTGCTGTCGGCGGGGGGCAAGTAATGAACAATATAATAAAGATCGCGTTCCGCAACCTGCTGCGCTACACGCGCCGCACCCTGCTCACCTCCTCGCTCATCGCGTTGGGCGTGACGCTGGTGATAGTCTTCGGCGGGGTGGGCAATTCCTTCCGCAGCGAGGTCATAGGCATCATCACTAATTCCAACCTCGGCCACCTGCAGGTTCATAAGAAAGGCTATATCGGTTCCATGGACAACCTGCCGCTGGACCTCGTCATCGGCGACAAGGGGCTGGAAGGGCTGCGCAAAGTGTTGGACTCCCATCCCGAAGTGGGGGCCTACTCCGAGCGCATCCGCTTCGGCGCCATGATCAGCAATTTCGCTAGCACCACCAACATGCGCCTGACGGCGGTGCGGCCGGAGCGAGAAAGCGCCGTCTGCCCCGACCTGCCGGGCCGCATTAAGGAAGGCGAAGCCGGCCCCGCCGCCTTTGTGAAGCCCGGCGCCATAGTGCTGCCGCAGAACATAGCCGCCGGCCTCGGCTTTAAGGTAGGCGACGAGGTGGTGCTGGTGGCCAATAACAAGGACGGCTCGGTCAACGGCCTGAGCTTCCGCCTCTCGGGCATCTCCGAGAATATCATGGGCCCGCAGGGCAAGGACGGCTATATACACATAGACGACGCCAAAACGCTCTTGCGCATAGAGGGCGAAGAGGTGACCGAGGTGGCCGTGCGGCTGAAGGATTTCGACCGGCTGCCCGGCGCGGCCGCTTCCATAAAAAAAGAGCTGGCCGCCCTGGCCGGCGCCGGACAGAAACCCGGCGCCGAACCCGCCCCGGGCGCGCAGCCCGGCCGGAGCGCCAAGTCCGGCTTGGAGGTGCATACCTGGGAAGACCTCTCGCCCTTCTCGAGCATAGCCAAAATGGTGACGCTGCTTATCATGGTGGTGCGGCTGGTGCTGGTCTTCATAGTGCTCGTCAGCGTGCTCAACGTCATGATGATGTCGGTCTATGAGCGCATAGGCGAGATAGGCACCATGGCCTCCATCGGCACTCCGCCGAATAAAATACTGGCGCTCTTCCTGGCCGAAGGCCTGTCGCTGGGCCTGCTCAGCGGCTTTGTCGGCGGCGCCGCGGGCGCCGGCCTGCTGCTGCTGCTCAAGGCCCTGAAGATCAAATTCACCTTCGGCAACATGGACCTGGTGCTCTCGCCGGCGGTGCCGCTGGGCGAGATAGCCCTGGCCATAGGCGTGGTGCTGATCATTTCCGCGCTGGCCAGCCTGCAGCCGGCGCTCAAGGCCTCGCGGATGGAACCGGTGGAAGCGCTGCGGCACGTATAAGGAGAAAACCATGAAAATTCTTAAACCCGTTCTGGTCCTGGCCCTGCTCGCCGCCGCCCTGCCGGCCGCGGCTCTGGACGGCGAGGCCCTGCTCAAGCGTATAGACGCCAGCCTGATGCCGCCCAGCTACGAGGCCTACCGCAAGCTGGTCAACATAGAGCCCGACGGCAAGAAGAAGGAGTTCATCTTCTACACGGCCAAGAAGGGCCGGGATTCCATGGCCATGCTGTACCTGGCGCCCGCCAGCGAGAAAGGCCGCAGCACCCTGCGCCTGGGCGATAATATGTGGCTCTACATCCCCAACGTCGGCCGTCCCATGCGCATCACCAGCCTGCAGTCGGTCACCGGCGGCGTCTTCAACAACGCCGATATTATGCAGGTGGATTACGGGGCCGAATATGCAGTGAAGTCGGCCTCCCAGTCGGCCGGCGGCTACCTGCTGGAACTGAAAGCCAAAAATAAGACCGTGGCCTACGACAGCCTGAAGATGTGGGCCAAGCCCGACGAGACGCTGGAGAAGATAGAGTGCTATTCGGCCAGCGGCATGCTGATAAAGACGCTGGAGTTCAAAGAGGTGAAGGATTTCGGCGGCGGTTTCAGCCGCCCGTCGGTGATAGAGACGCACAGCCCGCTTTACAAGGGCTACAAGTCGCTGATGATCTATTCCCAGGTGAAGGCCCGCGAGTTCAAGGACGAGGTGTTCACCACCGGGTACATGTCCAAGCTGGAGAATCTCCGCAAGTGAAACTCTTAACCGCCCTGCTCCTGGCCCTCGCGCCGGTTCTTTACGCCGGGGAATACGACTTCGCCATTCCCGGTTCCTCCGGCGAGAACGCGGCGCCTAAACTGGAACTGGGGGGCAACCTGGACGCGCGCTATTCCCTTGTGGATACCCGGCGGACCTCCCCGCTCTACGCGCTGCAGTATTACGGCCAGGCTCCGGCCGGTACGCTGTCCCAATACCGCCTGGACCTTTATTTCAACGGGGATTACCGCAGCGGGGCCACGGCTTTCCATGCCCGCACTTACGCCCAGTATTACAGCGAGGCCGAGAGCGACCTGTCCCTGCACGAACTTTACGGCACGCTGGCCCTGGGCGAGCGCGCCACGCTGACGGCGGGCAAGCGCATGTACAGCTGGGGCAAGGGCTACGCCTTCAACCCCGTCGGCTACGTGAACCCCGTAAAGGACCCGGAGAACCCGGAGCTGGCGCAGGCCGGCCTGATGTCCTTCGGCTACGAATATATACGCAGCTTTTCAGGCGGAGCGCTCAATAACGCGGCTTTCAACCTTATCGCCGTGCCGTCCGCCGAAACCCTGACCGCGCAGAATTCCGAGGCGCGCGACACCGACCTGGCGGCCAAGCTCTCGCTGCTGGCCTGGGATACCGACATAGACTTCATGGCTTATGCCAGCCGCGTGAATCCGGAGCGGGCCGGCACGGCGGCCTCGCGCAATCTCGGCCCCAGCCTGGAAGTGCACGGCGAATACAGCCGCTTCTACAACAAGGAGCGCTACACGATAGCCGCCGGGGCGGCTTCTTCTTCCGAGCGGGACGGGGAGGATTGGCTGCTGGGCCTGCGCTGGCTTAACTCCTGGAACCTGACAGCCATAGCGGAATATTACCGCAGCGGCGCCGGCCTGACGCGGGAAGAATACCGCGACTACGCTGGCTTCCTGGACGCGGCGGCCGTCTCCGGTAGTTCCGTGACCGCGGCCTCCGCGCTGGCCGTGAGCCGGGGCTATTTCGGTTCTTCCAATCTGATGAAGGATTATATTTATCTCAAGCTGTCCTGGCCGGAGCCCTTCAACTGGCTTTATTTCACCCCGTCCGCCTACGTGATGATAAACGCCGCCGACGGCAGCTGGCTGGCGGGCCTCCCGCTCTCCTACAAGCCGGTCACCAATTTCGAGTTCATAGCCTGGCCGGTGTTCACCGGGGGCGGGCGCAGTACCGAGTTCGGGGGCCGCCAGGCCTCCGCGAAACTCGATCTGTGGCTGCGGTTCTACTTTTAGCGCCGCTGTGAGGCGGCGGGACTTAATGTTGACAGGCAGGGTGAAAAAATATACTATTGAGAATAGTTCTCAATAATTATGCATAGGCGCAAGGACCACGACCCAAACTGCTGCTGCCGCCGCATACGCGGCCACGGCCGCCGCATGACGCCGTCGCGCCATGCAGTGCTGGACGCGCTCAGCGAGAGGGGAGAGCACCTGACGGCTGAAGAGGTTTTTAAAAAAGCCGCCCGCTTTTGCCCGAATATAGGCCTGGCCACCGTCTACCGCACCCTGGAATTGCTGACCGAGCTGGGGATGGTCAGCAAGTTCGATACCGGCGACGATAAGGCCCGCTACGAATTCGCCGACCCGGCGGGGACGAAAGGTCACCACCACCACCTGGTCTGTGCCTCGTGCCGCAAGATAGTGGATTACAAGGATTTCATTAAGGAAGAAACGCAACTGCTGCGCCGGGCCGAAGAGGGGCTTAGTAAGAAATACGGTTTCAGGATCAGCGGCCACGTCATACAGTTCTACGGGCTCTGCCCTGATTGCGCCAAATAAGTTTTAAAGCGGATCGTCATCGTTAGTTAATGCAAGACTTCTTAGGGAGAAACATCTTATGGAATATATAGCGATAGCCGCGGTTTTGGCGGGGGTAGTCCTTTGGCTCAGGGCCAATTTCCTTGGCCTGATGCTAAAGGAAGTGAAAAGCCCTTTCGGTTATGACGATACGGTGGTCAGGCTGAAAGAGAGCATCGCCGGCAAAAAAGGCTGGCACGTGTTCAATGTGGTGGACCAGGGCGCGGAGATCACCAGGAACGGCGGGGCCCCGGCCGGCCGCATCACCATCATCCAGTACTGCCACGGCGGGTTCGCTTCCCGGATGTTCCAGACCGACGAGCGTAAGAAGATCTCGGCCTTCTCGCCCAAGGCCATCTCGGTCTACGAGAAAAGCGACGGCGCCGTCTATATTTCCATGATGAACGGCGAGCTGATGAAACTGGTCGCGACCGGGGAAATGAAGGAGATAGTCAACGAGGTTTCCGCCGAAGTGAAAAAGATCATGTCGGTGCTGCACCGGGCTCCGGCGGCCGGACGAATTTAAGAACAAATAAAATCAACGCGGCCGGCTACAGTCTGTGCCGGCAAAAAGACCAGGAGAATAAAATGAAAATCGGAATAACCTTGAACGACGACCAGGGTCTCAAAAGCGAAGTCTGCGCCCATTTCGGCCAGTGCTCGCACTTCCTCATAGTGGAGGCGGAGGGCGACAAGATAAAAGAATCCAAGGTGGTAGTCAATACCGCCGTCCACGGCGGCGGCGGCTGCACGGCCGTGACCGAGATCCTGAAATACGGCATCACCCATGTGATAGCCGGCGGCATGGGCGCGGGCGCCCAGAACAAGTTCGCCGCGGCCGATGTGCCGATCTTCGGCTACAGCGGCAAGGCGGAAGACGCCGTGAAGGCGCTGCTGCAGAGCAAGCTGGGCGGCATCGACCCTTGCAAGGACCACGGCCACGACGGCGAGTGCGCCCATTAATATAAAAGGTGAGGGAGGAAAAATGGAAAACAACGAAAAGAGGGGGATGCCCCTGCTGGGCGATAAGTTCCCGGAGATGACGGTGCAAACCACGCGCGGCGTCAAGAAGCTGCCGGGCGATTACAAGGGCACTTGGTTCGTGCTGTTCAGCCACCCTGCCGATTTTACGCCGGTGTGCACCACCGAGTTCGTGGCGTTCCAGAAGCGCTACCCGAAGTTCAAGGCGCTGGGCTGCGAGCTTATCGGCATGAGCGTGGACCAGGTCTTCTCCCATATCAAGTGGGAAGAGTGGATCAAGGAAAAGATAGGCGTGGAGATAGAATTCCCCATCATCGCCGACGACGGCAACGTGGCTAAAACCCTCGGCCTCATACATCCCGGCAAGGGCAGCAACACGGTGCGCGCGGTGTTCGTGGTGGACGGCGAGGGCGCCATCCGCATCATCTTCTACTACCCGCAGGAACTGGGCCGCAACATGGACGAGATCCTGCGCGCCGTAAAGGCCATGCAGGTCTCCGACAAGCACGGCGTGGCCATGCCCGCGCAGTGGCCCGACAGCGAGGTGGTGGGCAAGGACCACGTCATCCTCCCGCCGGCCAAGGACGTGGCCGCGGCCAAGGCGCGCCTGAAGGACGCCAAGGCGGGCAAGTTCGAATGCCTGGACTGGTGGCTCTGCCACAAAGAGCTGAAGGTTAAATGAAACTAGCCATAGCCAGCGGAAAAGGCGGCACCGGGAAGACCAGTTTATCCTGCGCGCTCGCGCAGGCGCTGGGACCCGGCGCCGCCCTGCTGGACTGCGACGTGGAAGAACCGGATTGCGCGCTGTTCCTGAAGCCGGATATAAAATCCGAGGCAGAGTTCACCATTCCGGTTCCGGTGATAGACGCCGCCAAATGCAAGGGACACGGGCGTTGCCAGGAGGTCTGCGCGTACAACGCGATAAAGATCTTCAATAAAAAACCTTTCTTGTTCGGGCACATGTGCCACAGTTGCGGCGGCTGCGCCCTGGCCTGCCCCGAAAAAGCCATAACCGAAGCGCCGCATCCCGCCGGAAAAATACGCAGCGGCCGCGCCGGGGAGCTGTTCTTTGCCGACGGGATCACGAATATCGGAGAGGCCAGCCCCGTGCGCCTTATAAAGGCGGTCAAGAAGCTGGCCCCCCCGGGGGCGCATACGATCATAGACTGCCCGCCGGGCACCACCTGTCCCATGATCAACGCCGTGACGGGCAGCGACTTCTGTCTGTTGGTCAGCGAGCCCACCCCCTTCGGCCTTTGCGACCTGAAACTGGCGGTGGAAACGCTGGAGAAACTAAAAGTGCCGCACGCCCTGGTGATAAACCGCGCCGACCTCGGCGACGGGGAGATGGAAGCCTGGTGCGCGGAGAAAGGCATAAAGATACTGCTGAAGATCCCTTTCGACAGGGCGATAGCCGAGGCTTATTCCCGCGGCGAGACCCTGCTCTCCGCCAGGCCGGAATACCGCATGGCCTTGCGGGCCATGTTCGCGGCGATAGAGGCGGAGGCTGCCGTATGAAACAAGTCCTCATCCTGAGCGGCAAGGGCGGGACCGGCAAGACCACCGTGTCCGGAGCCTTTGCCCGGCTGGCGGCGCCCTGCGTTACAGCTGACTGCGACGTGGACGCGGCCGACCTGCATATCATACTGTCCCCCGAGCCCGCCGTCCGCAACGATTATTTCGGCGGCAAAAAAGCCTCGATAGACCCGGGGAAATGCGTCGCCTGCGGCCGCTGCCTTGAAGTCTGCCGCTTCGACGCCGTCACCCCGGGGCCTTACAATATCAACCAGACCGCCTGCGAGGGCTGCGGCGTCTGCGTGTGGAATTGCCCGGCCGGGGCCATAACCTCTAAAGAGGTCTTAAGCGGCACCTGGGCGGTTTCACCCTGCCGCTTTGGGACCTTTGCCGGGGCCAGGCTGGAGCCGGCCGAAGAAAATTCCGGAAAATTGGTGGCGCTCTTGAAGGCCGAGGCTGTAAAGGTCGCCGAAACCTCGGGCGCTAAATACCTCATACTTGACGGCTCGCCGGGCATAGGCTGCCCTGTGCTTGCCGCGCTGGGCGGGGTGGACGCCGTTGTGCTGGTGGCGGAACCCACGGTGTCGGGCAGGCACGATTTTATGCGCCTTGCGGAGCTGCTGAAGCAGCAAAAGTTGAAGGGTTTTCTGCTGGTAAATAAATGGGACCTGAACGAAGGGGAGACCGCGGCCCTTGAGTCGGCCGCGGCGGATTTTGGATTTGTTTTACTGGGCCGCATGCCTTTCGATACGGGAGTGATCAAAACCCTCCTGGCCCGCAAGACCCTGGGGGAGGACGCGGCAGGCCCGGCCGCCGCGGCCGTGGAAAAGGCCTGGCGTATCCTGGAAAGGGCTTTGGAGAATTAAATGGAAGACCGCAAGATGGCGCTGGATAAGGCCGTGGAACATTACGAGGGAAGGCTGAACGATCCGGATGCCTCGGCCTCCGTTACCGGGCCTTGCGGCGACACGATGGAGTTCTATATCAATTTCGACGGGCAAAAAATAAAAGAGATAAAGTATCACGCCGACGGCTGCGGGGTCACCAGGGCCTGCGGCGCCATAGTGGCTTTTTACGCCGATCAGCGGCCGCTGTCCGAGGCGTTCTTCGTCTCGCCGGGCCTGATCATAAAGACCCTGGGACAAGTGCCGGAGGACCATAAGCATTGCCCGATATTGGCCTCTACGGCTTTTTACCGCGCGCTGGGAGAGTACCTGGTAAAACCCTGATGGAACTTGGCACCTTATTATTCCTGAGTCTTGCCGGCAGCGTGCTGAGCATAGCCGCCGCTGGGCTGGTGCTGCTGTTCCCCGAGCGCATGCGGCGGCAGCTGGTGCCCTGTCTGATAAGTTACGCTACCGGTACGCTGCTGGGCGCCGCTTTCCTCGGCCTGCTGCCCAAGGCTTTGACCATGGGGGCCTCACCGCTGTCGGTGCTGGGCGCGGCGCTGGGCGGCATCTTTATTTTTCTGGGCTTGGAAAAGACCCTGCTGTGGCGGCATTGCCACAAGGAGGATTGCGAAGTGCATTCTTCGGCAGGGGTCATGATCGTCGTAGGCGACGCGCTGCATAATTTCATGGACGGCATTCTGATAGGCTCGGCCCTGCTGGTAAGCCCGGCGCTGGCCTACACCTCCACCCTGGCCGTAGTGGCTCACGAGATACCGCAGGAGACCGGGGACTTTGCCATTATGCTCTCCGCCGGCTGGTCCCGCCGCAAGGCGCTCTGGGCCAACACCCTCTCGTCGCTGGCTACCCTGCCCGGGGCCTTCGCGGCTTATTACGCCCTGGCTCTTTTTAAGCCGGCGCTGCCTTATGTCATGGCCGTCTCCGCGTCCAGCTTTATCTATATAGCGCTAGCCGACCTGATCCCGGCCGCCCACCGCCATCCCGGCCGCGGCCGCCCCGTGTCGCAGTTCGTGCTGGGCCTGGCCGGCGTAGGCACCATAGCTTTGTTCGTGCTCGGTCATTGAAAGTAAAGGAGAATAAAATGAAAATCTGCGTATCCGCCATGGGCGGTTCCCTGGAAGCGAAGGTGAGCGAGCGCTTCGGCCGGGCGCCCTATTTCGTGATAGTGGACAGCGAGACCATGAAGTTCGTGCCGGTCAGCAATTCGGCGGCCGGCGCGCAGGGCGGGGCCGGACCGGAGGCGGTGCGGCAGGCAGCGGCCAACGGCGCCCAGGTGGTGCTTACCGGCGAGCTCGGCCCCAACGCCAAGACCGCCATAGAGGCCGCCGGCATAAAAGGCGTTACCGGCCTCAAAGGCGACAGGACCGTGCGCGAGGCCGTGGAAGAGTATCTTAAAAAGTAGGCCCGGCGGCTGCTTGGCCTCAATCTCTGGATATGGCTGACTATAAATATTGCTTTGGCCCGGTGGGCTCCTGGCGGCTGGGAATATCGCTCGGAGTGGACCCCGTTTCGCAAATCGAAAAAGTCTGCAACTTTGACTGCGTCTACTGCCAGTTGGGCCACCGCGCGCCGCGCCAGCCTGGGCGCGCGGTATACCTGCTTCCCGGGGATCTGGGGGCGGAGCTGGAGGCAATAAAGGCGCCGGCGGATTACATAACCTTCTCCGGCCGCGGCGAACCCACTATGGCGGCCAATCTGACGGAACTCCGGCTGGAATGCGCGCGCTGCCGGCCGGAGAAGACCGCTATCATCACTAACTCGGCGCTGATGTACTCCGCCAGGGTGAGGGAAGAGCTGGCTTCCTTCGATTTCGTCCTCGCCAAATTGGACGCGCCTGACGAGGCGCTGTTCAACGCCATCAACAGGCCCGGCCCGGGAGTCTATTTTAGAGAAGTGGTTAAGGGGTTGGTGCTGTTCTCTAAAGGCTTCCGCGGCCGCCTGGCCGTGCAGACCATGCTGATAGAGGCCAATAAAGGCCGCGCCAGGGACCTGGCCCGGCTTTACGCCGAGATCGGCCCCGACGAAGTGCAGCTTAACACGCCGCTGCGGCCCTGCGCGGAAAAACCGCTGTGCCGCGCCGAAGTGGAGGCTGCGGGGGCGGAAGTAGAAGCCGAGCTTGCCAGGTTGGGCGCCGGCGCTATCAAAGTTATAACTGTTTACGGGCAAAAAGCCCCGGCGGTGAAACCGGTAAGCGCGCCCGACACGCTCAGGCGCAGGGGAAAGATATGACACAAAATAAAAAAACGGACGTTCTCGTGATAGGCGGCGGCCCGGCGGGCCGCATAACGGCGGCGACCGCGCGCAAATATTATCCTGGCAAGAGCGTGATCCTGACGCACAGCGTGGCCAGGGGAGTAGTGCCCTGCGGCATCCCCTACATGGCCGCGAGCCTTAAAAAGCCTGAGGATAACGCGTTCCCTCCGGTGCCGGCGGCGCTGGGCATAGAGGCGCTCTGCCTGGAGGCCGTAGGAGTGGACAGGGCGGCAAAGACCGTGGCTTTCGCCGGCGGCACCGTGATAGGTTATGACAAACTGGTGCTGGCCTGCGGCTCCACTCCTTTCATGCCGAAGATACCCGGCGCCGGTCTCAAAAACGTCTATCGTATTCACAAGGACCTCGACGTGCTGAAAGAGATGTTCGAAGCGCTGGGCAAGGCG
The DNA here is from genome assembly GCA_050174915.1 of Elusimicrobiales bacterium. Taxonomy (GTDB): domain Bacteria; phylum Elusimicrobiota; class Elusimicrobia; order Elusimicrobiales; family UBA9959; genus UBA9959. The sequence continues at coordinate 78,209 of JBFXJL010000004.1, read as the reverse complement.
GAGCGCGTGACGGTGCTGGGCGGCGGGTTCATAGGCGTGGAGATGGCCGAGGAGCTGGCCAAGGCGGGGCGCAAGGTGACGCTGGTGGAGTTACTGCCGGCGCTGCTGGCCAACTCTTTCGACCCCGAGTTCGGCGCCCTGGCCGGCGAGCGCCTGGCCTCCGAGGGGGTGCGCGTGCTCACCGGTGTCCGCGTAGAAAGCATCGAGGGCGGCGGCCGCGCCGAGAGCGTGCGGCTGGCCGGCGGTGAAAGCTTCCCCGCTGACGCCGTGGTGCTGGCCATAGGGGCGGTGCCCAACGCCGGACTGGCCGCTGACGCCGGGCTGGATATCTCCAAAACCGGGGCCGTGGCCGTGGACGAGTACATGCGCACCTCGGACCCGGATATCTTCGCCGTAGGCGATTGCGCCGAGAAAAAGGATTTCTTCACGCGCCGGCCGGTGTCGGTCATGCTGGCCTCCACCGCTACCGCTGAAGCCCGCGTGGCCGGCTCCAATCTTTTCGGCCTGAAAGTGGTGCGCGAGAACAAGGGCACCATCGCCGCCTATTCCACCTATCTGGACGGCCTGGTGCTGGCCTCGGCCGGCCTCACCGAAACGGCCGCGCGCAGGGACGGTTTCGAGATAGTGACCGGAGTTTGCGAGAGCTTTGACCGGCACCCGTCGGCTATGCCCGGCGCTTCCAAGGTGCGGCTGAAACTGGTGTTCTCTCGGCATTCCGGCCTGCTGATGGGCGGCCAGGTGTCGGGGGGGGTCTCTTGCGGCGAGCTGATAAACGTCGTAGGCGCCGCCGTGCAGACCGGCATGTCGGTGAGCGAGCTGGAAACGCTGCAGGTGGCTACCCATCCCTGGCTTACGGCCGCGCCCACGGCCTACCCCATAACGGCGGCTGCCCAGGACGCTTCGGTGAAACTATGCCGCAACGCAAAGGAAAATTAAATGGCCAACATACAGGAAGAACTTAAACAGCAGGAAGAAGAAATAGCCCTCAGGATGCGCCAGGTGCGCAATAAAGTGCTGGTGATGAGCGGCAAGGGCGGGGTGGGCAAGAGCACCGTGGCCGTCAACCTGGCCGCAGCCATGGCCGCGTCCGGCAAAAAAACAGGCCTGCTCGACATAGACCTGCACGGACCCAACGTGGCGCGTATGCTCGGCATAGCCGGCATGCGGCTCGAGTCAGACGGAAAAAGTATACAGCCGCACAGCGCCGCGCCGAATCTCGCGGTCTGCAGCATGGCCCTGCTGGGCGCCGATCCTTCCACGGCCATCATTTGGCGCGGGCCCCGCAAGACCTCCGCCATAAAGGAAATGCTCGGCGGGGTGGCCTGGGGGGAACTTGATTACCTGTTTATAGATTCGCCCCCCGGCACCGGCGACGAAACGCTGACCGTGGCCCAGTCCCTGCCCGGCCTTACCGGGGCGGTGCTGGTGACCACCCCTCAGGAGGTTGCACTCGACGACGCCCGGCGCAGCGCCTCTTTCGCCGGCAGTATGAAGGTGAAAATCCTGGGCGTGGTGGAAAACATGAGCGGCTTCGTGTGCCCGGGCTGCGGCCTGGAAACCGCGGTCTTCAGCAGCGGCGGCGGAGAGAAACTAGCCGCCGAACTGGGCGCCGCTTTCCTGGGCCGGCTCCCGCTGGACCCCAAGGCCGTGCTGATGGCCGACGCGGGGAAAACTTTATACGAACTGGAGGCCGGCAAGACCCGGGAAGCCGCCGACGCGATAGCGCGCAAGTTCTCCGGGATCTGCCCCTGACCATGGCCGTGCTGCGAGTCTGTAAATACGGGGAGAAAATATTAAGAAAAAAAACCCGGCCGGTTAATTTCGCCGCCGAGAAAGAAAAGCTCCGCCCCATAATACAGGACATGTTCGAGACCATGGCCGCGGCCAACGGGGTGGGGCTTTCGGCCAACCAGGTGGGCCTGGACCTGCGACTTTCAGTGATACTTATCCCCTCCGAAGAAGGGCCCGGGGTGAAACTGACGCTGATAAACCCGGAAATTGTTTCCGCCGAAGGCAGGCAGGAGGGCGGGGAGGGCTGCCTTTCTTTCCCCGGGCTTTACGCGCCGGTGAGGCGCGCTTTAAAAGTTAAGGTCCGCGCCCTGAACGAGCGCGGCCTGCCCGTGGAGGTGACCGGCACCGGCCTGCTGGCCCGCGCGCTGCAGCACGAGATAGACCATCTCGACGGCGTCCTGTTCGTGGACAGGCTGCCGCTGCTGGCCCGCCTGAAGCTGAAACCGGAACTGGCCCGGCTGAAAAAACAATGGGCCAAGCTTGTCTGAAACGTCCCTATGTGGAAACTTATCTTGCTGCTGTTGCTGCCGGCGGCCCTGCCCGCCGAAGAAAGCAATCCTTGCATAGAGGACCCGGCCGCCGCGGCCTGCGGGCCCGGGGAAGTTAAAAATCTATTTTTGCGGCAGGCCGAAGAAAGCCTGCCTTCCCGCGGCCTGGCTTTTACAGCCGCTGAAAACGCCGCGCCCTCCTCCCCGGCCGCGCCCCAGGCCGCCGCAGCGAAAAAGACCTTCCGCTTTCCGGCGCAGGTAGCCGCGCGCAACTCCGCCCCTGCCGCGGCGGCGGAAAAAACCGCCGAGCTTGTGCTTTTTTACACCTATGACTGCCCGCATTGCAGAAAGGCCGTGGAATGGTTCCCGTTCCTGAAAGCGGAATACCCGGGGCTAAAGATAAGCAAGTACGAAGTTAAGCGGGAGCGGGGAAACCTGCCCCTGTTCGCCCGCTATCTGGCGGAGGCCGGCGCTGCGCCCTCGGGTTTCCCCACGTTCTTTATCGGCGGAAAGATGATAGTCGGCTTCGACGAGAAGCGCAGCCCCGCCGAGCTCAGGACCGCCCTGGACGCGGCTTACGGCAAGCCCGGCTGCCCCTGCGAAAAGAAAGAGGTCAGCGTGCCGCTGCTGGGCAAGGTGGACCCCTCCACGGTGTCGCTCCTGCAGTTCAGCGTGGCGCTGGGGCTGCTCGACGGGCTGAACCCGTGCGCCATGTGGGTTCTGATGTTCCTGATGGGGCTGCTGGCCTATACCGGCTCGCAGCGCCGGATGCTGCTCATCGGCGGCATCTTCGTGGCGGCCTCGGCTCTGGTGTACTTCTCTTTCATGGCCGCCTGGTTCAACCTCTTCCTGATAATAGGCCACGCGCGCTGGATAACCGCCGCGCTGGGGGCGGTGGCCGCGGTCATGGGGCTGATAAACCTTAAGGAGCTCTTCTTTTTCCGGCGCGGCGTGTCGCTGATGATCTCCGGTAAGGCCAAGGTGAAGCTGGCCGAAAAGATTCGCCGCCTGATAACCGAGCGCGAGACCGCGGTGATGGTAACAGCCACCGCGGCGCTGGCCGTCTTCGTGAACCTGATAGAGCTGGGCTGTACCGTCGGGCTGCCCGCCGTGTTCACGCGGGTGATTTCCGTAAAGCAGGCCGGGGTCCTGGAGAAATACGCTTACATGGCGGTTTATAACGCGGCCTATGTGGTGCCGCTCGCCCTGATAGTGTCCCTGTTCGCGTGCACCATGGGCCGCTACAGGATGACCGAGGCCCACGGAAAAATACTGAAAGGCGTGAGCGGCGCGCTGATGCTGGCGTTGGGCCTGCTGATGCTGCTGCGCCCCGAGGCGTTGATCCTTAACTAGGAGACCGCATGGATATTCTTGAAAGGCTGATAAAGGAAACGCAGGAAAGAGAAGTGGTTTCCGCCCATGTCGGCTATTTTACTACGGCTGTGGTTTCTCGTGGCGCAGACGGGGAGCGCTGCGGCCTGGCTACCACGCTGCGCGGCGGCGCTTGCGCCGGGCCGGTAGCCGGCGCCGGGAACCTTTCCGGCCGCCCGGTGAGGGAACTGGCGCGGCTGGCGCTGTCCCGCGTTGGCGCGGAAACCTCGCTCGGCATGGCCGCTATAAATTCCGCCCTGCCTCCGGCGGAGTGTGAAACGCTTAACGCCGAGGAACTCATAACGGAAAGAGGAAGAGGGAAGAATATAGCGGTGATAGGCCATTTCCCCTTTACCGACCGCCTGCGGACGCAGGCCAAAGAGCTCTGGGTCTTCGAGCTGGCCCCTAAGGACGAACGGGACCTGCCGCCGGAGCGAATGGCGGAGCTGCTGCCGCGCGCCGACGTGCTGGCCCTGACCGCGCTGACGCTGCTCAACGGCACTTTTAAGAACATAATTTCGCTGTGCCGCCCCGGAGCTTTCAAGGTGCTGCTGGGACCGTCGGCCCCGCTTAGCCCGGCAATGTTCGATTACGGCATAGACGCCGTGGGCGGCACCGAGGTAAGGGACATCCCGGCGCTCACGCGCTGCCTTTCCCAGGGCGCCAGCTTCCGCGGCCTCGAGGGGAAGAAAGCGGTGATATTAAGGAAGAAATGAAAACCTATCTGGATTGTATCCCGTGCCTGTTCAGGCAGGGGCTGGAAGCGGCGCGGATGTTCTCGCCTGACCCGGTGGTGCACGAGAAGATACTGCGCGACCTGCTGGCCTGGTGCCGGGAGATGGACATGAACAAGCCCGCCCCGGTGATGGGGCAGCGCATCTACCGCCGCCTGCATCAGCTCACCGGCGAGAAGGACCCTTACCGGGCGGCCAAGGTTAGGCAGAACCGCCTGGCGCTTAAACTGGTGCCGGAGCTGGAGCGGGCGGTAAAAAAATCCGCAGACCCGCTGGCTCTGGCGGCGCGGCTGGCCGTGGCCGGCAATATCATAGACATGGGCGCCGCCGGGGATACCAGCCTGGCCGGGGTAAGGAAGGCCGTCCGGCAGGCCATGACCGAACCGCTCGACGGGAACTTTCCCGCCTTCGCCCGGGCCGTGAAAAAGGCCGGCGACATACTTTACCTGGCCGATAACGCCGGGGAAATAGTTTTTGACCGCCTGCTTATCGAGCAACTCGGCCCCGGGCGGGTAACCGTAGCGGTGCGCGGCGCGCCGGTGCTGAATGACGCCATAATGGCCGACGCCCGCGCGGCGGGACTGCATAAGATCGTCAGGGTGATAGAGAACGGTTCGGACGCGCCGGGCACGGTGCTGGAGGAGACCTCACCCGCTTTTAAAAAGGTTTTCAGGAAGGCCGGGCTGGTGCTGGCCAAGGGGCAGGGCAATTACGAAACGCTAAGCGAGGCGCCCCGCCCGGTGTGGTTCCTGTTCAAGGCCAAGTGCCCCATGATAGCCGCCAGGGCCGGGGCTAAAATGGGCGCGCAGGTGCTGCGGTTGGAGAAATAGGAGGCTATATGCCAAGAGGAGACGGAACAGGTCCGGGCGGCCAGGGGCCGAGGACCGGACGCGGTTTAGGCGGTCAGGGTATGGGCGCCGGCCGCGGCATGGGCCGCGGTATGGGGGGAGGAAGAGGGATGGGCGCGGGCCGGAGCGGTATGTTCTCACAGGGCCAGGCCGCAGGGACCTCCCTGTTGGCCGTAGTGGACGGGCCGAAATGCGCGGCTTGCGGCGCCTGCGTCGGCGCCTGCCCGGTCGGCGCGATAAGCATGAAGGACATAGCGGTAATAGCCGCGGCTAAATGTACCGGCTGCGGCGCCTGCGTGGACGTCTGCGCGCCCGGGGCCATAACGCTTAAACCGCGCTGATGAGGGCCGTGGAATATTCGGCCCTGCTGGACTGGTTCGAGGCTTATCTCGGAGAATTCAGGGAAAACGGGCGTCTGCATCCCATGCAGGAACTCAAACGCGCTCATAGCCTGCGCGTAGCCGAGAACGCCGCGCTGCTGGCGGCCGGTCTCAGGCTTCGCCCCGGCGAGCAGCGGCTGGCGCGGGCGGCGGGCCTGCTGCACGACGCTGGCCGCTTCTCCCAATTCAGGGATCACGGCTCGCTGAGCGACGCCGTGACCACCGATCACGGGGCGCAGGGCCGCGCGGTACTGGAAAAGTTCGCGGCGGGCCTCGTCGGCGACAAGGCGGAATGGGAAGACCTGCTGGCGGCCGTGCAGTTCCACAACCGCAGGACGGCCGACATCCCGCCGCTGCCGAAGGCCGCCGCGGCGCTGCTCGGCCTGCTGCGCGACGCCGACAAACTCGATATTATGGAGGTGGTGCTGCGTTCGGTGGCCGCCGACGGCTTCCGCGACCTGCCCGCCATGCTGCCGCATATGAGCCCCGGACGCGGCCTGACCCCTGGCCTGGTAGAGAAAGCCCGTTCCGGGCAAGGGCTCGCCACGGGGGAACTGCGCACCGCGGCCGACATGCTGCTCATGGCGGCCTGCTGGTTCGACGATTTGAACCTGCCGGGAGCGCACCAGCTGGCGGCGCGGCGCGGCCTGCTGGCCCGGCTGCGCGAGGAGCTGCCCGCCGACCCGGAGGTGGATTTGCTCTTTGCCGGTATTGAAGGGCGGTCGCGCGCCGCGGCCGCCGGAACGGAGGAAAAACATGAACGCTAAAGAGATACTGAAAGCCGCCTGGGACCTGCGCGAAGGACCGGCTGTTTTTACTACGGTGGACAAGGAGGGGCTGCCCAATTCCGTCTACGTGCTGGGTATGAAACTGCTGGAAGACGGCAGCATCGCCATCATCGACAATTACTTCCAGAAGACCCGGGAGAACATAAAGAACGGCAGCAAAGGCTCTTTCCTTTTCCTGGCCAAGCCCCGCAAGCCGTACCAGGCCAAGGGGCGCATAGAGTATTTCACCTCGGGGCCCGTCTACGAAGAATTGTGCGCGGCCATACCGGAGAAATATCCCCGCGTGGCGGCGGCCGTGCTGCGCGTTGAGGAACTCTATTCGGGCGCCGAAAAGCTGGCCTGATGAAACTTGCGGTGCTCTACGACAACCCGCCCGCCCCTGAAGGGTACGCCTGCGGGCACGGCTTCTCCTGCCTGGTGGACGGGTGGCTGCTTTTTGATACCGGCCCGGACTACGCGTCGCTGGAAAATAACCTGCAAAAATCCGGGGCGGACGCCGGGCTGATAAAAGAGGTCTTTATCTCCCATGAGCACGCCGATCACGCCGGGGGGCTGGCGGGCCTGCTGGAGAGGGGGAGGATCAGGAGAGTGCATGTTCCGGCGGGTACCGGGGAAGAGTTGAGGCGGCTGATAAGCGCCCGCGCCGAACTTGTGGAATATGTCGGCCCGGGACCCCTGGGCGGTAACTGCTTTTCTACCGGCGCCGCCGCGTTTGAGTATAAGGGCCGGCGCCTGGCTGAACATTCTTTGGTTGTGCGTACCGGGGCGGGGCTGGCGCTTATAACCGGCTGCGCCCATACCGGGGTCGAAAATACAGTGCGGAGCGTGCTCGAAACTTTCCCCGGCGAGCGCGTGGGGCTGATCGCAGGAGGCTTTCACCTGCGGGATAAAACAGCGGAGGAAATAGCGGCGGTAGCGGCCGCGCTGCGGGCCGCTGGTGTTTTTAAAGTGGCCCCTTGCCACTGCACCGGCGCCGCCGCGGCGGAAGACCTTGCTGGAGTTTACGGAAAAAACTTTCTAAAAATTTCCCCCGGGTTTTCAGGTGATTTTTAACCGCGGCTCTCGCGCAAAGAGAAAAGCCGCCCCCGGGAGTTTCCGACAGGCCTTGGCCCCGCCGGCGCAGCAGGCAAAAGAAAAAGCCGGTATCTCGCCGGCGGGGTCAAATGCGGCCTCTTTTTAACTTTTCCAGTCCCTCGAGGGTTTTTTCGGCCACGCCGATCTCCCGCCGGTAATATTTTATGAAGCGGTCGAGGGATTTCTCCCTTTCAGCCGCGCCGAGGCGCTCGCCGCAGAAGAGTGTCTTTTTGGCGACGTCGGCTATATTGGCCGAAACCAGTTCCGTAACGCGTTCCCCGTCGTGGCCGACGGCGTGTGCCAGGCAGGCTTCATGGCAGATGCCGCAGCGCACGCATCTGCCCTCGTCTATTGCGGCCTTTCTGCCGGTTGTCAGTGTTATGGCCCCGGCCGGGCATTTGCGCACGCAGATACCGCAGCCGGTACAATCGCTTTCCTTTATCCAGGGCATATTTTATCCTTGTTAGACGCAGTCCGGTATCTTGTCCGGGCCGGCGGCCTCCGCGGCCGACAGCGCGTCCAGGGCGTTTTCGCAGGCCAGCACTATGGCGTTGGCGGCCGGGAAGAAACTCTGCAGCGGCTGCGCGCTATAGGAAAGCCGCGACAGGTCCCTGAGTGTCATCCTGCGCTGTACGGCCAGCGTCAGTATGTCGGTCTTGTCCGTGGCCGGAAAGCCCTCGCTGAGGACCTGCCCTCCGACGATGCGCAGTGTGCCTTGCTCGGCCACGATCTTTACCTTGAGAGGGCCCGCTTCAGCCATGATGGGGAAAGTGGTGGTGGCCTCGCCGTGGCCGGTAAGCGTCTCCATGCCGCGCTTCCCGGCAAGCGCGGCGGTGAAGCCGGTAGCGCCGACACGCCAGCGCCCCACGCAGGTGGCCGCGCCGTTGTAGAAGCCGGGGAAGGAATCCTTTAGCCCGGCGGCGGTGCGGGCCGCCGCCTTGGCCATGGGCACGGCAGCCGTGGCCAGCTTGCCCCCTATCGGCGCGCCGTCTATGGCCGACCTGAAAGAGCAGCAGTCCCCTGCCGCGAGCACGCCGGGGATATTGGTGCGCATGGACTGGTCCACTATGATGCCGTCGCGGTCCATGGCCAGCCCGCTGTCCGCGAAAAGGCCGGTATCGGGTACCATGCCTACGGCGAAGCAGACGAAATCCTTTTCCGGGTCCAGCTTCACGGTTTCGCCGCCGGAGATCTTTACCTCTCCCACGCCGGCGGGGCCGGCCGCCAGGGCCTCTACCCTGCTCCCGGTAAGCAGTTTGACGCCAAGGGCCTCCAGTTCCCCGGCCAGGGGGGCGGCCATGTCGGCGTCGAGCATGTTGGGCAGCACGTTGGGCCCGGCTTCCACCAGCCAGGTCTCGACTCCCCTTTTGCGGTAAGCCTGCGCCTGCTCTATGCCGATGGCGCCGGCCCCCACTACTACCGCGCGCCGCGCGCCGTTCTTTATGCGCTCTATTATATCGGAGGTGTCCTTGCCCGTCTTCACCGTGTAGACGTTGGGCGCGTCGGCGCCGGGCATTTTCGGGCGCGCCGGCACCGCGCCGGTACAGATGAAAAGCGTCTCGTAGCCGTAAGTCACGCCCTCCTCGTCGGTCACCGTCTTTTTGGCGAAGTTCACCGAAACGGCGCGGCGGCGTATCAGTTCCACGCCTATATCCGTTACCAGTTCGTCTTTCTTGAAAAGTTTTTCCATGTCCAGCTCGCCCTCTATGCAGTAGGGGATGGCGCAATAGACCATTGACCTGTGCTCGGGCCTGAACATGGCCATCTCCGCGCCGGGCCTGAACTTGCGGTAGTTCCGCGCGAAAGTAATGCCCGCCGGACCGCCGCCGATTATTATCACGTCCTTGGTGCTCATCTGTTCTCCCGCCCGCAGGCGTTACTAATATTGGGAAATGAAGACTCCCGCGGCCTGAAAGGGCCGGGGGGCGCTTAGGATATATTCTCGAGTATGTCCAGGAGAGCTTCTTTGGGGACCACGCCTACCAGCTCCTTGACTATTTTCCCTTTCTTGAAGACCGCTATATAAGGAATGGACTGCACATTATAAAGCTGCGCGGCCGCCGGATGGGCGTCCACGTCTATTTTGGCTATCTTTACCCGGCCCTCCATCTCGGCCGCTACTTCGTCCAGTATGGGGCCCATGATGCGGCAGGGGGCGCACCAGGGCGCCCAGAAATCCACCAGCACCGGGATCGCAGAATCCTTGATCTCGGTATCGAAAGTCTTTTCAGTTAGTACCGCCGCTTTTGGCATGGTTACTCCTTCCGGCGAGGCCCGTCCTCCGGAGAGGAACGGGCCGCCCGGTCCTTTACTTCTTATTCTCCGGCTCGATGGCCGAAAGACGCGCCTGCACGGCTTTCAGTTCTTCCTGCAGCGCGGCGGCTTCGCTCTTGAGCATTCCGGCCTCGTCAGCGGGCGTCAGTGGCGCCGGCGCATAGCCGGCGGCGTAACCGCGGCCGAAACCGCGCCCACAACCGCCGCGGCCGTAGCCGAACCCCCCGCCGCGCCCCATCCCCCTGCCCATGCCGCGGCCGTAGCCGGCGGGCCTGGCCCCGGCGCAATTTCCCGTTCCCCTGCCTGTTAAGGGCCCCGCACCTCCGGGGCCTGTCCTGTCTCCTCCTGGCATATTACTACCTCCTTTTATTAGCGGCGCAAGCGCCGCAGATCCCCTTGAACGTAAGTTCGTGGTCGTTTATTGTGAAATCGAATTTTTTTGAAAGGCTTTTCTCTATCCTGCCGAAAAGGAGTTTCTCTTCCTCCATGAAATCCTCGTAATCCACCACCTTGCCGCATTCCACGCAGAGCAGGTGGTGATGGTGCTCCTTGCGGCCGGGACGGGAGACCAGTTCGTAGCGGGCCTGGCCGTCGCCGAACTCCGACTTGCGGGCTATGCCGGCCTCGGCCAGCATTTCCAGCGTGCGGTATATTGTGTTGAGGCCGCAGGCGGGACAGAAGCGCTGAACCCTTATAAAGATCTCCTTGGCGGTCAGGTGCCCTTCGGTCTTCTCCAGTTCGCCCAGTACTGCCTGCCTTGGCAGGGTAGCCTTGAAACCCAAACCTCTCAGCCTTCCGCCCCAGCCGTGTCTTCCTCTCATGGTCGCTCCTTATTGGAAATGACTTCCATTTATATTTAACCACGAAAAAAGGGTTTAGTCAAGGGCCTGGGCGGGGGGCAAGCGGCCGCTCGGTTGGATATTTTGAAGCAGCGGTTGACCCGGCATCCCTGTATTTAATTGAATTTAACCCGTGACTTACCCGGGCAAGACCTTGATGAGCCGGTTCTGCGTTCTGGCCGCGCTGCTTATGGCGCTGACCTGGCCGGCGCATGTCGCGGCGGCGGACCGGAGCGTGGCGGACCTGAACTGCCAGGTTTCGGCGCTGGCTTCCGCTTCCGAATTGAACGTTGACTGCGGCGGCATACTACCGGAATGCCCGGTCTCTTTCCGCCTGGTGGAGCAGGCGCTCCCCGTTTCGGCTTATGTCTGCGTACCAGAAGCCTCGTTTCTCGGCCGGGCTCCCCCTTTGCTCTGACCTCCCGGCGCCTCGCGCCAGCAGTATACCCCCTCGCAAAATATCACCCCCCGTTATACGGGTTTCGCACCCCCCAGTCTCAAGGAGGGAAAAGTGTTACGCATCACGAAAAAAAGACCGGTTTTTCATCTCTCGTGGCTGCTGGCAGCGGCTCTGGCGGCTTCCGCCTGCGGCAAGTCCGCGCCGCCGGCCGAAAATTTCAGCCTATTACGTCCCACGGCCCAGGCTCCTATGGTTTCAACCGGGACTTTCAAGCCCGGAGACACCTGGAATTCGGCTCTTTCCGCTGCCGCCTATTCTGATATCGCCGCTATTTCTAAAGCCCTGAAGAAGGCCGGGGTGTCCTGTCCCAGGCCGGGGGACCTGTACGCCGCGGCCTATTCCACCTCCGGCGCGGCGGCTTTCGCCCTGGCCCGGGGGGAGGCTGTATACACCGTCACCGGCGGCTGCGGTAAATTCTCCGCTTTAAAAAGCCCCATCCCTCTCTCCTGGGAGGTTAAGTCCGCTTCCGGCACGCTGGAGAGCTCCCTGTGGGAGGCCATGTGCGGCGCGGGCCTGCCGCCCGGCCTCATCATGGAATTCGCCGACGTGTTCGCCTGGGAGATAGACTTCCTGACCGAGCCGCGCAAAGGGGACCGCTTCGCGCTGGTCTGGGAGGAAGGGGTTAACGCCCTCGGGCGGCGCAGCGGCCTGCGGGTCAAGGGCGGCGCTTATTCGGGCGAGGTGACCGGCGAAGGCCGCGGCTACCTGCACGAAGGGTATTATTACGACGGCAAGGGCGCCTCCCTGCGGCGGGCTTTCCTCCGCGCGCCGCTGAGCTATCGGCGCATCAGCTCTTTTTTCTCAAAGGCCCGGTTCCATCCGGTGCTGCGGCGCTACCGGGCGCATAACGGCATTGACTACGCGGCGCCTCCGGGCACGCCTGTTTCGGCTATAGCCGACGGCGTGGTTTCGTACAAAGGCTGGAAAGGCGGTTATGGCAATTTTATAGAGCTTCGCCACGCCAACTCCTGCGTTACCGGTTACGGCCATTTGCGCGGTTTCGCCCGCGGCCTTAAGCGGGGGCAAAAAGTAGCGCAGGGCCAGGTGATAGGTTATGTGGGCTCAACAGGGCTTTCCACCGGACCGCATCTGGACTTCAGCCTGAAGGTGAACGGTAAGTTCACGGATTTCCTGAAATTCAGGCCTCCGTCGGTAGCCTCGCTGGGCGGGGCCGAACTGGAGAAGTTTAAAGTTGAAAGCTCCGCGCTGGCGGCCAGCCTGGAAAGCTTGCTGCCGGCCGCCAGGTAAACGGTGTAAGATGGCGGCGGGCCCGCCACCGGCGGTTCTGAAAGGCGCCTGAACACAGATAAGTTTGAGCGCTGTGTCGGCAAGTGGTAAAATCTAAATGTGAAACACGGGGCGTTTAAAACCTTGCTGTGCCTGGCTTTCGCGGCGCTGTTCGCCGGAGCCTGGGACCTGCATATGCTCGGCCCCGCCCACGAGATCGGAGAGAACTGCCAGATTTGCTCGGTGGCCAACACCCCCGAACTAAACGCCGACTGCGGCAGCGAATTGCTGGCCCGCCCCTGCAATTTTGAAGTCGCAGAGGCCGCCCTCCCCGGGCTGCCTTCGGAAATCCCGTTCATTGCGGCCTTCCTCGGCCGCGCCCCTCCCCGTTAAAAGGTAGCAGTACCTGTTATTAACAATGGACACCTTCAAAAGGCAGCCGCTGCCTTTTTGAGGGTTGTGGACATATAAAGGGAGATCTATGAGGAAAATAATAGCTTTGGTTTTGGTTCTCGGGGCTTGCGGCCTGACCGCCGCCCAGGAAGCCGGCACGCCGCCGCAGGGCATGCGCGGCACCCCGGCCAATCTGCCCGACATCAGCGTGATAGGGGTGATAGAAGGCCATACCAGTTCCGATAAGGCCGACGACACCCGCGACAAACTGGAGTTCAGCGAAGTGGAGACGGCCTTCCAGGGTTATATCTACCCGGAGATAAAGGCCGACGTGTTCCTGGCCCTGCACAAGCATGGCGACGAGTACGCCAGCGAGATCTGCGAGGCCAAGGTGTCCTTCCTGCGCCTGGCCGACGGCCTGTCGGCCGAGGTGGGCAAGGTCAACGCGGAGGTGGGGAAACTGAACAAGGCCCATACCCATACCCGCCTGATGATAGACCAGCCGGCCGTGCTGACCAACTTCCTGGGCACGCACGCCTTCAACCCGCAGGGCGCGGCGCTCAAGTACCTGCTGCCGCTGCCTTTCTACGCGCAGGCGCAGGTGGGCGCCTGGAACATGGCCGGGCACGCGCATCACGTGGAGGCCGACAATACCGCCGACGTGCTGGACGTGGACGGCAGCACGGTGACGGCGGTGCTGGCCCCGGCGGAAACCGAGGAGTTCTCCCCGGCGGGCAAGGTATACACCGCGCGCCTTAACATGGCCTTCCCGCTCGCCGCCGGCGCGGAGCTGGAACTGGGCGGCAGCGCCCTCAAGGGCAAGGGCAGCCACTGGGAACACCACGAGGACAACATAAAACTCGCCGGCGCTGACTTTACGCTCAAGTTCTGGCCGGACGCCTACCGGCGTTTCACGCTGCAGGGCGAGTATATGCGCCTTACGCGCGAGGTGCCCGTGGGGACGCTCCGGCGCGACGGCCTGTACCTGTTCGCCAATTACCGCGCTTCCAAGTACTGGAACTTCGGCGCGCGCTTCGACTACGCCGAGAACGCCTTCCCGGCGATAACCTTTGAGCGCGACTACTCGCTCATAGCCACGCGCAATTTGACCGAGACCACCACGCTGCGCGCCCAGTACAAGCATATCAACCTCTCCGGCGAAAAGACGGACGAGGGCTGGCTGCAGCTGACCTTCGGCCTGGGCCCCCACAGCCATGAACTGGAATAAGGACAAAACCATGAAAAAAATCTTATTGACGGCGGCGGTGCTGGCGCTCTGGGCCTGCCCCGCGCGCGCGGAATTGAAAGTAATGACGGCCTCCACCGACCTGAAGTATATCTGCGAAAGAATAGGCGGCGCGGAGGTCAGGGTGGAAAGCCTGGCTTCGGGCAGCCAGGATCTGCACATGGTGGAGCCCCGGCCCAGCATGGTGTTCAAGCTGAAGAAGGCGGATATGGTGGTGCGCGTCGGGCTGGACCTGGACATGTGGCTTGACAGCCTTGTCAACGCCGCCAGGAACAAGGCGCTGTTCTACGGGCAGCCGGGTTACGTGGACGCCTCGGCGGGGGTAGAGCTGCTGGAGAGGCCGGAGGGCAAGGTGGACGCCTCTATGGGCGACATTCACATCTACGGCAACCCGCATTACTGGCTGGACCCGGCCAACGCGAAGGTGATGGCGAAGAATATCCTGGCCGGGCTCAAGCGCCTGGCCCCGGCGAAGGCCGCGCTGTTCGACGCTAATTACGAGTACTTCGCGGCGGAGACCGACGACCTGCTGGCCGCCTGGGGCGCCCGCGCGGCCAGGTTCAAGGGGCTGAAGGTGGTCACCTACCACGGCTCCTGGCCTTACTTCGCCCGGCGCTTCGGCCTGGAGGTGGTCGGACACGTAGAGCCGAAACCCGGCATCCCGCCTTCGGCCGCCCATCTTGACGGCCTGGTCGCCAAAATGAAGGCGGAAAATGTGCGGGTGCTGCTGACGGAAACCTACTACCCGCGCAAAGGTCCGGATTTCCTGGCCGCCAGGACAGGCGCGTTAGTGGTGACGGCCCCGGTCAGCGCCGGGGGCGCCGAAGGCGTTAAGACCTACTTCGACGTCTTCGACCGCGTGATCGCGGAGCTGGAAGCCGCCGCGTTGAAAAACTAAAGCAGCGCCGGGGGCGGCTGGCCCGCCCCCGGCGGCTTCAAAGGAACTTTTATGCTGGAAATAATGCTGCCGGCCATGGCCGCGGCCGTGATACTGGTAGGGATACACGCCTACCTGGGAATACATATACTGGCGCGGGGCGTCATCTTCGTGGACCTGGCGCTGGCGCAGATAGCGGCGCTGGGCGCCATCACCGGGGTGCTGTTCGGCCTGGAGCTGCATACCATGGGGTCTTACTTCGCGTCGCTCGCCGCCACTTTCGTGGGAGCCGGGGTGTTCGCGCTGTCGCGCGGCAGGAAGACCACCGGCGCCATGCAGGAGGCGGCCATCGGTATAGTGTACGTGGTGTCGGCGGCGCTGGCCGTGATGGTGCTGGATCGGCTGCCAGGCGAAGCGGAGCATCTAAAAGGCATGCTGGTGGGCAATATACTCTTCGTCACGTGGCCGCAGGTCATAAAGACCGCGGCGCTTTACGCCGCGGTGGGCCTGGCCCATTACCTGTTTCGAGAGCGCTTCATGGCTATTTCTTTCTGCCCGGCTTCGGCCGCGGATTGCGTCGCCGGCGCGCGGCTGTGGGATTTCTTCTTCTACGCCCTGTTCGGTTTCGTGGTGACGAGTTCAGTGGAGCTGGCCGGAGTGCTGTTGGTGTTCACTTTCCTTATCATACCGGCCGTCTGCGCCGGACATTTCGCCTCATCCCTGAAGGGCCGTCTTTGGCTGGGCTGGGGGCTGGGGGTGCTGACGAGCCTGGCCGGCATAGCGGCCTCGGCCGCCTGGGACCTGCCTACCGGGCCGGCCATAGTCTGCGCCTTCGGCCTGCTGGCCCTGGGATCTTATTGCGTAGCGAAGATCTTTAAAATTCCGGTGAGACAGGGGTAACGGCGGCAACCTGAGCACCACCAGCGCGCGAAATGTTATTATTGCTTTGTCGGGGGACTCTGAAAAGATTCAGGCGCGCCTGCCCGGGCCGTTGGCCTGGCCGGGGAACCGCGCTGTCCTCCCGCCGGCTAGCGCCGGCACATTTTTCTATTCTCAGCCAGGGGGAAGTATGTCTAAAAAAATAGCTATAGTCGGCGCCGGGCCCGGCGGCCTGACGTCCGCCATGATACTGGCGGCCCGCGGTTTCGACGTCTCGGTCTACGAGCGCAGGGACCGGGTGGGCGGCAGGAACGCCGGCTTCGAGCTGGACGGCTTCAAATTCGACACCGGCCCCACCTTCCTGATGCTGAAGTTCATCCTCGACGAGATGTTCAAGGAAGCCGGCAAGGACATCAATAACTATTTAAAGTTTACCCGGCTGGACCCGCTGTACCGGCTGGTCTTCGACGACCGGGAGTTCCGGCCGCGCGTGGGCGCGGCCGCGATGAAAGCGGAGATCGCCCGCGTGTTCCCCGGCGAAGAGGCCGGCTACGACGGCTTCGCCGCCGGGGAGAAGGCGCGCTTCGAACATCTGTTCCCCTGCCTGCAAAAAGATTACGCCACGCTCTCCTCTTTCTTCAGCTGGCCGCTGATAAAGGCCGTGCCCTACCTGGACCTGGGCAGCCCGGTGTTCGACGTGCTGGGCCGCTACTTCAAAGAGGATAAACTAAAGCTCGCCTTTACCTTCCAGGCCAAGTACCTCGGCATGTCGCCGTGGGAATGCCCCGGCCTGTTCACCATGCTTTCGTTCATAGAGCATCAGTACGGCATCTACCACGTGGAGGGCGGACTGAACGCCATCTCTTCGGCCATGGCCGCCGCCGCCCGCGAGAACGGCGCCAAGATCTTCCTCAACAGCCCGGTCAAACAGGTGCTTACCACGGGCGGGGCCGCCGGCGGCCTGCTGCTGGAGAACGGCGAACGGGTGGCCGCCGACGAGGTGCTGCTCAACGCCGACTTCGGCCACGCCATGACCACGCTGTTCGAACCTGGCGCGCTGAAGAAGTATTCCCCGGAGCGAATGGCGCAGAAGGAATATTCCTGCTCTACTTTCATGCTTTACCTCGGCCTGGATAAAGTCTATTCCGAGATCCCGCATCACAGCATAGTCTTCGCGGCCGACTACCGCCGCAACGTCGAGGCCATCTTCGGCCCCAAGACGCTCGACGAGGACATCTCGGTGTACTTCCAGAACGCTTCCGTCACCGATCCTACGCTGGCCCCGGCCGGCAAGTCCACGCTATACGCCCTGGTGCCGGCGCCCAACCTCGACGGCGCAACCGATTGGGAGGCGAAGAGGGCCGCGCTGCGCGAGCGGGTGCTCGACATCGCCGAGACCCGCGGCGGGTTCAAGGGCCTGCGCGGCCATATCAGGGTGGAGAAGGTGATCACCCCGGCCGACTGGCGCAGCGATTACGCGGTTTACAAGGGCGCCACTTTCAATCTCTCGCATAAGCTCTCCCAGATGCTGTACCTGCGGCCGCGCAATAAGTTCGAAGAGATGGAGAATTGCTGGCTGGCCGGCGGGGGCACGCACCCCGGCAGCGGCCTGCCTACCATCTACGAGTCGGCCCGTATTACCGCTAACTTGATCAGCGACCGGCACGGAGTTAAGTACAGCGAGCCAGGGCCGCTCCCCGAGCCCGAGGCGGCGGCTTGACCACCGCTCCCGAAACCCTGGCCGCGGCCAGAGAGGCGGGCGCACACTACGCGGCCGAAGGCTGGCAGCGGCGGCGGCAGCTGCTGCGCGCCCTGCGGCTGGAGCTGGCCGGGCGGCTGGACTATTACTGCCGGGCCGCGGCGGCCGCCTCGGGCAAGCCCCTGGCCGAAGCCGCGCTCAGCGAGATCTATCCCTGCCTTGAAATACTGAAGTATTACGAGCGGGAAGGCGAAAGCCTGCTCGCCCCCCGCAGGGTGAAAACGCCTTTCTTTTTCTCCGGCTGCGACTCGCGCTCGGAGTACAGGCCGTACGGCGCGGTGCTGGTGGCCGGCCCGTATAATTTCCCCTTCCAACTGACTTTCATCCCCGCCGTCACGGCCCTGGCCGCCGGCAACGCGGTAGTTATAAAGCCTTCCGAGCTGTGCCCGCTGTCCGGACCGCTGCTGGAGGAAGTGTTCGCGGCGGCCGGCGCGCCGGCCGGCCTGGTGCAGGTGCGCTGCGGCGGCCCCGAAACTTCCAGGGAATTGATAGAGGCCGGGCCTGATAAAGTGTTCTTTACGGGCGGCGCCGCCGGCGGCCGCGCGGTAATGCGGCTTTGCGCGGAGCGGCTGATACCGCTGGCGCTGGAGCTGGGCGGCAAGGCCCCCATGCTGGTCTTCTCCGAAGCCGACCAGGGCCGCGCCGTAGCGGGAGCGCTGTACGGCTGCTTCTGCAACGCCGGGCAGGTCTGCGTTTCTACCGAACGGATATATGTGCAGCGGGACCGCTACGAGGCTTTCTGCGCCGCGGTGGCCGAAGGGGCCGCGCGCTTGAGACCGGGCCTGCCCGACGGAGATTATGGCACTATGGTGTCGGAGGCCCAGGCCGCCAAGGTGCTGGCGCAGGTGCGCGAGGCCGTGGCCGCCGGGGCGCGGCTGCTCACTCCGGAGCGGTATGAGGAAGGCTTTCTTTACCCGCTGGTGGTGGCCGGTCCCGGCCCTGAGACGCGCTTGATGACCGAGGAAACTTTCGGCCCCGTAGCCGCAGTCTCCGTTTTCGATAACGAGGAAGAAGCGGTGGCCCTGGCCAACCGGGGCCCTTACGGCCTGGCCGCCTCGGTCTGGACTTCCGATAAAGAGCGCGCCCGCCGGGTCTGCGGGCGGCTGCAGGCCGGGCTTATCACTGTCAACGATTGCGTGCGCGCCGCAGGCAGCCCTTACCTGCCCTTCGGCGGCGTAAAGGGCAGCGGCTTCGGCCGCAGCCACGGCCCCGAAGGGCTTTATGAATTCTGCCGGCAGGCGTCGGTGATGGCCAGCTCCGGCGCCGCGCCGTCTGAGGTCAACTGGTTTCCTTACGACAGCGACTTGTACCCGGCCATGCTGACCGCGCTGCGGGCCTTTTTTGGGCCCTTCTCGGCGAGGGCGTGGCGGGCGGCGCTGGGGGCGGCCGGCCTGATAAAGAGCCGGACTGAACGGAGGGGGGGGAAATGAACGAAAAGAAAAAAGCGGCGGTGGTAGGTGCGGGCATAGGCGGCCTGGCGGCGGCAATCTCGCTGGCGACGGCGGGTTTCAAGGTCAGCCTTTACGAAAAGAATCCCGGGCCCGGCGGCAAGCTGAACCTGCTGGAAAAGGACGGTTTTAAGTTCGACCTGGGCCCGTCCATCCTTACGCTGCCGCAGATCTTCCGCGACCTGTTCGCGCGCGCCGGCAAAAAACTGGAGGACTACGCGCCCATACAGGAGATCAAACCGCACTGGCGCAATTTCTTCGAGGACGGGCTGACGCTGGATTTCACGCCGGACACCCGGCTGATGGAGGCGGAGCTGCGCAAGGTGGGGGAGGACGGCCGGGGCTTTTATTCCTTCCTGGAATATTCGCGGCGGCAGGCGCTGTTCACCGAAGAAGGCTATTTCAAGCACGGCTACGACACGCTGGCCGAGATGAACCGCGGCTACGGCATTTTCCGCAACATGCTGGGCTTCGACTGGCGGCGCTCGATGGACGCCGGGGTGCGCGCGCACGTGAAGGACCCCCGCCTGGTGGACGCGCTAAACTATTTCATCAAGTACGTCGGCTCCTCGCCCTACGCCGCGCCGGGTACCATGAATTTACTGGCGCACGTGCAGTTCGGCCACGGGCTCTGGTACGTCAGCGGCGGCATGTACAACATGGCCCTGGCGCTGGAGCGCCTGGCCCGGGACTGCGGAGTGGAACTGCACTACAACGCCCCGGTGGCCGCGATAAATAAGCGCGACGGCGCGGCGGCCGGCCTTACGCTGGCCGGCGGCGCGGCGGTAGATGCCGACCTGGTGGTCTCCAATATGGAAGTGATTCCCGCCTACCGGGAGCTGCTGGGCGAGGATGAGGGCTTCATGGGTTCGCTGGCCAAATTCGAGCCGGCCTGCTCCGGGCTGGTGCTGGACCTGGGCATAAAGGGCGAGTACCCGCAACTGGCCCACCACAACTTCTTCTACTCGCGGGACGCCAAGGCGCATTTCGAGGCGCTGTTCGGCCGGGGCGAATTGTCCTCGGACCCGACGATCTACCTGGTGGCGCCCTGCGTGACCGACAAGAGCGTGGCGCCGCCCGGCTGCTCGGTGCTCAAGATCCTGCCGCATATACCGCATATACAGGATAAAAAGCCGCACACACCGGAGGATTACCTGCGCTTCCGCGAAGTGGTGCTGGACAAGCTGGAGCGGATGGGCCTGACCGGCCTGCGCGGGCGCATAGTCACCGAGGACATGCTGACGCCGCCGGATATCAAGCGCATGTACAATTCCAACAAGGGTTCCATCTACGGCGTGGTCTCGGACCGCGCCAGGAACTCCGGCTTCAGGGCGCCCAAGCGCAGCGACCGCTGCAAGAACCTGTATTTCGTAGGCGGCAGCGTTAACCCCGGCGCCGGCATGCCGATGGTGGCGCTGTCGGGCATGCTGGCGGCCGACATGGCCGCCGCCGACCAGCGGGCCGACTGAGCCCTGCGGGGCAGGCGGCCTAAATGTTATCATAGTGGTCCGCCGCCCGCCGTAAACAGGGCGGCGCCACCGCCATGGCCATACTAGTCAGCTGTCAGCAACTTTCCAAGAGCTTCGGGGTACGCCCGCTGTTCGAGGACCTGTCTTTCGGCCTGTTCGAAGGCGAGCGCACCGGCCTGATAGGCCCCAACGGCACCGGCAAATCCACCCTTTTAAAGATCCTGGCCGGCCTGGAGACTCCCGACGAGGGAGGCCTGGCGCCGCGCCGCGGCCTGCGCGTGGGTTACCTCGCCCAGCAGGACCGCGTGGAAGACGCCCCGCCCGGCCTGACGGTGCGGCAGCGGCTGGAGCAGGCGCTGGCGGACCTGGGCCTGGAGGCCTACGAGGCGCAGGCGCGCATCGACTCCGGCATGGAGCGGGCCGGCTTCGACGAGCCCGACAAAGAAGTGGTCACGCTCTCCGGCGGCTGGCGCAAGCGGCTGTCCATCCTGGCGCAGACCGTGCGCGAGCCCGACCTGCTGCTCTTCGACGAGCCCACCAACCACCTGGACCTGGAAGGCGTGCTGTGGCTGGAAAAGTTCCTGACCGGCCTCTCTTTCTCTTTCCTCGTAGTGACGCATGACCGAAATTTCCTGGAGCGCGTCTGCAACCGCGTCATCGAGCTGGACCGCCGCTACCCCGACTGCCATTTCAGCAGCGCCGGCAATTACAGCGATTTCCTGGAGAACAGGGAACTGTACCTGGACGCGCAGGCCTCGCGCGAGGATTCGGTGCGCAATATCGTGCGCGGCGAGATAGAATGGCTGCGCAAGGGCCCGCGCGCCCGCACCACCAAGCAGAAGGCCCGCATAGACCGCGCCGGGCGCCTGATAGGTGAGCTGTCGGAGCTGGGGTACCGCAACTCGCAGGGCCGCGCCACCACCATAGATTTCACGGCGGGTGACCGCCAGGCCAACCGGCTGGTGAACGCCGTCAACATCAGCAAGACGCTGGGCGGCCGCAAGCTGTTCGGCCCGCTGGACCTGGCACTGCGCCCCGGCGACAAGCTGGGCCTGATAGGCGCCAACGGCAGCGGCAAGACCACGCTGCTCAAGATATTGGCCGGCCAGGCGCAGCCGGACACCGGCACCGTGAAACTGGCCGAAGGCATGCGGGTGGCTGTCTTCGATCAGCACCGGGACCAGCTGAACCTCGACCTGACCTTGCGCCGCGCTCTCTGCCACGCCGGCGAGCACGTGGAGTATAAAGGCAATTTCATCCACATCAACAGCTGGGCCAACCGCTTCCTGTTCCGGCCCGAGCAGCTGGACTTCCCGCTGCGCCGCCTCTCCGGCGGCGAGCAATCGCGCGTGCTGATAGCCGGGCTGATGCGCACCACGGCCGACCTGCTGCTGCTCGACGAGCCTACCAACGACCTGGACATCCGCTCGCTGGAGGTGCTGGAGAACAGCCTGCGCGATTTCCCCGGCGCCATCGTGCTGGTGACGCATGATCGCTACCTGCTGGACCGGCTCTGCGGCACCATCGTGGGCCTGGACGGCCGCGGCGGCCAGGGCTTCTTCGGCGGGCTGGAGCAGTGGGAGGAATGGCAGGCCGGGCGCGACGCGCAGGCTGCCGCTAAACCGGCACCGGTAGAAGCCAAAGCCGCGCCGGCGCTCAGCCATAAAGAAGCTTCGGAGCTGCGCAATATAGAAAGCGCCATCAGGGCCGCCGAAAAGAAAGCCGAAGCCGCCGCCGCCGCCCTGGAAGACCCGGCCATAGCCACCGACGCCGAGGAATTGCACCGCCGGCAGGACCGGGTGGACGCCGAGCGCGCCAAAGTGGAAGCCCTCTACGCCCGCTGGGAAGACCTGGAAAGCCGCTCCCGCGGCACGTCACTGTAGTGACCATGTTTTTCTTGATTTTAAAAGTATTTTTGCCGAAAATGATGATAAATGCGCTTAAAAGGGTATTAGGACCTGAAATGCGTCTTCTGTAGCCGCTGTGGTTTTGTCGGGGGCTAAAAGCAGAAAAGTTGGCGTCAATTGGTGTTAAATAGGCGCTACAGAGTCGCGTTTTTGTAAGGTAGAACCCTATATGTGAGGTAGGCGAATTCGATTCTAGCTAAGTCTGCCTTCGCCCATTTCTCTGTAGCCTCGTCGAGTTTCTCGCCTTTAATTGTCATTAACCATCTCTCAGGCCTGTCTTTTAGCGGGGCAATTTCAATTTTAGTAAGAGCCCAATGCCGTGCAGACTGCTCCCTGTCATCGGAATGCAGTGAGAACGACCCAAGGGCATGTAGTTTTATTAAAACAGAATAAATTGTTTGTTCCTGGTTTTCCTGATAGTTGTAGTGGCATATGCTTACGGCCGCGTTGAACTGACTGGTAATCGTAAGAGCTGGTGGTTTGCCGGAGAAATAGTCGTCTGAAAAAAACTGTACCGATGAAAGCAAGGCGTCGTGGAAGTAATTGTACTTTTCCAGGAACGCTTTAATTTCGGAGTTGGTGTTCAATTTGTTTGCCATACAGGAGGAAGATACCGGTATTATGATTTCTAGGCCAATGGCATCCGCGCTAAGGACCCATTGAGTGGCAAAGAACTTCTGGATGACTTAATTGTTTGAAAATACCGGTTGGCGCGCCCCCGGGAACTTATCGTTGATTTCGGCGTCCAGAAGCTGCGATTTTGGGCTTGATTTATCAAGGCACCGCGTTTCTTTCACGAGCCTTAACTTGCACTCAGGTGGAGGCCCTTGATGGTACACGAAGTAATGCTCATGATCCCCTTTGCACGGGAAATGCGGGACTTCGGGCGGGACATGATGCGTCACTGCTGGTGGCGGAGCCGGGGTGGGGGGGGCAGGTGCCCGTATCCGGATTTGCCAAGAGTGCTTTGGCGTCCTCAATAAAATCCAAAATAATTGCTTCCCATTCTTGCACTTTGCTGCGCCAGCTATCAACTATGCTCTTGAGGTTCTGGACATCAATGCGCCAAGCCTTTACATTTTGATTGTGAATCTCCACTCTTCTGTTGTAGTCGGATAACTTCGCGGAGAGTTTGTTGTACCAATTGGTGCAATAGTTGCTTGCCGGCTGGCCAGAGCACTTTTGATTGTACTGATTGATTTCTGCCTGTAACGCGGCCTTTTCCTTGGCAAAGGCCTCGGCGGCATTATCAATTTGAACCCCGCTATCGTATAATCCGCTATCTTTGGCGTTTAGTAGCCCGGCGTCAGAAAGCAATTCATTCCGCTTGTTGCTGATGTTAGGCATATGCGGGTTGGCTCTCATGTTGGCCGATCAGCGTTGGATACATTAACGCGGCTTGAAAAGGCGGGCTGTTTGTAACGAGTATATGGTGTGGCCCTCCCGCGACATAGCCGGCCTTTAATTCCTTTGTGCCGGCATACATCGCCTCAGGTTCAAGCGAAGGAAACGGCATGCAGGTTTTAAGAGCCGATTCTTCAGTGGCAACTTTCAGGAACTCTGTTAAATCCGGAGCTTTATCGAATCTGGGGCTATAATTCTGCGCATAAACTTTAGGCGAGAAGAGCGCCAAGGCCATGGCAACAAGCAATAAACGATTCATTCTTTTCCCCATATCCCCAGAATAATATTTAACGTCTGTGCGTTTCCAAATTGAACTAGTTTTACCAATGATTGTCAAACAACTATCGGCGCAGCTGTTTGGCCTTAAGGAGTCTCCTCGCGCTGGCGAAGTCCACGACATGCTGTGGCGGAATCCGGAGAGAAGGCCATTTCCTATGCAGATTGCACTCAACGCAGCTAAATATTACAATTAGCGCATGATACTGCTCACCCTGCTCGGCGCTTTGCTGGCGCTGCTCCCTCTCTCTGCCGCGGCCGGTCCGACCGAAGCCGCCGTGAAAGATTTGTACTCGGAAAATGCGGAAATGCGGGGCGCGGCGCAGCGCGCCCTCTCCGCCGTAAAGCCTGGTCCGGAAACGGAACAGGTGCTCGCCGCTTTCAGATCTGAATTGGCCTGCGCCGGCAAGAAACCGCGCCCGGCTAAATGCCACGATCCCGAGTTCGTGCGCGGCGTGCTGCTGGCGGCCGGCGCGCTGGCGAAGAAAGACGACACCCTGCCCTGGAATTTCCTGGTGGGCCTGGCCAGCGGACGCTCTTCCACCGACGGCTCCTTCTTTCAGGACAAGAGCAAGTTGGAGGACCAGGATTTCAGGGGCGAAGATTATTACAGCCCCGCCGGCGGCGACGGCCGCCGGGCGGAGCTGCAGGGTGTGCTGGATGAAGTCATAAAGGCCGCCGGCATTTTGCCTTCCTGCGATTGGCCGCTGGAAAAAGTGCGGGCGCGGGCGAAGAAAGCCCAGGCTTTAGGCGGCTACCAGGTATATTCCTACTCCAGGGATTATTCCGGCGCCGGCCTGCAGGAGCAGTACGGCGTGATCTACGCGCAGAACTGGATCTATCGCGGCGAAGAGCGCGCTTATTGCGGCCCCGCCTCGCGCATCGGTTCCTACGGCAAGGCCGGCCTGCTGGCCGCCGAGGTGACAGATCTCTCCGGAGAAGAGCCGGCCTACAGCGTCGCCCTCTATGACCTGGCGGCAAAGAAGGCGCTGTGCTCTTACAGCGTCACGGTGGATTCTACCGAGGCCGTCGAGTCGTTCGACTACGAGAGTCTGGGGCCTGAAAAACTTGTCCAGGCCCTGTTCGACCTGGACAAGGGCGTCTGCCGGCCAAAGAAGCTTAAGGGCTACCTGTTCACGCCCAACTAGCCAGCCGTCAGCATTCCTTCAGCCCGAGCTTCCTGAAGAACCAGATAGCCGGGCACCACTTGGTGAAAGCCGACTGCAGCAGGTTCAGCCCGACGAAAACCGTCAGCCAATACCACCGCGGGTCGGCGTAGACGGCCAGCGCCACGCTCAGCAGCACCACAGTCCCCGCCAGCAGCCTCAACGCGTCATTCAGTTTCATCTCGTCCTCCTAAAACTAGGGACAGCGCCTTGTTTTTCCTGGATAAATTCTTGTTAAAACGCACTAAAATAATAGGGCACTGTCCCTGGTTTATTCGCCGGTGGCGCCGAGCAGGTCTTCGCGCAGTTCGGGCGCGGGCGCGGCGGGCTTGAGTTTGTATTCCTGGTCCTTGAAGGCCAGGTAGTAGAGCACGGGCACGGCCACGCGGCTGAGCAGCGTGGCGGCTATCTGGCCGGCTATCAGCGAGATGGCCAGGCCCTGGAAGATGGGGTCGAACAGGATCACGCCCGCCCCGACGATAACGGCCAGCGCGGTCAGCAGCATCGGCCTGAACCTCACCACGCCGGCCTCTATCACGGCCTCTTTCAATTCCATGCCCTCGCGCACCTTCAGGTTGATGAAGTCGACGAGGATGATGGAGTTGCGCACCACTATGCCCGCCGAGGCTATGAAGCCTATCATCGACGTGGCGGTGAAGAAGGCGCCCATGCCCCAGTGGGCCGGGATGATGCCGATGAGCGCCATGGGTATGGCGGCCATGATGATGAACGGCGTGAGGAAGTCCTCGAACCAGGCCACGACGAGGATGTAGATGAGCACCAGCACCATGGCGAAGGCCAGGCCCAGGTCGCGGAACACCTCATAGGTGATATGCCACTCGCCGTCCCACTTGATGGCCGTCTCGGAATTGCTGACGGGCTGGCGGGTGAAGTACTGCTTCACCTCGGCCCCGCGGGCGGCGGACAGCTCGTCTATCTTCTTCTTCAGGTCCAGCACCGCGTAGACCGGGCTCTCGGTGCCCCCGGCTATGTCGGCGGTGACATAGGCCACGCGCTGCAGGTTCTTGCGGTAGATGGGCCGGTTCTCCAGGCCGGTCTCGGCCCGCACGAAGCTGGCCATGGGGATGGCCGTGCCGTTGGGCGAGAAGAACTTGATCTCCTTGAGCGTGCTGAGCTCGCGGCGCTTCTCCGGCGAGAGGCGCAGGCGTATGTCCACGGCCTCGTTCTCGTCGTCGACGTGAGCCGAGTCTATGTCCGCGCCGCCCAGCGACAGTCCCGCGGTCTGCACTATGTCGGCCGCCGCCACGCCGTTAAGGGTGGCCTTCTGGCGGTCCACCAGCAGCCGGGTGATGGGCTGGTCCTCGGGGATGTAGGAATCCACGTCCACTATGCCCTCGGTATTCCTGAGTATGTTCTTTATCTGCTCGGCCAGCGCGCGCTGGTTCTTGGGGTTGGGGTCGAAGACCTCCACCAGCATAGTGGCCATCACGGGCGGGCCCGGAGGCACCTCGGCCACCTGCAGCCTGGCGCCGTACTTGTCGGCGATGGCCTTGAGCGGCTGGCGCACGGCCACGGCTATGTCGTGGCTCTGGCGCTTGCGGTCGTGCTTGTCGGAGAGGTTCACCTGTATGTCGGCCTGGTAGGGCTCGCGGCGCAGGAAATAATGCCGCACGAGGCCGTTGAAGTTGTACGGGGCGCTGGCGCCGGCGTACACCTGCAGGTCGCGCACCTCGGGCACCCCGGCCAGGTAGGCGGCCATTTCGCCCGCGGCGCGCTCGGTGCGCTGCAGCGACGAGCTCTCGGGCATGTTGATGACCACCTGGAACTCGTTCTTGTTGTCGAAGGGCAGCGTCTTGAAGATGACCAGCCTGAAGGCCACCATGGCCAGCACCACCGCCAGCAGCCCGGTGGTGAACCACAGGAACTTCTTGCCGTTGGCGGGCGTGTAGATGAGCTTCTTCATCAGGCCGCGGTACATCCGGTCCAGGAAACCCTCGCGCTCGTTATGACAATGCTTGACCGGCCATTTCTCCACCACGCGGGCGTACAGCCACGGCGCGAAGGCGAAGGCCACGCCCAGCGAGAACAGCATGGCCACCGAAGCGCCTATGGGGATGGGGCGCATGTACGGGCCCATCATGCCGCTGACGAAGGCCATGGGCAGGATGGAGGCGATGACCGTCCAGGTGGCGAGTATCGTCGGGTTGCCCACCTCGTCTACGGCGTTGAGTATATTACGGTACAGGGAATTCTTCCTGTTGAGCAGGCAGTGGCGGTTGATGTTTTCCACCACCACGATGGCGTCGTCGACCAAAATGCCGATGGAGAAGATCAGGGCGAACAGGGTGATGCGGTTGAGGGTATACCCGTAGAGGTAATAGACCAGCATGGTCAGCGCCAGCGTGACCGGGATGGCCACCAGCACCACGGCCGCCTCGCGCAGGCCCAGGGTCAGCGCTATGAGCAGCGTGACGGAGAGCGTGGCCAGCAGCATGTGATAGATCAGCTCGTCCGACTTGGCTTTGGCCGTCTCGCCGTAGTTGCGCGTGACGGTGACGTTGATGCCGTCGGGGATCTCGCGGCCCTTCATCGCCTCCACCTTGGCC
Organism: Elusimicrobiales bacterium; assembly: GCA_050174915.1. Lineage (GTDB taxonomy): Bacteria > Elusimicrobiota > Elusimicrobia > Elusimicrobiales > UBA9959 > UBA9959. The sequence goes on along the minus strand of JBFXJL010000004.1, from coordinate 50,544 downwards.
AGGACCTCGCGCGAGACCTCGGTGGCGTTGGCGCCGCGGCGCTTGGCCACGGAGAGGGTGACGGCGGGCGAGGCCGCGGCGGCCTTCACGGCCGAGGCCGGGCCCTGCAGCATGGTGACGGAGCGCTCCTCCTCGTCTGGCCCGTCGGTGATCTTGGCCACCTCGGAAAGCTTCACGGGCCGCCCGTCGTAGACGCCCACCACGATGTTGCGCAGATCGTCTGCGCTGCGGATGAAGGCGTCGGTTTCGGCCAGCAGGCGGGTATCGCCCTTGTTGTAGTGGCCGGCGGGCAGCGTGGCGTTGGACATCTTGATGATGCCGGCCAGCATGGGCGGCGTCAGGCGGTGGCGGGCTATGGAGGCCGGGTCGAAGTGCACGATGAACTGCCGCTTGTGGCCGCCTATGATGCGCGTCTCGGAGACGTTGGAGACGGAGTTGATCTCGGTCTGTATGCGCGCGGCCGCCCGGCGCAGGCCGTAGCCGTCCTTGCCCTCGCCCCACAGCGTGAGGGCCAGCACCGGCACGTCGTCGATGGCGCGGTACTTGATCAGCGGCTCGCCCGAGCCGCGCGGGAAGATATCCTTGTTGTCGAGCGTCTTGGTATAGACCAGGTTGGCCGCGTCCTCGGGGGCGGTGCCCACCTTGAAGCGCACGGTGAACATGGCGAAGTTGGGCTGGGCGATGGAGTAGATGTATTCCACTCCGGGGATCTCCCAGAGCTTGCGCTCGCCCACCTCCACCAGGTGCTTCTCTATCTCGTTGGGCGCGGCGCCGTAGAAGGGCACCATGATGTCGAACATGGGCACATTGATCTGCGGCTCTTCTTCGCGCGGCAGTTTGAACGTGGAGAAGACGCCCAGGAGTATGAAGGTAACTATCAGTATGGGCGTCAGGCGCGAAGAGATGAACCCTTCAGCCATTTTACCCGCCATCCCGTATTTGTGTTCAGTGTTCTGCATAGTGTGCTCCTGGTTTACTCAGTTGGGCTAAAGTGTGTTCCCCGCGGGGCCCGCCAAGGGTACGCCCTCTCCGGGTACGTTCGGCCACACCGTGGCCTCACTCTTTCGCTTCGGTTCGGCGCTTACGCAAGCCTCACCTACGCGAGGCCCCTGCGAGGGCATACCCTCGTCGGGCCTTGGGGAGGGGTTTATTTCGCTGCCCCCAATTTGTCCGATAGTTCTTTGACCGCGGCGGCGTCCAGGGTTTCGGAGGCCAGCAGGGCCTGGGCGCGGTAGAGGTTCAGCTTGTAAAGGGTCTCGTAGTAGCCGGCCTCGGCCTGCAGCAGCGAGGCCTGGGCGCGCAGCACTTCCAGCACGCTCTGGCGGCCCTGGCGGTAGAGCGGACGGAACAGCTCCAGCGATTTCCTGGCCTTGTCCACGGTCTCCCGCGCCACCGGCAGGCCGTCCCGGGCCGCGGCGTAGTTGTTGAGGGCCTCGGCGAGCTCTATAGAGGCCTGGCGGCGCGCCTCCTGTACCCGGCCGTCGGCCATGGCGGCCTCGGCCTTGGCCCCGTCGCGCCTGGCGAACCAGGCGGGATCGCCTATGGGCATGGTCAGGCGTATGCCCAGCAGCCGGTTGTCCCTGAATTCGGACAGGCTTTCAGAATTGGTCTCCCAGGCGCCAAAGGCTTCCACCAACGGCAGCACCGAATTCTTCTGCATGGAGACCGACACCCTGGAGATCTCGGCCAGTTTCTCCAGCGCGCGCACATCGCGGCGGCCGGAAGCGGCTGAGGCCAGGGCGCCGCGATCCAGGGCCCCGTAACCGGGGTCCAGCAAGGCCCCGGCCGCGCCGGCCCCGCCTGGCAGGCCCACGGCTATGCCGAGCCGCTCGCGCTCCAGCCTGAGGGCGCCGTCCCAATTGATCTGGTAGCCCTTCAGGGTCGAGAGTATGGCCTCGGCGCCATAGTAGTCTGATCCCAATACCATGCCCTTGTCCTTCAGCATCTGGGCAGTCTTCAGTTCTTCTTCGGCCGCCTTTACGCTGTCGGCCGCCAGGCCGGCCAGGCGCTCACGCAGGGCCACGGTCAGCCACTGGTAGGTGGTCTTAAAGGTAATGCCGGCCCGGGCCCGCTCATAGCCGCTGCTGGCCGCTTCTACCCCCAAATTACCCATCTTGGCCGCGTTGGACAGGGCGAAACCGGTGAAAAGGGGCACCCCGGCCTCTATGCCGGCCATGTAATTGCGGGCCGGCTCCGGGTCGTTTATGGTAGCCATGGAGGCCATGCTGAAGGTGCCCTGCTTCATGGCGGTGGCGAAAGCGTAAACGGGATCGTTGCCGTCAGTGTACATGCCTTTAAGCTTCAGGCCGCCCAGGCGGCTCAGCTTGGCCTGCCGCAGCCCGGCCCTGGCCCAGCTCACGCGGTCAGCCTCGGTCTGAACTATATTATCGGTCTTTAGCGCACGGCTTACGGCCTCCTCCAGGGAGAGCTCGGCCTGCGCCAGCGCCAGGGCCGGCGCGGCAATTAATATTAGAGTCGAAATTGTAAGCTTCATGCTGTCTCCTTTACCTGCCCATATGAGATGCGGCCAATGGCGGAAAGTTTCACCCTGGCATTTACAGTTGAAATCAAGACCTCAACCCTTGACAAGTCAATATATATACCTATAATATTAAGGCGACGTCGATGCTCCCTATGAGTGGTTTGGTGGTATAGGACTAAAGGCCTAGTGCGGTCTGGGGCTTAAGACCTTTGATAAAAATCAACCGGCGACGCAGAATATAGTTGAGGATATATGAACAAGGCGCTGTTGGTAACTTTCGCGGCCATAGCCGCACTGGCTTCCGGGCTTCAGGCCCAGGACGCCTCCCTTGATTCATTCTCCAGGAGCCTGCAGCAGCCCTCCGTCGTAACCGTCCCCGAGGTTTCAGCTCCCGCGGCCGCGGAAATGCCCAACGCGGGCGCCGCCGCCGGCGAGCGCGAGTGGCTGGTGCTGGTCTTCATAAACGGCGTCAACGACCTGGGCATACTCGGCTTCGCCAACAGCGACATAAACGAGATGGAGGCCGTGGGCTCCACCGAGCGCATGTCGGTGGTGGTGGAATACGGCATACTGGGCGAGGACGGCTCGGGCGACCGCAACCTGCAGTTCCAGCGCGGCTCCAGCACTATCTTCGTCACGCGCGACGCGGACGCCAACCGCATATCTTCCCCCGTGGTCTTCACCTCCAACGACGCCGACATGGGCAGCGAGGCCAATCTGGTGCGCTTCGTCAAGCGCGCTCTGCGCAACGGCCACCGCGCCCGTAAGACGGCCCTGGTGGTCTGGAACCACGGCGCCGGCCGCCTGGGCATCTCCTACGACGACGTCAGCAAGAACCACATGGAAGTGGACGCCCTGGGCAAGGCGCTGGGCCAGATCAAGCAGGCCCTGGGCAAGAAAATAGACGTTTTCGCCACCGACGCCTGCCTGATGCAGATGGCCAGCGTGGCCTACGAGTTCCGCGACTCCGCCGAAGTCATAGTGGGCTCCGAGGAAGTGATACCCGGCAACGGCTACCCCTACACCCCCATACTCACCCGGCTGGCCACCGACCCCGGCATGGACGCCGAGCAGCTGGGCCGCACCATAGTGGACGCCTACGGCGCCAGCTACCCCACCGACGCCACGCTGTCGGCAGTGCGGACCTCCGCCCTGGACGGTTTCAAGAACGCGTTGAACAACTGGGTGGGCGCCGTGCGCTCCGACCCGCAGGCCTTCGCGGCCGCCACCGACGCCGCCCTGGTGGACTCGGTTTCCCGTTTCTCATATAAGGATTCTAAAGACCTTATAGATTATCTTGATAAAGTAGAGGCCGGCTTGGCCGACAGCGACGCGGTTAAGGCGGCCGGCGCTGCCGTGAGGCAGCAGGTGCAGGGCATGCTGGTGGCCAATGTGGCCAAGCCCGCCCGCGGCAACAAGTACACCGCCGCCAACGGCCTGGCCGTCTACATCCCCGACCTGCGCTACGCCTCGGCCAACTACGAGCGCATGGCTTTCGCCGCCGATTCCATGTGGGACGACTTCCTGCTGGACATGATGAGCCAGAGGCTGAGATAATATGAAACCCGCTGCCGCCCAAATGCTGCGCCTGGCCGCCTTCACGGCGGGGCTGCTGCTTTGCGGCCTGCCCCTCTCCGCCCAGGAGACAGAGGAAAAAGACGCCGCCGAGCGCCTGGCCGCCTACGAGGTATCCATAGCCAGCGCCGACCCCGTAGCGGCAGTGGCCTACCTCAGGGACGGCGAGGCCCGCGAGCTGGCCGAAGCCGACCCGCGCAAGGCCGCAGCGCTGCTGGGCAAGGCCGAGGCCCTCAAGGACCTGAAAGACCTGATGGCTATGCGCTGGGAGGCGGCCCGCGTCAACCAGCTCAACCAGGCCCTGTCTATACGCCTGGACATAGGCAAACCGCTGGTACGCTTGGGCCTGGGCCCCGAGCCCGAGAAGCTGCTGACCTGGCTGAAGAATTACGCGCCCTCCTACAACGAGGAAAAAACCGCCGTGGTGAAGAAAGCTATACGGCAGTGGGAAGTGATCTTCGGCACCATGACCGACACCCGCTCCATGAGCTGGGGCCAGGCAAACATGGGCGCCGGCCGCGGCGTCACCGTTACCAAGGCCGCCTGGGAGGCCATGGTGCTGCGCGAGCGCAACGCTGTCATAGAGAATATCACGGCGCAGGACCCCCAGTTCCTGGTCTACAACGACGAGCGCCTGGCCGCGGCCCGCCAGAACAGCACGCTCAACATGGACGTGCGGACCTTCATCAACTCCGGTGCCCTGACCCCCGACCAGCGGTCGCAGCTGTCCGGCAAATCTTTCAACGACCAGCTTTACCTGCTGGGCAACATGTTCGACAACAGCAATGTCGCCGTGGACCCCGCGCTGCGCTCCAGGGTGGACGCCGCCCGTTCCTCTCTGCCCCAGGAAGTGCTGCCTTCGGAGCAGCGCCAGGTGCTGGGCACCATGCTCAATACCGCGGTGGCCAGGGAGCTGGCCGGCACGCAGGCCGGCGACAGGGCCCTGGCGGCCTTCCCCGGCGGCCTCCGGATCACCGTGGCGCCCGTGGACGGCGGCTACTCCCGCTACGACGCGGCCACCGGCTCGGTGGTTCTGGATTCCGAGACCATACAGCAGTACATGCGCATAAAGGGTTACACCGCCTCTTCGGTGATGGGCAACCAGGCGCAGCTCTCCGAGATAGCCAAGTACATGAGCCCGGCCGTGGTCTACGAGGCCGCCCACAAATCTCAGGCCGACTGGGCCGCCAGCCGCGGCGTCTATATGCCCCGCACGCAGGAGAACGAGATAGAGGCCATGTCGCTGGAAGGGCTGTTCACCACGGAGAAACTAGGTAGCGATTCCGCTTTCAGGACTATAATGGACGAGAGCCGCGACTTCTCCGCCTATGCCTCGAAACGCGTGGAAATCGCCACGGAATATAAGGGAGCTCGTTCCAAAGGTTTCGCTACCACGGTGAGACAGCGCTACTATGCCGGCCTGCCCTCGCTGGACGCCGCCGCCGGCCAGGTGCTGGGCGCCGTCAGCGACGAACTGGAGCGCCGCGACACTATGAGCGCAGCCGACCGGGCCGCCATAGACGCTACCGGCCTAAACCTGGCGGAGACGATGGAAATGTCCCCCGACGAACTGGCTTCTTCGGTGGCCGAAATACAGACCCCCGTTCTTGTTAAAATACAGGGAGACCTCACGAGGATGGGCGTTTACCGCAGCCGCTACAGCGCCTCGGAAAGGTCTGGCCGCAAGTCACTTAAATCTTTGGAAGCCGGAGAGACTACCGGCAGCGCCGCCAAGAACGCGCCGCCGCCTATTATATGAAGAACCTGGTACTGACCTTAACCATGCTTTCCGTACTGGCCGCCGCGGCCTGCGCCGGCGCGCAGGCCAAGGGAGCCCAGTTCAAGCTTTACTCCATGGATAATAATTACTTCTCCTGCAGCGTGCCTTCCGCTTGGTCGCAAGAGCGGAATAAGGAGCAGGACGAGGAATACAAGATATACGAAGTACAGCTGCTGGCGCCGAAGGCCGCCAAGGCCCCTACCAGCATAACAGTGGCTTTCTATGCCAAAGATAATGAGGATTTTAACGGTTACCAGGACTTCATTAATAGTAACTCTAAAAACGCCTTGGGCGAGACCAAAAGTTCGCGTGAGAATTATGAGCCGGTGAAGAACATAGCGCTGGGCGGCCGTAAAGGTTTTGAGCTGGCCCGCGAGCGGCTGGTTTACCTGCACCCCAACAGCAAGTCCGATGAGAGCGTGCAGCTCAAAGAGAAACTCTACGTGCTGCCGGCCAAGGCCGGTTTCTACGTGCTGCATTTCAGCGCGGAGAAGAGCGCCTTCCTGGCCAACCGGGCCGTCTTTGAGCGGGTGGCCAAATCCTTCAAGGGCCAGCCCTAGGGCCTGTCAGGGCAATAAAAAACCGCGCCACGGCGCGGTTTTTTAGGCTGCCGGCTTTTATTTCTTCGCAGCTCGCAGCGACTCCAAATGCTCCACCAGGGCCGCGGGGTAGTCGGTGATGATGGCGTCCACGCCGGCGGCAATGGCCAGGTCCCATTCCTTCTTGGTGTTGATGGTCCAGGGCGCCACCTTGATGCCGGCGGCCTGCGCCTCTTTAACGGCCTCGACCGTGATCCACTTGTAGTTGGGGCTCCAGATGTCCACCTTGGAACTCTTGAGGGCGGGCACAATATCCACCAGCGACTCATAGGTCAGCTGCGAGGTGCGTATGGCGGGGGCCAGCTTCTTGACCGCCCGCAGCGTGCGCACGTCGAAAGACTGCACCATCACGCGCGCTTCCAGGCCGTGCTTTTTTACTACATCGGTCACAAGGCGGGCGAATTCCTCCGGCGCGGGGGAGAGCTGCGGCTCGTATGGGTAGATCTTGGTCTCTATGTTGAACTCCGCTTTGGCCGCCGCGGGATAACCGGACTTCTTGACCAGCTCGAAGACTTCGTCCAGGGTGGGCATGGGCGTGCCGGGCACCTCTATCTGCTGCGGGAAACCGGAATGCGGCAGCGCGCCGCAGTCGTATTTCTTCAGCTGCTCCAGTGTCAGGTCGCGCAGCGGCACGGGCTTGTCTAATTTTTTACCGTCGGCGTCCAGGCAGCGTTCCGGGGTCACCTTGGGTTCGTGCGAGACCACCACCACGCCGTCTTTGGTGACGCCCAGGTCCAGTTCCAGCACGTCGGCGCCGCCCATCAGCGCGGCCTCGAAGGCCGGCAGGGTATTCTCAGGCACGGTGCCGCGGCTGCCGCGGTGGCCGTGCACGGCCGGCAACTTCAGATCGGCGGCCAGCGCCGGCGCCGCTACCGCCACCAGGGTTATAAAAAGAAGGTTCTTCATGTTTTCTCCTTGTCTGGGTATAGGTTACAACAAAAAACAGGGCCGTATAAAGAGCGGGCCGCCCGTCGGCGGCGCGGCTTTTGCTATTATAAACAAGGCGTATGGAATATTTCGACGCGCATAACCACCTGCAGTTTTACCCCGCGGACGCCGCGCTGGACGCCGCCATGGCCGCGGCCGCGGCGGCCGGCGTGACCGGCATGCTGTGCTGCGGTACCAGCCCCGAAGACTGGGGCCGCGTGCTGGAGATCTCCTGCCGTTATCCCGGAGTCACGCCCTGCTTCGGCCTGCATCCCTGGTACGCCGGCGAGGCGGGCTGGCAGGGGCGGCTGGAGGAATTCCTGCGGCGCGCGCCCGGCGCCTGCGTGGGTGAAGTAGGCCTGGACGCCGTTAAGGCCAGGCCGGGGCAGCTGGAAGATCTGGAGGCGCAGCTGGGCCTGGCCCGGGCTTTCGGCCGGCCGGCCGTGCTGCATTGCGTGCGCGACTGGGGCGCCCTGCTGGAGCAGATGAAGAAGGCCAAGCTGCCGGTTTTCCTGCTGCACGGCTACGGCGGCCCGGCGGAAATGGTAAAAGACTTCGCGGCCCTCGGCGGCTACTTTTCTTTCGGCGCCGCTTTGGCCGACCCGGGCCGGGAGCGGCTGCGCGCCGCCCTGGCCGCCGCGCCCGCCGACAGGCTGTTGTTCGAGACCGAGGCGCCGGACGCCGGCGGGCCCGCCGGCATAAAGGCCGTGGTGGCGGCCGCGGCCGCGGAGTTAGGCCGCCCGGACGAAGAGCTTGCCGAACTGTCCGCCGCTAACGCCGGACGATTCGTAAAAGGATCCATATGAACGAGGACAGGCTGGCCCGCATCCGCTTGATGCTGGGGGAAGAGAAACTGGAGAGGCTTAAGAATTCTTTCGTCGTGGTGGTAGGCATGGGCGCCGTGGGCAGCTACGCCGTGGAGGGCCTGGCCCGCTCCGGCGTGGGTCGGCTGCGCCTGGTGGATTTCGACGTGATCCGCGCCAGCAACATCAACCGCCAGCTCTACGCGCTGGGCTCCACGCTGGGCCGGCACAAGGCCGACGCCGCCGCCGAACGCGTGCTGGACATCAATCCGCATTGCCGCGCGGAAAAGATGAACGCCTTCGCTGACGAAAACACTTTTGAGGCGATACTGGAAGGCAAGCCGGACCTGGTGATAGACGCCATAGACTCGCTGGGGCCCAAGGCCGGCCTGATAGCCGCCACGGTGAAGCGCGGCCTGCCGCTGATAGCGTCCATGGGCGCCGCCCTGCGCACCGACGCCTCCGCCGTGAGAATAGGACCGATAAGGGAAGTGGTCGGCTGCCCGCTGGCGGCCAAGGTGCGCAACCTGCTGCGCAAGAGCGGCACGCACCTGGACTTTACCTGCGTCTATTCTACCGAGCCCGTGGGAGAGTTGCGCAAGAAGCGCCAGGTGGATCCTGAAACGGAATTTTTTGAGAAAGGCCGCCGGCGGGCCGCGCTGGGCAGCCTGCCCACGCTCACCGGCATCTTCGGCCTCACCATCGCCAACGCGGCCATACAACTGCTGTCCGCGGATAAAAAATAGAACTCCGGGCTACAGGCCGGCGACCCAGCCGAGCAGGGCTTCGATAAAGCCGGGCTTGCCGAACATGCCGGCGCCGTGGCCCTGGCCGCCGTTGAGAAAATCACAGAGGAGCTTTTTATCTCTGGCCGCGTCGCGCAGGCGCAGGGAGCTCTTCCACGCGTACTGGTCGGCGGGGGCCGCGGCTATCAGCATTCCAGCCCGGAGATAAGGCAGGCTCTGCACGCCGGCGTACTCCAGGCCCGGCGAGAGCAGTATCAAGCCGGCCGGCTTCACCTTGCCCTCGGCGGCGGCCTTCAGCGACAGGTTGGCGCCTATGCTGGCGCCGCAGAAGACCAGGCGCCCGGGGGCGTACCCCTTCTTCTTGAGCCACAGCGCGGCGGCCGCTATGTCGCGGGAGGCGGCGGCCCAGTCGGCCCGGGTGAATTTGCGGTAGTCGGCCTGCCGGCCGCCGCAGGTCTTGCTGCCGCCGTGGCCGCGCAGGTCCAGCGACAGGTAGCCGTACTTGCGCTCGACGGCGGCGGCCTGCAGCGGCAGCCATTCGCTGCGGTTGGAGCCGAGGCCGTGCGTGTTTACAAGGATGTAGGAATCTTTCGCCGGGGCGGAGAAAACCGCCTCTATGAGGCAGCCGTCGGCCGTGCGGAAAGTCACGGTGCTCTCCGCCGCCGCGGCGGGCGCGGCCAGCGCCAGGCCGGCCGCCATCAACAGGTCGAACATGAAAACCCCTCGCGCGTCGGGCCCGCGCTAATCTTTCTCGTGATGCTTCTTCCAGGTCAGCGCCAGCAGCACTATGGCCAGCACGCAGGAAACCAGCAGCATTTTGAAGCCGCCGTCCCAGCCGTATTTGTCCACCACACGGCCTATGCCCACCTCGGCGATGACCGCGCCGAACATATAGCCGAAGAAGCCGGTAAAACCCGCGGCGGTGCCGGCCGCCTTCTTGGGCACCATGTCCACGGCGCTCACCCCGATGAGCATGACTGGCCCGTAGATCAGGAAGCCGATGACGAAGAGCGACAGCGAGTCCACCCAGAAACGCCCGGCCGGGTTCTGCCAGTACACATAAACGGCGACGGTCACGAACAACATATAAATGACGGACACCGGGCCGCGCCGGCCGTGGAAGAACCTGTCCGACGCCCAGCCGGCCAGCAGCGTGCCGGGGATGCCGGCCCACTCGTAGACGAAGTACTGCCAGCGGGCCATATCCTGCGGGCAGCCTTTCACCGCCGTCAGGTAGGTGGGGGCCCAGTCCAGCACGCCGTAGCGGATGACATAGACGAAGATGTTGGCGATGGCGATGATCCACAGCGGCTTATTGTTGAGCACGTGCTCGAACAAGATTTCCTTGGCCGTCATCTCGCGCTCCGGGTCGGCCACGCCGGTGTCGGGGTTGTCGCCGGTGTGTTCCTCGATGGACGGCAGGCCGCAGCTCTGCGGGGTGTCGCGCAGGAAAGTCGCTATCAGCAAGCCCATGCCGATGGCCATCAGGGCCGGCACGTAGAAGATCAGGTAGAACGGCAGTTTGCCGTCGCCCATGACCGCCGTCAGGCCCAGCACCGCCGCCAGGGCCAGCGCGCCGTTGATGATAGGGCCCACCACGCCGCCGCCCACGTTATGCGCCAGGTTCCAGACCGCGAACTTGGTGCCGCGCTCGTCGTCGGAGAACCAGTGGGTCAGGGTGCGCGCGCAGGGCGCCCAGCCCATGCCCTGCGCCCAGCCGTTGACGAACCAGAGCGCCACCATGGCCCACAGCGAACTCGCCAGCGACGGGAACAGCAGGCAGACCGCGCCGGAGAGGATGAGGCCGGTGGCCATGAAGTAGCGCGGGTTGGAGCGGTCCGAGACATTGCCCATCACGAACTTGCTCAGGCCGTAGGAGACGGCAAGACCCGTGGCGATCAGGCCCACGTCGCCCTTGGAGAAGCCGTACTCGTTGATCAGGTAGGGCTTGGCCAGCGAGAAGTTCTTGCGCACCAGGTAGAACCCGGCGTAGCCGAAAAAGATGGAGAGCATCATCTGCCAGCGCAAGGTCTTGTAGCGGGCGGCGTGGGCTTCTTTGGGCAGGCGTTCGATATGGGGCGCGGGCTGGTAGAGGGCTAGCAGTTTGGAGAGCATGTTGTCCTTTATTTAACCGGGGTCTCGCAGGCGCATTCGGCCTTGTCCTGCTCTTCGGCGCCGCCGAAGGAGAGGATGAAGTTCAGGGCCACGGCCAGCACGGTGCCGAAAGCGATGCCGGCGATGTTGAGGCCGTTGACGGTAAAGCCTTTCACTCCGAGGCCGGTGGCCACGATGATGGAGGAGCCGGCTATGATCAGGTTCTTATGCGAGCAGAAATCCACTTTAGCGTCGAGCCAGATCTTTATGCCCATAACGGCGATCAGGCCGTAGAGGATCACCGTAACGCCGCCCAGCACCGGGGCCGGGATGGACTGTATCACCGCGCCGAACTTGGGGCAGAGGCCGAGCAGCAGCGCTATGCAGGCCGCCGCTATGAAGTTGTAGACGCTGAACACGCGCGTGATGGCCATAACACCCATGTTCTCGGCGTAGGTGGTCTGCGGCGTGCCGCCGCCCAGGGCCGAGACGAAGGTGGCCGCCGCGTCGCCCAGGTAGGCGCGGCCGAGGTGCGGGTTGAGGTCGCGTTTCATGTAGCCGCCGATGGCCTCGATGTGGCCCTTGTTCTCGGCCACCAGCACCACGAAAACCGGCGCAATCACCAGAATGGCCTGCCAGCTGAAGGCGGGCGCGGTGAAAGGCGGCAGGCCTAGCCAGGCGGCGTTCCTGATAGCCTCCAGGCTGGCCAGGTCTATGAGGCCCAGGGCGAAGGAGAGGGCGTAGCCGGCCAGCACGCCGGTGAGGATGGGCAGCAGGCGGATAAAGCCCTTCAGGTAGATGGAGACGGCCGAAGCTGTGACGAAGGTGACGGCCGCCACCAGCAGGCGGGTAGCGTCATCCCGGGTGGCCAGCCGGAAGTCCTCGTTGAGGAAGTTGGAGACGGCCGAGGAGGAGAGGTTAAGGCCGATGATGGCCACCACGGCTCCTGTGACGATGGGCGGCATCAGGCGGTCTATCCAACCCGAACCCCAGCGCATGGTGGCGGCGCCGGCCAGGGCGTAGAGGACGGCCGCGCCGGCTATGCCCGATAGCGCCAGCGGTATATTCTCGGCCAGGCCGCCGGTGACGGCCAGCACAGGGCCGATGAAAGCGAAGGAGGAGCCGAGGTAGCTGGGCACCTTGGCGCGGGTGACGGCGATGAAGACCAGCGTGCCTATGCCAGAGAAGAAAATGGCGGTCTGCGGATTGAAACCCATCAGGATCGGGGCCAGCACCGTGGCCCCGAACATGGCCACTACATGCTGCATGCCCATCGGTATCAGGCGGGCCAGGGGCAGCTTATCCTCGGGGTAATAGAGCTTTTGCATGAATCAATAATAATATTAAAGAGCGCGCAGCGTAAAGCGGTTTTGCCCGTCCTCGCCCCTATATAGTAAACTTAAAGTGGGGTATGAGAAAACTGGTCCCGTTCATATTTTTATTCGTTTGTGCCGCGGCCTGCCTGCCGCCGGCCAAGGCGCCGCCTCCCGCCAGGAAGGAGGCCGCCGTGCGCCTCAGCCCGGAGCAGGCCAAAAAAGTGGAACAGCTGTACTACAAGGCCGTGGGCGCCTACAGCCGCAACAACATGGCCGTTGCCGACGCGCATCTCAGGGAAATACTCGCCATCAATCCCGCCCATAAACCCTCGATGGAGCTGAGGGAAAAAATACGCCTGGCCATTAAAGCTAACTAAGTTCCCCGGCCTATGAATATCAAACAGTACAGGGAGACCATAGTAAACGTCGTCCTGGCGCTGTCGCTGGTCATCCTGCTGGTCATTGCCGGTATCTCCGGCCTCATCCTGGAGTCGGCCCGGAACGCCGCCTTCGCGGCCATGGCGCAACGGGCCGACATGTTCGCGGCCCGGGCCGGCGCCGCCCTCTTCCCGCGCACAGACCCTTTCGCCCTGCATTTCCTGGTCAACACCGTGATGCTAGACCGCACGGTTGGCTCGGCGGCCGTGCTGCGCCAGAACGGCGCCATCCGCTCCCATTCCGACCCCGAAAAAATAGGCGACACCGACTCCGGCAAGGAGAGCGAGGCGGCCCGCAGCGCCAAGACGGCCATCATGCAGAAGTTCCGCGACGCCGGGGGGCGTGACAGCTACTATTTCTCCAGCCCCATTTTGGTGGGCCAGCGGCGCCTGGGTACGGCCGTGGTGGTAAGCACCGAGGATACGCTGGACGAACTGCTCGGCCCCACCCGGCAGAAACTCATCTTCATCTTCCTGGCGGCGCTGGCCGCCGTGCCGGTGCTGCTGCAGCTGCGCTACCTGCTGCGCGCCGAGCAGCGGGCGGCCGCCATGAAGTCGGCCATGATGCGCACCGTCAGCCACGAGTTCAACAACGCCATCACCGTCATCGACGCCGCGGTGTTCATGCTCGACGAGACCGAGCCTGAAAAGAACAACTCCCGCCGCTCCGCGGTCTACGACACGCTCAAATTCGAGACCAAGTCGCTGGGCCGCTACGTGAAAAATATCCTGAACGAAGCCCGCATGGAATCGGGCCGCTTCAAGGTGGAGAAGAAGGAAATAGCGTTGCGCGACCTGGTGGCCCGCACCGTCTACTCGATGGAAGGCCTGATGCGCCAGAAGAACGTCACCTTCAGCCTGGATATCCCCGGCCGGCCCGTGCCGGTGCTGGCCGACCCGGAGGCCCTGTCGCTGGTGGTCTCCAATTTGATGGGTAACGCGGTGAAATACGTGCCGCCGGGCGGCAGCGTGCTGGTGCGCCTCGGTCCGGACCAGGCCAACCCGGCGAACGTGCGCTTTTACGTGCGGAACAGCGGGCGCGGTATAACGCCCGAAGATATAGCAAAGCTTAAGCAGGAGTTCTACCGCACCGAGGACGCCAAGGCCGCGGCCTCCGGCTTCGGCCTGGGGTTGCGCATCTCCAACGAGATGCTGCAGCTGCACGGCAGCGAGCTGGAGATCACCAGCGAGACCGGCAAGTACTCGGCTTTCTCTTTCACGCTGCCGGCCGAAGAGCGGCAGGGGCCGCCCGCCCCCGAGCCGGTGAAGAAAAAGAGGAAGGCTTAGAAGCCCAGCAAGTGGCGCAGCGCCAGCAGCGGGTGCCGGAGCGTCAGGCGCGGCCCGGAGTAGCGCATCACTTCGCGGATGCGGGCGCGCATGGCGGGCGAATAGCAGTGCACGGGACAGTCTTTGCAGGCCGGTTTGGGGTCGCGGGGGCAGAGGCGCAGGCGCTCCGACGAATAAGCCAGGAGTTCGCGGCAGCCGGCGCAGAGCGGCCGCCCGCCGTGCCTGGCGCGGCAGTAGATCTCCAGCATCTTTTCTAAAGTTTTCAGTTCTGTGCCGGCGCTGCGTTTCATGCGGCCTCCGGAACTATCTTATAAAAACTCGGGACGAAAAAACATGGCTAACGACAAAAGGCGCGCCCGGCGCGACAGGCACGACTCGGTGATAGAGATCTTCGGCGCCGAAGGCAAACTCGAAGGCACCGGCCGGCTGGCCGACTTTTCCGAGACCGGCGTCTCATTTTTTTCGGAAGAGACCTTCCCCAAGGGCGAGAAGGTGAAGGCCCGCCTGCGCCTGCTGCACAAGGGCGTGCTGGACGTGTCCGGCGAAATAGTCTGGGTGCGCGGCGAGGGCAAGCGCCGGCAGTACGGCGTAAAATTCGACACGGTGCAGAAAGTCTATCCTACCGGGGAGAAGTCGGAGTGGGAGTGAGCAGGCCCGGCGCCGACGGCTCAGCGGCGGCCAGGGACATACTGCTGCTCTCGGCGTTCGAGGAGTCCAGGACGGCCGCCGCCGCGGCGGGCGTCGAGGTGGTAGCGCTCAAGGGCGCGGCGCTGCTGGAGCTGGGGCTGTACGCGCCCGGCGAGCGCGGCATGACCGACGCCGACGTGCTGGTGCGCCCCGCCGCTCTTAAAAAATTCGAAGAAATACTCTCGGGGCTGGGCTACCTGCCCATGCCCGACAGCGCCGACGCCTGGTACAAGCCGGCGCCGGGCGAAGCCCCGCCGGTGGTGCTGGACGTGCATACCGGCCTGTGGCATATCAAAAACACCGACGAGCTGTTCGACTGGGGCCTGGAACCGGGCCCGGCCGGCCTGGCGCTGAATCTGGCGGACCTGTTCCTGCACGCCGCCGTGCACCCGCTGCTGCATCACGGCGAGCTGACGCCTAGAGCGCTGGAGGACTGCGCCCGCATAGCCAGGAGCGCGCCGGGGGATGGCTCAAAATTCTGGGCGCTGTGCGCCCGTAAGGCTGAGGTTTACGGGTTGCGCCCGGCCGTCTGGCCCGCCGTGTCGCGGCTGGGTCTGGCCGAAGGGGCTGTGCTGGAGGCGCTGCGGCCCCGCGGGGCTGAAAAAATAAAAGCGGCCCTCTTCGAAAGGGCCGCGAGAAAACATTCCACCGCGCTGGAGTATTTGCTGCCTGTGCTGCACCGTCCCTCCCTGCTGGCCGCCGCCGCCTTGCCCGACGAGCGCTTCATGCTGCGGCGCTATGGCTCGGCCGGCGCTGGCGCTTACGCGCTGCGGCCTTTAAGGCTGCTGCTCTCCCTGCTCGGCCGGCGCTAGGCCGCGCAGCAGCGTCACCATCTTCAGCATGTTGGCTAGCCGCTCCAGCCCGGGCGGCTTTATCACGAAATCGAAAGCGCCTTCCTTGACGGCTTTAGCCGCCATATCCGCGTTGTCTATGCCGGTGATGAAGATGACGCAGGCGTCCTTGTTCTTCTCCAGGGCCTTGAAAGAGAATTCCAGGCCGCTGGCGCCGCGCAGGTAGATGTCGGTGATCACCACGTCGAAGGGTTTCTCTTCCAGCAGGGCCCGCGCCGATTCGGCGTCGTCGAGGCGCGTGACCTCGAAGTGGGGGAAGGCGCGCAGGATCTCCTCCACGCGGGCCACCACATAACCCTCTTCCTCTATGAAAAGCAGTTGTTTCTTATCGCCCATGGCGGCTTACCAGTCCGTCCACCAGCGGGAAAGTTCCAGCTTGCCGGCGTAGGCCGGGTTCGTCTGTTCCAACTCGGCGAAGCTCAGGCCCCGGTCTATAGAGACCAGCGGCTGCTCGCGCAGGTCGGCCAGCTGCGGCGCGGCCTCGGAATGGTCGGGGGCCAGGGCTATTTCCACCACCGGGCGGCTGAGCAGGCCGCGGTTGACCTTGATCACGCGGGCCGTCTCACCGGTGGACAGCCTTACCAGCGACCCCGGCGGATAGATGGAGATGACCGCGATGAGCATCTTCACGGCCGAGGCGTTGAAGCCGCGGCCTTCCTTCTCTATCAGTTCCTTCACGGCCGCGGGGGGATCTATGGCGTCTCGCCAGGCCCGGGGATGGGTCATGGCCTCGTAGGCGTCGGCTATGCTGATGATCTGGGCCAGCGGGTCCAGTTCCTCTCCGGTGGCGCGGTCCGGGTAGCCGGAGCCGTCGGCGCGCTCGTGGGTCTGCAGTATGATGCGGCGGGCCCGTTCCTTGACGCGGTGGTCCAGGTCTACTATGCGGTCGAGCTTGGCCGCTCCGGCTTCCGCGTGCAGCGACATCTCGGAGAAGTCCCCGTCGTCCAGGCGGCCGGCCTTGTTGTAAATGGGCGCGTATTCGGTCATGCCGGCGTCGTGCGCCATGGCGCAGAAGCCGAGCAGGCCCAGTTCCCTGCCGTCCAGGCCGCCCTCCAGGCCCATCGCCAGCGCCAGGATGAATGTGTTGAGGGTATGGCCGCGCAGATAGTCGTCGGCGGTGGAATAGACGGTGCAACCGAGGAAAGCGGGATTGTTCTTGAGCGTCTCGGCGGCCAGCGCCGTGGCCGCGAGTACGGACTCATATTTTTCGCAATAGGGCTGGTCCACGGCCTTGAGGAAGGAGATGGCCTGCCCCATCAGCCGGGAGTAGATCTCCTTGGCCTTGGCTTCAGACTCGTGAAAGGGGACTTGCGGCAGCGGTTGGGGCCTGGGGGCGGTCTGCCTGGCCGGCTCCGCGGCGAACCGGGGGGGCGGCACGGCTTCAGGGGCCGCTTCCCTTGCCGGGGGAGGCTCGGGCGCGGGAGCAGGCGCGGGAACGGGCGCCGGCGCCGTTACGGCGGGTGGCGCCTCGCGGCGCGGCTGCGCGGCGCGCGAGTCGCTCTCGGCCGCGGCCTTTATCTTTTTAAGGTCTGAGAACCGCATAGTATTATTATAACGGAAGGGGATTAAATAAAGATTACGGAATAGTTAAACCCGCGCTGCTGGGCTAGAGCTTCTTCTCAAAGACGCGGTACTTGCGGTAAACGCGGCCGCCTATGGCTTCTATCACGCTGTTGATCTGCGCGTTGTCCTCCAGCGTCCAGGACATTTCGCCGTAATCCCAGCCCATCTTGCGGCCGGCCTCGAAAGCCTGCTTTATCAGCAGCATCTCCAGACCGCGGCCCCGGTATTCCTGTTTTACACCGAGCGTCAGCATGCGGCCCGACTTCATGCCGAAATACAGGCGGTACAGGAAAGGCAGCAGCGTCAGCGGGTTAAGGCTGCCGCGGGCCGCCTGCAGGGGAATGTTCAGGTTGGGCAGCAGCAACACGAAGGCGGCCGGCTTGCCGTCCACGTCTGCGAAATACAGGTAGTCGGGCTTGAGCACCGGCCGCATGGCCGAGGCCATGTCGTTGAACTCGGCGTCTGACATGGGCACGAAGCCCCAGTTCTTCTCCCAGGCGGAGTTGTAGATCTCTTTGACTTCGGCGATGGCCTTGTCCAGGCCGCCGCCGTCCACGAAGCGCACCGCTATATCCTTGCCGCGGGTGAGGCGCTGCACTATCTTCTCGAAGCGCTCGCCGAAGCCGTGGGCCACGTCCACGCGGAAAGCAAAAAGGTCCCTGGCCTTGGCGAAGCCGGCTGACTCGGCCAACCCCAGGTAATATTGCGGGGTATAGGGCATCATCACCATGGGGGGGCCGTCGAAGCCCTCCAGCAGCATGCCGCAGGTTTCGTTGGTGGAAGGGTTCACCGGGCCGACTATGGAATCCATGCCCTTGGTCTTGAGCCAGGCGCCGGCGGCGGCGAACAGGGCCGCCGCGGCCTCCCTGTCGTCCTCGCAGTCGAAGAAGCCGAAGAAGCCGGTGCGGTCGGCGTGAAAATTATTGTGGGCCTGGTTGACGATGGCGGCGACGCGGCCTACGGGCCTGTCCCCGCGCCAGGCCATGAGGAGCTTGCGCTCGCCGTGGCGCCAGAAAGGGTGGCCCGTCCCCAGCAGATGGCGCACGTCCTTCTTCAACTCTCCTACCCAGTGCGGGTGGGCCTTGAAGAGGTCGTAGGGATAGTCTATGAAGACGCCGAGGTGCTTTTCGGCGATTTCCCGAATTTCCAGTGACATAAATTGAAGGGCGCGGGGTGGCTGCCGCTTATTTTACCGCGGCGGCCGGCTTCTTCTTCAGGACTTTCTTTATGCAGGTCTCGAAGATGTCCAGCGCGCGGTCCAGCTGTTCCCTGGTGTGGGTGGCGGTGGCCACCACGCGCAGCATGGCGCGCTTGGGCGGCACCGCGGGGCTCACTACAGGGTTGGTGAACAGGCCGTGGTCGTAGAGCATGCGCCAGAGCATGAAAGTCTTTTCATTGTCGCCTATGATGACGGGGATGATGGGGGTCTGCGTCTCGCCGGTGTTGAGCCCCATCTCCTTGAAGCGCTTCATCAGGTAGGCGGCGTTGTCCCACAGCCGCTTGATGCGCTGCGGTTCTTCGGTAATGATGTCCAGCGCCTTGGAGATAGCGGCCACCGAGGCCGGCGGCAGGGCCGCTGAGAAGATCATGGAGCGGGAAATGTGCTGTATGTAGTGGAGTATGTCGGCGTCGCCCACCACGAAGCCGCCCACGGAGGCGAAGCTCTTGGAGCAGGTGCCCACCACCAGGTCCACGTCTTTGCTGGTCAGGCCGAAATGCTCCATCGTGCCGTGGCCGTGCTTGCCCAGGACGCCGGTAGCGTGCGCGTCGTCAACCATCAGGCGTGCGCCGTGGCGGCGGCATACTTTAGAAATTTCAGGGATGGGGGCTATGTCGCCTTCCATCGAGAACACGCCGTCCACGATGACCAGTTTGCCGTGGTTGGGGCCGATCTCTTTAAGCACTTTTTCCAGGTCTTCGGGGTTATTGTGTTTGAAGCGGCGCAGTTCGCCGTGGGAGAGGCGGCAGCCGTCAAGGATGCTGGCGTGGTTGAGCTTGTCGACGATGGCGAAATCGCCCTTGCCCACCAGCGCGCTGACGACGCCCAGGTTCATCTGGTAGCCGGTGGCGTATATCAGGGCGGCTTCGCGGCCCTTGAACCTGGCCAGCTTGGTCTCCAGTTCGGTGTGCAGAATGGTGTTGCCGTTGAGGAAGCGGCTGCCGGCCACGCCGGTGCCGAATTTCTGCACCGCCTCTATCGAGGCCTTCTTCATGCGGGGGTCGTTGGCCAGGCCGAGGTAATTATTGGAGCCGAACATGATGAACTTCTTGCCCTTTATCGTGATCTCGGGGGCCTGTTCGCTCTCGAGCTCCTTGAAATAGGGGTAGATGCCGTTGGCGATGAGTTCTTTAACAATGTGGAAATTGCGGCACTTGTTGAAAATGTCGGTCATATTGTCCTGATATTTTATTATATTGAGGGGCTGCTTGGGCTAAAATAATGGAGTATTCTACTTCTTGTGGAGTTTGGCGGCCAGGGCAGTGGTGGAGCGGCCTTTCAGCAGGGGAATCAGCGCTACCCGGCCGGCGTATTCGGCCCCGACCACGGTAGCGTTGAGGTAGTCGGCGCCCTTGACCAGAATGTCCGGGCGCAGGGTCTTTATAAGCTTCAGGGGGGTATCTTCGCCAAAAACCACCACGGCGTCCACGGCCGCCAGGGCGGCCAGAACCAGGGCGCGGTCCCCTGCCTTGTTGATGGGGCGGGAGGGGCCTTTAAGGCGGCGCACCGAGGCGTCCGAGTTGAGGCCTAGGAACAGAAAATCCCCCATAGAGCGGGCTTTTTCGAGCGAATAGATGTGGCCCGCGTGCAGCAGGTCGAAGCAGCCGTTGGTGAAAACGGTTCTTTTCCCGCTTTTTTTAAGGGAGGCGCTCAGTGCCAGGGCCTTTTTTAATGAAACGATCTTGCCTTTGGTTCGCATGAGGTCAAAAGTAAAGACCTGACCCTGTCAGGCCTTTACGGGCTCGGCCGGGGCCAACAGGCGTTCCATGAAGCCGGTGTCTGTCCTGCCGGCCTTGAACTCGGCGCTTTCCACAATGAGCTGGTGCGCGTCTATGGTGGTCTTCACGCCCGTTACCTTGAATTCGGCCAGGGCGCGGCGCGAGCGCTCCACCGCCATCTCGCGGGTGGGGGCCCAGACTATCAGCTTGGCCAGCATGCTGTCGTAATAGATGGGCAAATTGTAGCCGGCGTAGACATGCGTGTCTATGCGCAGGCCGGGGCCGCCGGGCAGCAGCCATTCCTCTACGCGGCCCACGGAGGGCGCGAAGTTGCGGCTGAAATCTTCGGCGTTGATGCGGTGCTCTATGGAATGGCCCAGCAGCGGCACGGTGTGGCCGCCGGTGTAGGTCAGCTTCTCGCCGGAGGCCGCGAGCAGCTGCTCGCGCACCAGGTCGAAGCCGGTCACGCACTCGGTTACCGGGTGCTCTACCTGCAGGCGGGTGTTCACTTCCATGAAATAGAACTCGCCGGTCTGGGTGAGCAGGAATTCCACCGTGCCCACGCCCACGTACTTGGCCGCCTCGGCCAGGTCCACGGCCGCTTTCTCCAGCTTGGCGCGCAGCTTCTGGTCCACGGCGGGAGAAGGGGTCTCTTCCACCAGCTTCTGGTGGCGGCGCTGTATGGAGCAGTCGCGCTCCGGGAAAGCTATCACGTTGCCGTGCATGTCGCGGGCGAACTGCACCTCTATGTGGCGCGGCAGCTCGATGTATTTCTCGAAATAGACCTCGCCGTTGCCGAAGGCCGCCTTGGCCTCGCTGGAGGCCATGTTCATTTCGTTGGCCAGCTGGTCGGCCGAACGCACTATGCGGATGCCCTTGCCGCCGCCGCCGGCCGCCGCTTTGATCATGATGGGGAAACCGATCTTGGCCGCCGCGGCGGCCGCTTCTTTTGCGGAGACGCAGTCCTTGGTGCCGGGCGTTACTGGCACGCCGGCCTTGGTGGCCATCTTGCGGGCCTCGGACTTGTGGCCTAGCTGCTGTATGGACTTGGGGGAGGGTCCGATGAAGGTGATGCCGTTGTCGCGGCAGGCGGCGGAGAAGTCGGCGTTCTCGGAGAGGAAGCCGTAGCCGGGGTGGATGGCGTCCGCGCCGGTCACCTTGGCGGCGGAAATGATGGCCGGGATGCTGAGGTAACTTTCCTTGGCCATGGCGGGCCCTATGCAGACGGCCTCGTCGGCCAGCCGCACGTGCAGCGAGGACCGGTCGGCCTCGGAGTAGACCGCCACTGAATTCACGCCCAGTTCGCGCAGCGTCCTTATGACGCGCACGGCTATTTCGCCGCGGTTGGCGATCAGAACTTTTTTAAACATCGTTCCTCCAAATTGTCGTACCCCGCGTCTTCGCGCGGGGCCGATTAGCGGCCCGGCCTTCGTCGGCCGGGCGCCCTGCAAGGGGAACCTAAGGTTCCCCGTTTCGTCGTCGCTGCGCCGTCGCCTTCGGCTCCGGTTTCGCTGAACCCCTCCTAAGAGGAGTTCTTTAGAACTGCTTACTTGCCCGGCGGGGGCGGCAGGGGCGGAGCTTTTTCCACCTTGGCCTTGCCGGTCCACAGGTTGATCAGGAATATAAACACGTCCTGCGTTTCCGGCTTCCGCGTCTGCAAATTGTATCTTTCCTCGCGCAGGAAGACCCTGTACTCCGGGCCGGCCACGTGCACGGCCAGCCACTGGTCCTTGGGCAGCAGGCGCGCGTTCCTGGGGCCGACCCGCCGCTTCAGCTCTTCGAACTGCAGCCTGCGCGCCTCGCCGATGGGAGGCATGCCCTGCTGTAAGCGGGATTTCTGGGCGAAAGCCACCGCGTCGGTGCCGGCGGCGCCGCTCATGTAGCGCAGGCGCTTCTTCGCCTCGTCCCTGGCCGGGTTCTGAGTGCAGATATCCTCGGCTGTCATGACTTCCTTCAGGGCCCGGTCGTACTCTTTAAGATAGATATAGGCGTCGGCGCGGTTCAGGCGCACCGGGCAGGCCTCTCCGGCGGTGAGGCCGGGCCAATTCAGCAGCTTGTCGTATTCGGCCAGCGCCGCGCGGTCGCGCTGCAGGTAGCGCAGGCTGTCGGCGTAATGCGACTGGTACTGGAAGAGGTCCTTGCTGGTGTAGCCCACCGGGTAGCTGGCCACGCTGTCGAGGGTGCGCCTGCAGGACTCGGTGGCTTTCTCGTAGAGGCCCATATAGAACTCCACCTCGCAGAGGTAGGCGGAGGTGCGCGGGTCTATGGGGTCGGTCAGATAGAGCTTCTGGGCCAGGAACAGCGCCTGCGGCAGGTCCTGGCGCTTGATGGCGTCGTCTATGGGCTGGAACAGGATCCAGATATAGGGCCTGGTCCAGCGGTTGTGCTCGCGCACGAAAGAGATGTAGTCGTTCTTCCACTCGCCGTCGCCTTCCTTGAGCTGGTAGCGTATCATCGCGGCGGTTTCGGTCATCGCCATCACCTGTACGTCCTTGAACTGCCAGACGGGGGCTTTGGCGTAATAGTCCTGGCTGTTGCGGACATAGTCGCTCATGGTGCAGGCGGCTTTTGAGTTGGTGGAGAGCAGGTCGTAGGCTTTTTCGAACTCGCCCTCGGAAATGTTGGCCAGATAGGATTTGGCGGTCATCACCAGGCGCAGGCGCGGCAGCGACGGGGCCACTATCATGTAAAGTATGCCCAGCAGCACGGCCGACAGGAAAGCGGTGATCACCGGGCCGGCCAGGCGTTTCATCAGCTGCGGGCGGGTCTGTTTAGGCAGCGGACCCTGGGCCGGCAGTCGGGTGGAGTCGGGGCTGAAGGCGTTGGTGACCTTGGCTGGCGGCACCGGCGCGGTTTTGGGCGCGGGCCCGGGCGGCGGCGGCTTGGGGCCGGAGCCGGGCGGCGGGGGTTTAGGGGGCTCCGGCGGCGGCACCGCCTTGCTCCTGAAAGAGGTGGCGCGGTCCGCTACGGTGTCCTGGATGGACTCCATCTCCACCTTGAAGGGGCTGGGGGCGGGCTGCGCTTCCGGCGCGGGGCCGGGCGCGGCCTTGGGCGGGGGCTGCAGGGCCAGCACGGCGCCGCACTGGTCGCAGTAGTTCTTCTCCACCGAGTTGGCAAAGCCGCAATCGCCGCAGATCTTCTCCAGGCGGGTATTGCACTTGAGGCAGGTGTCGCCCAGCATGTTCGGCAGGTAGCCGCACTTGGGGCATTTGATTGTCGAGGGCTTTGCTGTCATTGTTTAGCGCTTATCGCGCCCGGACGCCGGTCCGGGCTTTTGGATATTCCGGGCCTCTCAGCGGGGTTCGAAGAAGAAGAGGGGCTGGCCGTATTCCACCGGCTTGCCGTCCTCTATGGAGATGATCTTGAGCAGGCCGTTGGCGGGGGCGACTACGCTCTTGAAATCTTTGCCCACTTCCACGACGCCCAGCTCCTGGCCCTGCTTTACGGCCGAGCCTTCCTTGAGGTGGTTCGTCTTGCCCGGGCGGGCGAAGCGGAAAATACCGATAGAGGGGGACAGCACCGGCTCCATCGAGGAGGCGATGGTGGCGCTGTGTTCGGGGTTGTTGTTGATCTTGAGGCTGATCTTCTCGTCGCCGTTCTTCCAGGTGATCTCTTCCAGGTCGGTAGTTTCCATCCACTTCGTCAGCTTGGTCAGCGTTTTCACGTCCATAGTACCTCCGTAAATTTTAAAGGCCGGCTTCTTTCGGATCGAAGGCCAGCGGCAGCAGGCGGCCGGCGCGCGTGCAGGTGATCTTGGCGGCTTTCGCCTTGGGGTGCCAGTCCACGTAGAAGACCGGCGCGTCCTTGGGGGCGAATTCTATTATGACCTGGCGGCAGGCGCCGCAGGGCTTGGCCGACTTGGCCGACACCGCGAGGGCCATGACCTTCTTCTCGCCGGCGCTGACGGCCTTGAAGACGGCCACGCGCTCGGCGCAGATGGCCAGGCCGTAGGAGGCGTTTTCCACGTTGCAGCCGGTGTAGATGGCGCCGGACTCGGTCAGTACGGCGGCCCCTACCGGGTAATGTGAGTACGGGCAGTAGGCGTTCTTCTGCGCCTCTTTGGCCGCTTCTATCAGCCGGGTTTTCCAGCCGGGGCTCTTTTTTTGAACGGGCTTTTTTGCCATTTTTTACCCCAGGATCAGCTTGAGTTTCTTATAGGTAGCGGCCGGGAAGTTCTCTTTATGCGTCAGCAGGGAGTTCTTGATGAATTCCGGGCAGTTGTTGCGGCAGCCGGCCCCCGCCACCAGCGGGATGATCTTCACGAGCAGGCGGCGGATATTGTGGATGTTCTTGGTCATGGTCTCCGAGACCTTGTGCTGGTCCACTTCCTCGCCTTCCTTCCAGCAGTCGTAGTCGGTGACCAGGGAGACGGGGGCGTAGTGGAAGCCGGCCTCGCGGGCCAGCTTGGCCTCGGTGGCCATGGTCATGCCGATGATGGAGTAGCCCATCTTGCGGTGGAAGTTGGACTCGGCCTTGGTGGAGAAGCCGGGGCCTTCCATGCAGCAGTAGGTGCCGCCCTTGTGGGCCTTGATGCCAAGCTTTACGGCTTCTTTGTACATCATGTCGGAGATGGCCATGCAGAAGGGTTCGGCCAGGGGGACATGGCCCACTATGCCGTTGCCGAAGAAGGTGGAGGGGCGGCCCTTGGTCTGGTCCACGAACTGGTCGGGGAAGACGAAATGGGTGGGGGGAAGTTCCTCTTTCAGGGAACCGACGGCGCTGGCCGAGATGATGGTCTTGACGCCTATGGACTTGAGGGCCCACATGTTGGCGCGCTGGTTGATCTCGCCGGGGAGCATGGCGTGCTTGCGGCCGTGGCGGGGCAGGAAAGCCACCTTGACGCCGGCCAGGGTGCCTAGGATGATCTTGTCCGAAGGGTCGCCGAAAGGGGTTTTTATCTTTATTTCTTTTAAAATCTTGAGTTCTTCCATGGCGTAGAGGCCAGTGCCGCCTATAACGCCTATTTCCGCCAGTACCTTGTTAGCCATTTATGTAACTCCTTGCCTTAAAATAAGAAATCGCCCGGCCGCGGCGCCCTGAAAAGGGCTAATCCGCCATTATTAAGTATTTTATAATAAATAGAGGGCAAAAACACTAGAAATACTTGCGCAGGGAGGCGTAAAAAGAGCGGTCGTAGAGGCCGAATTCCGAAGCGGGGGCGGCGGTTAAGCCGTTAAAGCGCGCCCGCCGCCCCGAGGGCAGCAGGGCGCCGGCTCCCAGGTAGAGGTTCTCGGCGGCGTTCCAGTCCAGCGACGGTGTGGCGTAAAAAGAGCCGTCTCCGAGGTTGGCCATCACGGCCAAGCCGGCCGAAACCAGCGCCGAAACCCGGGCCCCGGCCCCCGCCGCCAGGTAATGGCGGCCCAGCAGGTAGACATTGGCCTCCCGGTAGGCGGTCTTGGCCGGCCTGGCGGCATAGCCGGAGGGAGCGGCCGCCCCGGCCCCGTTGTAATGGTATTCCAGCCAGGCGTCGGTGCCGCCCAGCAGATCGAAAATATATTCAGCCCCGGCCGTAAGCCGGTCGAAGTCCTCGCCGGGGTTCCTGTCGTCGAACCTGCCGGCCCAGACCCGGGCGGCCTCGGCCCGCAGCATGGCCCCGCCCAGGTGGCGCTCTATGTCGGCGCCGGCCATCAAATTGCCGCGAAAAGCCGCGGTCAGCAGGGTCAGGTCCGCGCCGCCGATCCGGCCTCGCCCGCGCAAGTAGCCGGCGCCTTCACCAGAGGCCCAGCGCCTGCCGGGTAGCCAGCCGGCGTCGAATTCTCCCATTTCGCCGTTAGGAGCCTTGAGGCGCAGGGCGTCCACGCCGCGCCGCTCCTCGGTGTCTATGGTGCCGAAAGGGTAGGGAGCCAGGATATCGGTGGGATTGACCGCCCGGCCAGAGCCGAAAGCCAGCGGCTGGCGGCCGGCGTACAGGTCGAAGGCGGCCGGGGACCAGGTGAGGAAGGCCCGGTCCAGGTTCTGTATCAGTACGGAGGGTTTGCGCGCCCCGCCCGAGGCTGGGGAGAGGAAGGGTTCCGGGTCCGAGCCCCGGTAATCGTTGCCGGCCGTCAGCGGCCGCGCCGCGGCGAGTTCCGACGGTCTGGCGGCGTAGACCAGTTCATAGGCGCCCTCGGCCTTAAGGCTGCCGGCGCTCCAATAGGTTTTCAGCCGCAGCTTGCTCTCTGAAGCGGGGTAGGGGCCGTCCGGCTGCGGCGCCGGGACATTGCGGGCCTTGACCGGCTCTACGGCATAGGCGTAGGTCTTGAAGTAGCCCTTGAGAGAGAAGTCGCCGCCAAACGCCGGTGCGGCCAGGCAAAGAGGAAGCAGGAGGGCCAGGGTTTTCATTTCAGGGTGTCGGACTCCACGCGGCCGTCTTTGAGCGTGATCAGGCGCGAGGATTTATCCATTATCATGCGGTCGTGGGTGGAGAAGATGAAGGTTATGCCGCGCCGTTCGTTGAGGTGTTTCATCATGTCCATCAGGGCCGAGCCGGTGGCCGAGTCCAGGTTGGCGGTGGGTTCGTCGGCGAGGATGAGGTCCGGCTCGGGCACCATGGCCCGGGCTATGGCGACGCGCTGCTGCTGGCCGCCGGAGAGCTGGGAGGGGAAGCGGCCGCGCTTGCCGCCGAGGCCTACCTCGTCGAGCACGCGGCGCACCCGCTCGGCGCGCTCGCCGGGGGCCATGCCGCGCAGCAGCAGCACGTACTCCACGTTCTCGCCCACGGTGAGCACGGGTATCAAATTGTAGGCCTGGAAGATAAGGCCGATATGGTCGCGGCGGAAGTCGGACAGCTCGCCCTGGGTCATGGCGCCTATTTCCCTGCCGGCCAACTTTACCCGGCCGGAGGTGGGCAGGTCGAGGCCGCTGACTATGTTGAGCAGCGTGGTCTTGCCCGAGCCGCTGGGGCCGGCGATGGCGGTGAACTCGCCTCGCCGCACGGCAAGGTCGGTCGGATGCAGGGCGTGCACCTTCACCTCGCCCTCGGCGTAAGTCTTGGTGACCCCTTTGGCTTCTATCACAAATTCTTTTTCCATAAAATCAAACCTCAGTTTCGCGCTGGATCGGGGGCGGGCCCGGCACTCGCTCATAGAGCGGGCGCGGCGGAAGAGGGCCTGCGGGCCTCCGCCGGCGAAGAACTCGCCTCGCACACAGTGCTCGGCTCAAACATTCTTCGCCGCGGCCATGATGATAGGCCGTCCGCTGCGGCCCTTGGCCCTGCGCCCTAAAATCGTTCGCGCCGGGCCCGCCCCCGCTCCTCTCCCCGGCCGACCCCGTTAAGGCTGCTGAATGTTGAAGTGGCGACGAGGGTATGCCTTCGTAGGGGCCTCGCGAAGGCGAGGCTTGCGTAAGCGCCGAGCCTGAGTGAAAGAGCGAGGCCACGGTGTGGCCGAGCGTACCCGGAGAAGGCGTACCCTTGGCGCCACTCATAAGCTCTTCCTCATGGCTTTTATGGGGTTCATGCGGGCGGCGTAGAGGGCGGGGTAAAGGCTTACCATAAGGGTAAAGAGGAAAAGGGCCGCGGGGTAGAGCCAGTACTGGAGGGGTCGGAACTTGGGCCGGATGGGCTCCAGGATGGTGACGCCGGCGAAATCCACGCCGGTGTAGTCCAGGCCGTAGATGCCGGTGAGGTGCGAGGCCAGCCAGCCTATGGCCATGCCCACGGCGGCGCTGAGCAGGGCCAGCACGGCGGCCTCGGCGACTATCATCAGCGCCATGCGGCCCGGCCGCGTGCCCACGGCGCGCAGCACGCCGAACTCGAACATGCGCTCGTAGAGGGACATGAAAAGGGTGTTCGTGATGCCCAGCGCCACGATGCCCGACAGGATGACGGCGGTGATGAAGATACCGAAGGCCGACATGCCTCGCGCCGCGCCCAGCTCCGGCACCAATTGCGGCCAGCCCTGCGCCTCGTTCGAGCCGCCGCCGTAGTCGGCCCAGAAAGGCAGCGAGGCGTCCTCGGCGTGGTCTATGTTCTTGAAGGCCACGGCGATCTCGTGGAAATTGCCGCCGAGGTTTAACAGTTCCTGCGCCTTGGCCAGGCGTATGAAGGCCAGGTTCGAGTCCATCGCGCGCGAGCCGGTGTCCAGGATGCCGCCCACCCGGAACATGGCCTGGGCCAAGTCGCCGCCGCCGGCCGCCGCCGCGGTCACCACCAGCTTATCTCCAGGTTCCACCTCCAGCGTGGAGGCCAGGGCAGCGCCTAGCACGATGGCCCCGGCTTCGCCGGCCAGGTAATCCCCGGCCGCCAGCGCCCGGTCCAGGCGCGAGACGCCCCGCTCCGCGGCCGGCTCGATGCCGTACAGCATCACGGAGGCCGAGTTGGATGGCGAGGCTATCATCGCGAAGGTGACGGTGCGCGGCGCGGCGCCGGCCACCAGCGGGTCCGCGGCCAGGCGCGCCAGCAGGGCCGGCCCGCCTTCCACAAAAAGATCCGCGTCCATCGTGTCGGTGAAGCCGCGGCGGTGCACCTGCGCCTGGCCCATGAAAGTGCCGGTGGCGGTGTCGACTATGCCGGAGAGCATGCCCACCGACAGCGCGTCGGTGAAGATCAGCGCGGCCAAGCCCAGCCCGACGGCCAGCGCCGCGAGGCCGGTGCGGCGCTTGTTGCGCAGGTTGTTGCGCCAGGCCAGTTTCAGGTAGAAGTTCATCTGCTCCCCAGGGCCTTCACCGGCGTTATCCGGGCGGCCTTCAGCGCGGGAAAGATCCCTACGATCAGCGCGGCGGCCAACACGGTGACGGTCGGCTGCGTGAAGGTGCGCGCGGTCACCGCCGAGAGCATGCGCGTGAACTTCACCCCGCCGTAGCTGACGGGGTCGGGGATGGGGATGCCGGTGCCGGACAGGTAATGGTTCAGCCCCAGCGAGGCCAGCGCCCCGGCGGCGCAGGAGATCAGGGCCAGCAGCAGCACCTCGGCCATGATCAGCCAGAAGATGGCGGCCGGCCGCGTGCCCAGGGCCTTGAGCACGCCGTATTCCCGTGTGCGCTCCAGCACGGCCATCAGCAGGGTGTTGAGCACGCCCACGGCCACGATGGCCATGATGATGAGGTTGGTGATGTCGCCGCCCTTCTTGTCGAGCAGCATGGCCTGGTAAAATTCCTTCTCGGTCACCTGCCAGGGCTGTACGTCGAGCCCGGGGTCGGCCAGGGCGGCGGCGGCCAGCGCGGCGTCCTCGCGCGCGGCGCGGTAGTCGGTGAAGACCAGCGCTACCTCGTGGGCGCGCCCGCCCAGCGCCAGGAACTCGCGGGCCGTGTCTATGTGCATCAGGCACCACGGGGCCTCGAAGGCCGATTCGGTGGCCGACAGCACGCCGGCCACGCGGAAATTATCGTTGGCGATGGAGCCGTCGGCCCCCTGGCCTATCAGCGAGAACTCGTCGCCGGTCTTTATGCCCAGCGCGGAGGCCAGCCGCGCGCTGACCACCACCCCCGGCGAAGCGGCGTCTGCCACGAAGGCGCCGTCCGCCAGCTGCGTCTCCAGCCGCATCGCGGCGCGCTCCCTGGCCGGGTCTATGCCCATCACCTGCGTCCCCACGGTCTTGCTGCCGGCGAAGGCCAGCGCCGGCGCGTAGACCCGCGGGGCCCAGGCTTTCACTTCCTTCAGGCCGTCCAGCACCCGCCCGGCGCGGCCCATGTCGGAGACGGCGCGGTAGAGCGAGGGTTTTTCCAGGTAGCCGGCGGCGTGCACCTGCGCGTGGCCGGTGCGGCTGCGCGTGAACATATCTATGATGGAACCGTAGGTGCCCTCTGAGAGGCCGATGGTGGCCGAGAACAGGACGAAGCCGCCGGCCATCATCAGGCCGGTCAGCAGCGAGCGCCGCCGGTTGCGGAAGACGTTGCGCAGGGCCATCCGGAGTATGAGCATTATTTTATCGCCGTGCGCTGCAGGTTGCGCAGCGTGAACGTATCGGCAGGCAGGGCGCCGTCGAAGCTGGCGTCGAGGTAGCGGATCGTTGTGCTGTGGCCGGTCTTGGCGTGGGGGACCATGCGCATGACTCGCGGCATGGTCCTGCCGCCCAGCGGGGCGATGTCGGAAAATTCCATGGAGCGCTGCCGGCGGCCTTTCTCGTCGTAGTAGTCTTCGCGCAGCGGGAGCAGGTCGGCCTTGCGGATGACCAGCTCTATGCTGCCCCAGAGCGAGACCGTCTCCGCCCGGGGCTTGAGACGGATGTAGTGCAGCGCCGGGTCCGGCTTTTCGGGCGAGAAGAACTCGCCGCGGTAGTCGTCCATCAGGGTGCTTTCTTTTACCAGGTCGTCATTGGTGAAGTCGGAGCCCATCCACGAGCCCATCATCATCGACGGCGGCACCTTCATCACCTTGTTGATCTTGGGAAAGTAGTTCCACATCTCGCCGCCCTTGCGCAGGGTGGCGGCGCCGGCGTCGCGGGCCGGGGCCTTGACGCGGATGAAGGTCTTGTCCAGGCCCTCGGTCCAGAAATCCATGGCCAGCGTGCGGCGCCAGTCAGGGGTCACCACCTCCATCTCTATGCGCGCCCAGGAGCGGGAGCTGCGGTAGAGCCGGTCCACCTTCTCCAGCAGCGCCCTGACTTCGGGCGAACTTTGCCGGGGCGCGGCGGCCGGGGCGCCCGCGGCGGCGGCGGGCAGCAGCAGGGCCAGGAGCAGCGGGGCGGCTTTCTTCATAAGGGCATATTACAAAAATATCCGGCTTCCCGGCCGGGCCTGGGTCTGGGCGCTACGGGCCTGCCGTTCTGAACCCCCGGATTTTTGGGGCACAATGCCTGATCCGGCTGAGGACTTAGGTATTGCCTTCCAATGGAATTGCAAAGTGCGGGGTTGGCGATACTGAACATGCGGCGGGAATTAAAAGTTAAAATGTAGCGGTCAGGTTTTGGCGTTCGGGCCGGGGCCGGAAATTCCAGGAGGAGAGCGGTGCTAACCTTATGATCAATTGTCCCAAATGTTCTTCCGAGGTTTTAGTCGAGACCCCCGCGCTGGGGAATATCCCGCTGGACGTCTGTCCGGGCTGTTCCGGGATCTGGTTCGAAAAGGGGGAACTGGAAGCCCTGCTCAGGCAGTCGCAGGGCGGCGGCCAGGCGGACCTTCAATTGATAGATCCCAAACCCGAAGGCCAGGACTGCCCTGCCTGTAAGGTGAAAATGTCCCGCGGGGGCCTGGTTAACCCGCTGCTGCTGGTGGATAAATGCGAGACCTGCGGCGGCATCTGGCTGGACGCTCGTGAACTTGGCCTCGTGAAAAAACTGCTCGGCCTCGCCGGCGGAAATTCCGAGGTGAAGGTGGACAGGCCCGCGGCGGCCCCGGCAGCTCCGGCTGCGCGGGACCCTAAGCTCGTCCTGGTAAAGCTTGTCGCCGCCCTCTGCGCGCTCGCCGGGCTAGTCGGGGTGAGCTACCAGATGTATCTTTATTTCAGCCCCGCGGAGACCGTATCCCGCGCGCCGTCCGCGGGCATGGCCGCGATGAGCGTGCTGCTTTTCGCCGGCGGGGTTTTGGCCCTGAACTGGGGCAAAGAAGACCGCTGGCGCTGACGTCCGCCGCGGGACCCAAAGAGAAACCGCCGGGGCAGCCCGGCGGTTTCTTTATTTGCCCTGAGTTTGCTCGGCCCTACTTCAGGAAATACTCCACTGTGGAGACCACGCGCAGTTTCTTGTCCTTCTGCTGCGTCTCCTGCGCGTCGGGGGTCTGGTACAGCGGCAGGATGGTGAACTGGCCCTGCGAGGCGGATTTGATGTCGCCCACCCTGGCGCCGGAATTCTTGGCGAATTCGTCGGCGGCCTGCCTGGCGTTGGCGGTGGCCTCGCGCAGCATGTCGGGCTTCACGTCGTTGAGCCGGGTGAACAGGTAGGAGACCGAGGGCGGATAGGAGTCCCCCTCGAAAATTATGCCCTGCTTGAGCAGCCCTTCGGTGCGGCCCACCAGTTTCTCCACCTCGTCCACCTTGCTGGTCCTGGCCATGACCGTCTGCTTCAGGATATAGCGGTTGTCGGGGTTGACGCGCTCCGAGCGGTACTGGTTGGCCAGCTGGTCCAGCGTCTCCAGCCTGCCGGGCAGGATCTCGGCCTGGTCCAGGCCCCCGTCGGTGAGGAATTTAACCACGGCTTTCTGGTCGGCGGCCAGCTTACCCCGGAGCGTCTCCAGGTTGCCCCCGGCGCGGATTATGCGGATGTTCCAGACGGCGACGTCGGCCTTTACCTCTTTTTCGGCGAGGCCTTTCACCGTGACGGTCCTGTCGAGCACCTTGGCCTTGTAATAATAGCGGCCCGGGAAGAAGCCGCCCAGCGCCAAGCCCAGCGCGATGATACCGGCCAGCCAAAGGCGGCCCTTCTGTTCAGTCGTAAATTCAACGGTCATGTTTTCCTCCCGGTTAAGCGTCCCTTGAATGATTAAACCAAATTTAGCCCGCCGCCATCGCGTCGCTCAAAAAGACAGGGAGGCCTGGACGGTCAGCTGGCGGCGCACATAATCATAAAGCCCCAGGTTGGAATCGTTGCGGGTAAAGGTATAGCCTGCCGTAGCCGACAGGCCGGAGGCCGGGAATTCCCTGGACAGGTTGAGGGCCGCGGTGTACTGAATGTCCTGGCGTCTTTCGTCGTAGGCCGCCTCCGCCGCCTCGTAGCGGGTGCGGGAGACTCCCGGCCCGGCGTAAAGCGCGAAGCCCGCGGGCAGGGCCGAATACCAGCCCGCGCTGAGGCCGTCGGAGACGTTGTCCAGGTAGGCGGCCCGGGTGCCCTCGGCGGCGTGCCTGTAGGAGGCCTGCACGAAGCCATCCCGCTTGTAGTAGTATTTGGCCCCGGCTGAGGCGGACCAGACCGGCCCGTTGCGCAGCCCGCCGCCGGTGAAATAATACTTTCTCTGCAGCACCAGGGAGGCGGTGGCCGCCAGGCGCTCGCCCAGCGGCAGCAGAACCTGCGGGGCCAGGCCGTAGGCGTAGTTGTAGCGCGCGTGGCCTATGCGCACGTTCTCGAAAAGCAGGGGCGAAGAGAAGACGGCTTTTTTAACGCTCAGCGTCGGGCCCAGGCTGGCGGAGAAACTGTCGGAATCGAACTGGTGCTGTCCGGCGTACCTGGCGCGGCTGTAGCCGGCGTCGGCCTGCAGGGCCAGGCCGGGCTTCAGCTCGCGCAGCCAGCCGGCGTCCGCCCCGGCGGTATAGCCGTGCCCGCTCTTCTCCCGCGAGTCGTCGGACAGCCGGAACGGCGCGCCGAACATCAGCACGGTGCGGGCCGTGGGGCCGGCGTTGACGTTGCTGTCGTAGAGATAGCCGGCGCTGATCCTGACGTTCCAGGTCTTGCGCGTCTCCATGGCGGCCATGTACTTGCCTATGTTCTCGCCCACCAGCGGCGGGGGGGAATCCGACAGCACGGCCAGGAACTGGTCCCTGGCTTTTTGGGTCTCGCCCAGGGCCGCGTAGGCCCGGGCCAGCTCCAGCCGCACCCGGGGCAGGCCCTTGTTCCGCCCGAGTATCCCCTCGTAAAGCCTGGCCGCCTCCGCCGGGCGGTTCAACTGCCAGGCGGCCTGGCCCAGCAGAAAGGCGGCCTCAGCGTCGGCTTCGTCCGCGGCGTGGCGGGGCAGGAGCAGGTCGTAGGCCTCCTGCGCCCGGCCCTGCCGCAGCAGGTCCGCCGCCTGTACGGCGTTAGCGGCGGCGGCAGGCGCGGCGGCAGGTTCCTCGGCCGCCAGGGGCGCGAAGAAGGCGAAAAGCAGCAGGCTCAAGGTTGCGGTTTTCATTGTGTTTCCCTGTTGATATCCCCGGTAAAGACGCCGGCGGCCCTGGCGTCGGCTCCGCCGCTCAGGGTCCAGGAGCCGCCCACCTGATCGGCCTGGGGCCCGAAGAAGTTGCCGTTGACCGCGCCCGTCAGGTTGTTATCGGCGGTGAGCGAGCCGGCTATTTTGTTGGCGCCGGCGGCCCAGGCGGCGTTCACGCTGGCCTGAGTCCAGGCGGCGCCGTCCTTCTGCATATCGAAAATCCCCGTCAGGCTGCGGCTGGCGAAATCGGCGGTCAGCGCCGTGGTGCCGGTTATGGCCGAGATAGCGCCGTTCTCCGTCAGCTTGCCGAGCACCTGCCCGGCGTAGGTGGCCTGGCCGGTAACGGGCACGTCCGCGTCGGGCGTCAGGCTGCCGGCCAGCCAGTAGGAGTTGGTATATATGGTGTCGGCTACGCCCGCCCCGTCGTTCCAGCGGCCCCAGGCCAGGTGGCTGTAGTCGCCCAGCCGCTCGGTCGCCGTAACGCCGCTCAGCCGGTCGGCCAGCGCGGCGGCGGGCAGGCCCTCGCCGTAAGCGCCACCGGAGCGCAGGGCCCTCAGCCACTCGGTTTCCGCCGCGAAAGCCCCGGCGGTAAGGGCACCGCCCCCGCAGGCGGCGTCGACGCAGGAGTATTCCAGGCCGCCGTCTAAGCGCAGGCTCAGCAAATTGCCGTTCTCGTCGAAGCGGGGAAACCAGCCCGTGTCCGTCCCCAGGTCCAGGGTGGCGTTAGTCAACTGCGCCAGCGTGCCCTTGTCCAGGGTGAAGAGCTCGCCCTGCATCAGTTTGTCGCCGGTCACGGTGCGGTTCAGGAAAACGGCCAGGTCGCCGCCGCTGTTGATGTCCACGGCGGCGTGCGGCGCGCCGTCGTAAACCTGGTAGGTCCCCAGGCTCGCGCTGGTATAACGCCCATCCTCTATCCTGAAGACCACCAGGTCGCCTTCCCGCAGGTCCGCGCGGTCTCCGGCCAGGGCGGAATCTTCCAGCGTGGTGGGGCGCAGGTTCAGCACCGCCACCCCGTAGGCCACGGAGTCGCGCACCAGCACGTCGCCTATGACCGCGCCGGCCAGCCGCCTGGCCGCTTCGCCGCGGTCCGCCGGCGGCTGTCCGTAGACTGACTCCGAAGTGACGTCGTCGCTGAGTTCCAGCTGCGGCCCGCCGCCCTGGGCGGTAAGTTCCGATTCCTCTTCTTCCTTTAGATAAGCCGCCCAGGCGGAGTCCCGGAGCCCGGCGCTCAAGCCGTCTTCAAGCCCCGCGTCCGCCAGGAAAGCGTCGGAGAAGCCCGCCAGGAGTTTTGCCATCTCCAACTGTTCGGCCGTCTGGAATTTCTGGCCCGCCGCCGCGCGGGCGACGCCCTCACCCAGCGCGCGGCCCCGCGCCTCCAGCGCCGCCGCCTCGTCGTAAGCCCGGAAGAGGTCTTCTATCTCGGCCTTCGAAACCTCTTTCTGGTCCTTGGCCTTTATGGCAGCCAGCCTGGCCTTCAGGTCCGCTTTTTTATCCTCCAGCTGGTCCTTTATCTGCTGTGCCTCGACTATTACGGAAGTGTCCACTTCGGTCACCGCGAGGCTTTTCAGGAGGATGCTGGACTGCGTCCGGTAGGCGGCTATCTGTTTCTGTAAGGCCAGCGCCGCGGGGTCGGCCGGGTCCTTGGCCAGCAGGTCGGCGACCTTCATCCACAGCTGGTCCATGTCGCTCAGCGCCTTGCTGACCCTGTCTGCCGCTTCGGTAAAGAAATCCTGGGAATTGCCGGAGGGCTTGGCCTGCAGTTCGCGCATTATGTTCTGCACCTCGGACTGGGCGTTCTGCGCCTCCGCGGCAAGAGACTGAACTTCCTTTTCACGGTCTTCGGGGGACGCCGGGTTTTTGAACCGGGTCTTGGCCAGCTTGGCGGCTTCGTTCTGGAAAGAGGAGACGCGGTTGTCGGTATCGGTAATCAGTTTTGCGTAGAGTGTCAGCTTGGTCTTCTGGTCGGCCGGCAGGTTCGGATCGGCCAGCGCCGCGGTCACTTTCTGCCGCATTCCCTGCAGTATCAGCTTGTCTTCCAGGATCAGGGCGACCTGGCGTTCCACGTTTTTAAAGAATTCCTGCTGGTCTTCCGGCTTGACGCTCTCGAGTTTGTTCAGTTGTTTGAAGTTGTCCTGCAGTTCCCTGAGGTTCTGGGCCTGGCTTTGCTGCAGGATGCGGAGAGTATCCGGCAGGTCTTCGAGGCGTACCGCGTCGACCAGTTTGGAAAGGTCCTGCGGCGGGCCTTCGTGCCCGCGGGAGCCGCCGGGTTTAATTACCAGCTCTTCCCCTTCTTGCAGGGTAGTGTCTCCCCCGCGCTCAAGCAGCGCCGCGGCTGTATCGCGCAGATAGGTTATGCGGTCTTCTTCGGGATTGGTTGAGCTCGTAATCGTGGTGGCGGCCGCCGTAGCGGCGAGCTGGAAAGAAAGGAGGATAAAAAAAAGGCGCCTGGTCATGTTGAAAACCCCTTGAAATCCCGTCGGAGGGAAGCCTGCGGATAGATAATATTCTAGCAGAATAAAAAAGACTCGTCAGCGCCGGCCCCGGCTCTTTCTTCGGGGCCTCGGGCTTGATTCTAGAAGTTCTTTCGCAGTTGAGGCCGACGCAGAGTCGCTTGCCTGCTCCTTTCGGGTTCAGTCCCGCCAACTGCAGGTCCGGTTGCCGCGGAAAGGAAAGAACCTCCGAATTCACGGAAAAAACTCCGGGTTTTGATATAATAAAAAATCGGCCGCGGTCACGCGAAATTAGAAAAACTCGCCGTGAAAAAAGAGGAAAAACAGGGGGGCTGGCGATAATCGCGCCTATCTCCCTGCAATTGTTCAGCATGATTCTTGACATCCTTAAGCGGCGAACAGGTTGTGGTTCTCCCGTGAAGACCCCTCCATCCGATTCCGGTGGTAACCGCTTAGGCGCGCTGTTTTCGGCATCGGTGCCGCCGGCCGTTTCTGACCCGCTATTGCTCTTCGCGGCTTTCCTGCTGCTTTACGGCGTCACTTCCGACCATTCATATTTTTACGATTCCGTATTGTACGCCGCCGTCATCAAGTCTCCGCTCGCTAGCCATAACCTTTCCAATATCTTCGAGTGGAATCACTTCCTCTGGTATCCGGTCACCCGCGCGTTCTATTTGCTGCTGCGCCTGCTGGGCTTCGGCGGTCTCACTTACGAGGCCATACAGTGGTTCAACGCCGCGGCCGGGGCCCTGGGCCTCGCCGTGTTTTATTCTACGCTCGCTGCCGCTTTCTCCCGTCGCCAGGCGCTGTTCTGGACCCTGCTGGCCGGCTTCGGCGCGGTGTACTGGAGCCGGGCCACCGGCGCGGAGCCTTACCTTGCCGGCACCCTTTTTATTCTTGTTTTCTGCGCCGCCCTCTCTCGCTATTTTCGGGGGTTCTCCGTGCCGGTTTACGCCCTCGCTTGCGTTTCGGCCGGCCTGGCCGCCTCCTTCCACATAGCTAATAATATCCTCTGGGCTGCGGCCGCGGCCGCGCTGCTGTATCACCGCAGGGAGATCTTGAAGCAGGCGGGCGTCCTGGCGGGAGTCCTCCTGGTTTTTGCCCTGCCTTACGCGTGGATACACGGTTTTTTTGTCCGGGGCGGGTTCGCGCGCTGGCTGCAGTGGGGCTCCGGCCTGGTCAACGGCGTCTCCCCCGAGAGCAATCCCCTGGGGCAATTCGACCTTAACCTCGCCTCGCATTTTCTGCTGCCGGTGAAGAATCTGCTGCTTTCATTTTTTCACGCCGGCTGGCCGGCCGGCGCCGTGCTCGCCGCGGCAGCCGTCTTTCTGGCGGCCCTGGCGGTTTTTTTCGCTTGCACGGGCGGCGGGCGGGCGCCCGTGTTTACTTCCGAGAGCGCGCCGCTAGCGGCGGCTTTCGGCTTGCCGCTCGCCCTGTTCCTGCTGCTGTACTCGGTGTGGCAGCCGGTCAACACTATTTACTGGGCCACCCACGGCGCGCTCAGCTGCGGGTTCCTGGCGGCGCTGCTGCACGGCCGGGCCAGGGGGCCGCTCCCGCGGTTCCTGCCGGCGGCGGGCTTCGCTTTTGTCTGCCTGCTGGCCGTGAATAATTTCTGGCGGCTTATCCTGCCAAATTATCACGGCGTGCGGGTAAAACCGGATATAGAATTCTGCGACGCGGTGGCCTACTTCACCTACCCGTACAGCCCCGTGCTGATCTCTGCCGGCTTCATGAAGGTCTACCTGCCGTATTTCGCCGGCCGCGACAGGATCTCCATAGAACTCGTCATAATTAACGCTTACGCGGACAAGAAGGATCCCGTGGCGCAGCTGCGGGGCCTCCTTGCCTCCTACTACGAACACGCTGTCCCTGTTTATATGACGGAGGACGTGCTCGCCGACAGGGGGCTCTACGCGTCCTGGGGCGTCACGGCCGGGCAGCTGGACTCCCTGCTTGAGCCTTACCGGCTGATGAAAGTTTTTAACTATGAGCGGGCGGGCGCTCCCGGCAGGACACTCTACCTGCTCTGGCCCAGGCGCCTCGGCGCGGGGGCGCGCGAGGCCATCTTTGCGAAAATGAACAATGCCGGGATGTTCAAACACGTGGCCGCCATAAAAAGGTTCCTGGCCCAGGACTCCGGGCCCGCGCCTCTCGCCAGGTACTCGCTGGAAAACTGACCGCCGCGCCCGGCCGGGGCAAATAAAAAACCGCGGGATCGCTCCCGCGGTTTTTTTATTCCTGCGGCCGGCTCAGTTCTCGAAGCCGGGGTACATGGGGAAGCCGGCGCAGAGCTGCTTGACCTGCTCCTTGATCCCCTTGAGGGCCTTGTCGTCGGAGGCGTGCGTGATGGCCTCATCGAGCAGGCCGGCCACGATGGCGATCTGCTTCTCCTTCATGCCGCGGGTGGTGATGGCCGGGGTGCCCAGGCGGATGCCGCTGGTGACCATCGGCTTCTGCGGGTCGAAGGGGATGGTATTCTTGTTCACCGTGATCCCGGCCTTGTCCAGCGCCTTCTCGGCGTCGAGGCCGGTGATGTTCTTGGCGCGCAGGTCCACGCTCATCAGGTGGCAGTCGGTGCCGCCCGACACTATGCGGTAGCCGCGGCCCTGCAGCTCGCGGGCCAGCTTGCGGGCGTTCTTGAGCACCTGCGTCTGGTATTCCTTGAACTTCGGGCTCATCGCTTCCTTGAAGCAGATGGCCTTGCCGGCGATGGCGTGCATCAGCGGGCCGCCCTGGTTGCCGGGGAAGTTGGTGCGGTCCACGTTCCTGGCGTAGCAGCCCTTGGAGAGGATCAGGCCGCCGCGGGGGCCGCGCAGGGTCTTGTGCGTGGTGGTGGTGACGATGTCGGCGTATTCCACCGGCGACGGGTAGATGCCCGCGGCGATGAGCCCGGCGTAATGGGCGATGTCGGTCACCAGGAAACACTTCCAGGTGTCGGCGGCGCGCTTGATGCGGGCCCAGTCCCACTTGCGGGAGTAGTTGGAGGCGCCGGCCATGATGAGCTTGGGGCGGTGTTTCTCTATGAGCTTCTCCATCTCGTCGTAATCTATCAGCTCGGTGTCCTGGCTGACGTTCATGGTGATGATCTTGAAGTAGCGGCCGGAGAAGTTGAGCGGGTGGCCGTGGGAGAGGTGGCCGCCGTGGGAAAGGTTGAGGCCCATCACGGTGTCGCCGGGGTTGATGAGGGAAAGATAGGCCGCGATATTGGCCTGGGTGCCGGAATGGGGCTGCACGTTGGCGTGCTCGGCGCCGAAGAGTTTCTTGGCGCGGTTGATGGCCAGCTGCTCGGCCACGTCCACGTGCTCGCAGCCGCCGTAATAGCGCTTGCCGGGATAGCCTTCGGCGTACTTGTTGGTGAGCACCGAGCCGAGCGCTTCGAGCACGGCCTTGGAGGTGTAGTTCTCGGAGGCGATGAGTTCCAGGTTGTTCTGCTGGCGCAGCACTTCGCCGCGCACGGCCTGGTAAAGCTGGGGGTCGTTCTTTTTAATCTCGTCGTACATTGTGTTCTCCTTTGACCGCTCTGAAAATCTAAATCTATTTTACTTCTTTTTCAGCTTTTCCAGCGCCGCCCTGACCGCGGTCTTGATCAGCTTGAAGATCTCGAAGTAGAAGAAGTCGTCCCGGCCGTACGGGTCGGCGATGTCGTCCCCGCCGAAGCCGGCGTACTCTATCAGCGTCTGCGTCTTTTTGGCGGCGCGCGGGTAGCGCCTTATGATCTCGGCCTTGTGCCTGGCCGTCATGGCCAGCACCAGGTCGTGGCTCTTGAGGAGTTTGCCCGTCAGCGCCACGGGGACATGCTTGAAATCTTTTACGCCTTCCTTGGCCAGCAGGTCGGCCACGGCTTTGGGCTGGGGGATGCCCGCCTCGGCTTCGAGGCCGGCGGAGAAGAACTTTAGTTTCAGTTTTTCGTCGGCCGCGGCCTTGGCGGCATAGTAATGGGCCAGCACGGAGCGGCAGGTGTTGCCGGTGCAGACAAAGAGGACCTTTTTCACGGCAGGTCCGCCGCGTCGCCGGGCCCCGCGGCCTCTTCGTCCTCTACGGCCTCGGACGGGCGCAGCAGTACTACCACCTCGCCCTTCACGTCGCCGGCGGCCTCTATCTTTGAAATGGTCTCGTCTATAGGCCCGCCGGTCCACTCCTCGTAGATCTTGCTGATCTCGCGCGCCACTATGGCGGTGAGGCCCGGGCCGAACTCCTCGCGCGCCATAGCCAGGAATTTCTTGAGCCGGTAAGGGGATTCGAAAAGGATGACGGTCTTTTTGAGTTCGAAGGCGGCTTTCAGCGCTTTGACTATTTTCCCGCGCGAACGGGGCAGGAAGCCGAGGAAGACGAAGGAATCGCAGGGCAGGCCGGAGCCGGCGGCGGCCGCTATCACGGCCGAAGGGCCGGGCAGGGCGGTCACTTTGATGCCGGTGGCGCGGGCGAGCGCCACCAGCCGGCGGCCGGGGTCGGAGATGCAGGGGGAGCCGCCGTCGGTGACCAGGGCGGCGCTTTTGCCGCCGCGCAGCCAGGCCATGGCGCCGGCCACGGAGCGCTCGTCGTGCTCGTGGTAGCGGAACAGCTTCTTGGAGAGGCCGAAATGGTTGAGCAGGTTCAGGGTGCGGCGCGTGTCCTCGCAGAACACGGCGTCGACTTCCTTGAGCGCCTCCAGCGCGCGCAGGGTGATGTCCTTGAGGTTGCCTATCGGGGTGGGGACGATGAAGAGCACGGCTTATTTCTCGAATTCCGGCCAGCCGGCTTTCTCGAGCTTGAGGAAAGCTTTGACCACGTCGGGGTCGAACTGGCGGCTGGAGCCCTTGACCAGCTGGTCCTCGGCGATCTCCACGCTGAGGGCCTTGCGGTACGGGCGGTCGCTGCGCATGGCGTCCCAGGCGTCTATGGTGGCCACGATGCGCGCGCCGAGCGGGATCTCCTCGCCCTTGAGGCCCTCGGGATAGCCCATGCCGTTGAACCACTCCTGGTGGTAGAGCACCATCTGCGAGACCGGGCCGAGGAAATGGATGGGGGACAGGATCTGGTAACCGATGGCCGGGTGTTTCTTGATCTCCTCGTATTCCTCGTCGGTCAGCTTACCCGGCTTGGAGAGGATGGCCCCGTCGATGCCGATCTTGCCGATGTCGTGCAGCAGCGCCGCGTATTCCACGTAGCGGATCATCTGCGCCGGCATGCGCAGCTCCTCGGCCAGACGGCGGGCCTTCTGGCGGGCGCGGCCGGCGTGATCGCCGGTGTAGGAGTCCTTGGCGTCTATCACGCGCGCCAGGGTCTGCACCATCTCCAGGTAGAAGTTCTCGAGGCTCTCGTAAAGCTTGATGTTCTCCAGCGTGATGGCCGTCTCGCCGGCCAGCAGCGTGAGGAACTTGAGGTCGTAGTCGGTAAAGGATTCCTTCTCGCGCGAGAGGTGCAGGTTCAGCACGCCGAACGGCTTATCCTTGAGCTTGAGCGGGATGGCGATGAACGGATCCTTCTGCTCTTCCTTGCCGATGAAATCCTTGTACTGGTTGTTCTGGGCCGGGTCGGTGACGAAGATGGTCTCGCCGGTCTGGAAGGCGCGGCCGGCGATGCCGAGGCCGGGCTTGATGCGGGTGGTCTCGATGACTTCCTTGGAGATGTTCTTGGAGGCGCAGATGCGCAGTTCGTCGGCCAACTCGTCGTGTATCATCAGCGAGCCGCGGGGGGAACTGATGAGCTCGCAGGCGGATTCCACCACGGTCTGGTAGAACTCTTCTTTCTTTATCTGGCCGGCGTTGACGATGCCGATCTCGTGGATGGTGAGCAGGCTGGTGAGCAGTTCGTCGAACTTGCCCCAGGTGGTGCGCAGGGAGGCGTCGGCGCCGCCGGTGTCCGCCGAGGGCTTGTCCAGGCGCAGGTCATAGACCTTCCGCAGCAGCGCGCCGATGATGAAAAGGAGAATGACTATAGCCAGCGAAAGCAGGTATATCATTATAAAGAAGAATAGCAAAAGACGGGCGCCAAAGCCAATAAAAAGGATATCGATGGCGGGGCGCGGCGTTGTTGTGCGAGCAATCCCATAAAGTTTATAATTGAGGTCATGAAAAGCCGTCCTCTGAAAGTGCTGGTCTGCGGCGCGTCCGGCCGCATGGGCCGCGCGGTGCTCGCCGAGATAGAAGCCTCCAAGACTTTCGCCCGCGCCGGGGGCGTGGACGCCGGCCCGGGGCCGGGAGTGGAGCCGCCCGACTCTTTTCCCCGCCTGCTGGCCCTGGCCGACGCGGTGGTGGATTTTTCCTCCCCCGGCCCTTCGGTGGCGTACGCGCAGGCCTGCGCCGCGGCCCGCAAGCCTTTCGTCACCGGCGTTACGGGGTATTCCCCTAAACAGCTGACCGCCCTGAAGGCCGCAGCCCGCCGCACCGCCGTCTTCCATTCCCCCAACATGAGCCCCGCGGTCAACCTGACCTTCGCGCTGGCCGCGCTGGCCGCCCGCCGGCTGAAAGATTTCGACATCCACGTGCACGAGACCCATCACAGCGCCAAGAAGGACGCCCCGTCCGGCACGGCGCTGCGCTACGCCGAGCGCATAGCCGCCGCCCGCGGGGGCGCGCTGCCGCCCGTCACCAGCGCCCGCGCCGGCGACATCGTGGGCGACCACACGGTGCTCTACGCCGGGCCGCACGAGCGGGTGGAGATAACCCACCGCGCCCACTCTCGCGCGGTGTTCGCGGCGGGCGCGCTTAAAGCAGCCGCCTGGCTGGCCGGCAGGAAGCCCGGCTATTACGACTATTCCGACCTGCTGGACCTGAAAGGCATCTAATCACGGAGACCTATGAACAAGGCTGAGATCATAAACTGGTTCCTTTTCGCGCTGGCGCTGTTCGGCGCGCTTCTCGTCTACCTCTCCTACTCCAAGAGCTCGGAGATCCTCCGGCCGGCCCGCAAGGCCGGGCTGGCCCACACCCCCGACCAGTACAAACTGGCCCACGAGGCGGTGGAGTTCTCCACGGCCGACGGCGTGCGGCTGAAAGGCTGGTTCATCCCCGCGCCGGGAGGCGAGAGCGGCCGGACCATAGTCTTCTGCCACGGCTGGGGCTCTAATCGCGGCGAGGCGCTGCGCGACACCTGGTTCCTGGCCGAGCAGGGCTTCAACCTGTTCTACTTCGACTTCCGCGCCTCCGGCGAGAGCAAGGGCTCGGTGGCCAGCGTGGGCTATCTGGAGACCCGCGACTTCGACGCCGCCTATGAGTTCCTTAAGAACAACCGCCCGCACGCGGCCGAGGCCGTGGGCGTGTTCGGCACGTCCATGGGCGGCTCGGTGGCCGTCTACGCGGCCGCCAAGTATCCCGAGATCTCCTGCCTGCTCTCCGAGAACACCTTCCTCTCCTACGAGCGCGTGGTGGCCAACTGGAGCTGGCGCAGGCTCAAGACCCCGTATTTCCCGCTGGTCGCCATGACGCTGTTCTTCGTGCGGCACAAGCTCAAGAACGACCCCGAGCCCTACAGCCCGCTCTACAACGCTGCCAAGGTGAAGTGCCCGGCGATGTTCATCAACGGCGACCACGACGACCTCGTGCCGCTGGCCGACGCGGAACGCCTGTTCGGCCTGTGCGGCTCGGCGAGCAAGCAGATGTGGGTG
This sequence comes from Elusimicrobiales bacterium, assembly GCA_050174915.1. Taxonomy (GTDB): domain Bacteria; phylum Elusimicrobiota; class Elusimicrobia; order Elusimicrobiales; family UBA9959; genus UBA9959. Next base: position 6,736 of record JBFXJL010000004.1, on the reverse strand, counting down.
ATCGCCGGCGCCTCGCACGCCAAATGCGCCGAGGTGGGCGGCGAGGTGTACCGCAACAAGCTCTCGGTTTTCTTCGCCGGGGCGCTGCCCGAACCCGTGCAGGAGCAGCCGGAAATAAACTCGAAAAAATAAATATTGGCCGCCTATTGCGCATGGCGCTTTGCGGCACCGATAAAGGTCTTGCATTCCCCGTCGGCATAATGTAGTATTTTCCTATCGCCCCCGACGGGAGCGAAAATATGCCCCGACGATAACAGTGGGGGGAAGTTAACGGAGGAAAGTGAAATGGCTGAAATGATACAGAAAGTTGGTCTGAAGCGCGAGAAGGGTTACCTTTATTTCATCGACAAGAAAGGCGACATCTCCTGCGCCCTGATGGCCCGCGGTAAAAAGAAAGGCGGCAAGGCCAAGGTCGCCGTGAAGGTCGGCCTGAAGAAAGAGAAAGGCTACCTTTACTTCATCGACAAGAAAGGCAACGTCTCCCGCGCGATCATGAAGAATTCCGGCAAGAAAAAGAAGTAATCCTTCTTTCTCTTGACGAACCGCCCGGCCGCAACGCCGGGCGGTTTTATTTTGCGCCGGCGCCGGATAAAGTGAGGGCGGCCCCCCGTGAGGAGGACCGCCCTTTTTTTTACCGCGGAAGAACGGGGGCTTAAACTTTTTTACCCTTCTCTTCCAGCCGCGTTTTTATTTTCTCCACGCGGGTCTTGCATCCGTCGGTGAGCTTGGAGGCGTTCTTGATCAGGCAGTCGCGCACGCGGCCTTCGCCGGGCTGGACGTCTTTGCACAGCTTCTGCGCGTCGGCCGCGCAGACCTTCGCGCCCTTGCCGCCCTTGCCGCGGGCCTTGCCCTGGCCAAGGCCGGAGCGCATCTTTAAGCCGCTCTTGAACCCGGAGGCGTAGCCCTTGCCGTACTCGCGCATGCAGCCGTTGGCGCCGCCGCGGCCCAGCCGCTCGCCGCGCTTGCCGCGCTTTTCGGCAGCCAGCGTCTTGCGGTCCTTGCAGGCCTGGGACAGTTCCGCCTCGTGTTCTTTGAGGCAGGCGGCCACGCGCCCTTCTCCGGGCTTCACGTCCTTGCAGAACTTGGCCGCGTCGGCCGCGCAGGGACCTTTACCCTTCTCGGCCGAGGCCGGGATGGCGAGCGCCAGGCCGGTGCCGAGAGCTACAACCGCTAATATGTAGTTTTTCATAACTTTGCTCCTTTCTTCCGCTGCTGTATATACAACGCGGCGGCCCCCGGTTTTATTGCGCCGGGGCGGGGGCCTCTTATATATTAAGGAAGGTCTATATAAACAACGCCGTTCTCCACCTTTACCGGGTAGGTCCTGAGGGAACGGGTGGCCAGCGCGGGGTCGGCCGGGTCCGCATGCTTGCTGTCCGGAGCTTTGGGGGCGGGGCCGCTGAGGGCCGAACCGCTGCGGATGTCGAACTGGGCGTAATGCAGCGGGCAGGTGAGGATCCAGCCGGTCAGCGCGCCGCGCTCCAGCCGGGCGTGGGCGTGGCCGCAGGCTCGCTCCACGGCGTAAAAGACGCCCCCGCAGTTGCAGAGCACGATCTCGCGGCCGCCCAGCGTTACGGCCAGCATGCCGCCTGGGAGAATGGCGTCGGCGTCAGCGGCTTTTGTCAGCATAAAAGACGGCCTCCGGGATCTGCCTGAGCTTGTCCGGGTCCGTCACGTCCTTGTGCACGAACAGGCCGCACCAGCAGCGCTTCATGGCGTCGTAATGGGCACGGTGGAAAGGGATGCAGGGGCAGACTATGCGCATGTTCTCGGCGCGATCCTTGGTGCGGGCCTGGCAGGGGCAGTAAGGCACGCCGGTCTCGGCCTCGAGGGCCGCCTCCTGCTCCAGCAGGAAATCGGCGTCTTCCTCATTCGGCGTGAACTTGTAGCCGAGTTTGTCTACCAGCGGTTCGAACAGGTAGCGCAGGGCGCGCTTGCGCGCCTCGAAACTCACTTCTTCTCCAGCAGTTTCTCGAACCCGTCCGGGTCGTAGCCCTGCACGCAGCTGTCGCCGATGCGGGTGAACGGGAAAGAGCCGGTACAGCCCTGCCCCTTCATCTCTTTCATGATCTCTTCCTGCTTCGCCTCGTCCTGCTTGTCGTAGTCGATGCTTTCGAAAGGCAGGTTCTTGTCCTCGAAAAACTTCTTGGTTTTCTTGCACCAGAGGCAGGTGGTGAGCGCGTAGATAACTATTTTTTTCATGTCAGATCCTCACGCGGACTTTTCCGTCCGAAATTTCCACCGCGTAAACGCGCACTTTTATTTCCGCCGCGTTCAGGAATTTTCCGTCGCGGATATCGAAGCGCCAGTCGTGGCACGGGCACTGCAGCGTGTAACCTTCCAGCGCGCCGGCGGCGAGCGGGCAGCCCATGTGCGGGCAGCGGTTTTCCAGCGCAAAGACCTCGTTTCCACGACGGACGAGGAGCACGGGCAGGCCGCGGGGGAAAACCGCGAGGGGTTTTCCTTCGGTCAGCCGCGAGAGCTCGCAGACTTCTTCGGCGGGGGTCATTTTTTCATTATATAAAACCTGGCCGGAGCCGGCGCGCGAAAAATATTTTTTAAAAAATGAAAAAAACTGTTGCATTTACTAATGACAATATATAGAATCAATTTCGCGCAGTAAATGCGCAAGGAGATAAAATGCCCACTAAAAAAAAGGTTGCCAAGAAAGCCGTGAAGAAAGTCGCGAAGAAAGCCGTGAAGAAAGTCGCGAAGAAAGCCAAGAAGAAGTAACTCTCGGCTCACGGAATAAAAGGCGGCGCGGAAGCGGATGCTTCCAGCGCCGCCTCTATTTTTATACGCCCGCGGCCCCGGCCCTCGGGCGGAATTTGTAAAATCAATCCATACCATGCCGGGCAACTATTTCATCATCAATCCCGCGGCGGGCCACGGCCGCGCCGGGCGCTTCTGGGCGGCCCTGAGCGCCCCGGCGCTGCGCCTCGCCCCCGGCTCGTCGTTCGCGCTGACGGCGCGCCCCGGCCACGCCGCGCAGCTCGCCCGCGCCGCGGCCCGCGCCGGCGCCGACAGGATCATCGCCGTCGGCGGCGACGGCACCTTCTGCGAAGCGCTCGAGGGAGTGCTGGGCGACCAGGAAGCGGCGCGCCGCCGCCCGGCGCTGGGCGCCCTGCCGGCTGGCTCGGGCTGCGACCTCGCCCGGCACCTCAAGTGCCCGCGCGACAGGGACGGGCTGCTGGCCATGCTGGCGCGCGGGCGCACGCGCCTGATGGACGCCGGCAGGCTGACCTATACGCGCGACGACGGTTCTCCCGGCGTGCGGCACTTCATCAATATCGCGGCGTTCGGCCTGGCCGGCGACGTGGCGCATCACATCAGGAAGACAGGCAAGCCGCTGGGCGGCACGCTCTCCTACGCTTACTCCTCGCTGCGCGCCATTGTTACGGCGCGCGCCCGCAGTCTGCGCCTGAAGGCCGACGGGCGGGATATCTCCGGACGGTACCACCTGGGCGTGCTGGCCAATACCTCGTCCATGGGCGGCGGCATGCTGATAGCGCCCGGCACCCGCGACGACGACGGGCTGATGGACCTGGTGCTGGTGGCCGATATGAGCCGCCTGGCGCTGGCGCGCAGCCTGCCCTCGCTCTACGGCGGCACGCATCTGGGCAGGCCTGGCATAACGCTGACCCGGCTGCGCCGCCTCGAGGCCGACTCCGGCGAGACCGTTTACCTGAACATCGACGGCGAGGCCGACGGCCGCCTGCCGGCCGTCTTCGAGGTGCTGCCCGGGGCCGTAAGGGTGGTGGAGCCGTGAAGACCGACGAGGTGCTCAACAGCGTTACGCATATCATCGGCGCGGCGCTGGCCCTGGCCGGGCTGGTGGTGCTGGTGGTGTCGGCAGCGCAGCGGGGCGACGCCTGGCGCATCGTCAGCTTCTCGGTCTACGGCGCTACGCTGTTCCTGCTCTACCTTTCCTCCGCTATTTACCACAGTTCGGAAGGACGCGCCAAAAAGATCTTCCGCATGATGGACCACCAGAGCATCTACCTGCTGATAGCGGGCACCTATACGCCTTTCACGCTGGTGACGCTGCGCGGGCCATGGGGCTGGTCGCTGTTCGGGGTGATCTGGGGCCTGGCGGCTTTCGGCGTGGTGCTGGACGCGGTGCACAGGAAGGGGCGCCGCATCCCGCAGCTGGTCATCTACCTGCTGATGGGCTGGCTGATCACGCTGGCGCTGGGGCCCCTGCTGCGCGCGCTGCCGCCGGGCGGCTTCCTGCTGCTCATGGCCGGCGGCGTCTTCTACACCTCGGGCGTGGCCTTCTACCTGATGGACCAGCGGTTCCCGTATTTCCACGGGATCTGGCACCTGTTCGTGCTGGCCGGCAGCGTCTGCCACTACGCGGCCGTCCTGTTCTACGTATAGCCGGGTTGTTACGGCCCGGGCCGGAAATGTGGTAAAATTATAAGGTAGTTTAGCGGGTGGTTAGCTCAGCGGTAGAGCGCTGTCCTCACACGACAGATGTCACAGGTTCAAATCCTGTACCACCCACCAAATTTTTCAGAGTTGCCGCCGCTGGCGGCAATTTTGTTTTAGGGTGGGCCAATGGAAATACTAGAACAGCTCTTCTCCTACCTCGTGCACGCTTTCAACGTGCTGCTGCACCTCGACAAGTACCTCGGGGCCGTCATACAGGATTACGGCGCCTGGACCTACCTGATACTCTTCCTGATCATCTTCTGCGAGACCGGCCTGGTAATCACCCCCATCCTGCCCGGGGACTCGCTGCTCTTCGCCATAGGCACTTTCGCCGGCCTGGGCTACCTGGACCTCTACTGGACGCTGGCGCTGCTTTCGGCAGCGGCCATACTGGGCGACACCGTCAACTACGCCGTCGGTAATTACATCGGCCCGAAGGTGTTCCATTACGAGAATTCCCGCATCTTCAAAAAAGAATACCTGCAGAAGACGCACGCCTTCTACGAGAAGTACGGCGGCAAGACCATCATCATCGCCCGCTTCGTGCCCATCGTGCGCACCTTCGCCCCGTTCGTGGCGGGCGTGGGCGCGATGACCTACGGCAAGTTCCTGGCCTATAACGTGGCCGGCGGCCTGCTGTGGGTCTTCTCGATCACGCTGGCCGGCTACTTCTTCGGCAATATCCCCATCGTTAAAAGCAATTTCACCGCGGTGATCCTCGCCATCATTTTCATCTCCATCCTGCCGGGAGTCATAGAATACGTCCGGCACCGCCGCGCCGCCCGCGCGGCCTGAGCGCCGCGCCCCCGCAGGCCTCCGCCGGCGGGGGCCTTTTCTTTTGCGGGTTTAAACCGGGGCCGTTGAAGATGTAAGATATAGGAAAGAGATTTTGCGGCCAGACTTAACGGAGGAAAAATAATGAAAGAAGTTTTTATCGTTGAAGGCGTGAGAACTCCCGTAGGCAGTTTTTCCGGGGCTTTGGCGGACGTGAGCTCGGTGGAGCTGGGCAAGACCGTGGCCAAGGCGCTGCTGGACCGCTCCGGCCTGAAGCCCGAGCACGTCGACGAGGTGGTGCTGGGCAGTATCTACCAGGCCGGCCTGAACCAGAACGTGGCGCGCCAGGTGGAACTGGGCGTGGGCATTCCCAAAGAGAAGACCGCGATGACGATAAACATGGTGTGCGGCTCCGGCTTGCGGGCCGTGGCGCTGGCCGCGCAGCAGGTGAAATGCGGCGACGCCGAGGTGATCATCGCCGGCGGCACCGAGAGCATGACCAACGCCCCGTACCTGCTCAAGAAAGCCCGCGCGGGCTACCGAATGGGCAACGGCGAGCTGGTGGATTCGCTGATAAACGACGGCCTGTGGGACGTCTTCAATAACTGCCACATGGGCATCACCGCCGAGAACCTGGCGGCCAAGTACGGCCTGACCCGCGAGGAGCAGGACAAGTTCGCGGCCGGGTCGCAGAACAAGGCCGAGGCGGCCCAGAAAGAGAACCGCTTCGCCGACGAGATCGTGCCCGTGATGATACCGCAGCGCAAGGGAGACCCGGTGGCCTTCGCAAAAGACGAGCATCCCAAGGCAGGCGTGACCGCCGAGGGCCTGGCCAAGCTGCGCCCCGCTTTCAAGAAAGACGGCTCCGTGACCGCCGGCAACGCCTCGGGCATCAACGACGGCGCGGCAGCCGTGCTGGTGGCTTCCGCCGACGCGGTGAATAAGCACGGCCTCAAGCCGATGGCGAAGATCGTTTCCTACGCCTGGGCCGGCGTAGACCCCTCCATCATGGGCATCGGCCCGGTGGAGGCCGTGCGCCTGGCGCTCAAGCGGGCCGGCTGGGCTCTCGGGGACGTGGAGCTGATAGAGGCCAACGAGGCCTTCGCCGCGCAGGCCCTGTCGGTGGCCAAAGAGCTCGGTTTCAATATGGACATCGTTAACGTCAACGGGGGCGCTATAGCGCTGGGCCACCCGGTGGGCGCCTCCGGCGCGCGCATTCTAGTGGCGCTGCTGCACGAGATGAAGCGCCGCAACGCAAAGAAGGGCCTGGCCACGCTGTGCATCGGCGGCGGCATGGGTATAGCGATGTGCGTAGAGCGCCCGTAAGCGCTGCCTGAAATAAAAAAGAGCCCCGGCGAAACCGGGGCTCTTTTTTTGAGTTAAGTGACGTTTCGTGTTGGGTTTTAAGGGGCTTTCCCGACGGGAAAGCCCCTTTGCTTATACTTCTGCTAGTATAACCCAATGAAAAAGACTATGCCCGGCCTGCGGCAGACACATGCAGAAATGGGGCCGAACCGAAGCTGGGAAA
>JBFXJL010000003.1:0-503976 GCA_050174915.1 Elusimicrobiales bacterium | reverse complement strand
GGTTTGGCACCTCGATGTCGGCTCATCGCATCCTCCCGCTGAAGCAGGTGGGAAGGGTTGGGCTGTTCGCCCATTAAAGCGGTACGTGAGCTGGGTTCAGTACGTCGTGAGACAGTACGGTCTCTATCTGATATGCGCGCAGGATACTTGAGGGAAGCTGCCTACAGTACGAGAGGACCTAGGTGGACGAACCGCCCGTATTCCAGTTGTCGTGCCAACGGCATAAGCTGGGTAGCGGAGTTCGGTAGGGATAAACGCTGAAAGCATCTAAGCGTGAAACCCGTCCCAAGATAAGGTATCCCTGGACGTTAAGTCCCAGAAGACCCCCAGAAGACTACTGGGTTGATAGGCCAGATGTGTAAGCATAGTAATATGTTCAGCTAACTGGTACTAATCGGTCGTGAGGCTTGGCCTTATTTTCTAATCCTAAACATTAGAACACATAAGACTAAGGTGTGGTTCAAAATAACTTTTGCTTTATGATACGCGCTTCCTGTGATTTGTAAGACCGGTGTTAATTCCGGAGAGGCAACACCCGTTCCCATTCCGAACACGGCAGTTAAGGTCTCCAGGGCCGATGGTACTAACACCCAACCCGGTGTTGGCAGAGTAGGTCGATGCCGGTCTTATAAATCACAGGAATCGCACTAAGCGCTTGAATTGTCTAAGGATCGAACCAGGACTAAATAAAAAATGAAGATCTCGAAGACCGATAAACAAGAACAGGCAAAGATACTTGGCAAGGAGTTCGCCGCCAAGGACACTTTCTTTGCGACGTTCAATGGCATGAAGTTCAAGGATGCCAACGGCCTTCGCGATTCCCTGCGCCCGACCAAGGCGAAGTTCAAGGTAATGCGCAACACCGTCGTGTCGCACGCCCTCGAGAACGCCTCCCTGAAGCCTGCCGACGCGACCGTGGCCAAAGGCCCTACCGCCGTCGTCACCCTCGACGATTCCAATGAGATCACCCGCGTAGCCAAAGAGCTGATGGCGTTCGCCAAAACGAACCCCGGCGTCATCTGGAAGGGCGGTTTCTACGAGAAGAACTGGCTTACCCCCGAAGATATCTCCAAGCTTTCCAAGATCGGCTCCAAGCCCGAACTCCTGGGTCAGCTCGCCGGCACGCTGTACACCGCCGTCGCTCAGATCCGCTGGGTGCTCGAGGCCCTGAAAGAGCAGAAAGAGAAGGGCGCCGCGCCTGCCGCCGCCCCCGAAGCTCCCGCTGCCGCCCCGGCCGACGCCCCCGCGCAGCCCTAATTAACAAAAAATTTGCTATAATATAAGTAGATTGGTGAGTAAGTAGTCCGTGTTTAGATCCTTCACTCCTCCATCTGCGGTTCAGCTATCTATAAATTTGTCGTAAATCCTGGTAGTCCCGCCAGTCAATGGGATAAACCCCCTAGCCGCAAGGCTCGGGGGGCTACTAAAACAGACCGCCTCCCGGCGGAAAAAGGAGCCCTAAAATGGCCGCACTCAGCAAAGATCAGATGTTAGACGCAATCTCCACGATGACCATCATGGAACTCGCGGACCTCGTGAAAGGCATTGAAGACAAGTTCGGCGTGAAGGCCGCCCCCGTTGGTGGCGTGGCCGTTGCCGCCGCTGGTGGCGCTGCCGCCGGTGCCGCCGCCGAGGAAAAGACCGAATTCACCGTCGTGCTCAAAGCCGTCGCCGATCCCGCCAAGAAGATCAGCGTGATCAAGGTTGTGCGCGAGATCACCGGCCTGGGCCTGAAAGAGTCCAAGGACCTGGTGGAAGGCGCCCCCAAGAACGTGAAAGAGGGCGTGGACAAGAAGACCGCCGACGAGCTCAACAAGAAGCTCACCGAAGCCGGCGGCGTCGTCGAACTGAAGTAACATATCCGTAAAACCGCCGTCCGGGAAACCCCCGGGCGGCGGTGTCGTTTAGGCCGGTTTTAACCGGCTGCCAGCTCCGTACCGGTATTTTGTGTCAAATAAAGCTTATAAGCGGTAACATAAGCGGGGTAGACTTGTCCCTTCTGCCGAGAGGCCGGAGGGATAGTCTGTTGTTCGGTCAAAATTACGAGGTGAACTGATGAAACATCTTAACTTCTCGAAGATAGCGCAGATTCTCAAAGTACCGGACCTCCTCGACATGCAGAAGCAGTCGTTCGAATGGTTCCTCCAGCTCGACGAAAAACCCGAAAACCGCAAGATCCAGGGCCTCCAGGCCTCCTTCGTCGACGTCTTCCCGATCGAATCGGCCGACGGCACGATGGTGATGGACTTCCTCAAGTACGAACTGGGCACCCCCAAGTACGTCGGGCCCGAAGAGGCCCTCTCCCGCGGCGGCTCCTACTCCGCCCCGCTCAAAGCCTACATGTCCCTCTCTCTCAAGCAGGAGAGCGGCAAGCTCAAGCACATGATCGACCAGGACGTCACCCTGTGCGAGCTGCCCATCATGACCGACACCGGCTCGTTCATCTTCAACGGCGCCGAGCGCATCGTGGTCAGCCAGCTGCACCGCTCGCCCGGCATCATCTTCGAAGAGGACGACGAAAAGAAGCAGTCCGTCCTCGGTAAGCCCCTCTTCTACGCCCGCATCATCCCGTACCGCGGCGCCTGGGTGGAATTCGAATTCGACACCGACAACGTCCTCTGGGTCCGCCTGGACCGCAAGAAGAAGATCCTCGCCACCACTTTCGTGAAAGCCGCCGGCCTCGAGACCAACGCCGAGATCCTGCAGGCTTTCTACCAGTCCGTCGAGGCCGTGGTCAGCCACGACAACGCCGCCAACATCATCGGCAAGTACGCCATCGAGGACATCGTGGACAAATCCTCCGGCGAGGTCGTCTGGAACCTCGAGGAGAAAGCCGGCCAGCCCATCGACGAGAAAGCCTTCAAGTCCATGCTGGACCGCAAGCTGAAGTCCGTGCGCCTCATCAAGGGCAACCCCAAGGAAGAGAACCCCGGCGTGATCCTGGCCCTCGAAGCCAAGAACCAGCCCAAGACCGCCTCCGACGCCCGCTACGAGATCTACAAGAAGATGCGCGGCCAGGACTTCATCGTCAAGGAACAGGCCGAGGAATACCTCGACAATATCATGTTCAAGAGCCTGCGCCGCTACGACTTCTCCGTCGTGGGCCGCTACAAGGCCATGCGCAAGCTGCGCCCGCTCTACGAGGAGCTGGCCAAGAGCGACAAGCGCTTCAAGGTGCCCAACGACAAGCTGCGCAACATCAACCTCGAAGACATCATCGTCACCATCAAGTACCTGATGGCCCTTAACTCCGGCGCGCCGTCCTTCGACTACCAGGGCGCCAAGTTCGAGTTCAAGGTGGACGACATCGACCACCTCGGCAACCGCCGCGTGCGCTCCATCGGCGAGCTGCTCGAGAACCAGATCCGCGTCGCCCTCGTGCAGATCGCCCGCAACGTGCGCGACCGCATGAGCAAGGAAGACAAGACCGTCACCCCGCGCACGCTCATCAACGCCGCGCCCGTGGTGGCCATCATGAGGAAGTTCTTCGGTACTTCCCAGCTGTCCCAGTTCATGGACCAGATCAACCCGCTGGCCGAGCTGACCCACAAGCGCCGCCTGTCGGCCCTTGGACCGGGCGGTCTGAACCGCAAGCGCGCCGGCTTCGAAGTCCGCGACGTGCACTACACGCATTACGGCCGCGTCTGCCCCATCGAAACGCCCGAAGGCCCGAACATCGGCCTCATCGTCTCGCTGGCCAGCTACGCCAAGGTGAACCAGTACGGCCTCATCGAGACCCCGTACCGCAAGATCTCCAACGGCAAAGTTACCGACGAAGCGGAGTACGTGACCGCCTATAACGAAGACGACATCTTCGTGGGCCAGGCCAATACGCCCCTCGACGGCAACAAGCTCGCCTCCGACCAGGTCTACGGCCGCATCAAGGACGAGTACGAGTTCAAGGACTCCAACGACGTGACCTACATGGACGTGAGCCCGCTGCAGGTGGTCTCCATCTCCGCCGCGCTCGTGCCCTTCCTCGAGCACGACGACGCCAACCGCGCCCTGATGGGCTGCAACATGCAGCGCCAGGCCGTGCCGCTCCTCGTGACCGAGGCCCCGCTGGTGGGCACCGGCATGGAGCAGGCCATCGCCCGCGACAGCCGCGCCTGCGTGACCGCCCGCACCTCGGGCAAGGTCATTTACGCCTCCGCGGACATGATCGCCATAAAGCCGGAGCACTCGAAAGAGCCCGACATTTACCACCTCATCAAGTACCGCCGCTCCAACCAGGACACCTGCGTCAACCAGGTGCCGATAGTGGAGAGCGGCATGGACATCAAGAAAGGCGACGTCATCGCCGACGGCCCCTCCACGCAGGACGGCCAGCTCGCGCTGGGCAAGAACCTGCTGGTGGCTTTCATGAGCTGGGAAGGCTATAACTACGAAGACGCCATCCTGCTCTCCGAAAAGGTCGTGGAACAGGACCAGCTGACCTCGGTGTTCATCGAGGAATTCGAAGTGGAAGCCCGCGACACCAAGCTGGGCCCGGAAGAGATCACCCGCGACATCCCGAACGTGGGTACCGACGCCCTGGAGCACATCGACAGCGACGGCGTCGTGATCCCGTCCACGATGGTGCGCCCCGGCGACATCCTGGTCTGCAAGGTGTCCCCCAAGGGCGAGCAGCAGCTCTCCCCCGAGGAGCGCCTGCTGAAGGTCATCTTCGGCAAGAAGGCCGAGGACGTGACCGACACCTCCATGCGCGTGCCGCCCGGCGTGTACGGCAAGATCATCGGCACCCGCGTGTTCGTGCGCCGCGAGAAGCTCTCCAAGCCGGAGGAAGACCGCCGCAAGAAAGAGATCGACGCCGAGATGAACTACAACCTCGACGCCCTCAAGGAGTTCCGCAAGGACACCGCCAAGAAGGGCACCGACACCGAAGAGTTCTGCAAGCAGATGGAAAAGAAGATCAAGGAGAAGTTCGCCCGCGAGAAGGAGATGCTGAAATCCTCCGGCGAACTGCCCGTCACCGTCAATAAAGTGGTGAAGGTGCACATCGCCCTCAAGCGCCGCCTGCAGGTGGGCGACAAGCTCTCCGGCCGCCACGGCAACAAGGGCGTCGTCGCCCGCATCCTCCCCAAGGAGGACATGCCGTATATGCCCGACGGTACCCCGGTGGACGTGCTGCTGTCCCCGCTGGGCGTGCCTTCGCGCATGAACATCGGCCAGATCCTCGAAGTCATGCTGGGCTGGGCCGGCAAGCAGCTGGACACCCGCATGTCCTGCCCCGTGTTCGACAGCGCGGCCGAGGACAATAAGGATTACTGGAAGTACTGGGAGACCAAGCACGGCAAGAAGCGCGGCAATATCACCATCGACGACGTGCTGGCCGACATCGAGAAGCACCCCGGCGCCGAAAAGCCCGGCGTCATCCAGATGGTGCAGCTGGCCAAAGATCACCTGAAGGCGCAGGGCGTGCCGGAGGAATACCTCCCGGACGACTACTGCCGCATCCAGCTGTTCGACGGCCGCACCGGCGAAGCCTTCCACGAAAAAGTCACGATCGGCTACATGTACATCCTCAAGCTGATCCACCTCGTGGAAGACAAGGTTCACGCCCGCAGCACCGGCCCTTACAGCCTCATCACCAGGCAGCCCCTGGGCGGTAAGGCCCTGTTCGGCGGCCAGCGCTTCGGCGAAATGGAAGTCTGGGCGCTCGAAGGTTACGGCGCCGCGTACACCCTGCAGGAAATGCTGACCGTGAAGTCCGACGACTTCACCGGCCGCACCAAGATGTACGAAGCCATCATCAAGGGCGACTTCCCTCCGCAGCCCGGCGTGCCGGAATCCTTCAAGGTGCTCGTGAAGGAACTCCAGGCGCTCGCGCTCGAAGTGGACCTGCTCAACACGCCGCACGTGCCGACCTTCCAGCCCGAGATGGAGCTGGCGGCCGAGCGGGCGGCCGAGAAGGCCGCCGCCAAGAAGAAAGCGGAATCCAAGGCGTAATTACCGGAAGCAACAAACGGCCAACGCCGGGGCAACCCGGCCGCGGCCGGAGCGGACAGACGATAACCGGAGACCACTATGGACATGATGTCGGAAGTTAAGAACTTATTCAACGCGGGCAAGACCAAGAAGCGCGCCAAGGAACTGAATTACGCGGCCTTTAACGGCATAAAGATCGGCCTCGCCAGCCCGAGCCGCATCCGCAACTGGTCCTTCGGCGAAGTCAAGAAACCCGAAACCATCAACTACCGCACGCTCAAGCCCGAGCGCGACGGCCTGCTGTGCGAAAGGATCTTCGGACCCTCCAAGGACTACGAGTGCGCCTGCGGCAAGTACCGCTGGGTGAAGTTCAAGGGCGTGGTCTGCGACCGCTGCGGCGTCGAAGTGACCGAAGCCAAGGTGCGCCGCGAGCGCATGGGCCACATCGAACTGGCCTGCCCCGTGGCCCACATCTGGTTCCTCCGCAAGTCCCCGTCCCGCATCGGCATCATCCTCGACATGCGCCCCACCGACCTGGAGAAGGTCGTGTATTACGCGGCGTACGTCGTGCTCGACGACACCAAGGACCCCGTTACCGGCCGCGTGGAGTACAAGCGCGGCGAGGTCTTCACCGAGACCCAGCTCAGCGAGGTCAAGAAGAAGTATTCCAAGATCAAGGTCGGCATCGGCGCCAACGCCATCCAGCACCTGCTCGAGAACATCGACATGAAAGTCGAGATCGAGCGCATCCAGAAAGAGCTGCCCGCCATCAAGAGCGACGCCGACCGCTCCAAGGCTATCAAGCGCCTCAAGATCCTCGAAGGTTTCATGGCCAGCGGCAACCGCCCCGAGTGGATGATCATGACCGTGCTGCCCGTGCTGCCGCCGGACCTCCGCCCGCTCGTCCCGCTCGAAGGCGGCCGCTTCGCCACCTCCGATCTCAACGACCTGTACCGCCGCATCATCAACCGCAACAACCGCCTCAAGCACATCGAGGCCCTCCGCGCCCCGCAGGTGATGATCTACAACGAAAAGCGCCTCCTCCAGGAAGCCGTCGACGCCCTCATCGAGAACGGCGCCCGCGGTAAAGTGGTCCTGGGCGCGGCCAACCGCCCGCTCAAGTCCATCTCGGACATCCTTAAAGGCAAGCAGGGCCGCTTCCGCCAGAACCTGCTGGGTAAGCGCGTGGACTATTCCGGCCGCTCGGTCATCGTCGTCGGCCCGAACCTCAAGCTCAACCAGTGCGGTCTCCCCAAGGAGATGGCCCTGGAGCTGTTCAAACCCTTCGTGCTCGCCGAGCTGATCAAGAAAGAGAACATCACTCTGAAGGTCGCCAAGAAGAAGATGGAGCACGCCGACAACGAGATCTGGGACATCCTGGAGCGCGTCACCAAGAAGCATCCCGTGATGCTCAACCGCGCCCCCACGCTGCACCGCCTCGGTATCCAGGCTTTCGAGCCCGTGCTCATCGAGGGTCTCGCCATCCAGCTGCACCCGCTCACCTGCGCCGCCTTCAACGCCGACTTCGACGGCGACCAGATGGCCGTGCACGTGCCCATCAGCCAGGAAGCGCAGATGGAAGCCCGCATGCTGATGATGGCCACCAACAACATCCTCAGCCCCGCCAGCGGCAAGCCGATAGCCAACCCGTCGCACGACATGGTGCTCGGCGTCAACTACCTCACCAAGATTAAGGCCGGCGAACCCGGCGAGGGCAAGTTCTTCAACGACAAGGAAGAGGCCCTGACCGCCCACCAGCACGGCGTGGTCGACCTGCACGCGAAAATTAAAGTGCGCGGCATGAACGACACCACCCAGGAATCCGTGGACTTCGACAAGGAAGCCAAGGCCTGGAAGAAGCCCAACGACTGGAAGGACTATGTCACCGTGGGCCGCCTGATCTTCTTCGACATCCTGCCCAAGGGGCTCGACTGGAAGAAGTACAACAAGGTGCAGGGCAAGAAAGACCTGTCCAACCTCGTCGACGAGTGCTTCAAGAATCCCGAGGTCGGCCATCACGCCACCGTGACGCTGCTCGACCACCTGATGAACCTCGGCTTCCACTACTGCACCGTGTCCGGCCTGTCCATTTCGCTGGCCGACATGAGCGTGCCCGGCAAGAAGGCCGAACTGATAGAGAAAGCCCAGAAGATGGTGCGCGCCATCGGCGACCAGGCCCAGGACGGCATCATCACCGAGAACGAGCGCTACAACAAGATCATCGACATCTGGACCAAGGTCAGCGACCGCGTCGCCGACATGATGTTCGAGGAAATGGAGAAGCAGGAGACGCGCCCTTACAGCGTGAACGAACCCCGCTTCAACTCCGTGCACATGATGCAGGGCTCCGGCGCCCGCGGTTCCCGCCAGCAGGTACGCCAGCTGGCCGGTATGCGCGGTCTTATGGCCAAGCCCCAGAAGAAGCTGACCGGCGGCGTCGGCGAGATCATCGAGAACCCGATCTTGTCGAACTTCCGCGAAGGCCTCACCGTGCTCGAGTACTTCATCTCCACCCACGGCGGTCGTAAGGGTCTCTCCGACACGGCTCTTAAAACCGCCGACGCCGGTTACCTTACCCGCCGCCTCGTCGACGTGGCCCACAACGTGGTCATCACCATGCCCGACTGCGGCACCATCAACGGCGTCGAGCTGAAGGCCCTGCAGAGCGGCGAAGAAGTCATCGAGTCGCTGGCGGACCGCGTTACCGGCCGCGTGCTGCTTGAGGACGTCAAGATCACCGACTCCGACGGCAAGCTCAAGACCATCGCCAAGAAGGACGAACTGGTTTCCCCCGAGACCGCCAAGGCCATCGAGAAGGCCGGCGTGGAGAGCGTGTTCTCGCGCTCCGTGCTCACCTGCGAGGCCGAAACCGGCATCTGCGGCAAGTGCTACGGCCAGAACCTGGCCACCGGCTACCAGGTGGAACCCGGCGAAGCCGTCGGCATCATCGCCGCGCAGTCCATCGGCGAACCCGGCACGCAGCTGACGCTCCGCACGTTCCACATCGGCGGTACCGCGTCCCGCGTTCTGGAGAACACCGAAGCCCGCGCCAAGGGCAAGGGCAAGCTGGAATTCAGGAACGTCCGCACCGTCAAGAACCGCGACGGCCACGACATCTGCGTCAGCCGCGGCGCCATCATCATCGTCAAGTACGACGACGCCAAGAAGCTGCCGCCGGAAGAGCTCAAGCTGAGCTTCGGCGCGCGCATCCACGTCGCCGAGAAGGCCGAGCTCAGCGGCCCCAGCGACAAGACCAAGAACGACGGCACGCTGATCGCCGACTGGGACCCGCATACGGTGCCGATCATCACCGAGCACGACGGTAAGGCCAAGTACCTCGACATCAAGGAAGGCGTCACGCTGCACGAGGAACGCAACAAGGTCACCGGCATCATCGAGCGCAAGATCATCGAGCACCGCGGCACGAAGCGCAACCCGCGCATCGTCGTCGAAGACGGCGCCCAGCTGGTCGGCTCGCATACGCTGCCTACCGACACCATCATCATCGTAGAGCAGGGCGAAGAGGTGAAGAAGGGCGACGTCATCGCCAAGATCCACCGCGACACCGCCAAGACCAAGGACATCACGGGCGGTCTGCCCCGCGTGGCCGAGCTCTTCGAAGTCCGCCGCCCCAAGAACGCCGCCATCATCACCAAGATCGAAGGCCTCGTTTCCCTCGGCACCAACGCCAAGGGCCTGGTGGAAGTCTCCGTCAAGAACGAGGAGACCGGCCAGGTTGAAGCCTACGCGATCCCCTACGGCAAGCACCTGGTGGTTTACGAAGGCGACCGCGTGGCCGTCGGCGAAGCCCTCACGGACGGCGCCGTGGACATGCACGACCTGCTCGCCGTGAAAGGCGTGAAGGAAGTGCAGAACTACATCGTCGACGCCATCCAGGAAGTGTACCGTCTGCAGGGCGTCAACATCAACGACAAGTACATTGAGATCATCGTCCGCCAGATGCTGTCCAACGTGAAGATAACCGAGCCCGGCGGCACCTCGCTGCTCAAGGGCGAGATAGTGCACAAGGGCGGGTTCAAGTCTGAGAACCAGGCCGCGGGCGCAACCGGCCACGAGCCGGCTCAGGGCGAGCCCGTGCTGCTGGGTATCTCCAAGGCTTCGCTCGCCAGCGAGTCGTTCATATCGGCCGCCAGCTTCCAGGAAACCACCCGGGTGCTGACGGACGCGGCCACCACCAACAAGGTGGATAGTTTAAAAGGCCTCAAGGAAAATGTTATAATAGGACATCTGGTCCCCGCGGGCAGCGGTTTCGCTACGCGCAAGCTTGCTGACGAAGAGGAAAAGAAGAACAAGGAGGAGTAACCGGAAGGGTAAACCTTTCCCGGTGTTCATATGGCTACTATCAACCAGTTAATCAGGCACGGCCGCTCTAAGACGCGGACGTTCAGCAAGGCCCCCGCGCTCAACTCGTGCCCGCAGCGCCGCGGCGTTTGCACCCGCGTCTACACGACGACGCCCAAGAAGCCCAACTCGGCCCTCCGCAAGGTGGCCCGCGTGAAGCTGACCAGCAAGCAGGAAGTCACCGCCTACATCCCGGGCGTCGGCCACAACCTGCAGGAGCACTCCATAGTGATGGTGCGCGGAGGCCGCGTGAAGGACCTGCCCGGCGTGCGCTACCACATCATCCGCGGCGCGCTCGACGCGTCCGGCGTGGAAGGAAGGCTCCAGAGCCGCTCCTGCTACGGCACCAAGCGCCCGAAGGGCGAGAAGAAGCCCGGCCGCAAAGGTCACGAAGCTTCCAAGTAACGTCATAAAATAAAAGGATCGGATAAACTACTATGCCTAGAAAAGGTTTAAAACCCCGCGAACGCCGTGACGCTCCGCCGCCGGAGTTTAAATTCAACTCCGTGCTGCTTGCCCGCATGATCAACCGGATCAACTTCCAGGGCAAGAAGATCGTCGGCGAGCGCATAATGTACGGCGCCCTCGACATCATCGCCGAGAAGACCAAGGAAGACGCGCTTGCCGTGTTCACCAAGGCTATCGAGAATGTCCGTCCGCTCCTCGAAGTAAAGGCCCGCCGCGTCGGCGGCGCCAACTACCAGGTGCCGATAGAAGTCCGCCCGGCCCGCTCCGCCACGCTGGCGATGCGCTGGATACTCTCCGCCGCGCGCACCCGCAAGGGCCGCCCGATGGCCGAGCACCTGGCCGAAGAGCTGCTCCTCGCGTGGAAGAAAGAAGGCGCGGCCTTCAAGAAGCGCGAAGACACGCACCGGATGGCGGAAGCCAACAGGGCCTTCGCCCACTACCGCTGGTAATCCGATCCTCTACTGAGGTTCCGCCAGGCAGCCGGGAAACCGGCCGCCTGGCCCCAAAATTATAAAGCAGCAAGGAAATCATGGCAGAACTCGACCTCCGCAAAGTACGCAACACCGGCATCATCGCTCACATCGACGCGGGCAAAACCACCACCTCCGAGCGCATCCTTTATTACACGGGCAAGCAGCACAAGATAGGCGAAGTGCATGACGGCACCGCCACCACCGACTGGATGCCCCAGGAGCGCGAGCGCGGCATAACCATCACCGCCGCCGCCATCAGCACCCAGTGGGCCGGCTATACCGTCAACATCATCGACACCCCCGGCCACGTGGACTTCACCGCCGAGGTGGAGCGCTCGCTGCGCGTGCTCGACGGCGCCGTGACCGTGTTCGACGGCGTGCAGGGCGTGGAGCCCCAGAGCGAGACCGTGTGGCGCCAGGCCGACCGCTATAGCGTGCCCCGCGTCGCCTACATCAACAAGATGGACCGCATCGGCGCCGACTTCTTCATGTCCGCCAATTCCATCGTGGAGAAACTGGGCGCTAACGCCGCCCCCATACAGATCCCGATAGGCGTCACCGAGACCTTCAAGGGCCTCGTGGACCTCGTCAAGATGAAGGCCCTGATCTGGCAGGGCGACGACCTGGGCGCGCACTTCGACGAAGTGGAGATCCCCGCCGACCTCAAGGAAGAGGCTCAGCAGTACCGCGAGAATTTCATAGAGAAGCTGGCCGACGTCGACGACAAGCTCGCCGAGAAGTTCCTGGCCGGCGAGACCGAATACACGATCGAAGAGCTGAAGGCCGCCATCCGGCGCGCCACCATCGCCTGCAAGTTCTTCCCCGTGCTGTGCGGCTCCTCCTATAAGAACAAAGGCGTGCAGACCATGCTCGACGCCATCATAGACTACCTGCCTTCCCCGCTCGACGTGCCCGCCATCAAGGGCGTGGACGAACTGGGCAAGGAAACCGAGCGCCACCCGAGCACCAAGGACCCCTTCGCGGCCCTGCTCTTCAAGATCCAGCCCGACCCGTTCGTGGGCAAGCTGACGTTCTTCCGCGTGTACTCCGGCACCCTTAAGCCCGGCGACACCGTGTACTTCGCCCGCAAGAAGGCCCAGGAGCGCATCGGCCGCATCCTGCGCATGCACGCCAACAAGCGCGAAGAGATCAAGGAGATCGGCGCCGGCGACATCGCGGCCACCGTGGCCATCAAGAACGCCACCGTGGGCGAGACCATCTGCGACCCCGAACACCCTATCATCCTGGAAGGCATGAACTTCCCCGAGCCCGTCATCCAGATCTCCATCGAGCCCAAGTCCAAAGAGGACGAGCAGAAGATGGGCCTGGCCATGGGCCGCCTCGCCGAAGAGGACCAGACCTTCCGCATTAAGACCGACGAAGAGACCGGCCAGACCATCATCTCCGGCATGGGCGAACTCCACCTCGACATCATCGTGGACCGCCTCCGCCGCGAGTTCAACGTGCAGGCCAACGTCGGCCGCCCGCAGGTGGCTTTCCGCGAGTCCATCAAGAAGAAGGTGGAGCAGGAAGGCAAATTCATCCGCCAGTCCGGCGGCCGCGGCCAGTACGGCCACGTGTGGATCACCGTCGAGCCCCAGGAGATGAACAAGGGTTTCGAGTTCGTCGACAACATCAAGCAGGGCCGCATCCCCAAGGAATTCATCCCCGCCGTGGAAAAAGGCGTGCGCGAGGCGCTCGACTCCGGCGTGATGGCCGGCTTCCCCGTGGTGGACGTGAAAGTGACGCTGTTCGACGGCTCCTTCCACGACGTGGACTCCTCCGAAATCGCCTTCAAGATAGCCGGCGCCATGGCGTTCAAGGACGCCTGCCGCAAGGCCAACCCCTACCTGATGGAACCCATCATGAAAATAGAGGTGGTGACGCCCGAAGTGAACATGGGCGACGTCATAGGCGACCTCTCGAGCCGCCGCGCCAAGATCAACGAGATGGCCAACCGCGGCAACGCGCGCGCCGTGAAGGGCACTGTGCCGCTCTCCGAGATGTTCGGCTACGCGACCGCCGTGCGCTCTATCTCGCAGGGCCGCGCCTCCTTCACCATGGAGCCCAGCCACTACGAGGAAGTGCCGCCGAACATAGCCAAGTCGGTTATCGAGACGCGCGCCGCCGCCGCCGAGGCCGAAGCGAAGTAAATTTGTCCGCCGGTCGGCAAAGCCGGCGGGCTTGAAAGCAAGCAAGAAAGAAACCAAGGAGCAACAAATGGCAAAAGCAAAGTTCGACCGCACCAAGCCGCACGTTAACGTGGGTACTATCGGCCACGTCGACCACGGCAAATCCACCCTGACGACCGCGCTTGTGAAAGTGCAGTCCGAGAAGGGCCTCGCTAACCTTAAATCTTACGCCGAGATCACCAAGGGCGGCACCGTTCGCGACGACTCCAAGACCGTCACGATCGCCGTCTCCCACGTTGAGTACTCGACCCCCAATCGCCACTACGCGCACATCGACTGCCCCGGCCACGCCGACTATGTTAAGAACATGATCACCGGCGCCGCGCAGATGGACGGCGCGATCCTGGTGGTGTCGGCCGCCGACGGCCCCATGCCCCAGACGCGCGAGCACGTGCTGCTCGCCCGCCAGGTGAACGTTCCCCATCTCGTCGTGTTCCTCAACAAGTGCGACCTGGTGGACGACGCCGAACTGCTGGACCTCGTTGAAGTCGAGATCCGCGACCTGCTGAAGAAGTACGAATTCCCCGGCGACACGATCCCCGTGATCCGCGGTTCCTCCATGAAAGCCATGGAAGGCGACCAGGGTCCGCTGGGCGTGCCCGCCATCGGCAAGCTGCTCGAAGCCCTCGACACCGCCATCCCCGAACCGAAGCGCGAAACCGACAAGCCGTTCCTGATGGCCGTCGAAGACGTGTTCTCCATCACCGGTCGCGGCACCGTGGCCACCGGCCGCATAGAGCGCGGCGTGGTGAAAGTCGGCGACGCCCTGGAGATCGTGGGTCTTAAAGACACGCAGAACTCCGTGGCGACCGGCATAGAGATGTTCCGCAAGCTGCTGGACCAGGGCCAGGCCGGCGACAACGTCGGTATCCTGCTTCGCGGCGTGGACAAAGAGCAGATCGAGCGCGGCCAGGTTCTGGCTGCCCCGAAGAGCTGCACGCCCCACAAGAAGTTCAAGGGCGAAGTCTACATCCTGACGAAGGAAGAAGGCGGGCGGCATACCCCGTTCTTCAAGGGCTACAAACCCCAGTTCTACTTCCGGACCACCGACGTGACCGGCGGCGTTGAGCTGAAGCCCGGCGTCGAGATGATCATGCCCGGCGACCACGCCGAGATGACCGTCGAACTGATATCCGCCATCGCCATGGAAAAGGGTCTGCGCTTCGCTATCCGCGAAGGCGGCCACACCGTGGGATCGGGCGTAGTCTCGGAGATAATCGAATAATATGGCTGAAAATAAAACAGACGTAAAAGCCGCCGGTCAGCAGCGCATCAGGATCCGCCTGAACGCCTACGACTACAGGCTCATCGACCAGTCCACCGCCAAGATCATCGACACGGCCAAGCGGACCGGCGCCCTCATTGCGGGCCCCGTGCTGCTCCCGACGAGGATCCGCAAGTACACCGTGAACCGCTCGGTTCACGTGGACAAAAAGTCCCGCGAGCAGTTCGAGATGCGCATCCACAAGCGCCTCATCGAGCTGATCAGCCCGACCCAGAAAACGGTGGACGAGCTGATGAAGCTCGACCTCCCCAGCGGCGTTGAAGTAGAGATCAAACTCTAACCCAACGCAGCTCTCGGTAAGCTTGCTTTTGCCAACCCTGGCCGTTCCCTAACCGGAGCGGCCAGGGTTTTCTTTTTCTGGTGGCGCCGCTATATTTTCTGACTCCAAACGTCGGGTAACCCCGGCGTTTTGCTTTGAAAAGGTAGCAGTTATCTTTTGGCGACAGGCCCTTGTCGGGGTGGGCTGCTACACTATTGCTGGTCGCAGCTGGCAGGGGCGGTGGGATGTTTTATGGCGTTCCTGCCTGATACAACAAATCTGTTGTATTCACGCTTGAGCGGGAAAGGGGAATATATGGTGGATATGAACTACGGGCTTAAGGATTTTGAGGCGGAATTCATAAGGACGCCGGCGCAGAAACTGGCTTTAGAGCGGGTGCGCATGCGGCTGCTTATAAGTCAAAAGATAGCCGACCTGCGCAAAGACGCGGGCATGAGCCAGACTGAACTGGCCCGGCGGCTCCGCACGAGGCAGCAGGTGATCTCGCGCCTGGAGCAGTCCAAGTATAAACCGTGCCTCCGCACCCTGGAACGGATAGCTGGAATCTTCTCCCGCCGCCTTGAGATAAACTTCCTCTAGGCCGCCCCTGCCCTGCCCGCCGGGAACGTCCGGAGGTCTCTTTTGGGGGGCGGGGCGGTATACCCATTTTGGGGTATATATTAGGCGTGGATATTCTGATAACCTGTTTGTGGCTGCCGTTGTGGGTAACCGCTGAACATATTCCCAAACTTATACTGGAGCTTGTGATGAAACCCTTGATGACCGCAGTGCTCTGCCTGATGCTGCCTGCCGTGAGCGGCGCCGCCGCCGTGCTCCTTAAAGATGCGACAAAGCTGGAGGCGCTGTCTATCGCCGAAAATGGGGAACAACTGACTGTTAAAACTAAATACGGTGAATTAACGGTCAGAAAGGCAGATGTGGAGAATCTGGAGGAACTAGGGTTCGGGAGCAAACCCGTTAGTGGTCCCAAAACTGACGGACTTGAATTCATATCCGAGGTTCAGCCCGATGCTTCGGTGAAGATGGACTATTTTATCAATAAGGAAAAAGTCGCCACGCAGACGTTCACGCAGGACGGTGCGCTGATAAGTCAGGAAGGGAAGATCGTGGACGGCACCTACAGGGAGTACTACGGCGATGGCAAACTGAAAAAAGAGAAGACTATTATCGACAGCCAGAACAACGGGACCTTTAAAACATTTTATCCGGACGGGGTAATACAGAGCGAGGCCTATTTCATTCACGGCAAGATGAACGGGGCGTATAAGATATACACAAATGCCGGCAAGCTGCTCATAGAGCGGAATTTCGTGGAGGGGGTGCTTAACGGCTATTCCCGAGATTACGATGAGAACGGCACGCTCAAGTCCCAGATCCTGTACGTGAACGGCGAGATGCGCTACGGACAGGAGCCGACCAAAGCCGCGGAGGCCAAGGTGGAGAGATCGCCCGAGGTCAGAGTGCAGGCCCGGGAGTATGGGAAGATGGGCTCGTTCTTTTTAGAGGGAGAACTCTTTAGCGTGGGTGGCGCGGACAAAGAGTGGAAAAATAACTTCAACGCCTCGGTAGACTACCTGAGCAGCAACTTCGATTATGTCTCCGGCGAACTTACCACCTACCCCGGGATGGGCGCAACACTAGGGGTGACGTTAGGGAAATATAATGACTCGCCGATGTATATCGCCGGCAGCTACGTAAAGGGGCCATCAGCGGAGGTGGACGTCACCATAACCGACTCATATTACGGATCCGGCAGTTATACAGAGGAGATAGAGACCAATTATTACAGGTTTCTGCTTGGGTACCGGCTTACGACGCCGATGCGGGAGAATTCCTTCTTTATTCTGGACGCGAATGTCGGTTTTGGCGGCGGGGCTGTTAAATCCGAATGGTCCACCTATGTAAGCGGGCTGGGGCGGGATAGCGGCTCCGACGAGGAAACCTGGTCCGGGCTTACCTGGTCTATCGGGCCCTCATTCTCCTGGGTTCATCCATCGTACACCTTCGAACTCGGTGTCCGCTACTCCGCCTTTCCCGATCTTAAAGACAGCGACACCTATTCGGACATAAAGTGGCGCCCCTTCAGCATAAAGCTAGGTTTACTTTTTTAGGGGACGCTGCTTCCTATCTTCCTAACTCAAGCCGCCGGGGAAGCCCGGCGGTTTTGTTTTGTAGAATCAGGGTATGGCGAACATAGTTTATATTGCCACAAGCCTGTTTGCGGGGCGGATAGGGGACGCTGATGAATATATGACTACTTGCCGAAACAATAAGAAACCAGTAAATTCCAAAGTTGTCCCTGGGGATAACTTCTATTGGGCCACATTGCCTATCAATAGGTCTTTATGAAAATTATTGTCGATACATGTGTGTTTGTTGATTCCTTTGACCCAGCATCCTGTTTCCATGACGAGTCATTAAGTCTTCTTACTGAATTGTCCAGACGTAAGATTCTGATTTCAATGCCAGCACACGGGTGGTTTGAGGTTCAATGCGCACTGCAACACTTAACCGATGAGCACAGATTTGTGCCTCCGGTTATTCTGGGAGAGATGAGTTACACGATTGAACTAATACATATTGATAATAATTTTATTGAAAGGTATAAACTGGAAAAAATCCCATATATTAAAGCGGGTGATCACATATTTATTGCGGTTGCCAAGAAGAATAATTATCCATTGATTACTAACGACAGGAAAATGATAGAGGTCGCTAAAAGATGTGGGATCCGTGTGTTTACTCCAGGCGAGTTTGTTCGTAGCGGGATATAGAAGGGGATAGGGGGCGGTGGGTTGTCGCTTGATGCAATCGAACATAAAATATGGAATCACCGTCCCTTGTGGCGCCGAAGAGGGGCGAATGCGTTTTCGGTTTGCCCGAAAGTAACGCTCCTTGCGGATATGGAGGTGGCATGGCAAAGTTCCTTGGGGTTGTATTGTTAGGACTAATGTGTTTATCGCCTATGGTTTATGCTGAAGAAGCCTCCCGGGAAGACTTTCGGATAACATTAGGCGCGGAGCCGGTTCCGAGCGAGGAGGAACCGGGATACGCCCGTTACCTGGAGAATCGCAGGGCCGCTTTCATCAGGGACTGTGATGCCCTGAAAACGCAGTTGATTTCCGGGAATTCGGAAACCAGGAGCAAGACTAACCGGCTCTTTGATTTCTTGGCGGCTTACGGTTGGGATAATATACATGCCTCTTATGATCCATGCTACGGTGATTTAAAAAAATATCTGCCCGTATGGCTTGAAAGGGATGGGAAGCGCGGGTTCTCATACTATGACGGCAGCTTAATGGTGGAGCCAAAGTATGATTCGGCATTTCGCTTTACCGACGGACTGGCCGGTGTCAAGCTTAATGGTAAATGGGGTTTTATAGACCGCAACGGGGCGGAAGTGATATCGCTAATCTTTGAGGAAGCGAACCCCTTCCGTGATAGCTTGGCCGCGGTCAGAACGGAGAGCGGTTGGGGCTTCATGGATTTGAGCGGGAAATGGATAGTTGCCCCCAAATATACGTACGCATACGGGTTCAGCGAAGGGCGCGCGGCGGTGGAAGCCGGTGGTCGCTGGGGCTATATCGACAGAACGGGGAAGGTCGTCATCCCAATCGAGTATGAGCGCGCGTTCTACTTTAACGAGGATTCTAAACTCGCCGTGGTCCGGAGTGGCGGGCGGTTCGCCTACATAGATAAAAAAGGGAACCTCGTATCTCCTTTCAAGTACGATACCACTCGCTCATTTGCATCTGGTTTCGCGGTAGTGGGTGCGGGTGGGAAATACGGCTATGTTGACCGCAACGGAAAGGAACTTGTGCCGCTAAAATACGATTTTGCCCAAGACTTTTACGGAAAAAGAGCTTGCGTTAAGCGAGAGGGGAAGTGGCGGACTTTAGACCAGAAAGGTCGGGAGCATTGGAGATTTTTAAATTGGCCCTGCACAAAATGAGGTGAGATAGTGAAATGGGGGCGGGGCTTTGCTTTTGACATGCTAGGCAAGAACTGGGCAGAAGTAAAGGTTAAAGCCCTGACCCCATTCGCTCGGTGGCTTATGGAGATTATTATGGCTTCAAGAAGTTTTAGCGCTAGATGTGGACATATCACTAGACGGTTGAACGCTAATCAGCCACTTACAGGTAAGCTTTTAGAACTCGCACTTAATATTATTGATGAAATGAACCACCGAGGTGCGGAGGTTGATGCTATTAGGGAAAAAATAAGAACTGGTGCTCAGCTCACAGACTACGAGTCGCATATTATGATCGACGCTATTTTGGTGGGTAAACGCCTGGAGTAAAGGGATGGGGCATAAGGGGGAATGTGGGCAGGTCTTTGCTTTTGACCTATGCTGAGTAGCCGCCGGGGAAGCCCGGCGGTTTTGTTTGGTAGAATCAGGGTATGGCGAACATAGTGTACATTGCTACCAGCCTGGACGGGTTTATCGCGAGGGAGGACGGTGGCATAGACTGGCTGCTCGAGTACCCCGACCCGGACGGAGGGGATTACGGTTTCGCCGGGTTTATGGCGCGGGTGGATTGCGTGCTGATGGGGCGGGCGACTTTCGAGAGCGTGCTGGGGTTCAAGGATTGGCTCTACTTCAAGCCCGTGTTCGTGCTGAGCGACACCCTGAAGGCCTTGCCGGACGCCGTTAAGGGCAAGGCAGAGCTGGTGGCGGGGCCGCTGACGGGCCTGCTCCGCGATCTTGGCGCCAGGGGCTATAAAAATATCTATGTGGACGGGGGCAAGACTGCCGTTCCTTCCTGGACGAGGACCTGGTGGACGAAATGACGATAACGCGTGTGCCGGTGCTGCTCGGCGCGGGGCGGCCGCTTTTCGGGTCGGCTCCGAAGGACCTGAAGTTCGAACACGCGGGCACCGAAGTGTGCAAGAACGGGCTGGTCAAAAGCCGCTATCTCCGCCGAAGGTAGCGGGGAACAGGGGCAGGTAAAACCGCCGGGACAGCCCGGCGGTTCTGTTTTGGTAGAATTGCCCATATGATACGAAAGGCGGTTGAAGAGGACGCGGAGCGGCTGGCCGAGATACATATCTCCGGCTGGCGGCACGCCTACCGCGGTATCCTGTCCGATGATTTCTTGTTCGGCAAGCTGAACGTGTGCCGGCGGGCGGGGAATATCCGCAAGGAACTGGCCGAGGGTGGCGGCGAGCATTATGTGGTGGCCGCCGGCTCCGCGGTAGCGGCGTTCATGGTGGTAGGCCCGTCGAGGGACGAGGATAAACGCGACGGAGGGCGCTTCGAGCTGTGGGCCATTTACGTGGAGCCGGCCATGAAGCGCGGCGGCCTAGGCGGCGAGCTGCTGGCTTTTTGCGAGCAGGAGGCCGCCCGCCGCGGCATGCGCGAGGTGTCTTTATGGGTGCTGGAGCGCAACCTGGCTGGCCGCGCTTTCTATGAGAAGCACGGCTACCACCCGGACGGCGCCGCCAAGACGCTGGAACGGCTGCCGTCGGCGGACGGTGCCCCGGTAGTGGAGATCCGCTATGTTAAGGCCATAGGGAAATAGATTTGTCGCCATGTCGCGCGCAACCGCCGGGACAGCCCGGCGGTTTTGTTTTATGCGGCGTACGGGGGCGGGGCGGGATATTGTTTAATTGTCGGGGGAAAACATACACTATAGGGACCGGGGCCGCGGCCGGCCGCGGGATTAACGGCGAGGGGTCATAGGAGGCTGGATGTCTGCAACGCTTATAGCGATTATTTGGGCGCTGATGTTCTCGGTGGCGGGCGGCCTGGTGGGGGTGGCCCTGCTTATAGCGCTTTCAGGAAAGCTCCCCAAAGTGTTCAACGCGCTCACCCCGCATATCGACGAGGAAAAGGAGATAGCCGGCGGGAACAGGGCCGTGGCAGAATACTTCGGCAGGGTCGTTTCTGCCTCTATAATAGGCGTCAGCATAATAATAGCCGCGGCCGTTCTGGGCGGGATACTGACGGGGATGCGCTGACCGTTATCGCCATGAAAATACTGATATTGTTTTCGCTCCTTTATTTTCTTCCCGCTCCGGCCGACGCGAGTTCGTACACTACGGCGCGCCGCTACAGGGAATTGCGCGAGCAGTACGGCACCTCTAGTCCGACCTGGGGCATGCTCTCGTCAAGCGATAAGATCGGCACGGTATTTGTCGGCCTGGTCCTGGTAGTGTTAGTGGTGTCTAAGCTCCGGGAATGAGCCGCTGACAGGGGACGCACAGCCGCCGGGGATGCCCGGCGGCTTTATTTTTATACAATAACCCGGGGAGTGTCGGTCAGCGGGATCTGGGGGGATAGCTATGATGATTCTTGTTGTGGACGATGATAAGGACAACCTTTTCATGACCGCCACCATGGTGAAGCAGTGCGGCTACACGCCGGTGACTGTTTCGGACAGCGCACAGGCGCTCACCCTTATAGCCGACATGGATATACGGGTGGTCATAAGCGACTGGGAGATGCCGGGCATGACCGGCATAGACCTGGTGCGGGCCCTGCGTGCCGACAGGCAGCGGCCTTACGTTTATTTCATCGTGCTGACCGGCAAGCGGATAGGCAGCATCAACTTCATGGAGGCCATGGACGCCGGGGCGGACGACTACATGGAAAAGCCGGCGCACAGGGACCTGCTCAAGGTCAGGCTGCGTGTAGCCGAGCGGATACTGAAGCTGGACATGCAGATGAAGGATTTGAGCAGGCTGGTCCCTGTCTGTTCCAGTTGCCGGCGCGTGCGCCGCGACGACCAGGCTTATGAAAGCATCGAGGTGTATATTGCCAAGAATTCCGAATTCAAATTCTCTCACGGCATCTGCCCGGAGTGCATGAAGAAACTTTACCCGCAGATAAAGCAGTAAGGGGACGCTGCTTCCTATCTTCCTAACTCAAGCCGCCGGGACAGCCCGGCGGTTTTGTTTTGCAAAGCCGACAGGCCCTTGTCGGTTCACCTGCTATGCTGTTAATAGCAAAGGGGGGCTTATGAAGGACTTGATGCCTATAGAACTGATAGAGCAGAAGATACTTCTTATCCGCGGGCACAGGGTGATGCTTGATAGAGATCTGGCGGAACTGTACGAGGTAACTACGGGACACCTGAACCGGGCTGTAATTCGTAACCTTGAGAGCTTCCCGGCGGATTTTATGTTCCAGCTTTCACAGGCTGAATACGATTCTTTAAGATGCCAAATTGGCATCTTAAAGAGAGGGAGTCACTCTAAGTATTTGCCCCGCGTGTTCATGGAGCAGGGCGTCTCAATGCTCTCAAGCGTCCTCAAGAGCAAACGTGCCAGGCTGGTCAATATACAGATAATGCGGGCGTTCGTGAAGCTGCGCGAGTTGTTGAACACCCACCGCGAGCTGGCCCGCAAGCTGTCGGAGCTGGAAAAGAAATATGACGCCCAGTTCAAATCCGTCTTCGACGCCATAAAAGCGCTGATGGAGCCGCCGGGCGGGGACGGCTGCGAGCCGAAGAAGATTACCGGCTTCAAGCCCTAGCGTCGCGAAGCCGCCGGGGCAGCCCGGCGGTTTTGTTTTGTGTGTTTGATAGAATATGGGCATGGATTTGAAAGAGGCGTACCGGGAGATTTCCCGGAGGCTGGACAGGCTGGACTTCGGGGCGCTGCTGCCCGGGTTCAAGCGGTATCCTTTTGCCCTGCACACAGAGACGGAGGTGCTGCTCGGCGAGAGGAGTTTCCCAAATGACGGTCGATTCCTGGCCAATACCGCCATGGAGTTCGAGGGGCGGCAGATAGCGGCATGGCGCCTGACCGCCCCGCTGAAAAGCTACGACACCCTGGCCGCGCTTCTCGTGCATGAGATGTGCCACGCTTTCCAGGTGGAAACCAAGGCCACTTTCCCGGATTTGATGTTCGGGGCCTTCTACCCTCGGGACCTGGCCAATTATACCGCCAAGCACAAAGAGAACCTGCTGCTTGCCAGTCTGCTTTATAATTTCGATCCGGTGAAATGGGGCGAGCTGCTAGGCCTGCGTGCACGCCGCCTCAGAAGCATGCCGGAAGCTGTCGGCTACGAGCAGCTGACGGAGGCGATAGAAGGGCAGGCCAAGTATGTGGAGCTGAAAGCCCTGGTTAAGCTTTCCCCTGAGCAGCAGTCCTCCGCTTTATCTGAACTGGCGGCCAGCCTTAAGGATCAGAGGGCGGTCTTCGACGCGCGCCGCAGTTGCTACGATTCGGGGGCGGCATTCCTGACCATCGCTGAGTCAAATGGGCGGCTATTCCCTAACCCGGCCAGTGAGGCTGGAATGGCCGATGGCAGACCGCCTATGGGCGGCCTGGACCTTAGCGCTAAATTCCAGGAGTACTTTGGGGCTATAGACGCGCTTGTGGACGGCGCGCTGGCCAAGGCCGACAAAGTGGAGGTGCCCGGGAGCAAGCTCCTCGGCTTTGACCCGTACAACGTGCGCTCTTCCGGTAACAGGTTGTACCATCCGAATTTCATAATGTGCGGCAACAGCGAACCGCAGATCATCATGGGGACCTATGTCACCT
Organism: Elusimicrobiales bacterium; assembly: GCA_050174915.1. GTDB lineage: Bacteria > Elusimicrobiota > Elusimicrobia > Elusimicrobiales > UBA9959 > UBA9959. The sequence continues at coordinate 480,498 of JBFXJL010000003.1, read as the reverse complement.
TTATGAAAGAGCGGACCCAACAACTGGAAAGCGTATACAAAGTCCGGCCCTGACACCAGGGCCGGGGCGGCCCCGTGGTTATTATATGATCTCCTCACTTGAAACACCGTCGGTTAAGGACTTCTTCTTGATGGTCGGCCGCGGCTTGCTGATGCTGATCGCCGGGTTTGTCTTGTTCAAGGCGGTTCCTGCCGCGGGGGACGACCTTTATAGAGGTTTTCTGGCGAACCTGATAGGGCTTGCGATTATTTATCCGCCGGCCCGCAGGCTTGGTTTCGATATTCGCAAGGCGGGGGAGTATCTCGCGCAATTGAGGGGGGAGTTCAGGCGAGCTTTCGTTTACTTTCTGTTCTTGTTTGCCGTGCTGTATGCGGCGCATTACGCTTATGCTATTGCCCTGGCGCCGTGGGACTTGCCCTGGACGAATAAGTTATTGTTTTGGCTGGACACCAATAACAATCCGAGCAGTTTCGACCCCGTCATTTCATATGTGCTCGGGAATCCGGCGCGGGTATTGGGGTATGTCGTTTCCATATGTATAGTTATACCCCTGATAGAGGAATTCTTGATGCGGCGCTGGCTCTATGTGGCCATGCGCAAGCGGATGGGGGCTCTTTACGCGATCGCGCTTAACGGCTCCTTCTTCGGGCTGTTGCACGGCGCCGACTTCTTTTCAACCGCCATCCCGGGTTTCTTTTTCTGTTGGGCGTACGAGAGAACGGGCAAGATGGAAACGCCCATACTGATGCACATGCTCATAAATACCGTTAGTGTCGTCTTCACCTTCGGCGACAAGCTCGGTTATTAGCCAGGCTAACTATCGGACTATTTCGCGGTAGTAGCCGCCGGGCCGGCCCGGCGGTTTTGTTTTGTAGAATTGAGGGATGAAAAGCGTTGAGATAAATACCGAGCGGCTGCTGCTGCGCACTGTGCGGGCCGGGGACGCGGCGGCTTATTACGGCTGCCGGTCGCTGCCGGCGGTGCGGCGCTACCAGGGCTGCCCCAAGAGCCTGGCTGAGGCCCGCAGGCGGCTGGCCGCCTGCGCGGCGCTGAAGCCCAATACGCCGCGCACCTGGTACCAGTTCGCCGTCATAGAGAAGGCCGGCGGCGCTTTTGCCGGCGATATCGCCGTGCATTTTACGGACGGCCGCCAGGCGGAGCTGGGCTATACCGTGGCGCCGCGATATCAGGGGCGCGGCTACGCTACCGAGGCCGCCAGGGCCGTGCTGGCCTGGCTGTTCGGCGAGTTAAAGCTGCACCGCGTGGCGTGTTCGGCCGACCCGCGCAACAAGGCTTCGCTGGGGGTAATGCGGCGGCTCGGCATGCGCAAGGAAGCGCATTTTAAAAAGAGTTTCTGGACCGGCAAGGAATGGGCGGACGACGTAGTGTACGCGGTGTTGAACAAGAAGGGAGACTAAGGGCCGCGAAATCAGAAAGTGTAGAATAAGATTATGCTACAAGATTACGGTTATTGGTTGTTTTTCGCGTTGGTGTTCCTGCCGGTAACGGTACCGCTGTCTTTTGGCCTCGTTTACCTGGACAGATTCCGCAGGACGCGCGACCGCAAAGCGCTGAGGCGCGGCGTATTGCTGGCGCTGATAGTGCCCGGCCTGCTGATCGCCGGAATGTACGGGTATGTGCGCTGGGATCAATACCGCATCGAAAGAGAAAGCGTCTACTGAGCGGCTGTTGGTTTGGGAAGAAGCCGGCGGAAACAGCCAAAGACATACAGGAGCTAAATAATGATATTGAGGATTTCTCTCTTATTGCTGGTGTTTAGCGCGCAGCTTTCGTCTGCCGAAGAGATCAAGGCAAGTTCTGTGCAGACTTATACGGAGTGGAAAACCAGGATGGATTTGTATTTAAAAGACTGCGCTTCGGAATCAAGCACGCAAAAGCGGCTTTTGAAATCATTGCATGTCCCCACGATTACGCTTAACCGCGAGGGCGTTTCGCGGTCGATATTGTTAAAGTATGATGCCATTGAGAAAAAGGCAAAAGCCAAAGGGCTGGCAGCTATAAAAAAGAGCCCCAAGGCGGCCTTGTACACAGCCGAAAGAGTGCGAAAGACTAACGGGTTTGCGCTGGCTGACGATGCCGGCCTTATCCCTGAGGATTATTTGAAAAGCTTTGACTATAAAATGTCTTGCGAGTGCCGTTACACGGCCGGCAATATTGCCGCCGATGAAGCCGCTTACAATAGGCTTACCTATCTGGAGTTCATGAACCTTGAGGAGCGCAATAAGTTGGTTTGCTTTACGAAAAGCGCCGGCATTTAGGCTGCGGCAGGGAACCAGGGCCGCTGCTTCATAGCTGGCCAAAGCCGCCGGGCCGTCCCGGCGGTTTTGTTTTGGTAGAATTTAGTGCGGATAGTCTAAAGGAGGCAGACATGAAATACGCGATTCTTGCGGTGGGGCTGGCGCTGGGCGCGGCGGCCTGTCAGCAGAAAGAGGCGGCGGCACCGGCTGTGGAGGCTCAGGCTGAAGGCTTTGAGTTTACCGTGCAGAAAACTGGCCTGGAACTGACTTTTAAAGGCGCCAGGGGAACGCAGTGGGAGGACCTGGCCTATGCCTGCAAGGCGACTCCCTGCGAGTTCATCCTGGACAGCGCCGGCGTGAATACCAATATGCCCATTTCCGGCTTCGGCATAGCTTTCAGGGTGGACGCCAACGAGGTAGCCATGACCTCCGCCGGCGGCGCCTCGTGGGTTGAACTCAAGTACGCCTGCACCGACAAGCAGTGCGCTTTCAAGGTGGACGAGAAAGGCGTGGCCGGCATCTGAAGGCCAGCGCACTTCGCGCAAAGCCGCCGGGACAGCCCGGCGGTTTTGTTTTGGTCAGGGAGGGCTGTCGGGGGCGTTTGCTATACTTGAAATGATGGGAAACACTATGGCGGATGAACGCCCCGCTTTCAACCCGCGGCTGGCCTGCCCCTGGCCGCGCCGGCCGAGGCTGGTTAACGCCGTGCAGATAAAGCCGGCGGAACTCGACAGCTGGATCATACACCAGGACGACGAAGTCATTGTCATAAACAAGCCCGGCGAGCTGATCTGCCACCCGTCCAAGGCCGGCCCCTGGTCCAGCCTGTCGGGCGCGGTGCGCGAGCGCTTCGGCCTCGCTTCCGCCCACCTGGTGTTCCGGCTCGACCGCGAGACCAGCGGCGTGGTAATTTTCGCCAAACAAGCGGAGGCGGCGGCCCGCCTGCAGGGCGCCATACAGCGGCGGCAGGTGGGGAAAACCTACCTGGCCATAATGACGGGTGAATTTTCAGCCCCGGTGACGGTGGACCAGCCGCTGGGCCCCGACGAGGCCAGCCCGGTGTACTGCAAAACCGGCGTAAGGCCCGACGGGCAGGCCGCGGTGACGCGCTTTACCCCGCTAGCCGGCGGCGGCGGTTTTACGCTGGCGCGCGTGACCACCGAAACCGGCCGCATGCACCAGATCCGCGCCCACGCGCAATGGCTGGGCCATAGCCTGGCCGGGGATAAGATGTACGGGCCGGACGCGCGCTGTTACCTGGACTTTCTGGACCACGGCTGGACGCCGGCCCTGGAAGAAAAACTTTTATTGCGGCGGCAGGCGCTGCATTGCGCGGAGATAGACATGCGGCCCGCCGGGCTGGAGCGCGCCTACTCCGTGCCGCTGCCGGCGGACCTGCGCGCCTTCTGCGCCGACCGCGGCCTGACTGTGCCGGCAGGACTTTAAAGGGGTCAGGTCTTTACTTTTGACAAAGCGAAACCGCCGGGACAGCCCGGCGGTTTTGTTTGCGGCGTTAAGGGTGGTTCGCTCAGTCCTGGGTCCTGAAGCCAGCGGCCTGCAGGATGGAGGAGGGTTTGTGGCCCTTGTAAACTATGCGCCAGATGCTGTCTATGACCGGAGTCTTTACGCCGTGCCGGGCGCAGAGACCTCGGGCGGTCTTGAGCGCCTCGAAGCCTTCTACCACGGTCTTTATTCGCTTCTGAGCCTCGGCCGCGGAAACACCGTGGCCTATTTCCCTGCCGAACCTGAAATTCCTGGACTTGGCCGACGTGGCGGTGAGCAGCAGGTCGCCCATGCCGCTCAGGCCCCAGGCCGTGCGGTTCTTGCCGCCCAGCGACTTGACTATGCGGCGCAGCTCGCCGGCGCTCTCTATCAGGAAAGCCGCCTCGCTGTTCTTGGAAGCCTTGGACAGCCCGTCGATGATGCCGCTGCCCACGGCGTAAACGTTCTTCAGCGAGCCGCCCAGCTCGGCGCCCAGCCTGTCCTCGGAGATCTCCAGCTTCAGCGGGCCGCCTTCCATCAGCTTGGCGGCCTTCTTTAATTCCTTCAGGTCGCGGCCGGCCAGCACCACCTTGGTGGGCGCGCCGGCGGCCACTTCCACGGCGAAGCTCGGGCCGGTCATTATCATGGTCCGGTTGCGGGCCTGCGGTATCTCTTCCTCTATGATCTCGCAGACGGTCAGGAATTTGCCGGCTTCTATGCCCTTGGTCACGGCGATTATATACGGCAGCTTTTTGCCCGTAAGCAGGGGCTTGATGGCGCGCGCCAGGCCGCGCACGTGGCGGGAATCCACCGCCATGAGGATAAGGTCGGGGGACTGCACGGCCTCTTCGAGATCGGTAAAGATCTTCACGCCAGCCGGCAGCTTGAAGCCGGGCAGGGCGGAATGGGTCCTGTTCTTGGCCAGGTGGGCGGCGATGGCGTGGTTGTACTCCCAGGCGCGCACGCTGTAGCCCTTGTCGGCCAGCAGGCCGGCCAGGGTGCTGCCCCACATGCCGGCGCCTATTACGGAGACTCTGGTTCTTTTTTTCATGATGTCCTCTAAAATATAATAACAAAAAAGCCTGCGCCAGGCCGGCATTTTTGTTTTGTAAAATTGGAGTATGCAAGGGGCGAAACACGGCGGCTGTGACTGCGGGGCCGGGTGGTGACAGGTCTGTATATGGAAAAGAATAATGTCGCGGAGCGAACCCGGGCCGGCAAGGTGCTGCCGCTGGCGATACTGCTGGCGCTTACGGCCTTGAGTATGTCCTCGGTATGGTTCGCGCAGAGACTGACCGGCTTCGGCGGGTTCATTGTTACCACTGGCGGCGCGCTTATAAGCCTGGTGATCAGCCTCTACGTCTGGAGTAATTGGTATCGCGCCGAGATAGACCTGGCTTCGCTTAAAGGCTGGCGGTACGCCGCGGCGATAGCGGCGGCGGACTTGCTGGTGACGCTATTGTTCAATTCTCCGTCGCTGGGCGCATTTTCTGCGGGCGGGGCGTTGTTCTGGGCGGTCTGGTTTACGGCATTCACCGGCATACTGGAAGAGTTCTGGTGGCGGGGCGTGTGGTTCTATTTGTGGCGCGGCAGGCCGTTCGTTACCATAGTCGCGGGCTCGGCGCTGTTCGGCTGCTTGCACCTGGTGCAGAACAGTCTGGCCAGCGTGGTGGTCATCAGTTCCATCGGGCTGCTGTTCGGCGTCGCACGCCATAAGGGCGCGTCCATAGGCTCGCTGGCGCTGGTGCACGGTTTAACTTTCAACTGGCTGAACGAGACCATTCTCAAGTGGGAGAGCCGGGCTTTGTTCGGCGAGGCCTATGAGCCCTTCGCGCGCGCTTGCGTTTATGCCGCGGCGGCCGGGCTCATGTATTTCGCGCTGCCGGAAAAAAAGGCGCAGTCCGTTTTGCCGCAAGGGTCAGGAGTTTAAAGGAGAGTACATGGCTATACTTCTTTGGCTGGTCGCGGCGTACCTGGTGGGCTGCCTGAACGGCGGCTATTACGCCGTTAAGCTCAGGTCCGGCCAGGACATACGCGCGCTGGGCAGCGGCAACGCCGGCGCCACCAACGCCGGGCGGCTGATGGGCAAGCGCGGCTTCCTGCTGGTGATGCTGTTCGACGCGGTGAAGATGCTGGCCGCGCTGAAAGTGGCCGCCCTGCTGTTCCCCGGCAACCCGCTAATCCCCGCTCTTACCATGCCCGCCGTGCTGCTGGGCCATATTTTCCCGGCCCAGCTGCGCTTCAGGGGCGGCAAGGGCATAGCCAGCCTGGTAGGGGCTGGCGTTTACCTGTTGAGCCTGCCGCTGCTGGTTTTCACGGCCCTGCTTTTTCTGCTGCTGTACGCGGTCACGAGGAAGTACTACTATTCCGGCCTGGCCGCGCTGGGCGTGCTGCCGCTGTCCTACCCGGGGTTAGCCTGGCTTCAGGGGCGGCCTGTTGATATAGCCATGTGCGTCAGCCTGGCCGCCGGCATGGCGCTGATACTGGCCGTTAGCCTCAGGGCCGACCGCACGGTCCGCGACGCGGCCAAGGGGCGATAGGGGACGCTGCTTCCTGTCTTCCTAGCTTTATAAAAACCGCCGAGGCAGCCCGGCGGTTTTTGTTTTGCTAGAATGTCGCAAGAGGCAGTAGTAATTCCCGCCCGGCTGGGCAGAGGCGCCTGACTAAATGACAGCGAAGAAAAAAGTGCTTATCGTGGACGACAACCTGGAACTGTCCTGGGTGATAGCCGAATGCCTGGAGAAGGCCGGGTATAAGACCCTGACCGCCGGCAGCGGGGCCGAGGGGATAAAGAGCGCGCTGTCTTTTCTGCCCGACCTGGTGCTGCTGGATTATAACCTGGGCGACATGAACGGGCACGACGTGGCCGTGGCCATACGGAACATGCATAAAACCTCCAGGATCCCGTTCCTCATCCTGTCCGCGCACGGCGCCGACCCCGTAATGACGCTCGCTTTTGGAAGAATTCCCAACTGCCGCGGCACCATGTCGAAAGTGCTGTCCACCAAGGAAATCGCTAAAGCGGTTGAGCACGCGCTGCACTCCGGGCATAAACCCGCGGCGCACCCGCATCATTAGAGCCATTGTGAAAAAACATCTACGCTATTCCTTCAGGCGGTAGACGTGTTTGCGAGTGTTAAAAAAAGATCTGCGGATACAAAATCCGCAAAATAGCGGTTAAGGAGGGGTCATGTCATATGTAGACGGATATTTACTGGCGGTGCCTAAAAAGAAGATCAAGGCCTATAAGGCCATGGCCAAGTACGGCGAGAAGATCTGGCGCAGGCACGGCGCCCTGGACTACAAGGAATGCGTCGGCGACGACCTGAAGACTAAGATGTTCGTCCCGTTCACGCGCGTCATGAAGACCAAGCCCGGCGAGACGGTGGTGTTCTCGTACATCGTCTTCAAGTCCCGCGCCCACCGCGACCGCGTTAACGCCGCGGTGATGAAAGAGATGGAAAAAATGGAACACCCCGGCGACATGCCCTTCGACATGAAGCGCATGGTCTACGGCGGTTTCGAGAGCCTGGTCGGCTTTAAATAGCCCCGGCGGCCCTGCCGCCAACATGCCGCCGGGCCGTCCCGGCGGTTTTTGTTTTGGTAGAATCAGAGCATGGCCACTACGAGGGAGACCATAGAGTTTTTAAGGGACGCGCTGGCGCTGGTGCCGGAGGTGAGCTTCCGGCCGATGATGGGGGAATACTGCGTGTACAGCGCCGGGCGCGTGTTCGCCCTGGTCTGCGACGACACGCTGTTTCTCAAGACCACGCCGGAGACGCTGCACCTTTTCGAAGATAAGCTCACGCGCGCCTATCCCGGCAGCAAGAACACCTGCCAGGTCAACGCCGCCTGGCTGGAGGACCGCGAAAAGCTGGCGCAGGTGGTGGCCTACACCCTGGCCCGCCTGCCCGCGCCCAAGCCTAAAAAGCAGCGGCGCGGCGGAGAACGCTGACGCATCTTTAAACGGAGTTAACGTGAAAATAGGCATAATCGCCGCGATGGAAGAGGAACTGCGGGAGCTGCGCCGGCGCCTGGAACGGCCGCGCGTGGCGCGCCGCGGGTCTTTTGTGTTCTACACGGGGCGGCTGATGGGCCACCGGGTGACGCTGCTGCAATGCGGCATCGGCAAGGTCAACGCCGCGGTGGGGACGGCGCTGCTCATAAACGAATTCGCCCCGGAACGGGTGATAAACACGGGCGTGGCCGGCGGGTTTCCGCCGGATAAATTGCGCGTGGGGGACATCGTGGTCTCGGCCGAGGTGCGCCACCACGACGCGGACGCCACCATCTTCGATTACGAGTTCGGCCAGATCCCCAGGATGCCCGTGGCCTATTATCCCGACAAGCGCCTCGCGGCGCTGGCCATGCGCGCGCTGAAAGGCGGGAAGGAAGCGCGGGGCCTGCTCGGCCAGATAATGTCGGGGGATTCCTTTATCCATAACCCGCGGCAGATCCGGGATATCCTTAAGAAATTCCCGTCGGTGATGGCGGTGGAGATGGAAGGCGCCGCTATAGCCCAGACCTGCTACCTGTTCAAAACGCCTTTCCTCGTTATCCGGTCCATCTCCGACCTGGTCACCGCGGATAAGAGCCATAAGGTGTACAAGGCCTCCATGCCGGAGGCCGCGCGGCGGTCGGTGGCGCTGGTGCTGAAATTGTTAGAGTCGCTGCGCGCCAAAAAGAAGTAGGGGACGCTGCGTCCTGCTAGCTAACGCGAAACCGCCGGGACAGCCCGGCGGTTTCGTTTGGGAGGCTTGCGGGGCTACTTGAAAGTCCAGTGGGGGCCGTCGGGTTTTTCTATCAATCTCAGGGCGTGTATCACGCGCGAGCCGGCCACCATCAGCGCAAGTATGCCCAGCAGTATCAATCCGGAAAGCGTCAGCTGCTCTCGGCGCAATTGGTTATATGATTCGGCCTGGGCTTCGGCCTGCCGCTGCTTGAAGTAGCGCAACGCGTCCGATTCCGGGTCTATGCCCGAGTAGCGCTTCGCCGTGGCCACGGGGACCGGCCGCGCGCCTTTTACCGCTATCTTTTTGGCCAGGGCCTTTTGGTTGAGGATCACGCCCTCCGGCAAGTTGCGCCTGCGGGCTGGGGGCCGCTCCGCAGTCTCCTTGCCGAAGCCGGGACTGGCGAAATTTCCGCCGGAGCCGCCGAAGGAAGCCGGGCGCAGGAGCGGCTTGGCGGCCTGCCTTGAAACAGCGTCGGGCTCGGCGTCCCCGGGCAGTGTTCCTTTTTTTATCAGGGCGAGCGACCCCGCCGAGGGGGCCGTGCCGGCGTCGGCCAGCGTCAGCCGTTCCGGGGCGGGCAGGGCCTCGTCCTCCAGCGCGGGCGCCGGCTCTTCCGCGGCCGGCGCCTCTGGCGCGGCGGGCTCCCGCTCGAGCACCAGCTTCAGGCCGTACAGGCCGGCGGTTAGAACCAGCGCCGTCCAGAAGCCCGTAAGCAGCAGTTTCAGGATCAGCGACCGCCGCCAGCCGAAGGCCGACCAGGAAGAATTAAGCTCTGAAGGTCTATACGCCATAGCAGTGAAGATGACTATATAATTATTTGTAGCCGGGGGAACATAGGGGACAAAGGGCCTAGTGCCGGCAGGGCCGTTCTGCTCTATACAAGCGGCATCGGTTCGGGTAGAATATCTTATCTAAACAGGTCCGGACAGCCGGACATAGGGGTGCCATTAATGAAAAAGAAACTCTGCGCGGCGTCGGTGTTTCCTTCTCTCCTGTTAGCTTCCAGCGTGATCTTCGCAGCCAACGACGGATCGGTCACGCAGCTGTCCGATGTGAGCGACAGCGTAAAAACCATCATAGAGGAACAAAAAGACGGCAAACCGCTGCCCAACGGCGTGAAGCCTCCGAAGCCCGGCCAGCCCGGTTTTCCCGGCCAGCCGCCCAAGCCGCCCCTGCCCGGCCAGCCCGGCCACCCCATCAATCCTCCCAAGCCGCCGGTGCCCCAGCCCCCTCAGCCGCCCAAGCCGGTTGATACCACCCACGCTTATAACGCCGGCATGCGCGACGGCGCCGACAAGGGCGCCCGCGAAGGCCGCCGCGAAGGCTACGCCGCCGGCATAGACGACGGCGAAAGGGAAGGCCGCTGGAACGGCAACCGCGAAGGCGATACCGCCGGCCGCGCCGCCGGTTACAGGGACGGCTACAATGTGGACCAGTCCGCCGGCACCCACCAGGGCAACGCCGACGGCCAGAACGCCGGCATCAATAACGGCACCGAAGCCGGCAAGCGCCGCTGCTACGATGAGGGGTATACCAGCGGTTATAACATCGCTTACGCCGCCGCCAAGCAGCAGGGCGAGCAGGATTCGGCCTCCTACAGCAAAGGCTACGCCAAAGGGCAGGCCGACGCCGCCGTGATGGAAGCCGAGAGCGGCCGTAAGGCCGGTTACCAGGCCGGTTTCACGCTGCGCGAGAACGAACTGCAGGCCTCTTTCCCCAGCGGGAGCGGAATGCTCGCCGCCGGCACGAAAAGTGTGAGGGGCATGGACCTGCCCATAGAGCTGGCCCGCAACGGTTATTCTACCCCCGAAGAGCGCCAGGCCTATGACAGGGGCTACCGCGAAGGCTACCAGCGCAGCTACCGCCGCGCCTATGACGACGCCAAGCGCGACGGCTACAACGAAAGATACAACATGGCGTACAGGCGCGCCTACGACAACCAGTATTCCATCAGCTACCGCGCCGGCTTCGCCGACGGCAAGGACAAGGGTTATAAGGCGGCTTACCGGGCCGCGTACAACTCGTCTTACGCCGTGTTCTACGAGCAGTACAGCAACCGCGAATACGCCGACCAGCGGGCCCTGGGCCAGAGCGCAGGCCGGGCTACCGGCCAGCAGGAAGGCTTCGCGGCCGGCTGCGCCGAGCAGACCAAGCGCGGCTATAACGACGGCTACCAGAAGATGGCGGCCCAGGTTTACCCCGGCGCCTTCGAGGCCGGCAAGCAGTCCGGTATCGCCGCTGCCGACAAGTATTACTCCGAGAACTCGGTGCTGAAAGCCTTCGGCATCTCGTTCTACGACGAGAACAATAACGGCAAGTTCGAGGCGAACGAGAACATCATGCTGCGGGCCGACCTGACGAACTACGGCTTCCAGAAGTCCGACACCGTCACCGTGACGGTGAAGAGCGAGCGCGGGGAAATAACCCTGACGCCCGACCTGCGCGCCGAGGGCGTGAGCGGCCGGAACAAAACCTCCGTGAACCTCAACATCGGCCGCCTCTACGACGTGGTGGCGCCCGACGCCGACGCGCTGGTGGTGACGTTCTCCGAAAAGGCCCGCGTAGTGGCCGACTACCGCCAGATGTACACCCGCACCAACCCCAACAGGGTGGCCGTCATCAACAAGGACGACACCGCCATAAAGGAAAAGGCCGGCTGGCTGTTCGTGGGCACGGTGACCAAGCTCAGCGCCGGCGAGAAAGTGCTGATAGTCGGCGAGAAGGACGACTGGTACAAAGTGCGCAAGTCCGCTTTCGCCGGCGGCAGCTGGAACGAAGGCTTCGTGAAGAAGGGCAAGGTGAGCGTGCAGTAAGCGTCTCGACCAAGCAAAGCGAAACCGCCGGGGCAGCCCGGCGGTTTTGTTTTGGTCAGACTACGGCGTAGAGGACGGTTTCGCAGGCTACCGGCTGGTGCTGGCGCAGGTAAAAGCGGTACTCCGGCACCAGGGATTTGATGAAGAGGGGGATCTCGAAGAGGTCGCCGGGCTTGTGGTAGACGCAGACGGCGAGCCGGGGCCGGTTGCGCCGTATAGTTTCGGCCGCGCCCTTCAGGGCTTCCAGCTCGGCGCCCTCCACGTCCAGCTTAATGAAAGTTGCGCCGGGGGCCAGGCGGTCTATGGTGTCCGCTTCCACCGAAACTTCGCCAGCGCCGGAGACGGCCGAGGCCGAGGTGCCGTGCCACACGGCGAAAGGCAGCGTGGCCGGCTCGCTCCACAAACCTTTGTTGTGCACGGTCACGCCGCGCAGGCCGCGCTTCTCCACCGTGGCCCTCAACTTGGCGGCCGTGGCCGGGTCGGGCTCGAAGGCGCTGCAGCCGGCGCAGCCGCCGGCCAGGCGCATGAAAGTGAGCAAGGTGTCGCCGGTATAGGCGCCGCCGTCCACGAACACTTCGCTGTCCGAGAGTTCTATGATCCCTTTCGGAAAATACTGCTCTTTGCGGGACAGATCGGCCAGCGCCTCCGGGGGCCCGCCGAGTTTATTGTTGATGAAAGCCTCGAAGGTCCGGCGCGACAGGTCGTCGCCGAGCAGGCCGTAGGCCGCCTCGAATTGCGCCTTGTTAGTCTCGAGGTAGGCGCGGTCGAAAGTGTTGTCCAGCAGTTCGCCCATCACGTCGAAGAAATAGACGCCGGCCACGCGGGAGCGGTCCAGGCGGGCCAGCTTCTCCCTGGCCAGGCGGGCGTTGGCGAAAGCGATGACTATATCGAACCGTTCGAACCTGGCGCTGACCTCGCCGAAGCTGACGGCCTCGCCGGAGGTGGTGAACCCGGCGTCGGTAAAAACGGCGGCCGCGCGCAGACCGCGGCGCGCGAGGAATTCGCGCACATAGGGCGCGTACCAGCCGTCGCCGTAAAGCGCCAGCGGCAGGCCGGAGGCCTTCAGTTCCTCCATGTCCGTCGCCGCCCTGCCGGGGCCGGCGGCGATCTTATCCCAAAGCGCGGTCATAACCCTATTTTAACAAACCGTGGAGCGGCCCCCCGGTGTTTTGTAGAATTCTGGTATGGAAATAGAATACCGGGCCGCTGTACCTGTGGACCTCGCGGCGGTGATGGGGCTGATGCCCGCGTTGTACCAGGAAATAGGGGCCGGGCTGCCCAAGGTGCTGGCCGAATTCCTGGAGGACGATAATTATTTTAAACTGCTGGCGGTTGATAAGGCCACCGGCAGCGCGGCGGGCTTCATGGTGGGCTGCTGCCGCCTGGAAGTGGACTTCGAGGCGCGCGTGGGCATAATAGAAGAAGTCGTGGTGCATCCGGACCGACGGAAACTTGGGATAGGAAAGGCCCTGCTCGCCGAATTCGAGAAATGGGCCGCCGCCCGCGGTGCGGAGGGCATACTGGTGCCCTGCGGCCGCGAGGGCTTCTACGAAAAACTGGGCTTCGAAATGTTCCCGGTAAAACGCTACTGGAAAGAGTTAAAGTGACACAGAACTTAATTCCGCTGCACGTAAGGAGAAAGAGATGAGTGCTTGGCTTTTGAAGTTGCGCGGCATGGTTTGGATGTGCCTTACCTGGGCTGCTGGCTGGGCCTTGGCAGGCTTGCTTATAGGCGTGACCAGCCTGGTGACGCCCTCTCTGCCCTGGGACGCTTTCTTCAGGGTCTTCGACGCGCCGCTGCCGGCGCTGGGCATGCCCGGTTTTATAGGCGGCGCGATATTCTCGATAGTGATCGGGACGGCTGAACGCCATACCAGGTTCGAAGAACTGTCGCTGGGCAGATTCGCCGCCTGGGGCGCGTTGGCCGGCCTGCTGCTCAGCCTGCTGCCCGCCGCCATGGTGGCCGTCGGCCTGGCTACCCTCAATCATCCGGAACATGGCCTGTGGAAACTGACGGCCCTGATCTGCGGCCCGCTGGCGCTGCTGGGCGCCGCCTCCGGCGCCGCCGCGCTGCGGCTGGCCAGGGCCGCGCGGCTTTGGCGCGCGCCGCTGCTGCAGTTGCTGGCAGGCGAATAGCTGCGACGCTAAACCCTGAATGTAAAAAATCCGCCGGGTCGTCCCGGCGGTTTTTATTTCGCCTGGCTGGCGATCAGTAATAAGCCACGGTGGTAAGGCCGAAGATCACGCGGGAGTGCATTTCGGAATAATCTATGCGGAAGAAACCGTTCTCGCCCCAGCCGGTGCCCCAGCTGTTCTTGACTATGAAATATTCCTCGGCGTCGTTGTAGCCGACCAGCAGCACGGCGTGCGCGCCCAGGCGCTTGCCGGCCACGCGGGAGTAAACGCCGCCCGTATAGTTGAGGAAATCTTCGTAGACCTGCATGGAGGTGGGCAGAGGGCCGTAATGGGCCAGCGCGGCTTTGATCTTGTTCACGGTGGGCAGCACCATGCCCCAGCCTTCTATCTTGTGAGCGTTGCGTTCCCAGCCGCTGGCGGCGTTGGAGCAGGAGCCGTTGGCTTCGGCGTAGGGATAGGCGGATTCGGCCGGCAGGCCCTGGCGCACCAGGAAGCGCGGGAACAGGGCGCCGCCGCCGCAGCTGCCGACGCTGCTGCAGGAAATATAGAGTTGTTCGGAGAGATCGATGTTCTGGCCGGGCTTGCCCTGGTTGCGCATCACATAGGATTCCAGCGCGCCGGTCATGGCGAAGGACCAGCAGGAGCCGCAGCCGCCCTGCTGCTTGGGGGTGGTGACGAAGTTGCCGCCGTTGTTGCGCCAGTCTACGGAAGCGCGCAGCCGGGTCTCGGGCGCTTCGGGGGCGAGCGGGCCGGCGGGGGCGTTGGTGTCCAAGCCCACCAGGTTGGCCCACTGGTCTTCGGTGAGATTGGAAACTGCGGTTTCGCCGGCGGTCCACCGCGCGCTCCGCGTCTCGAGCGACTTCTGCAATTCGGTTATTTTAGCGCTGGCTTCCGGTGTGAGCTCGGCCGCGACCGTGCCGGCCATCAGGCAGACCAGCGCGGCTATTGCTATGCAGGCGGGGCGGGAGTTCATGTATATAGGTTAGCTCTCAGCCGCGCCCATTACAAGGCCATAGGGCCCAGGCCCGGTGGGCCCAGGCAGGCAGTTGTGTTTTTGGATTTAGGGCTGCAGGGCCAGGGCGAGGGCTTGGTTCGCCTTTAGCAGGCGAGAGGTGGCGCCGCCCTTGTGGAACAGCCAGGAGGCCCACACGCCTTTGGCGAAAGTGGAAAGGGTGATGGCCCACCAGATGCCCGGCGTGCCGAAACCCAAGGTTATGGCCAGCAGCCAGGCCGCCGGCCAGCGCGCCAGCGTGAGCGGCACGGCGATGAACATGTAATCGCGGGTATGGCCGAGGCCGGTGAAGACGCCCTCGAAGAGCAGCTCCCAACCCAGGAAGATCTCGAAATAGCCGACGGTGCGCAGGTAGCGCGCGGCATTGGCTATCACCTCGGGGTCCGAAGTCATGGGGCGCACCAGGAGTTCGGGCACGAAGATGAAAGCCAGGGCCACCGGCAGCAGCAGCAGGGTAATGAGCAGGCGGCCCCGCGTGACTATCTCGCGCACCCGCTGCATGTCGCCGCGGCCGAAGCTCTGCCCCACCAGCGCCGCCATGGCGGTGGAGAAACCAATGCCGAGGAAATAGGGCACGCCTTCCAGGCGGAAGCAGACGCTAAGCCCGGCGAGCGGGGCCTCGCCGAAGCGCGTGATGATGGCCGTGAGCGCCGGATACACGAGCGACCACACAACATTTACAGAGGCGGCCGGCACGCCGATCTTGAGCATGCGCGCGCCGCGCGTGAAGGCTGGCAGCCGCAGCAATTCAACCAGCGGCGGCAGGTAATTACGCCGGCGCAGGAATACCACCTGCAGCGCCAGCGCTATAGTCGTGACCAGTACCGAGGCGGCGGCCGCGCCGGGCACGCCCAGCGGCCGGCCCGTGCCCCAGCCCAGTATCAGCACCGGGTCCAGCACTATATTGAGCGCCACCGTCGCCGACATTATGATCACGTTGGTGCGCGTGTCGCCGTAGGCGTTGAAGACGGCGCCGGCCAGGTTGCAGAGGTAGTAGAGCGGCAAGGCGGCTACGTAGATGGTTAGATATTGCCTGGCGTAGGCGGCGGTTTCCGGCTGCAGCCCCATCAACCGGAAGATGAGGGGGATGCTGGGCAGCAGCAGGGCCATGATCAAGAGGCTGCCGCCGAGGCTCAGCCACGCGGCTTCCACAGCGGTCTGCCGCGCTTCCTCGTGCTTGCCCGCGCCGAAGGCCTGGGCTATAAGGCTGTTAGCCCCGGCGGTGGTGGCGGCCATGGCCGCGTAGACCGCCCAGGTCAGGAAGGCGGCAGAGGCCACGCCGGCTATGGCGGTAGTGCCCAGCGTGCCCACCCAGAAAATATTGATGATGTCGAAAAGGACGAAGCCCAGCGACCCCAGGAAAGCCGGGACGGCGATGCGGGAGATCTCGCGGTCCAGCGGGTGGAATTTCCAGAGGGCTTTCATACTACAATTTTACCAATTCGGGGGGGCGCGTGCCGCCTGGCGCCTTTTGGTAGAATAGCCTTACGCTATGAATACATCTTCACCCTGGTTGTGGCTGCTGGTCGCCGGCTTGTTCGAGGTGGTATGGGCTTCGGGCCTTAAATCCACGCAAGGTTTTACCCGGCTGTGGCCCAGCGTCTGGGTGGGGCTGGCGATGCTGGCCAGCATCTACGGGCTCTCGGTCGCCGTGAAAGGCCTGCCGGTGGGCACGGCCTACGCGGTCTGGACCGGCATAGGCGCCGCCGGTACCGCGCTGGTAGGGATATTCCTGCTGGGCGAATCGGCCGCGCTGGCGCGCGTAGCCTGCATCTGCATGATAGTAGCCGGCACAGTGGGCCTGAAACTTTTCAGCCGCGGCTAGCGCAGCAGGACGCGCTCCTCGCGTGGGTCTGTAGACTCGTCGGCCTTGACGGTTATGTCTATGCGCCCGAGCTCCCTGCCATCCGAAGTTATTATTTCCACCCGCCAGCGGCCGGGCACGTAGTTGGCTTTGGCCGTGAAACCCCGCCAGCCGCCGTCGCGGCCGCCGGCTATGGGCATGGGAATCGTGTCCGACTCGCTCCAGCCGTCGGGGCCGCGGTAGCGCCAGCGCACGGCGAGCCGCTCCCTGAAATTTGTGGGCGCGAAAACCGCGGCCCAGCAATAGAGTTTGTCGCCGGGGCGGGCCAGGAAGGTCTGGTCGCCGCGCTGCCAGAACTTCCAGCGGGGCCGCGTGGAGATCAATTCAAAACCATTTTCGTTGCGGCTTACGCCGTGGTAGACGCCAATTTCCGTTATGGATAGCGGCACCGGCGGTATCACTTTGGCGAAATAGAGAACGGCGAAAAGCGAGGCTACCACGGCGAAGGGATACACCGTATGCCTGCGCACCGCCAGCTCCTGCTGCGGCAGGCGGGCTTTCAGCCGCCAGGCCAGGAGCGCGGCGCAGGCCGACGCGCCGACGATGGAGCCCAGGAAAGGCAGGGCGCCCAGGCGGCCCATCAGCATGGGCACGAGATAGGTGAAATAGGACACCAGGCAAAGGCTGAACAGGCTCATGCGCAGCAGGGTGCCGGAGTTCTTGAAAGGCTTCAGCTCGTTCACCGCGAGCAGGGAGGTCAGGCCTACCAGGAACAGCAGCGAGGTGCCCAGCGAGGCGCTCTTGAAATAGAACAGGGTGTAGATGTTCAGCAGGGTGCCGAGCATGAAATGCGTGGCCCCCTTGTGGTAGCGCCAGGCCGTCCGCAGCCGCTCGGGCGGGACGAAGCCGCCGTAGGTCTCGCGCAGTTCAAGCCCGGTCAGCCAGGCGCACAGGGTTAGGTAGGTCGCCTGGTGGATGACATTATGCAGCTTGTCTATGCGCCCCACGAGGAGCACGTCGAACAGGAAGCCGGCGACGAAAAAGCCCGCCGTGCAGGCCGGCTCATGCTCTTCGTAAAATTTCTTGGCGCGCTCGAACATCCAGTAAGCTCCATGCTGCCCGTTCTTCCCTCGTTATAATACCAAAAGCGGGGCTTTCCCCCGCTTTCCGCAAAGCGCTGCCTGGCCCGGAGGTTTTGTTTTGTAGAATAAAAGCATGAAGACCAAAAAAACGGAATTGCCGAAAGGCGCGTCGCTGGGGCAGCTGCAGCGCTATATAGAGAGCGAGGCCAAGAAGCGCGGCTTCGGCAGCCAGGCGCCGCTGGAGAAATGCCTGATACTCGGCGAAGAGATCGGCGAGCTGTTCAAGGCCATACGCAAAGAAGAGAGGATCCCGGTGGGCGAACATTCCAAGATAGGCACCATCAGCGAGGAGCTGGCCGACGTGCTGATGTATGTCTGCACCATAGCCAGCTACTACAAGGTGGACCTGGAGCAGGCTTTCCGCGACAAGGACAGGATCCACGCCGCGCGCACCTGGCGCTAGGGCGGCCGGCCCCGGTCCGGTTTTGGCAAAAACGCCGGGATAGCCCGGCGTTTTTAATCTGCGGAGTAATGGGGGCTCTTCAGATATTGGCCATTATGATGAGGGCGAATGTGGCCAGGGTGAGGATAAGAAGAATCAGCGCGGAAAAGCCGCTCAGTTTAACGTTAAGGTTCCGTCCCATGCGCTTATTATAGGATATCTGCGCGAAACGCCCTGGACGGCCCGGCGGTTTTGTTTTGGTAGAATCATACGGGGACAGGAGGCCGTGAACGACATGGAAATAGAATTCGCGAATTATAAATTAAGGCCCTTCCGCAGGGGCGACGAGACTTCGATAGCGGAGAACATCAACCACCGGAAGATAGAGCGCTACACCCTGCGCATTCCTTATCCCTATTCGCTGGAAGGCGCGCGGGAGTGGGTGGCCTATAACCTAAAGTTGGCCCGGAGCAAGGACAAAACGCAGCTGAACCTGGCCATAGACCTAGACGGCAGGGTGATAGGCGGCATAGGCTTGTTCTCGATGAACGGCCATAGCGCCGAGATAGGCTACTGGCTGGGCGTAAAATACTGGGGGCGCGGCATTGTGTCCGGCGCCGTAATGGCGCTTACGGACTGCGCCTTGCGCGAGCTGAAACTGCGGCGGGTTTACGCCAAGGTGTTCCCGGTCAACAAGGCTTCGGCGAGGGTGCTGAAGAAGGCCGGTTACAAGTACGAGGGCCGCCTGATAAAAGAGCACCTGAAACATGGCCGCGCGATAGACGCGCTGCTTTTTGCCCGGACGCGGTAGCGGTTCCGGGGACTGTAAATCAAAACCGCCGGGGCAGCCCGGCGGTTCTGTTTTATGCGGTTGCCTGATTGCTATTTCTTGGCCGGGACGGCGGGCTTTTTGGTTTCTTTTACCTCTTTGCAGGCTTTTACCTTGATGGCGGCCAGCGGGTACTTAGGCGGGTTAGGGGGCAGGAACTCGCCTTTCACGGTGATGGTCTTGCCGGCCATTTTCTCGAGGGGCTTGAAGGCTTTCTTGTCCTTGCTGGGGAGGAGTTTTATGGTCTCTTCGCCGGCCTTGAGCAGGATGGTGTCGAACTTTTCGTTCTTGGCCGCGTCGGCCTTGACGATCTCGACGACGCCGGTCTTTTCTACCAGTTCGGGCTTCTTCGCCTGGTCCTGCGCCCGGGCGCCGGCCGCTACAGCCAGCAGGGTGAAAGCTATTAAACCGCCGAATATCTTGTTCTTCATTAGGGTCTCCTTTAAATTCGCCGCGCTATAAACGATAATACATCTTTAACTTTGCCCGCTCAACCGTCAGCGCGGCCCGGCGGTTTTGGTAAAATCAGTGTATGCCGAATATTCCTCCTCGCGGTGTGGCCTGGCTGAAGACTTTGCATCTGGCGTTCGTCTGCCTCTGGGTGGGCGGGGCGCTGGGCGTTATGGCGGTGCAGAACGGCGGCGGGGCCGCCGAGGCGCTGCCCGGCCGGGACGTGGCGGCGCGGCTGGTGGACGATCTCGTGGTTATTCCAGGGGCCATGGGCAGCCTGCTCACCGGGCTGATATACTCGCTGTTCACGCCCTGGGGTTTCTTCAAGCATCGCTGGGTGGCGGTGAAATGGTTCATCACCCTGTACGGCGTGCTGTTCGGCACTTTTTTCCTGGGGCCCTGGCTCAATTCGCTGGCGCCGGTTTCCGCAAAGCTGGGCGGCGCGGCGCTGGCCGATTACGCCTACGCGCGGGCCCGCGACCTGAACACATTCTGGGGCGTCATGCAGGTTTCCACGCTGCTCTTCGCGCTGGCCATCTCCGTACTCAAGCCCTGGCGGCGCGCTCCGGCGGAGCGGAATTCCTGATGGATTACCGCGGGGAATGCTACGCCTGCCGGCGGGCGAAAAAGAACTGCCTTTGCGGCGGCGTCAGGCCTTTCGCCACGCGCACGCGCTTCGTCATCCTCATGCACGACAAGGAAGCGCATAAGCAGAGGACGGGGACGCCCCGGCTGGCGCAACTGTGCCTGACCAACTCCGAGCTTCTCGTGGGCACGGACTTCACGCGCAATGAGCGGGTGAACGCGCTGATAAAGGACCCGGCCTACAGCCCTTTCGTGCTCTATCCGGGGCCGAGCGCGGTTAATTTTAAAGCCCTGGGGGCGGACGCCCTGCCTGCGGGGAAAACCCTGCTGGTCTTCGTGATAGACGGCACCTGGCGCGGCGCCAGGAGCCTGCTGAACAAAAGCCCCAACGTGCGCGCCCTGCCGCGGCTCTCTTTCGCGGGCAGCTATGTCTCGCAGTTTAAAATAAAAAAACAGCCCCTGGAGCATTGCGTCTCCACCATAGAGGCCATATACTACTTGTGCAGGGAGGCCGAGGCTGCCGGCTACGAGAGTCTCGGCGCCGGCCCCGAGGTGCTGATGGACCTTTTTGAAAAGCTGGTGGATACGCAGATAAGCTGCCAGCGCGCGAATGGCCGACCCAGGGAAGAGGGCCCTGCGGAGTAGGGGTCCCTTGTTTCGGGTATAATCTATTTATGCAGCCTGATTATCCGCTTTATGAAGAGATGTTGCGCCGCGGCTCGCGGGGGCGCTGGTTCTGGCGCGCCGGCACCTGGCTGTACACCGCCGGCCTGCTGGGCATAGTGATAGTGCTGGCGGTCTGGCCCGTGGTCTTCTTCTTCAAGTTCGGCAAGACCAGTCTGGTTTACCCGGTGCTGCTGCTGGTAATGGCCGGCCTGGTGGTGCTGGGCAGCGCCTTACGCAAGCTCTCCTACCGCATAGCCCTCGGCGAGGGCATAGACATAATAAAATATATCGGGCAGCCGCCCGACGAGAAGAACTAGGGCGCCAGCGCGTCCAGCGCTATGTTCAGGCTGCCGGGCTTGTTGCCGGCGGCTTGATTTTCGGCCCGGGCGGTGTATAATATCTGGGTAGTCAAATCCAAGCGAGGAGGCCCTGTATGGTGGAGATTGTGATCGACCGCATTTGCCGGGCCTCCCTGCACGTTTAACCCCGTTAACCGCCAGGCCGCCCGGCCGCTGTAAGACCGCGCACCTAGTGCGCCTGTCGGCGTTTAACGAGGAAAAAAGAATGGAAGAAAAAAATCATACCGCCGCTTTGGTGACGGCGGAACATAAAGGGATATACATCGTGCGGCTCGACGGCCGCGACGTGCCGGCCGTGCTCACCGGCAAAATAAAGAGCGAGGCCGCCTCGCGGCTGGAACTGCCGGTGGTGGGCGACGAAGTGGACGTGGCGGTGATAGACGGGGGCGCCCAGGCCGTGATCCACGGTGTGCGGCCGCGGAGTTCGCTGCTGGTGCGCAAGGGGCTGGAGGACAGCCGCGACGCGGCGCAGCCGGTGGCCGCCAACGTGGCCAAGGTGTTCATAGTGATGGGGCTCGACGGCAATTTCAACATAGCCCGGCTGGAGCGGCTGCTGGTGGCGGCCTGGGACAGTGGGGCGCAGCCGGTGGTGCTGCTGACCAAGCAGGACCTGTGCCCGCCGGAGGAACTGGCCGCGCGCCTGGATGCCGCCGCGCTGGCCGCGCCCGGCGCGCGGGTGATAGGCCTTTGCTCGCTGACGGGCGACGGCGTGGCCGAGGTGGAGGCCGAACTGGCCGGCGGCCTGCGCTGCTGCTTCGTGGGCTCTTCGGGGGCCGGCAAGAGCACGCTGCTAAACCGGCTGGCCGGACACCAGGCCGCCGAGACCGGCGAGGTGCGCGAGGACGACTCGCGCGGCAGGCATACCACCACGGCCCGGCAGCTGTATTTCCTGCCCGGCGGCGGCCAGGTGATAGACACGCCCGGCATAAGGGAATTCGGCATGGAGCTGGTCGCCGGCGGGCTGCTGACTTCCTTCAGCGACGTGGCAGAGCTGGCGGCGGAGTGCCGTTTCGGTAACTGCGCGCATTCGGGCGAGCCGGGCTGCGCCGTGGAGGCGGCCGTGAAAGCGGGCACGCTGTCCGCCGAGCGGCTGGCCAACTATCACAAGCTGCGCCGCGAGACCGAGCGGCGGGAAGCCGCCAACGACGTCCGCAAGCGGCTCGAGAGCAAGCGCAAGCTGCGGCAGTTCGGCCGAATCGTGCGCGATATCGGCGATGACAAGCGCCGCCTGAAGGGCGGCTGAGAGAGAGACCGCCGGGAAGTCCCGGCGGTTTTCTTTGCTAGAATTAAAGCAGCGAGGACCCCATGAATAAAGTTCTGGAAACCATCAAAAGCCGCCGCAGCATACGCCGCTACCTGCCGGAGCCGCTCAAGCAGGCGGAACTGGACGCCATCCTGGAGGCCGGGCTGTACGCTCCCAGCGCGCATAACGACCAGCCCTGGCATTTTACCGTGATCCGCGACCGGGCGCTGCTCGACCGCATCAGCCTCCTCTCCAAGGAACTGATGCTGAAAAGCGAAGTGGACTGGATGCGCGTCATGGGCGCCAACGAGAGCTTCCACGTCTTCCACAACGCTCCGGCGGTGGTGGTGGTGGCCATGCGCAAGAACGCCCTGTCCCCGCTGGTTGACTGTTCGGCCGCCATAGAGAACATGCTGCTCGCCGCAGAGTCGCTGGACATCGGCTCCTGCTGGATAGGCCTGGCCCGCTTCTGGTTCTCGATTAAGGAAGAGGTGACCCGGCTGAACCTGCCGGAGGGCTACGAGCCCTGCTATGCCGTGACCTTTGGCTACAAGGGCCACCGCCCGGCGAAGGCCCTGCCCCGGCGCACCGACGCTGTCGCCTATATAGGCTAAGCGCCGTATGAAATACTGGGCGACCCTGATTTCCGTCCTCTACCTGCTGAGCCCGGTGGACCTGCTGCCCGAGCGGGTATTCGGGCGGCTGGGCCTGATAGACGACTTCCTGATAGCCGGAACCTTGTATTGGTACTATTTCCTCAGGCCGGCCGCGCAGCGGCCCCGCGACAGGGTAGGCGGCGGGAAAAAAGAAACGAGCGCCGGCGAAGAAACTGCCAGGGACCCTTACGCTGTATTACGCGTCGGAAAGAACGCCTCGCCCGAAGAGATAAAACACGCCTACCGCGAGCTGGCCAACAAGTACCATCCCGATAAGGTCAGCCACCTGGGCGAGGAGTTCCGCGAGATAGCGCATAAGAAATTCAAAGAAATACGGCGCGCATACGAGCAGCTGGCGCCTAAGTAAACCGCCGCCGGCTTAAGGAGTGGCTGGATGAAGACAATTCTATCCCTGCTGGTTCTTTCACTGCTGTGCCGGGCCGTGCCCGCGCTGGGCGCCCTGCCGCCCGGGGCGGAAGAGGCTAATCTTCAGGCCGCCCGGGACGGGGCCGCGATGGAACTGGCCATAAGCGTTATTGCCGTGAAGGAAGGGGGCGGATCCCTGTGCGCCGAAGGGCGAGTGAAGTCCGTAGCCGTGCGGCGGGACAATGCCTCCGGGCAGGAAATTTCCAGGGCGCCCAAAAAAGGAGACAAAGTTTTTATAAAATTGGACTGCCGGCGGGAAGGCGCGCTGCCGGCGCCGGGAGCCGTCAGCCTGCAGCCTTGCTCGCGGGCCCGCGGCGCGGCTGAGCTGAAGGTCTGGCGTAGCCGCGTGGATCTCAACGAGAATTCGTCTGGAGGCTGCGCGCGCGCCGAAGCCGGCGTGGTGATAACCGGGTATAAGGGGGAGGGCGGCATGGAAAAAAACGTGTATGGTTTTACCGTGAAGGATGCCAAGGGAAAGGATTATTCCTTCTCCGCGCTCAAGGGGAAAGTGACGCTGATCGTCAACGTGGCCAGCAACTGCGGCTTTACGCCGCAGTACGGCGGGCTCGAGGAACTGCACAAGAAATACGCGGCCAAGGGGCTGGCGGTGGTAGGCTTTCCGTGCAACCAATTCGGCGGCCAGGAGCCGGGCACTAACGAGCAGATACAGAAGTTCTGCCGCCTCAACTACGACGTCAGCTTCCCGGTGCTGGGCAAGATAGACGTCAACGGCTCCGGCGCGGACCCGCTCTACGTATACCTGAAGGCCGCCGCGCCCGGCGCGCTGGGCAGCGAGGCCATTAAATGGAATTTCACCAAGTTCCTGGTGGACCGTGAGGGCCGGGTGATAAACCGCTACGCGCCGCAAACCAAACCCGAGGCGCTGGTCCCCGACATAGAGAAGGCGCTGGGGCTTAAGTAAGGCCGTTGTGTGAAAAAGCGAAACCGCCGGGGCAGCCCGGCGGTTTCGCTTTACCCTCTGGGGGGGGCTAGTAGATCTCGTTGGTGAGGCAATGTACCGAGCCGCCGGCGTACTTGAAGCTGGTCAGCGGGGCCACGAAGCGCTCGATGCCCAGCTTTTTGAGCTTTTCTTCCACGCCAGGAGTGACGAAGCGGCTGCAGTTAACCATTACGCCCGGCGCTACCAGCGCGTTCACGGCGTAATCGCCCAGCGTGTCGCCGTCGCCCGACGAATCCTGCGCCGATACTTCTATCACCGGCACGCCCAGCGCGCGGATCTGCTTCATGCTCCTGGGCTTGATGCCGGCGGAGGCGATGATGAGCGCGGCCAGGCGGTTGTCGGCCGAGAGCACCGGCGTGAAGACCGTGTCGAGGTGGTAGCCGTCGGATTCCACCAGAATGTAGTTGTCGGGGCGCACGATGTCGCGCACGAAGTCGTGGCCTTGCCGGTTAGAGCGCGACAGGCCGCCGAAGTAGTAGCTGCCGCCCTCGGTCTTCAGGAAATTTATGTCGCCGCCCTCGAGGAAAGCGTCCTTCGGGAGGGTGATCACGGTCTTCTTGAGCTTGGTGGAGATCAGCTTGGAGTGAAACTCGCCCTCGGTGACGCGATCCTTCACTGAGAAGCGGCCCTTGATCCAGATGCTGCGGAAGATCATGCCGCCGTCGCGGATGAAGACGGCGTCGTGGAACAGGCTGTCGGGGCGGTTGAGGCCCTCGGGAAAAGGGATGATGTGCAGGTGGAAGCCGGCGAGCAGCAGCGTGTCCACGAAGTTCAGCCACTCGCGGCGCAGCAGGTCCTGGTCGGGCACTATGTTGTTCTTCTTGGCGTACAGGGTGGCGAAGTTGACGCTGGCCTCGCTCTCTCCCTTGTGCACGGGGTAGCCCTTGTACCACATGCCCTTGACCTCGTCGGTGACGGGCGGCAGGCCCAGCAGGATTATCTCACGGTGATGTTTATCCGCGTTCATAGGTGCAAGTCCTCTCGGAAGAGTTCTCGGGGTAGCCTTTGCAGGTTTTTCGCTGTTCATAGCCGGTCCTTATATTTTCGCACATTTAAGGCTCTCCCGGAATACCCGGCTTTCTGTTTTGTAGAATGAGGGTATGGGAACTTTATTGTTGGCGGCGGCTTTTCTGCTGTCCGGCTGCGGCGCCGACTACCCGCTGGCGGCGCTGAAGGGCAAAGTGCTGCTCCTTGTGAACGTGGCCAGCAAGTGCGGTTTTACGCCGCAATACGGCGGGCTGGAGGCACTGTGTATAAATATTTCATCGCGGCGCTAATCATGAGCATATCTTTAAACGATCTGAACGCGCAGCAGCCGGCCCCGGAGGGCGGCGACCCCTACAAGTGGCTGGAGGACGTGGGCGGCGAGCGGCAGCTGGCCTGGGCCAAGGAGCGCAACGCCGAGACAATGCAGGAACTGGGCGGCAGCCCCGCCTTCGAGGGGCTCAAAGAGGACCTGCTGAAAATACTGGATTCCAGGGAACGCATCCCCTATGTCAGCAAGCGCGGCGGGTATTACTATAACTTCTGGATAGACGACAAGAACCCGCGCGGGTTGTGGCGGCGCACCACCCTGGAGGAATACCGCAAGCCCGAGCCCAAGTGGGAAGTGCTGCTGGACCTGGACGCGCTGGGCAAGGCCGAGGGCGAGAACTGGGTGTGGCACGGCTCGCAGGCGCTCAAGGCCGGCGGCTACCGCCATTGCCTGCTCAGCCTGTCGCGCGGGGGCGCCGACGCCGAGGTGGTCAGGGAATTCGACATAGAGAAGCGGGAGTTCGTGAAGGACGGCTTCAATCTGCCGGAGGCCAAGGGCGGCGCGGCCTGGATAGACAAGGACCATGTTTTCGTGCAGACCGATTTCGGCCCCGGCACCATGACTGATTCGGGTTACCCGCGCCAGGCGAAGTTGTGGCGGCGCGGCACGCCGCTGGCGGAGGCGAAATTGGTTTACGAAGGCAAACAGGCCGACATGTCCGTAGGCGCCTATCACGACGCCACCAAGGGCTACGAGCGCGACTTCGTATACCGCACCATAGCCTTCTACAAGAACGAACAATTCCTGCGCGCTCCCGACGGCACGCTGCGCAAAGTGGAGGTGCCCGACGACGCTTCCGCCTCCGTGTTCCGCGACTGGCTGCTGGTGGAACTGCGCTCGCCGTGGGCCGTGGGCGGCAGCACCTATCCCGCCGGCGCGCTGCTGGCGGGCAGCTTCGAAGGCTTCATGGCCGGCCGCCGCGAGTTTGCCATGCTCTACCAGCCGGCCGCCAACACCTCGCTGGCTGGCTACAACTGGACGCGCCGCCACCTGATACTCAACGTGGTGGAGGACGTGAAGAACCGGCTGGAGGTGCTGACGCCCGGCGCCGGCTGGAAGCGCGAACCCTTAGAGGGGGCGGCGCCTTTCTCCTCGGTTTCGGCCTGGGGCATAGACCCGGAAGAGACCGACGAGTATATGATGGATATAGACGGCTTCCTGAACCCGGCCAGCCTGCATTACGGCCTCATCGGCGGCCGGCCCGAGCGGCTCAAGCAGCAGCCTGCCTTCTTCGAAGCTAAAGACCTGGAGGTGGCGCAGTACTTCGCCGTGTCCAGGGACGGCACTAAAGTCCCGTACTTCCTGGTCTCGCCGAAGAACATGAAACTCGACGGCGACACCCCGACGCTGCTCTACGGCTACGGCGGCTTCGAAGTGCCCATGTATCCCGGTTACAGCGGCATGCGCGGCCGCGCCTGGCTGGGCCGCGGCGGCGCTTTTGCGCTGGCCAATATACGCGGCGGCAGCGAATACGGGCCGCGCTGGCACCAGGCCGCGCTGAAGAGCGAGCGTCACCGGGCCTACGAGGATTTCGCGGCGGTGGCGTCCGACCTGGCCGCTCGCGGCGTGGCCAAACCGGCGCGCCTGGGCGCCATGGGGGGCAGCAACGGCGGGCTGCTCACCGGCAACATGCTCACGCTTTACCCGCAGCTGTTCGGCGCCATCGTGTCCCAGGTGCCGCTGCTCGACATGAAGAATTACTCGCACCTGCTGGCCGGCGCCTCGTGGGTGGCAGAGTACGGCGACCCGGACAAGCCGGAAGAGTGGGAGTACATAAAGACCTTCTCCCCCTACCATAATCTCAAGAAGGGCGGGGCTTACCCGCCGGTGCTGTTCACCACCTCCACGCGCGACGACCGCGTGCATCCGGCCCACGCCCGCAAGATGACGGCCAAAATGAAGGACCTCGGGCTCGACGTGCGTTATTATGAAAACATCGAGGGCGGCCACGGCGGCGCCGCCGACAACAAGCAGCGGGCGCACATGTTGGCCCTGGAGTATACCTTTCTCTGGAATAAACTCACCGCGGGGAAATAGAACCGGCAGCCGAACGCCAAAACTCCGGGACGGCCCGGAGTTTTTGCTTGGCCTAATAGCCCAGAGAGGCCTGGGTCCTTTTGCCCTTACGGATCTTTGAAATAAATCTCATAATAATAGTATGAGAAAAATTAAACTGCATTTGCTGCTCTCCTCCTTGTTTCTCACCTGGTTCGCGCCGGCCTTCGCCGCGCCGCCGGCAGCCCAGCCCGGGACCGCCTACGACCTGCTCTCCGGCCTGGCCTATGTGCCCGGCAGCGAGGTCTCCCTTTCTACCCCTGTCCCCGAAGCCGTAGACCTGCGCCAGTACGAGAACCCGCCCTGCGTGCCCAGCGCGGCCATAAAGCCCGGCCGCGGTTTCCTCCCGAAGGTCAGCGACGAGCGCCGCGTGCGCGCCATCAACGAATTGCTGGAGAATATAGCCGTCTGCAGGCCGATGCCTTACGACAATGACGGCAACGTGCACAGCAAGCCTCATGCCGGCCTGCCCAAGAAACCCTCAGGCTATTATCTGGAATATACGCTGATAGTCCCCAACCGCCCTACCGGCTCCGGCCCCGAGGCCGTGCTGATAGGCGGCCAGACCTACTATGCCGGCCCCGTGCAGAGCTTCCGCGGCGCCGAGCGCCTGATGATAGGCGACCACCGCGAGGTCTACTACACCCCGGACCATTACACCACCTTCATCCGCCTGGACATAGTGCGCTAGCAGCCGCCGCGCCGCGCAAGACCGCCGGGAAGACCCGGCGGTTTTGTTTTTGCCGGCGCGTTTTGTAGGATATGGCGTGGGCGGGAGGGGGAAAAAATGAAAATACTTATCGTTGACGACAGCGCCGATATCCGGAGCCTGATCAGGGCCATCCTGGAGAGCACCGGACACACGGTGGTGGGCGAAGCCGAGGACGGGACGAAAGCGCTGGCGGCTTTCACGGCGCTGCGCCCTGACCTGGTGCTGCTCGACATCATCATGCCCGGCAAGTCCGGCGTGGAAGTGCTGGAGGACATCCGGGCCCTGGACCCCGAGGCCAAGGTGGTTATGGTGACCGCGATGGAGCAGAATGAGATAAACCGCCGCCTGCTGCTGCTGGGCGCCGACGGGATCATCTACAAGCCGTTCGCCGCCGAAGATTTCGAAAAGACCTTCCGCGTGGTGCTGGAGAAGAAACCGGTGAAGGCCGGGGACAGCGAGGCCATCAAGCGCCTGGCCGCCGCGGGACTTAGCAAGTGCATGCTCAAGACCACCGACGTCTCCGCCTGGACCTGGGAGCTGTGCGGCGTGGACGTGGCGCCGGGCAAGGCGGCCGACCTGGCCCGCCTGGCGGATTTCGGCAAAACCTCCTCCGCCGTGCTGGCCAACGTGCGCGCCGGCGCGCCATTCTCGGCGGCCATGGTGTTCCGCTCCGAGGACATCGGGCTGATCTCCGGCTCGCTGCTGAAGGGCCCGCTGTTCCGCACCGAAGCGGTAAAGGAACTGGAAGAGGGCCTGCTGATAGAGGTGGGCAACATCATCCTCAACGCCCTGGTGAACCCCGTGATCGACGCCCTGAAAAAGAGCGCCATCCCCTCCGTGCCCATGCTGATCAAGGGGGGGCCGGCGGCCGTGGCGGCCGGTCTCACCGCCAGCCTGGAACCCGGGGCCGAGTTCCGCATCATCTCCGCCACCCTGTCCATGCGGCGCGAGGGCCACGCCGCCCGCGCCGGGGTGGTCTGCGTGCTGGGTGAGCGCCTGGCGGCCGAACTGGAGAAAGCATAGCTGCGCAAGACCATGAATTCAGATAAAGAGCTGGACAATATTTCCTGCGCCTGCCTGTTGGCCCTGGCGCTGACGGACTACGCCAAGAAGCGGGCCCGCGCCAGCGGCGCCAGCAAAGAACTCAGATTCTTCTCCGAGGGGCGCGAGCGCTTCCTGCTAGACACCCTGCACGAGCGGCATCTGGACGACCTGAAAAAATTCCGCCCGCGGCGGATCGTGAACGCCGCCGCCGCCATCCTCTCCGACAGGTTCAGGCTGGAGAACAAAGCTGCGGGCGAGCGGTTCTGGACCGGCCTGGCCGAAGAATTTATCGGCGAGTATAAATGCGGCCGCGTCTTTCTCTTTGAGATAGACTGGGAATAGCGACGTATGGAAATAACGGCAGAGTGGCATCCGCTGGAAGCCGGCGACCTGGACGAACTGTGCGCCATCGCCGGGGTCGCGCACCCGGACCTGCCGGAGCGCGTGGAAGTGTTCGCCGAGAAACTGCGGCTTTTCCCCGTGGGCTGCCTGAAGTTCCTGTTGGGCGGTCGCATGGCCGGTTACGGCCTGTCGCACCCCTGGGCGTTGAACTCGGCGCCCAGGCTGGACGCTTTTCTCGGGCCGCTGCCGGCGGTTCCCGGCTGCCTCTTCATACACGACGTGGCCCTGCTGCCGGCCGCCCGCGGCCGCGGGGCGGGGCACGCCTTCGCCAGGCACGCCGAGGCGCTGGCGCGCGACCGCGGCCTGCGGCGGCTGGCGCTGGTCTCGGTATACGGCACCGCCAGGCTGTGGGCGCGCATGGGCTTCAGGCCGGCGCGGCCGCCCGGCCTGGACCTGGCCGGCTACGGCCCCGACGTCGAATACATGGTAAAGGAACTCGTTTAGAATTGGGGAGGGAAAAGAAAAACCGCCGGGGCAGCCCGGCGGTTTTTTGTCGCGGTCTTAGTCTTAATCGGCCTTGAAGCCGGAGAGCAGGCTGAAGGCGGGCGCGGTTTCCTGGTCGAGGACGGGGACCTTGAAGCCGGCCGGCAGCAGTTCCGATTCGCTGGCCGGTTTGTACCAGCACAGCGGGCGGAAGCCGGTGTTGAAGCCGCCGGAGCGGGTGCAGGCGCCGGTGGCGGGATTGTCGTCGCTGAGGCCGGCCGAGACGGGCTGGGTGCACAGCGAGCCGGCCAGGTAGGTGTCCATGCGGCACTGGGTGGCGGGATGGGTGTCCATCATGGCGGTCACCACCTTGGTATCCGGGGTGTCGTAGCGGGGGGTGACGGCCTCTTCGCGCAGGGCCTGGAACAGGCGGGCCACGGACTTGCCGGCCATGGCCCCGCGCACGCAGACGGCCTGGTCGTCAGGGTCGGCGTGGGCTGCCGCGCAGGCGTTGACGGCTACTTCGTCGCCCTCGCTCATGCGGGTGAAGGCGGAGCTGCCGGCGTCGGCGAAGACCTGCCTGAGGCATTTGAGATTGGCGTAATAGTCGCTCTGTCCCTCGTTAGAGGCCCAGTTGCTCCAGCCGCCGAGCTTCTTGGGCGCGCCGCCCAGGTGATGGCCGAGCTCGTGACAGGCTACCAGGGCGAAGCCGTCCATGGTGACGGCCTCGTGGCGGGCCAGGCCGCCGTACATATTAAGAATAAACACGCCGCCGGCCTGCTGGGCGGAGGCGTTGACGGTGGGATCGCTCCACTTGCGGCGTATCTCCAGCCGGCCGCCCTCGGCGGCTACGATGGGTTTGTAGATGCGCTCTATGATATTGAGCACGTCGTTAAACTGCGCCTCCATGATGCCTTTGGCGCTGGGGGAATCGACGGGGATCTTGAGGTCGTTGGGGGGAAGGAAGCCGGCGCAATCGGAGGCGGCGGAGGGGAGGACGGCCCAGGCGAGCAGGGCGGTCAGGGCTGAGAGCAGTGCGGTTCTTTTCATGGTCTTTCCTTGTTTGGAGCGCTTCGCTCGAAGCGCCGCCGCGGATATGACAATTGTCAATATTTAAAGTATTATAACCTTAGAAGAGCCCCTTTGCAATCTAACGGGTCTCCGGTCAGGATTGGCTACGGATAATTTATGCGCATCGCTATACTGCTTTCCCTGTTCTTCGCCGCGGGCATGGCCCCGGCGGCGGCTTATTCGCCCGATTTCGACGGGGGGATAGACGTGAAGGCGGCCATACAGGCGGCCATAGAGTCGGCCGCTTCGGCCGGCGGGCTGGTGCCAGACGTGCCCGGACGGCCCGCCCCCGAGCATTCGGTCTGGGTGAGTCTGGAGAAGAACGAGATCGGCGCGCTGGACGAGGCGCTGTTAAAGGGCCTCCCTGTGGCGCAGAACAAGCGCATAGCCATTTACGAATTCGACGATGCGGAACTGGGCCGCCTGGCCGACGGCATGCGCCGCTCTTTTCGCCGGGCTCCAGGCTTTCACGCCTATGCCACGCTGGAGGCCGCCCTGGAGGACCTTAAAGAGCCGCCGGTCGTGCCGCAGCGAGCCTACACCATGGACCAGGCTCAGCGCGTGAACGCCCTGCTGGCGCAGGTGAAAGAAGAGCCCATCGTCGACCTGATCACTACCCTGTCCGCCTATAGGAACAGGGGCTACCGCAGCGCCACCGGCGTTGACGCCTCCAAGTGGCTGCAGCAGCGCTGGGCCCGTTTCGCCGAGGGCCGCCCCTACATTTCCGTGGCCCCTTTCAAGCATGCCTCTTTTCCGCAGGAATCCGTGATCGTCACCATGCTCGGCTCGCGCGAGCCGGAGGCGGTGGTGGTGATAGGAGGCCACCTGGACTGCGTGGCCGGCTACGGCGATAAGCCGGCCCCGGGAGCCGACGACAACGCTTCCGGAGTGGCCACCACGCACGAGGTGCTGCGCGCGCTGGTCGAGGGCGGCTACCGGCCGGCCAAGACCATAAAGTTCATAGCTTTCGCGGCCGAGGAAGTGGGCCTGCTCGGCTCCGGAGAGATAGCCGCGGCTTTCAGGCGGGACGGCGTCAAAGTAGAGGGGATGCTCAATCTCGACATGGTAAATTACAAGGGTTCCCAGGGCGACATCTATTTCGTCACTGACCATACCAGCGCCGGGCAGAACGCCTTCCTGAGCGGTCTGATAGACGCCTACCTGGGCTACAGCTGGGGCGAATTTAAGTGCGGCTACGGCTGCTCCGACCACGCCTCCTGGACCAAGAACGGTTACCCGGCCTCCACGCCTTTCGAGACGCTTTTCAAGGAGCACAACCCTTTCATCCACACGGCCAACGACACGCTGGCCAATAGCGGCGGCGACGCCTCTCACGCTTTCAAGTTCGCGCGGCTGGGCGTGGCCTACGCCGTGGAGCTGGCGAAGTAAGCCGCGCCTTTTGCGACGCGGCCCGGAGTTAGGTAAGATATTACTGCGGCCGGTTACCGGCCGTTTTTCGGGGGGACAATGATAAAGATATTGATGATAGACGACGACGCCGATTTCAGCGCCCTGGCGGCCGCGCATTTCAGCCGGCTGGGCTACGCGGTGACGCTGGCGACTGACGGCAAGGACGGCCTGGCCAAGGCCCGCGCGCTCAAGCCCGACTTGGTCTTCCTGGACATCATGATGCCGGAGATGAACGGCATAGAGGTGCTGCGCGAACTGAAGGCCGCCGACGAGACCGCCGAGGTGCCGGTGCTGGTGATGAGCGGCAAATACATGGACGGCGGCATGACGGACCTCTTCGCTCAGGAGGGGAACTTCAAAGGTTTCTTCGCCAAGCCCGTGGTGCTGGGGCAGCTGCAGCAGAAAGTGGAAGAGCTCACCAAGAGATAAAGCCCATGACCCCAGACCAGATCAACACCCTGCTCGTCTTCGCCGCGCTGGCCGCCGTGGCCGGCGTGGCCGCCTACTACATCGCCCGCTACCTGAAGGGCAGCATCACCATCAGCCTGCCGCGCACCGCCTTTAACTCCGGCGAGCAGGTTGAGGGCTCGTTTCAGCTGCTCACCCGCAAGGAAGTCAACGCTAACAACCTTACCGCGGCCCTGGTGGCCACCGAGGTCACTAAAGAGCGAGGTTATAAAGGGCGCACCACCACGCATACCCGCGAGATCTACCGCAGCGGCCAGACGCTGGAGCATGCCAGGGTTTATCCGGCCGGCTACCAGGCCAGCTATAAGTTCAAGATAATGGCTCCCGAGAGCGGTCAGCCTTTCGGGCAAGGTTCGGTTCTGGGCTCCACCATGGAGATGCTGACGGGGCTCGGCCGGCGCGTGGACTGGCGGATAGAAGTGCGGCTGGACGCCGAGGGCGTGGACCTGTCCGCCAGTAAAAAATTATCCGTGGGCCGTTCTAATTTCTTTTAGGTCGGCCGAACCGCGGACCAGCGGCGCGGCAATACAACAGGAGAGAGGAAGCAACCATGAAAAAAATATTGACGGCTGTATTCGCGGTTTTCGTGACGGGGGCGCTGCTGGCGCCGGCCCGGGCGCAGGAAGGAGCCGCCGGCCAGGCTGAGGCCGCCGCGGTCCCGGTTCAGGCCCCGGCCGCCGAGACGCCCCCCGCCCCGGAAATGAAGAAAAAGGCCAAAAAGAAGCCGGCGAAGAAAGCCGCCAAAAAGCAGGCCGCTCCCCCGCCCGCCGCCGAGCCGGTTCCCGCCGCCGCGGCCGGTACCGCCTCCGGCGAAACCTTGCCGGCTGCCGCCGCTCCCGCGGCCGCTGTTGCCGTTCCGGTTCCCCAGCCAGAGACTGCCGCGCCCGCCCCGGAGGCGAAGCCCATCCCCGCCGCCGAGCCCGCAATACCGGCGGCCGCCAGGCGTTCCTCCTGCCAGGCCTGCTTCCAGACGCTGCCGGTCGGCTACGGCAAGATAACCGCCGAACTGCAGCCCTGGCTGACCGAAATGGAGGTCCAGGCCGCGGACCTGGACCAGCGCCTCTCCGACATACAGAAGCAGATAGACGGTAAGGACGAGGCCATAGAAAAGGCCCGCCTGATAACCGACAAGAAAGAGTCCAAGGCGGCCGTGAAGAACCTGGGCAAGGAGCGCAAGGCGCTGCTGAAGGAATATTCCGGGGCCAGCGGCCGTAAGGACGACTTCTACAAGCAGTTCTCCAAAGAAGTGGAGAAGCGGACGCGCGCCCATATCAAGCTCCTGGAAGACAGCCTGCAGGCCACCCTGTCGGCCGCTTCGGACTGAGAGTAATATGTTCGACCTCGAGACCTGGGAATTATTGAGCTACGTGGTGACGGTGGTCGGCTTGCCGATGGCCATCCTCGTCTTCGTTTTCGAGCAGCGCAAGGAGCGCGAGAACGAGGAGGACGAGGTTTACCAGCTGCTGTCGGACAACTACGAGGAGTTCCTGCGTACCGCGCTGGCCAACCCCGATCTGCATTTGTTCACCGCCGAGAAAGAGTCGGCCCTCTCGTCCGAGCAGCGCGAGCGCATGCTGATCATCTTCGACATGCTCATCTCCCTGTTCGAGCGCGCCTACCTGCTGCTCTACGAGGACAGAATGAACGAGAAGCAGGCGCGGCGCTGGCGGTCCTGGGAGGACTACATGGGCGACTGGTGCAAGCGCGCCGACTTCCGGGCCGCCCTGCCGGACCTGCTGCGCGGCGAGGACCGGGAGTTCGCGGCCTATATAGAGGCGCTGGCCGCGCGCCCCGTTTAGCGCCGGCCGCCAGCAGCAGCGAGACCGCCGGGAGCTCCCGGCGGTCTTGTTTTAAGGGTTAAAGAAAAAAGGCGGCCACCGAGACGGCCACCGAGCCGCCGACGTAAATGTTGTCCACGGCGCGCTTGCGCTCCTCGTTCTCGCGGGCGCCGGCCAGGTCCAGCAAGGCCTGCCGCAGCAGGAAGGTATAGAGGATGTAGTAAAGGAAAGGGATCACGTTGATGTACAGCGGGTAGCTGCGCAGGTCCTTGCCGAACAGCGACAGCAGCCAGTCCACCTGCGTGTAGATAGCCAGCAGGCCCAGGCCCGCGTTAATAAACATCCATTTAACCTCGTCCAGGCCGAAGACGGACATGTAAAGGACGGTGTAGACGAAGATGGCTATGCCGCCGTGGGCGTACAGGAAGGCCGCCGGCGGGCCGTCCTGGGAGTAGGCCATCAGGAAGCCGGAGCCGCCGAACAGCAGCATGTGTACCAGGAAGAACGGGTACACGCTGTACCAGGAGACTTCTTCGCCGGCCTGGTATGTCCTGCCGTTTATGGTAAGGGTTGAGTGCAGTTTCATGTTTTGCCTTTCGAGGCAAGTGTAGCATTTCATTGCGTTTTGATAGAATAACCGCAGGGCGGGTTTTCAATTGAAAATAAAGTTTCCGTTTGAGAATCATATAGCTCCCGCGGCGGCGTATCCCAAAGGGGGCTAAGGCGGCGGCATTAAAATTGCCCTGCCATAGGCGGGGCCGGCTGTCCGGCCCCAAGACGTGAAAGCGGGGGAGATAGAATGAACGATAACAACAAGAGCGGTGAGAGCGCGGCCCTGGCCGTGAGCGGCCTGAGCAAGAGTTTCGGCGCCAAGCGCGCGGTGGACGGCCTGGACCTGAACATACCGGCCGGGGAGTTCCACGCGCTGCTGGGCCCCAACGGGGCGGGCAAGACCACCACGCTGCGCATGATAGCCGGGCTATTGCGCCCGGACGCCGGCACCGCGGCCGTCTTCGGCCATGATATAGCGCGCAGCGCCACCGCCGCCAAGAGCGTCACCGCCTTCCTGCCCGACGACCCTCTGCTCTACGGCAAGCTGACGCCGCTGGAGTACCTTGAATTCGTGGCCGGCCTCTGGGCCGTGCCGCCCGACGCCGCAGAACGCCGCGCCCGGGAGCTGCTGGAATGGCTGGAGCTGTGGGGCAACCGCGCCGAATACGTGGAGGGCTTCTCGCGGGGCATGCGGCAGAAACTGGCGCTGGCCGGGGCCATGATACACGAGCCGCGGCTGATGATACTCGACGAGCCGCTGACCGGCCTGGACGCGCGGGCGGCCCGCTCGGTTAAAGACATGTTGGTGGCCTACGTGAAAAAAGGCAATACCGTGGTGCTGACCACGCATATACTCGAGATCGCCGAGCGCCTGGCCGAGCGCATCAGCATTATTTTGGGCGGGCGCATAGTGGCCCAGGGCAGCCTGGACGAGCTGCGCTCGCGCACCGGCGCGGCGGTGGGGCCGGCCGGCGCCACCCTCGAAGACGTCTTCCTCGAGCTGACGGAGCCCGCATGAAACCCTCCCCCGGTTCCTGGTTCTGGCTGTTCGCGCATGAAATGCGCCTGAGCTGGCGCGGCATCAGCGGCAGCCACTTCTGGACTATAGCCATACTCGGCGGCCTGCTCTGGTTCTTCATGCACTGGGGCGCCTGGGTTTCTCTGCCCGCCGGTTATCCCATGCTGCGCGGTATGCTGGCCGCGCCGATATTCCTCGGCGGCCTTTACTGGCTTTTCGCCTCGCTGCTGGTATCGCAGAGCATAGTGCACGCCGTCAACGCGCTTATAGTGCGCGAAGACCTGGACCTGCTGCTCTCCTCGCCGCTGCCGCAGCGCAATATCTTCCTGGTGCGCGGCCTGGCCATAGCGGCCAGCGCGGCGCTGCTGCCGGCCTTCGCCGCCCTGCCGCTGGCCCATGCCGGGCTGCTGCGCGGCCACCCGGAGTTCCTGGCGCTCTACCCTCTGGTAGCCGCCAGCGCGCTGGGTTGCGCCGCCGCCGGCATAGCGATCACGATGACGCTGGTGCGCCTGCTGGGCGCGCGGCGCGCCAGGACGGCCGGCCAGGTATTCGCCGCCGTGGTGGGCGTGGTCTTCTTCCTGACTTTCCAGATCCCCAACATGCTGCCTACTGCTTCGCGCAAGGCGCTGGCGGCGTGGCTGAAGCTGCAGGTGATGGACAACGGGCTGTTCGGCCCGGCCAGCCTACTCTGGTGGCCGGCCCGCGCCGGGTTCGGAGAGGCGCTGCCGCTGCTGGCTGTAGTCGCGGTCGGCGTCGGTGGTTTCTGGCTGGCCATCGGCCTCACCTACCGCCGCTTCGTCACGGGGACGCAGGAGACTATGGCCGGCGGCCGGTCCTCCGCCGCCGGTGGCGGCGCCGCCGCTCCGGCGTTCCGGGTTGGGCTAACGCGCGTGCTGCTGTTTAAGGAATGGCGGCTGGTGCTGCGCGACATGCAGGTGCTCTCGCAGACGCTGCTGCAGCTGCTTTACCTGGTGCCTATGGTGTTCATCGGGTTCAGATCCGGCCCCAAGAACATGTACATCATCCCGGTGTTGGTGGCGGCCGCGACCATGCTGGCCGGCAATCTGGCCTGGATAACGGTGAACGCCGAGGAAGCGCCCGAACTGCTGGCTTCTTCGCCGGTGCAGGTGTCTCGGATCCTGTGGGTAAAGGCCGCCGCGGCCGTGCTGCCGGTGCTGGCCCTGCTGCTGCCGCTGGCGTTGTGGTGGGCTCCGCGCGGCCCGTTCGAGGCGGCCACCCTCCTGCTCTGCGGCGGGGGCGGCATGCTGAGCGCCGCCCTGATACAGGTCTGGAGCCCGCGCGCCGGCAAGCGCGGCGACCTTAAGAACAGGATCAAAGCCGGCGGCCCCGCCGGCATGATAGAACTGCTGAGCACCATAGGCTGGATAGCGGCGGCCGTTTTCGCCGGCGGGCGCCGGGAGTGGCTGCCGGCCGCGGCCTGCGCGGTGGCGCTGGCTTTGGGGGTGGCCTGGTTCGGCGGGCGCAGGGCGCGCGCCGAGACCTGGGGCAGCGCCGCGCCCGAACTGCAGCGGGCCTGAAAACTGCCGGTACAATAAAAAACCGCCGCTCTTTGCAGAGCGGCGGTTTAAAACCGTTAAAGGATTTTAGATTACCACTTGCCGCCGCCGTAGCCGCCGCGGCCACCGCGATCGCCACCGCGACCGCCGCGGTCGCCACCGCCGGAAGAGCGGGCTTCCATGGGGCGGGCTTCATTGATGGTCAGCTTGCGGCCGCCGAAGTCGGTGCCGTTCAGCTTCTCCATCGCGGCAACAGCTTCCGCGTCATTCGGCATCTCAACGAAGCCGAAACCGCGGGACTGGCCGGAATCCCTGTCGGTTATCAGCTTGGCGCTGGTAACCTGGCCGTAGGTCGCGAAAAGGGCGTTCATTTCCTCTTCGGTCGTTTTGAAGGGCAGGCCGCCCACGTATATTCTCTTGCTCATTGTGTTATTCTCCTTGCAACTTTCTTACCTGACTCAACTCTCTTTCGCTCTATCTATCCTGAATGTTGCTCGGAGGAATAGGCTTTAAAAACTTGAGTTCTGGTTTAACTACCTGAATAGTATGACATTAATTCGGGAAAAGGTATATAGGCATCATGGCCCAAAACTCGTAGGCCCTCCCTTTCGCCTGTTTTTCTGGGGCGTGCCGGACTTAGGCCCTTTGGCCCTCCCGGGCGGGCCCTTATGCCCTTACGCCCGTTTAAGCAGTCCCTTATACTATTAAGGTGATATACCTATAGCTAGCGCAGCGAGCGGTTTGGCGGCGTTGTTTGCTAGAATAGGGCGCGGTACTTTACGGAGGAACTACATGAGATTAAAGCCTTTTCTTGCCCTGCTTGCGGTCGCCATACCGTCCTATTTTATTTTAGCGCCCAAGGTCGCTGACGTGCCCGCCGACCTGCGCGACGCCGTTTCCGACGGTGCCTACGGCTCCTTGTCCGGTTCCGCCGGCTCGGTGGACGTGCCGGAGGTTTCCGCCCCCGAGGCCGTAGACTCGGCCGCCGGGAGCAAATCTATCTACGGCAGCGACGACCGCAAGGATTATTTCCAGATGCCCGGCGATATGCAGGCCGTGGCCAACTCCGTGGTCTCCATGTGGAGGTCCGGTTCCGTGACGGCTGAAGGCTCCGGGTTCAAGCTGGCTACCGTGAACTTCGGCGATCGCCTGAACCTCTGCCCAGATGAGAAGTTCCGCGAGCAGCCTATAGGGGCCTTCTGCTCCGGCTCGCTGGTGGGTGAAGACCTGGTCCTGACCGCCGGCCATTGCGTTAAATCCGAAGCCCAGTGCCTGGACACTAAATTCGTCTTCGGTTACGGCGTGATGCGCGCCGGCGCCGAGGCCGTGACTACCGTCCCCGCCGCTAACGTTTACGGCTGCGCCAAAGTGGTGACCCGCTTCCTGGCCGGCGAGCCCGGTTCCGCTTTCCCGGCCGGCCAGCGTCTCGGCGCCGACTACGCCGTGGTGCAGTTGGACCGCAAAGTTAGCGGCCGCAAACCGCTGGCGGTCAACAGGAGTTCCTCCCTTAAGAAGGGCGACGGCATCTTTGTGATCGGCCACCCGGTGGGGCTGCCCGTCAAGTTGGCCGGCAGCGCCAAGGTGCGCGACTTCTCCAAAGTCGGCTATTTCACGGCCGACCTGGACACCTTCGGCGGCAACTCCGGTTCCGCGGTCTTCAACGCCCGCACCAAGAAGATCGAGGGCATCCTGGTACGCGGCGACGAGGACTTTCTCGACAGCCCCGCAGGCTGCACCACGATGGCCACCTACGAGCAGACCGGCGGCCGCGGCGAGGACGTGACCAAGATCTCCGAAGTGGAGAAGTTCATCCCTTAACTTCCTTCGCTGTTAAGGCCAGAACCGCCGGGTTAGCCCGGCGGTTCTGTTTTTGTAGAATACTACCAGCGGCCACGGCCGCGTGGAGACTGGCGGTCATGATGATATCTCTGTTCGGTTACGCCGCGTTGCTGCTGATAATTTCGGCGGCGGCACTTTACGCGCTGGACCGGGTGATAAAAATAGGCAGCCGGGGCGGCGACGCTGACGTTTCGCTGAACGGCATCTTTTACACCGGGCTGACGCTCACGCTCGTTTTTGTGACGGTTACGGTCATCGCTTTCACCGGCGCCTTCGCGCTGCTGGGCTGGTTCCTGCTGGCCCTGGCCGCCGCGCTGGGCGCCACCTTCGCCTGGCGGGTACGGCGGATCGCCGGCGAGCGGACGCTCATGGCGGAAATAATAGCGGCCGAAGAGCGGGTAGTGCGCGAGACCGCCCGGCGCGACCCCGCCAACGCCGCCGCCTGGACGCGGCTGGCCGAGCTTAGCGATAAAAAAGGCGACAGCCGCAGGGCCACGGAATATATGCGCAAGGCCTGCGCGCTCGAGCCTACGCCGCTCAATGCCGCCAGGCTTAAAGCTTTCTCGGGCGGAAAAGCATGATTAAAGAGCGCATCCCGCTGCTGCATGACAGGCATACACATGTCTCTTTTTACGCCGCGCTGGGGGCGGCGGCGGATCTCTCCTCCTGCCGCTCGGCGGCGGCCGCGCTGGCGCTGCTGAAAAAACAGCGCGGGCCGCTGCTGCTGGCGCGGGGCTGGAACAGCGCCTATTACGACCTGCGCGGCGGCGGCTTCGACCGGCTGGGGCCGGCGGTGGTCTGCAACGTCTCGCTGCACAGCTTCCGCTTCAACGCGCCGGCCCGGGCCGCCCTGAAAAAAGAATTTCCCGACATCGTCGCCAACATAGACGACCAGGCCTGGGTAGAGAATAACCTTAACCGCCTCTTCGGCCTTTTTACCTCGGCCGGCGGCGCAGCGGCCATTCCAGGCTATATGGAGCGGTTGGCCGCCCTTGGGATCTGGGGCGCTGACGACATGCTGGTCCCCGACGACAAGGCCGCGCTGCTGCTGGGCCGCCGCTACGCCGGCCGCGCCGCCCTCTGGACCGAGCCGGAAGCCTACGCTGAAATGGGCCCGCCCGCCCGCGCCGCCATAGGCGGCCTTAAGTTCTTTACCGACGGCGCGCTTGGGGCGCGCACGGCCGCCCTGCTGCGGCCTTACCGGGGCGGCGGCCGGGGCCTGCTGCTGCACTCCGAAGAGAAACTTGGGAAACTTTTTAAAACGGCCGCGCGTCTTACCGGCCGCGCCGCCGTGCACGCCATCGGCGACGCCGCCCTGGAGCAGTTGCTGCGCGTGCTGGAGCGCCTCGCCGTTCCCCGCCGCGACCTGAGCGTGCGGGTGGAGCACGCCCAGCTGATCACTCCGGAGCAGGCGCGGCGCGCCAAGCGTCTGGGCCTGGCGCTGTGCATGCAGCCCAACTTCAGCGGCGATTCCGATTGCTACGCCGACCGGCTGCCGCCGCCGCTCCTGCGGCGCAATAACCCTTTCCGCATGCTGATAGACAAGGCAGGTTTCGTGCCGGGCGAAGACCTGGTGTTCGGCTCCGACGGCATGCCGCACGGCGCCGCGCCCGCGCTGCAGAGCGCGCTGTTCCCGCCCTGCCCTGGTCAGCGCCTGACGATCGAAGAGTTCCGGGCCGGCTACTGCCTGCCGACCATGGACGCCGGCTGGCTGGAAGTAAACGTTGACGGGGCTAAGCGGAAGGTAAGCGTTAAG
Source organism: Elusimicrobiales bacterium (assembly GCA_050174915.1). GTDB lineage: Bacteria > Elusimicrobiota > Elusimicrobia > Elusimicrobiales > UBA9959 > UBA9959. The sequence goes on along the minus strand of JBFXJL010000003.1, from coordinate 439,204 downwards.
GTCGGCGGCCCGGCGGCCGCGGCCGGCAAGAAAGGCGCGAGGAGGAAATAATGCGGAGCGAATTTTCGGCGGAGTCCATGAGGGAAGTCTATAATTTCGTGAAAGGCAACTGGGAATACCAGCTGTTGTTCGGCATTATGGGGGCCGCGCTGGTCATCGGCCTGGCCTACATGTTCTACGAATGGCGCCGCCGGCGGGCCATAATGGCCCTGGGGGAAAGCGGCGGCCTGGAATACCACAGGCGCCCTGCCCTGGGTTTCCGGCTCCGCGCCGCTGCCCCGGCCCTGTTCAGCCTGGGCGATTATAATTCCCTGGAGAACGGGCTCAGGGATATTTCCGCGCTGCCGGGCGCCTGGTACCTGGACTTCGAGTACACGATACGCGGCCACAAGCGCAGCGGCAGCAGGTACAGCTTCGGCCTGGCGCTGTACCGCGACGAGCGGCTGGCCCTGCCCGAGTTCGACCTGGCGCCGGAGACGCTGCTGGATAAGGCTGGCGACCTTGTGACGAAGCGCGACATAGATTTCCCGGAGCGGCCCGGCTTCTCCGGCCGTTACGCGCTGACCGGGCCCGACAAGGAGCGCGTGGCCGCGCTGTTCACGCCGGAGATCACCGGCGTGTTCGAGGGGCTGCGCGGCAACTGGCGGGCGCAGGGGGCCGGTAAGTTCCTGATAGTTTTTAAGCGCGGCCTGGTGCCGGCGGCCGCCTACCCGGCTTTTATCGAGGAGGCGCGGGCCGTGTTTCGCGCCTTCCTGGCCGACCCGCGAAATCTGGCGGGTTCGCAGACCCGGGCCCAGGAGGCCGATGACGGAGAAACGGAGGCGGCGCGGGCCCGGCTTTACTGGATGGTGGGGGGCGGCGAGGGGATACGCCGGCCGGCGGAGATCGCGCTGGCTGTGGCCTTCGTCGGCTTCGTAATGTTCGTGCTTTACGCCCTGGTGATGAACTGAACGGCCGCGGGGACTTATGAAAGAATATCCCGACCCCCGGATGCATACCGCGGAACACCTGCTCAACCAGGCCATGGTGCGCCTGTTCGCGCGCGGGCGGGCTTTCAGTTCCCATATAGAGCGCAAAAAGTCAAAATGCGATTACCGCTTTCCCCGCGACCTGACGCCGGAGGAGCGCGCCGCGCTGGAAGCCGCCGTGAACGCCGCGGTGAGCGCAGCCCTGCCGGTGCGCGAAGAGTTCATGTCCCGCGAACTGGCGGCGCGGGAACTGGACCTGGGGCGGCTGCCCGAGGGCGCCGCCGGAGAAAAGTTGCGGGTGATACGCATAGGGGATTACGACGCCTGCCCCTGCATAGGCCCGCACGTGGCCTCGACCGCCGAGATAGGCGCTTTCCGTATAATCTCCACAGGCTACGCCGAAGGCGTGCTGCGCATAAGGTTCAGGCTCGGCGACTAGCCGCCGGGCCGCTAAAAGAAACCGCCGGGCTGTCCCGGCGTTTTCTTTTAAAGGTTAATGTTTATGTTGCGGCGGCTGCGGCGGCAGGTGCGAGTCCCGCCGCGGCTGCTGTGGCTGCTGCGGGGGAGGGGGCGCCGGCGGCAGGCCGGAGGGCGGCGGGGGCTTGGGCGCGGCCGCCGGGGCCGTTCCGGCTGCGCCAGCCGTGCGCGGGGGGCCGTTGAGCGGGATATGGAAGAAGAAGCGGGAGCCCACGCCGAGCTCCGACTCGATGCCCATCTCGCCGCCGTGCCGCTGCACGATCTCGCGGGCGATCTTGAGGCCGAGACCGAAGCCGGCCTTGCGCATGCCCATGGCTTCCTTGGTCTGGAAGAACCGCTCCCAGACGCGGGGCAGGTCCTCTTTGGAAATACCGATGCCGGTGTCTATTACGCTGACCTCCACCCGGTCGGTCTTGAGCTCGGCCTTGATGGTGATCTTGCCGCCTTCCTTGGTGTACTGGATGGCGTTGGTGCAGAGGTTCTGCACCACCTGGCCCACGCGGGCGTCGTCACCGGCCAGCGGCGGCAGCGCCGGCGGGGCTTCTAGGGTCATGTTGAGCTTGCGGGCGGCGGCGGCGATCTTGACGCGCTCGAAGACGTCGTTGATGACCCCGAGCAGGTTCAGGTTGCCGATCTCCACGCGCAGCTTGCCCGACTCCATCGCGGCCAGGTCTACCAGGTCGGAGATCAGCACGTTCAGGGTCTTGGCGGAGGTCTGTATGTTGGCGGCGTAGCGGCCCTCGCTGGGCATCGCTTTCAGCTTGCCGGTCAGCACCTCGGCGTAGCCGAGGATGGCGGTGAGCGGGCTTTTCACGTCGTGCGCCACCGTGGCAAAAAATTTCTTCTGGAAGCCGTTGACCAGTTCCAGCTGGTTCTTCTGCTCCTGGGTTTCCTTGAGCAGGCGGGCGTTCTCGAGCAGCAGGAAGCGGCGCTCCAGGGCCTTCTCCACGGAGAAGATCAGGCGCGAGGCTTCCACCGGCTTGAGGATGGCGTCGTCGAGGCCCAGCTCCACCACCTGGCTGACGCCCTGCAGGGCCGCCTTGAGCGGGTACTGGTCCACCATGAAAATGATGCGCATGTCCGGGTCGCGCTCGCGCATCTTCTGCGCCAGTTCCGCCCCGCTGAGCTCCGCCATGGTGATGGCCGTGCCGACGACGGCCAGGTGAAAGGAACCCTTGGTGGTAAGGCGCAGGGCCTCCGCGCCGTCCATCGAGGAAGTTACCTCATAGCCGTGGCCGATCAGCGCCTGGCTCAGGGCCGTCAGGGCCGGCTTGAAATTATCCAGCAGCAGGATGCGTTCGCGCTCGCGCCGCTTCAGGCGGGTTTCGCCGCCTTCGGCGCTCTCGTCCATGATGCCGGCTATGCGGCCGGCCTGCTCGCGGGGCAGCGCCACCGGCTGGCCCTCCTTGAGGGCCTGCATGGCGTAGCGCTGTACGTCCACTCCGGAGACCAGGTAACAGACGGCCTCGGGAGCCACGGCCCGCACGGCGGCGTCCAGCGCGCCGGCCTGCGCCGCGCTGCCGGTGAACTGCGCCACCACTAAATTGCCTATGTCCGGCGCCGCTTCCTGCTCTTGCTCGTCGTCACTGCCCAGCAGCGACCAGCCCTTCTTGGGCTTCTGCGTGCGGGCGGAGGCCGCGCGCGCCTCGCTCTGGCGGCGGATGAAATCGGGGAGCTCGGCGCCGTATTCCAGCGACTCCGCCTGCACGCCGGACTGCTGGAAGGCGTTCTGCACGGCGCCGGTGGAGAACAGCACCTGGTCGGCGAGGATGATGACGGGCTTGGCGATGACTCGCACCTGGTCGGCGAAGCCCATGGGCAGCGGCCAGCTCAGGCGCCGCAGCGGCGAGGGGACGGCCGGGGCCATGCTGGCCACGGATTCCAGCGTGAACAGCCGCGCCTTGGGAAATTGTTTGTGGAGTTCCAGCAGCGCGCCGCGCTCCGAAGGGGGCAGCCAGCCGAAATCCACCACCAGGGTGGAGCAGTCGCCGGCGGCCAGGCGGTCGGCTGCGTACTTGAGGGTGGGGACGCAGACCAGCTCCATGCCCCTGCCGGACATGGACGGGGTCATCTCCATCAGCAGCTCTTTGCCGCTGGTGACCAGCAAAACTTTCCCCTGTGTTTCTCCCATCAGGCTTATTATAGCGGTAGCGGAGCGCTTTGTGCAAATCTTTCCGGCGTATGGGCGCCAGCCTTTGATAGAATAAGGGCGGCATATGATAGAAGGCGGCAGAATAATGCGTTATACCGTGCGCCGGGAGCAATCCGGCAGCGCCCTCGCGGCCTTCCTGGCCGCGCGCTTTCCTTACCACACCCTGGCCGGGTGGACGGCGCTGGCCGCGGGCGGGGCTGTGCTGGTGAACGGGGCGCCCGCCGGGCCGGACCTGGAGCTGGGCGAGAACGACGTGGTGCTCTATAGTCCGGCCGGGGCCGCGGAGCCCGCGGCGGACAGGACGGTAAGCGTGCTTTACGAGGACCGCGACATCATGGTCGTCGCCAAGAGCGGCAACTTGCCCGCGCATCCGGCCGGCCGCTATTTTAGGAACACCCTGTGGGGCGTGCTGCAAGACGACCTGGGGGTGGGTGAGCCCTCCATCATCAACAGGCTGGACCGCGAGACTTCAGGTGTTACCCTGGTGGCCAGGCACCCGGCCGCCGCCCGGGCCTGCCGCCGGCAATTCGACGAGCACAGCGTTGCCAAGACCTATCTCGCCGTCACCGAGGGGGAGTTCGCCGCCCCGGCGCGGGCCCGCGGCTACATAGGCCCCTGCCCCGGTTCGGCCATACGCAAGAAGCGGCGTTTCGAGCCCTCGGCCGCGGACGGGCCGGAACCAGGGCGCGAGGCGCAGTGGGCGGACACCGAGTTCTTCCCGGAGGAGCGGCACGGCGTCCTGACCCTGGTAAGGGCCGTTCCCCGCACCGGCCGGCTGCACCAGATCAGGGCCACGCTCCTGGCGCTCGGCAAGCCTGTGGCCGGGGACAAAATGTACGGCCTGGACGAGGGCGTGTTCCTGCGCTTCGTAGCCGACCAACTGACCCCGGCCGACGCCGCGCTGATGCGCATAGGGCGGCAGGCCCTGCACGCTGCGAGTCTTTCCTTCCTGCACCCCGCGGACGGGCGGCCGATGACGGTGTCGGCCCCGCTGCCGGCCGACATGCGCGGCCTGCTGGGCTAGCCCCGCCGTTTAACGAAATACAGGACTTTATTCCCGCGAAAAAAGGTAATATATAATTAGGGCCGCGCAAAGCAGAGGATATTGCAGGCCCCAGGAGACAGAGTGAATACAGACAATAAGGCCCCTACACTGCCAGATCCCGCCATAATTTCCGGCGGCATGGGCGTGCGCATTTCCTGGTGGGTCATGTCCAGGATAGTATCCATGATGGGCGGGCTGGGCGTGGTGTCCGGCACCGGCCTGGAGATAGTCTATCCCCGCCTGCTGCAGGACGGCGATCCCGGCGGCCACGTGCGCCGCGCTTTTTCCGAGCTGGCCCGCCGCCAGCCCGCGCTGGCCTCCGACGTCTGGGAGATCTTCGACAAATATTACATAGAAGGCGGCCGGCCCCCCGGCGCGCCCTACAAGCACGTGCCGCCCTGCCGCCTGACGCGCATGGAGAATTTCCGGCCCGGCCCCGATTCTTTCTGGGAACTGCCGCGCGAGATGCAGGTGCTGGTGCTGGCGGCCAACTTCGCCGAGGTCTGGCTGGCCAAGGAAGGCCACGACAAGCCCGTGGGCATAAATTTCCTGCGCAAGGTGGAGCGCCCCCTGCCGTGGGCGCTGTACGGCGCCATGCTGGCCGGCGCGGCCTACGTGCTGGTGGGCGCCGGCAGCCCCGACGAGCTGCCGGCCATGATAGAGAAGCTTTCCCGGCACGAACCCGCCGGCATGTCCCTCAAAGTTTACGGCGAGCGTTCCGGCTCCGGCGCCTACTACGCCGCGGTGCGCCCCGGCGAGCTGACCGGCGGCGGCGAGGCGTTGCGGCCGCCCAGGTTCCTGGCCATTGTTTCCTCCTTCGGCCTGGCGCAGGCCCTGGCGGCCGATCCCGCTACGCGGCCTTACGGTTTCGTGGTGGAAGGTTCCGACGCCGGCGGGCATAATGCCCCGCCCGCGAAAATGCGTTTCGACGCTGACGGCAAACCAGTTTACGTTTATACCGAACAGGACAAGGCCGACATCGGCGCCATAGCCGGTCTCGGCATGCCCTTCTGGCTGGCCGGCGCCTACGGCCGGCGCGGCGGCCTGGCCGCGGCCCAGGCGGCGGGCGCCGTGGGCGTGCAGTTCGGCACGCTGGCCGCGCTTTCGGGCCAGTCCGGTATGGAGCCAGGCCTGCGCGCGCGCGCGCTGAAAATGCTGGCCGCCGGCGAACTCAAAGTCACCAATTCCGTGGTTTCGCCCACCGGCTTCCCGTTCAAGGTGGCAGGGGTGCCCGGCACCATTTCCGAAGAGGCCGTTTTTAACGCGCGGCCGCGCCGCTGCGACATAGGCCTGCTGCAGGTTAATTATTTAAAGCCCGACGGCTCGCTGGGTTACCGCTGCCCGGCCGAACCGGTGGACGCCTTCGTGGCCAAGGGCGGCCGCGCCAAGAATACCGAAGGCCGCGGCTGCCTGTGCAACGCGCTGCTGGCCGCTACCGGCCTGCCGCAGATCTGCGCCGGCGGCTACGTGGAGCCGCCCATCGTGACGCTGGGCGAGGATCTTGCTTCGGCCAGGGAGTTGCTGGGCAGCCTGAGCGGGGGCAAAGAAAGCTATTCTATAGGTAAAGCGCTGGGCTTCATCAAGGGCGCCTGAGCGGCAGCGGCAAGCAAGAGAGACCGCCGGGACAGCCTGGCGGTCTTTAATTGGGCCAGGCGCGGCGTGGTCGTTCCCCCGGCCGTTTGCCGGGATATCGGGGCACCGGAGGGGTAAGCATGGAACACAATAAGGCATACGAAACGCAGGTGAAGCTGGTAGCCAGCCTCAGGGAGCTGGCCGGCTCGGTGAACTCCAGCTATTCCAGCCAGAAAGAATTCCTGATAGTTACCCTTAACGACATGGCCGGCTACCTGGCCGAGCTCAAGCGGGAGCAGCTGGCCTCGGCTGTGGGCCGTTTCCTGGACCGGCTGGCCCGCGGCCCCGTGGCCCCGGCCGACATCACCGACCTGAAAGTGTCGCTGGACAAACTGGTGGCCTCCAAAGATTTCGACTTCGCCTGCGCCGGCCTGGCCGGCAGCAACGACCTGGTACGCGACCGCCTGTCGCGCCTGCAGCCGCTCACGATAGCCGCCGAGGAGCGGCGCGGCGCCGCCGGCCGCGACCCCGCCGCCGAGCGGCTGGTCGCCGAGGCCTACCGGCACCTGCAGTTCGAGGCCCTGGAAAAAGAAGCGGCGCGCTTTGGGGGCGAGGCCGCGGAGAACAGGGTGCTGGCCCGGCTCCGGGAGCGGGTGGCCGAATACTGCGCCGTCTACCGGCTGCCCCTCTCGCCCGCGGACACGCTGCCGCCTTTCTCGCTGTCGCGCATAGACGCGGTGACGGCCGCCTGCTACCGGCTGCTGTCGCGCCTGCGCGACAACGCCCGTCGTTAAAAACTCCTGATATCCATCATGGGCAGTTGGGCCCAGGACTCTCTGGGCCTTAAGGGAAATTTCTTATTGACACGCGTCAATTGATTTTGCACAATTCACTTAAGTTGTTAATCCAAAGCGTTCTGGAGGAAGTTGAATGATAAAGACGATAGCGGCTCTGTTACTGGCCCTCGCCATGGTTCCCGCCAACGCGGCGAACGTAAGCTTCGATAACCCCGGCAGCAGCGTGCTGCCCGCGATAACCGATATTAACGTTGTCCGCCCGGCCCTCGTGCCCGAGGCCGTCAACCCTTTCGAGCGCTTCTCCGCCGAAAAGATAGTGGGCGGCGTGCAGGCCGCTAAAGGCGAATTCCCCTTCCTCGTCTCCCTGCGCACTTCCTGGGGCAGCCACTTCTGCGGCGGCTCCCTGATAAAGAAGAACTGGGTGCTGACCGCGGCGCATTGCGTCGAGGGCGGCTACCTTAAAGGCGTCGCCGTGGGCCTGCTCAACCAGGCCGACACCGAAGGCGTCGAGAAATTCACCGTGCTCGAGATAATCAAGCACCCCGGCTGGGACACCAACACGATGGACAACGACTTCGCGCTGGTTAAGCTCTCCGCCGACTCCAAGTACGCCCCGATCGCCCTGAACTCCAGGGAGCTCTCCGGCGGCGAGTTCGTCACCGCCGGCTGGGGCACCACCAGCGAGGGTGGCAGCGCCTCCAAGAACCTGCTGAAGGTCTCCGTGCCCTTCATCTCCCAGGAAGCCTGCTCCGCGGCCTATGACGGCATAACCGACAGCATGCTCTGCGCCGGCTATCCCCAGGGCGGCAAGGATTCCTGCCAGGGCGACAGCGGCGGCCCGCTGATGATCGGTTCCGGCTCCTCCCGCGTGCTCGCGGGCGTAGTGAGCTGGGGCGAAGGTTGCGCCCGCCCCAACAAGCCCGGCGTTTACGCCAAGGTGAACGGCGCGCTCGGGTGGATCAACGGCACCGCTAAGTAACCAGCGCTGTCCAGAAGAGAGCCCGGCCAAAAGCCGGGCTCTTTTTTTTGACCGGGCGGCCCCCTTTTGATATCATTATCTATATGAATATGAATCTCATCCTATACGTGGAGGACCAGGCGCTCAGCCGGGAGTTTTACGCCCTGGCCCTGGGCCTGGCGCCGCGCCTGGACGTGAGGCCCGGAAAGAGCGAGGCATAATTATGCCTCGCGACCGGGCCGCAAGGGCGGAGGCGGTTCCTTACGTAGCGGAACCGCCGGATGGAGCGCAGCGACAGGTCCCCGCCGGGGTCGCGGAAAACCGCTATGCGGTTTATCTGTGACCCGGGACAGGGTCGTGGACTTAGCCCTGGGCAGGGGGGCGGAGCGCAAAAACGTGGTCGAGAAAGTGGACTTCGTCCACGCGCACACCGTGCTCGCCACTCCCCGTCTCGGCCTCGGCGCTTACGCAAGCCTCGGCCTCCGACAGGGTTTTGCTAACCCGCCCCCCTGCCCAAGGCGTGAAATCTTTTGACACTTCTCTGGAGTTTTGTTATAATAATCCTGTAGTTAATCGCGGCCACGCCGCGGTTTCTTTGAAAAGAAGTTTTTATTATTACGCTGTCGCGTTCTACGGAATACGGACAGCGGCCCTATAGACGGAGCGGCCTTGATTCCCTCCGCCTGCGGGCTAATCATAGAAACAAAAAATTGTTTTAAGAGTAACCGGAGCTGAAAAAGTTCCGGTGCGGTTTGTTCGTTTGTCTTTTGAAAACCGCGGAGAACCCGGCGTAAAACCGGGCGTTTTCCGTCGGAAGGCACGACGCAAGGAGCGGACTTATGACAGAAGAAAACAAAGAGAACACGGCCCCCGAGCAGAAGCAGGAGATCGCGCAGCTGCCCGCGGCGCATAAATTTCTGGTCGGAGAAAAGATGGGCATGACCCAGATCTTCGACGCCTCCGGCAACCTGCACGCGGTCACCGTGGTGCAGGCCGGTCCGTGCCGCGTGGCGTACACCCGCACCAAGGACAAGGACGGCTACCAGGCCATCTGCCTCGGCTTCGGTCACAAGAAAGAAAAGAACGCCTACAAGGCCGAGCTCGGCCTGGCGAAGAAAATAAATTCCAAGCCGCTCCGCCACCTCAAAGAATTCCGCGTGGCCGACCTCGCGGGCGCCGAGCAGGGCCAGACGGCCGGCGTCGAGCGTTTCGTCGAGGGCCAGTACGTGGACGTGCAGGGCGTCAGCAAGGGCCACGGCTTCGCCGGCGGCATGAAGCGCCACAACTTCAGGGGCGGTTCCGCCAGCCACGGCGCCAGCGACCGCGAGCGCGCTCCCGGTTCCCTGGGTTCCCGCCGCTCGCTGGGCCGCGTGCTTCCCGGTCAGCGCATGGCCGGCCACTGGGGCGTTGAAACCGTCTCCGTGCAGAAAATGAAGCTCCTGAAGGTGATCCCCGAGGAGAACCTGCTGCTCATAGGCGGCGGCATCCCCGGCGCCACCGGCAGCACCGTGTACGTGACGGCCACCAACAAGAAGGTGCCCGCCCCGAAGGCCAACAAGGTCTCCAAGAACAAAGTGAAGGCTGACGCCGGCAAGAAACCGGCCGCCAAGAAGTAACAGGCCTAAAGAGGACAAAACATGGAAACGAAACTTTTAAACCTTAAGGGACAGGAAGTGGGCAAAGTGGCCCTGCCCGAGATGTTCTCGGTGAAGCCCGATCCGTACTTCATCCACGAAGTGATGAAGTATTACATGGCCAACAAGCACCGCGGCACCGCGAGCACCAAGACCCGCTCCGAAGTGTCCGGCGGCGGCAAGAAGCCCTGGAAGCAGAAGGGCACCGGCCGCGCCCGCGCGGGTTCCACCCGGTCCCCGATCTGGCGCAAGGGCGGCGTGGTGTTCGGCCCCAAGCCGCGCTCCTTCCGCCAGTACCTGCCCATCCAGAAGCTTCGCCAGGCCCTGATCGAGGCCCTCTCCTCCCGCGCGGCCGACGGCGCCGTGCTGGTGATCGAGAACCTCGGCCTCGAGGCCGCCAAGACCAGCTCCCTCAACGCCCTGCGCAAAGGCCTCGGCGACAAGAGCGTGCTCTTCATCACCGACAAGATGGACAAGAACTTCAAGACCGCGTCCAAGAACGTCGCCGAATTCGGCTGGTGCCTCGCGCAGAACCTGAACGCCTACGAGGCGATGCGCAGCTCCAAGCTCGTTTTCACCTCGGCCGCCCTCAAGGCCCTGGCCGACAGCGTCAAGGAGGCCAAATGAACTACATAGACGTGCTGATATCCCCTATCCTCAGCGAGAAGAGCGTCACCACGAAGGACGAGCAGAACCGCTATACCTTCCGCGTGAACCCGAAGTCCACCAAGCCCGAGATCAAGAAGGCCGTAGAGAACCTCTTCAAGGTCAAGGTCACGGCCGTCCGCACCGCTAACCTCCCCGGCAAACTCCACAAAGTGGGCCGCCACGAGGGTTACCGCTCGGATTGGAAGAAGGCGGTAGTTTCCGTGAAGGCCGGTCAGAAGATAGACATGACCGACCTGCCGAAATAAGGCGTAAATAGGAAAGAAATATGCCCATAAAATCATACAGACCCTACACCCCTTCGAGGCGCACCCTGCAGATCGCCGATTTCTCGGAGATCACCAAGACGGAGCCCGAGAAGAACCTGACGACCGGCCTGCGCAAGCACGGCGGCCGCAATAACACCGGCATGGTCATGGTCCGCCACCACGGCGGCGGCCACCGCCGGCGCTACCGCATGATCGATTTCAAGCGCGAGAAGTACGGCGTGCCCGCCAAGGTCACCGCGATAGAGTACGACCCCAACCGGAACGCCCGCATCGCCCTCCTCGTGTACGCGGACGGCGAGAAGCGCTACATCCCCGCCCCGCTGGGCCTGGGCGTGGGCTCGGCCGTGATGAGCGGCCCCAAGGCCGAAATACGCCTGGGCAACGCGCTCCCGATGACCAACATCCCCGACGGTACCTTCATCCACGCCATTGAGATGATCCCGGGCAAGGGCGCGCAGTTCGTCCGCGCGGCCGGCACCCAGGCGCAGCTGATGGCGAAAGAGGGCGACTACGCCCTCGTCAAGATGCCGTCCGGCGAGCTCCGCAAAGTGCTCAAGGCCTGCATGGCCACGATCGGCCAGGTCGGCAACATCGAGCACAACACGATCACCCTCGGCAAAGCCGGCCGCCAGCGCCACATCGGCGTGAAGCCGACCGTGCGCGGCGCCGCGATGAACGCCTGCGACCACCCGCTCGGCGGCGGCCGCGGCCACTCGAAGGGCAACAACGTTCCGCGCTCGCCGTGGAACCAGCCTTCCAAGGGCTTCAAGACCAGGACCAAGTCCAAGATCTGGAGCTGGATGATAGTGCAGGACCGCCGCAAGGCCAAGTCCGCGTAACGGAGGAATATAAATGAGCAGATCTTCTAAAAAAGGGCCGTACGTAGACCAGAAGCTCCTGGCGAAAGTCCAGGCTGTCGCCCAGGCCGGCGACAAAAAGCAGATAAAGACCTGGGCTCGCGCCTGCACGATCACCCCCGAGTTCGTCGGGCAGACCCTGCTGGTGCACAACGGCCGCAAGTTCCTGCCGGTGTACGTCACCGAGCGCATGGTCGGCCACAAGCTCGGCGAGTTCTCTTTCCCGCGGCTGTTCAAGGGCCACGGCCAGTCGCATACCAAGGAAGCCACGGACCTGACCTAAGGGTGCAGTGACTATAAACGGAGAAAATCATGGAAGCTAAATGCCATCTCAGATACCAGCGCTACGGCCGCCGCAAGGTTGCCCAGCTGCTCGACGCGGTACGGGGCAAGTCCCTGTACGAGGCCCAGTACATCCTGGCCTCCCTGCCCCGCATAGCCACCGACGTCGTCGGCAAGGCCATTAAGTCCGCGGGCGCCAACCTGAGCGTGAAGCTCGGCAAGAAACTGGACCTCAAACAGGTCTGGGTCTCCGAGTGCTTCGCCGACCAGGGCCCGATGAAGTTCCTGCGCCGCGTGCAGCCCGGCCCGCAGGGCCGCGCGATGCCGTTCAAGCGCAAGATGTGCCACATTCACGTGGCCGTGTCCGACACCAAGGGGAGCAAATAATATGGGTCAGAAAATACATCCTAAGGGCTTACGCCTCGGCTACATCCAGGACTGGCAGTCCCGCTGGTTCTCCCCGAAGAAGATGCCCGAGCTGATCCGCGAGGATTTCGAGATCCGGCACATGGTGACCGAGCGCTTTGCGATGGCCTCCGTCAGCTGGGTCGACATCGAACGCGCCGGCGCCTACCTGAAGGTGACGATCCACACCGCCCGCCCGGGCATCGTGATCGGCCGCAAGGGCGCGGACATCGAAGCCCTCAAGAAGGACGTCGAGCGCCTCACGAAGCGCAAGGTGTTCATCAACGTTTCCGAGATCAAGATCCCCGAGCTCGACCCGCGCCTCGTCGGTCAGAGCGTCGCGCAGCAGCTCGAGAAGCGCATCAGCTTCAAGCGCGCCATCAAGCGCGCAATGGAGCGCACGATGGGCTCCGGCGCCCTCGGCATAAAGGTGATGGCCTCCGGCCGCCTCGGCGGCGCCGAGATCGCCCGCCGCGAGTGGTACCGCAAGGGCCGCGTGCCGCTTCAGACCATCTCCGCCGACATCGATTACGGCTTAACCGAAGCTCACACCGCGATGGGCAAGATCGGCATCAAGGTCTGGATCTTCAAGAAGCTGTTCTTCGCCAAGACGCCCCGCGAACTGCGCGAGCAGCTGCAGAAAATGGAAGCTGAGAACCCCAGCGAGATACCGGTGATGGACGAATCCGCCGCCGCCCGCAGGGACGCTAACCCCAGCGCCTGAGTCTTCTTCTAAGGAGCGATAATTATGTTGATGCCCAAGAGAGTAAAATACCGCAAGACGCACACCGCGGCCCGCATTAAGGGTCCGGCCAAGAGCGGCTTCACCCTGGCTTTCGGCGAGTTCGGCCTCAAGGCCCTCGAGCCCCGCTGGATCACCGCCCGCCAGATCGAAGCCTGCCGCGTTACCATCGTGCGCTATCTGCGCAAGAAGGGCAAGATCTGGGTGCGCATATTCCCCGACAAGTCCATCACCAAGCACCCCGCCGAAACCCGCATGGGTAAAGGTAAGGGCGCGCCCGACCATTGGGTCGCCGTCGTGCGCCCCGGGCGCATCCTCTTCGAGGTGGAAGGCCTGGACCTCGTCAGCGCCAAGGAAGCTTTCACCCGCGCCGGGCACAAGCTGCCGATCAAGACGCGCTTCATAAGCCGCGAGAATTAAAGGAGAGCAGCCTTATCATGAAAAGAAAAGACAAGGAAACCCTTAAGAACATGGGCGACGCCGAGCTGAAGGCCCAGGCCGCCGACCTTAAGAAGCAGATCTTCCAGATTAACTTCAAGCGCACCACCGCGCCGGTGGAGAACCCGCTGGTGCTGCGCACCGCCCGCCGCAAGATCGCCATGATCAACACCTTCATGCGGCAGCGCGAGCTCGCGAAATCCAAGACGGCCGAGGCTAAAAAATGACCGAAAATACCGAAAAAACCGAGAGCAGGGGCAACCGCAAAGTGATGCGCGGCGTGGTGGTCTCCGACAAGATGACCAAGACCCGCGTGATCAGCGTGGACCACGTGATCAGCCACAAGGTGTACAGCAAGACGCTGCGCCGCAACCGCAAGTTCTACGCCCACGACGAGGCCAATGAGTCCAAGGCCGGCGACCTGGTGGAGATAGTCAATACCCGCCCCCTGTCCGCGCTCAAGCGCTGGCGGATCAGCCGCATAGTGGAGAAGGCTGCGAAATAAGCGTCCCCATAACGGAGAAAGAACATGATACAGCTCAGAACCATTCTCAACGTCGCCGATAACTCCGGAGCCCGCAAACTGCAGTGCTTCCACGTTAACGGCGGCAGCTACCGCAAGTACGCGTTCCTCGGCGACACTATCGTCGCTTCGGTGCGCGACGCCATCCCCCACGGCGCCATCAAGAAAGGCGACGTCGTGAAGGCCGTGGTGGTGCGCGTGGCCAAGGAAACCCGCCGCCCCGACGGTTCCTACATCCGCTTCGACGACAACGCGGTCTGCGTTATAGACGACAACGGCGAGCCCAAGGGTACGCGCGTCTTCGGGCCCGTGGCCCGCGAACTGCGCGGCAAGAACTTCCTCAAGATAGTCTCGCTCGCTCCCGAAGTAATTTAATAAGGCGGAAATTATGCTGAAACTCAAGAAAAAAGACACGGTCATAGTGATAGCCGGCAAGGACAAGGGTAAAAAGGGCGAAGTCAAGGAACTGCTGCCCGCCGATCGCAAGGTCGTGGTGATGGGGATCAACATCGTCTCCAAGCACAAGAAGACCACCAAGGAAAAGCCCGGCGGCATTCACAAGGTGGAGGCCCCGATGAGCATCTCCAACGTACAGCTGGTCTGCCCCAAGTGCGGCAAGCCGGCCCGCGTGAAGATCTCCGTCCAGGGCGGAGAGAAGATGCGCGCCTGCAAGAAATGCGGCGAAGCTATAGTTTAAGAGGTAATTTAAATGGCGAAGGAAACCCCGAAAGAGAACACCAAGGACCAGAAGGCTACCAAGGAGCAGCAGAAAGCCGCGCAGCACAAGAAAGAGAACCTTTCCCAGAAGCTGCAGCTCACCGAGGTGCCGAAGGGCCCCGTGGCGCCGCTGCCCAAGGGCTACAAGGTGCGCATGGCCGAAGACTACCGCGCCCGCGTGCAGCCGGCCCTGATGAAGGACTTTAACCTGTCCTCCCCGATGGCCTGCCCCAAGATGACCAAGATCGTCATCAACATCGGCGTCAGCGAGGCCCGCGAGAACATCCAGGCCCTCGACCTGGCCAAGGAAGACCTCATGCTGATCTCCGGGCAGAACCCGCAGGTCCGCCGCGCCAAGAAGTCGATCTCGAACTTCAAGCTGCGCGAGGGCATGCCGATAGGCGTGCGCGTGACGCTGCGCGGCGTCCGCATGTACGAGTTCTTCGACCGGTTCGTGTCCCTGTCCGTGCCCCGCGTGCGCGACTTCCAGGGCATCGACCCCCGCTTCTTCGACGGGCGCGGCAACCTGAACATCGGCCTCAAGGAACACCACATTTTCCCCGAGGTCAACATGGAAAAATCCCCGAAAGCCCGCGGCATGAACATCACGTTCGTGACCACCGCCGGCGACGACAAGAAAGGCAAGGCCCTGCTGGAGTATATGGGCATGCCCTTCAAGAAGCCCGAAGTAAAGAAGCCCGCGGCTAAGTAAGATCTAAGGATAATAGGAGAAAGAAATGGCTACATACGCTTGGATGGCGAAGATGCGCAAACCCCAGAAGTTCTCTACGCGCTTCCGCAACCGCTGCCAGATCTGCGGCAGGCCGCGCGGTTACTACCGGGACTTCGGTCTCTGCAGGATCTGCCTCCGGAAGATGGCTCACGAGGGCCTGATCCCCGGTCTGCGCAAGTCCAGCTGGTAACGGTCAATTTAAGGAAGGAGAGAAACTAATGGATCCCATATCTAACATGCTCGCGGCGATCAAGAACGCCACAGCCAAGAAAAAAGAGCGCGTCGACGTGCCGTTCTCCGGCATCAAGGCCGGCCTGGTGAAGGTGCTCAAAGACGAAGGCTTCGTCTCCAACTTCAAGGTGCTCGACCCCAAACTGGACAAGACCATCGACCGGCGCGGCGTGATCCGCATCACGCTGAAGTACACCACGGACAAGCAGCCCGTCATCAACGGCATCCGCCGCGTGTCCAAGCCCAGCCTGCGCATCTACCGCGGCCACGACGAAATGCCCCGCGTCCGCGCGGCCTTCGGCGTGACCATAGTGTCCACCTCCAAGGGCCTGCTGACCGACGCCGAAGCCAAGAAGCAGAAGATCGGCGGCGAAGTGCTCTGCCAGGTGTGGTAACGAACAGCTATTAAGAGGTAAACAAACATGAGCAGAATTGGAAAAATGCCGATCAACATGCCCGACAAGGTGAAAGCCCGCCTCGACGGCCGGACCATCCACGTGGAAGGCCCGCTGGGCAAGCTGGCCTTCAACCTGCCCGACGGCATCAACGCCGCCGTGGCCGCCAACGTCATCAATATCAGCATCGCCCCCGGCGCCACCGACAAGGGCGCGCTGTTCGGCACCTGCCGCGCCCGCATCAGCAACATGGTCAACGGCGTGACCAAAGAATTCGAAAAGGTGCTCGAGATCACCGGCGTCGGTTTCAAAGGCGCCGTCGAGGGCAACCGCGTCTCGATGCAGCTCGGCTTCTCCCACCCCGTGCTGGTGGACATACCGCAGGGCATTAAGATGTCCTTCGACCCCAAGCAGACCGTCCTCACGATCAAGGGCATCGACCGCGAAGTGGTCGGGAACCTGGCCGCCCAGATCAAGAGGATCAAGCGCCCCGAGCCCTATAAGGGCACCGGCATAAAGTACCAGGGCGAGCACATCATCCGCAAGGCCGGCAAGACGGCGGCTGGCGCGGCTTCCGGCGGCGCGAAGAAATAACGGAGAGTAAAAATTATGATAAGCAAACAGGAAAGATATGAATTCCGCAAGGTCCGCTCGCGCAACAAGCTGTTCGAGCACGGGATCAAGAGGCCGCGCCTGAGCGTCTACCGCGGCGCCAAGCACCTCTACGCCCAGGTCGTCGACGATGTGAAGGGCGCCACCCTGGTGGCGGCCTCCAGCCTCGACAAGGAACTGAAGGGCAAACTGAAGTCCGGCAAGAGCCTCGACTCCGCCAAAGTGGTGGGGGCTCTGCTGGCCAAGCGCGCCATCGCCAAGGGCGTGACCGAGGTCTGCTTCGACCGCGGCGGCAGGATATACCACGGCCGCATCAAGGCCCTGGCCGACGCGGCCCGCGAAGCCGGTCTGAAATTCTAAGGGAGACACGCCAAAATGCTCAGAAACCAGAAACAGCTTAAGACCAGCAAGGAACTCAGCGCCCAGGGCAAACCCGGCGAGGCGATGGAACTCGACCTGACGGACGCCCGCGAAGAGAAAGTGGTGACCGTGGTGATCAACCGGGTCACGAAGGTCGTCAAGGGCGGCAAGCGCTTCTCCTTCAACGCTCTCGTAGTGGTTGGCGACAATCACGGCAAAGTCGGGGTAGGCCTCGGCAAGTCCAACGAGGTGCAGGGCGCCATACAGAAAGGCACCGCCGGCGCCCGCAAGGACATGTTCCAGTTCCCGCTGATCGACTCCACGATCCCCCACGAGGTGGAAGGCAACTTCGGCGCGGGCAAGGTCTGGATGAAGCCCGCCGTGGGCGGCACCGGCCTGATCGCCGGCGGCGGCGTGCGCGCCGTGCTGGAAGCGGCCGGCGTGAAGAACGTCCTCACCAAGAGCCTCGGCAGCCGCAACGCGTTCAACACCGTGTACGCCACGCTCGACGCGCTCAAGCGCCTCAAGAGCCGTGAGGAAGTGATGAAGATCCGCGGCCGCGCCGAATAAAGCGCCCCGCGACTAACGATTCTACCGCAAACAGGAGAAAAACTATGGTCGGACTGAACAATCTCAAAGCCAAATACGGTTCGGTGCACAAGCGCAAGCGCCTCGGCACCGGCCCGGGTTCCGGGCACGGCCAGACGTCCACCCGCGGCCAGAAAGGCCAGAACTCCACCTCGGGCGGCTCCAAGCCGGACGGGTTCGAGGGCGGCCAGCTGCCGCTGCTGCGGCGCATCCCCAAGAGCGGCTTCACCAACAACCGCTTCCGCGTGACCTACGAGTGGGTCAACATCTCCTCGCTGGAGAAGTATTTCAAGGCCGGCGCCGACGTTAACCCGGACACCCTGGTGAAGCGCCGCCTGGTCAAGCACTCCGACCTGGTGAAGGTCCTCGGCGACGGCGAGCTGAAGAAAGCCCTGAACGTCACCGCGCACGCCTTCTCCGCCTCGGCCAAGGAAAAGATCGAAAAGGCCGGCGGCAAGGTTACCCTGCTCGTGGCTCCCAAGGCCGCCAAGCAGGCCGAAGTGACGGCGCAGGCCGCCGCCAAGAAACAGGCCAAGAAGGCCAAAACGGATAAAAAATAATGCAGCAGATCACCGACATTTTTAAGATACAGGATCTTAAGAAACGGATATTCTTCGTGCTCGGGGCGCTGGCCGTGTACCGGCTTGGCGCCTCGATCCCGATACCCGGCATCAACACCGCGGCCCTGCAGGCCATCTTCGAGGCCCAGAAGGGCTCGATCCTGGGCTTCCTGGACATCTTCTCGGGCGGCGCGCTGGGGCGGTTCTCGCTCTTCTCGATGGGCGTGATGCCTTACATCAACGCGTCTATCATCATGAGCCTGGTGCAGGGCGCGCATATCTTCCCGATGCTCGACCGCCTTCAGAAAGAGGGCGAGAGCGGGCGCAAGAAGATCACGCAGTTCACGCGCTATTTCACGCTGTTCCTGGCGGCCTTCCAGTCGCTGGGCCTGACGATAGCCCTGACCAAGATGGGCGGCGCGGCCGGCGGCGGTCCCGCCATCGTGACCAACCCCACGCTGGGTTTCTACTTCGTGACGGTGCTGACGCTGGTGACCGGCACGATGTTCGTGATGTGGCTGGGCGAGCAGGTGACCGAGCGCGGCATAGGCAACGGCATCTCGCTGATAATTTTCGCCGGCATCGTGGGCGAGCTGCCCTCGGCCGTGATGGGCATGATCAAGCTGGTGCAGGTGGATGAAATCTCCCTGCTGTCCGGCCTGCTCATCCTCGCCATGGTCTTCCTGATCGTCGCTTTCGTGATCTGGGTGGAAACCGCCCAGCGCAAGATCCCGGTGCAGTACGCGCAGCGCATGGTGGGCCGCAAGATGTACGGCGGCGCTTCCACATTCCTGCCGCTGAAGGTGGACCAGAGCGGCGTCATCGCCGTCATCTTCGCGGTGTCGCTGCTGAGCGTGCCGTATACCATAGGTTCTTTCAATCCCAACGCGGCGTGGGCCCAGAAACTGATGAGCTATATGAGCCACACCAGCCTGCTCTACCAGGCGGCGTATGTGGGGCTGATCATCTTCTTCTGCTACTTCTACAACTCCGTCAGCATCAACCCCAAGGACCTGGCCGAGAACATGAAGAAGTGGGGCGGGTTCATCCCGGGCATACGTCCCGGCGAGCCGACGGCCTCGCACATAGAGTGGGTAATGAACCGCATCACGCTGGGCGGCGCCCTCTTCGTGTCGCTGATCGCCGTGCTGCCCGATTACCTGCGCGCCAAGTTCAACGTCCCCTTCTACTTCGGCGGCACCTCGCTGCTGATCGTGGTCGGCGTGGCGCTGGACACGATAGCCCAGACCGAGGCTCACCTGGTGATGCGCAATTACGAGGGGTTCTATAAGAACTCCCGCATCAAGGGCCGCTGGTTCAACGTGGGGAGCTGACCGGCATGAATATCATACTGCTGGGGTACCCCGGATCGGGGAAGGGCACGCTCGCCAAAGATCTTTCCAAAGAGCTCGACATGGTGCATGTTTCGACGGGGGACATCCTCCGCGACGAGATGGGCAAGAAGACCCAGCTCGGGCAGGAAGCCGCGTCTTACATGGCCTCCGGCCGGCTGGTGCCGGACCGCCTGGTGATGGACATGCTCAAGACCCGCCTGGGGACCGAGACGCGCGGCCTGCTGTTCGACGGCTTCCCGCGCACGGTGGAGCAGGCCGAGATGCTCGACGGGTGGTTCACCTCCCGCGGGCAGGGCCTGGACGCCGTGGTGTTCCTGAACGTGGCCGAAGACGTGGTGGTGGCGCGGCTGGGCTCGCGGCGCACCTGCACCGGCTGCGGCAAGATCTATAACGTTATTTCGGCCCCTCCGGCCAAAGAGAACGTCTGCGACGCGTGCGGCAAGCCGCTCATGACGCGCCCCGACGACACGCAGGCTGTGATAGAGAAGCGCCTGCAGGTCTACAAGGACCAGACCGAGCCGCTGCTGGCTTATTACCGGGCCTCCGGAAGCTTCTTGCAGGCCGACGGCGGGAAAGCGCCCGAAGCCGTCACGCGGGAAGTGATGGGCCTGCTGCGCTCAAAGCCGTGATCGAGATCAAGACCCCCGCCGAGATAGAGAGCATGCGCAAGGCGTCGCGCGTGGTGGCGGAGGTACTCAAAGAATTGAAGCCCCTGGTCAAGCCCGGGGTCACGACGGCGGAACTTGACAAATTCGCGGAACGGCGCGTGAGGGAACTCGGCGCCGTCCCGGCCTTCCTCGGCTACCGCGGCTACCCGGCCACGCTCTGCGTCTCCATCAACGAGGAGATCGTGCACGGCATCCCGAGCGCCAAGCGGACGGTGCGGGCGGGCGACATAGTCAGCCTGGACATGGGCGCGGTCATTGAGGGTTTTTACGGCGACGCCGCGGTTACGGTGGCGGCCGGGGCGATCTCGCCTCAGGCGAGGCGGCTGATGGAAGTGACGAGCCGCTCTCTCGACGAGGCGCTCGCGGCGGTCAGGGCCGGAGTGAGGCTGGGCGACGTCTGCCACGCGGTGGAGAAGTACGCCGAGGCCAACGGCATGTCGGTAGTCCGGGAATTCACCGGGCACGGCATAGGACGCCACCTGCACGAGGAGCCGTCGATACCGAATTTCGGGCGCCCGGGCTCGGGCCCGGTGCTCAAGGCCGGCATGACGCTGGCGATAGAACCGATGCTCTGCCTGGGCGGGGCCGACGTGGTGGTAAAGAACGACGGGTGGACCGCGGTCAGCGCGGACGGCAGCCTGGCTGCCCATTACGAGCACACTATCGCCGTTACGGAGGACGGCTGCGACGTACTGAGCAGGGCTTCCTAGCCGCGGGAAAGACGGTGCAGAATAGCCGGTCCGGCGAGCTTTTAATAATTAGAGGCCCCCAAGTAGTCGTTATTTTTGTATAATATTAAAAATATGTCAGAAAACAGTGAAAAAATAGAGGTCGAGGGCATAGTAAAAGAGTCCCTCCCCAACGCCACTTTCAAGGTAGAGATCGCCCCGGGCAAGACGATACTCGGCATCATCTCCGGCAAGATGCGCATACACCACATAAAGATACTCCCGGGCGACAAGGTGAAGCTCGAGCTTTCACCTTACGATCTCAGCAAAGGCCGGATAGTATACAGGGAAAAATAGGCCGCGAAAAGGCCGCTCCTCCGGCGAGGAAAGCGGCTTGGGCGGCGGACGGTGCGGTACAACAATAGCTTAGAGGTGCTTCAATGAAAGTAAGAGCCAGCGTAAAGAAAATTTGTATTAAGTGCAAGATCGTAAAGCGCAAGGGCGTCGTCCGCGTTATCTGCGACGACCCCCGCCACAAGCAGCGCCAGGGTTGAGCCCGGGCTGGTGACTGGCGGAGCGCGCTGGTGACCGATTAAAGCGGCATTTTTAAGGAGAAAGTATGGCACGTATAGCAGGTGTGGACTTACCCAGAGACAAAAAGATCAGCATCGCTTTAGCCTATGTCTACGGCATAGGCAGGCCGATGGCCAAGAAGATCCTGGCCGGCCTCAGCGCCCAGATCAGCCCCGATATCCGGGTGAAGGACCTGACGGAGGACCAGATCGGCCTCCTGAACACCGTCATCCAGAAAGAGTACAAGGTGGAAGGCGAGCTCCGCAGGGAGATCACCGCCTCCCTGAAGCGCTACGTGGAGATCAACAGCTACCGCGGCTACAGGCATCGCCGCAACCTGCCGGTGCGCGGCCAGCGCACCCGCACCAACGGCCGCACCCGCCGCGGACGCCGCCGCACGGTCGGCTCCTCGGGTAAAGCGGCAGCCGCGGGCGGAAAGGCCTAAGGGCCGACCCCCCGCCACGGCGGGGGGAAAACACGGAGGATGATTTAAAACTATGTCTGAAGAAAACAAGAACCCGCAGCCCCAGGATGGGGCTAAAAAACCCGAGCAGAAAGGCGCGCCCCGCCGCCGCCTGCGCACCGTGGCCTTCGCCCGCGTGTACGTGAACTGCTCTTTCAATAACACGATCATAACCTTTACCGACGAGAAGGGCGGCGTCATCGCCTGGTCCACCTCGGGCGGCAACGGCTTCCGCGGCACCAAGAAAGGCACCCCTTTCGCCGCGCAGATCACCGCCAGCAAGGCGGCGGCCCGCGCTTCCGAGTACGGCGTGCGCCAGGCCATGGTCTTCGTCAGCGGCCCCGGCCCCGGCCGCGAGACCGCGATCCGCGCGGTAGCGCAGAGCGGCATACACGTGGTGTCCATCAAGGACGTCACCCCGATACCGCACAACGGCTGCAGGCCCCCTAAGGCCCGCCGCGTCTAACAGCGAGAATACCAAGGAGACTTTTACAATGTCGAGATATACCGGACCCAGCTGCAAGAAGTGCCTGAAAGTTAACCAGAAGATGTTCCTGAAGGGCACGAAGTGCCACACGAACTGCCAGGTGGACAAAGCCCAGCGCGCCGAGAAGGAAAAGCGCTTCGGCGGCGGCGGACGCCCCAACAAGCAGTCCGACTACGCCAAGCACCTGCGCGAGAAGCAGATAGCCCGCCTCACCGCCCAGGTGACCGAAGCCCAGTTCAAGCGCTTCTTCACCAAGGCCTCCAAGGACAAGGGCCAGACCGGTGCCGCGCTGTTCCGCTTCCTCGAAGTGCGCCTGGACAACCTCGTGCGCCGCGTCGGTTTCGCCGTGTCGCTCAAAGCCGCCCGCCAGCTGGTCAACCACGGCCACATCCTGGTTAACGGCCGCGTGCTCTCCATCCCGTCCGCCATGCTTAAGCCCGGCGACGAGATCACGATCAACCCGAAGACCGCCGAGACCGTGCTTGTAAAGCAGGGCCTGGAGCACGCCGAGAAGGCCTCCCAGCGCCCGAGCTTCCTGGCGTGGGACGCCGGTTCCAAGAAGGGTAAACTGGTGCGCTGGCCGGACCGCGCGGAGTCCAGCATCTCCGCCGACGAGCAGCTCATCGTCGAATTCTATTCCAAGTAAACGAGGTTAATGAATGTCAACTTTCTCCAAACAGCTCGTAATCCCCGAAACTCTGCAGGTCGAGGATAAGACGAAGACCGATAACTACTCGAAGTTCACCGCGGAACCCTACGAGAAAGGTTACGGCCACACGATAGGCAACTCGCTGCGCCGCATCCTGCTCTCCAGCCTCGAAGGCGCGGCCGTCGTGGCCGTGCGCATCAAAGGCGCGCGGCACGAGTACGCCGCCGTCAACGGCGTGCAGGAGGACGTGGTCAACATCGTCCTGAACCTCAAGAAGCTCCGCGTGCGCCTCAAGGGCGAGGGCCCCGAGACGCTGCTGATCTCCCTGAAGGGCAAGAAGACCGTGACCGCGGCCGACATCAACGAGAACGCCAACGTCGAGATCATCAACAAGGACCTCGTGATAGCCCACGTCGAGAGCGGCGCCGAGTTCGAAGCCGAACTCGAGATCGCCCGCGGCTCGGGCTACCTGACCTCCGAAGAGATCCGCGCCCGCGTCAACCTGCCGATGGAATTCATCCCGATGGACGCGATCTTCTCCCCGGTGCAGAAAGTGCATTACACCGTGGAGAACGCCCGCGTGGGCCAGCGCACCGACTACGACAAGCTCGTGCTCGAGATCTGGACCGACGGGACGACGACCCCTTCCGAGGCCGTCAGCAACACCGCCGCGCTGCTGCGCCGCTCGATCATGCCGTTCCTCCCGGCCGAAGAGGCCGCCAAGGAGCCCGCCCGCGCCGAGGTGGCCAAGAAAGAGCCCGCCGGCGAGACGTCGGGCAAGCTCGAACAGGGCGTCGAGATGATAGAACTCTCCTCGCGCGCCTCCAACTGCCTGAAGGTGGCCGGCATCCGCACCATCGGCGAGCTGGTCCGCAAGTCCGAGGGCGATCTGCTGGCCGTGAAGAACTTCGGTCAGAAGTCCCTGGACGAGATCAAGGAAAAGCTCAAGGAAATGGGCCTCGACCTCGGGATGAAGATAGACTAATTACCGCCAAGGAACACGCATTATGATAAGAAATTTAGGCACGAGAAAACTTTCCAGGACCGGTTCCCACCGCCGCGCGATGTTCTCCAACATGGCCAGCAGCCTGCTGCTCCACGAGAAGGTGGAGACGACGCTGCCCAAGGCCAAGGAGCTGCGCCGCGTAGTGGAGCGCGTGATCGCGGACGCCAAGAACGGCCGCCGCGTGGAAGTGCGCCGCGTGATCAAGGACAAGGAGATCTACAAGAAGGTCTTCGAAGTGATCGCGACCCGCTACAAGGAGCGCGACGGCGGTTTCACCCGCATCCTCAAGCTCGGCGCGCGCCGGGGCGACGCCACCGAGACCGCGCTGGTCAAGCTGGTTTAACAGGATCAAATGGGAATGTTCGACTATTTCTTCAGCCTGTTCTCGAACGATATCGGGATCGACCTCGGCACCGCGAATACCCTCGTCTACGTTAAAGGCAAGGGCATCGTGCTGCGCGAGCCGTCCGTGGTAGCGATCGACAAGAACAGGCGGAAGGTGCTCGCCGTGGGCAGCGAGGCCAAGCTGATGCTGGGCCGCACCCCGTCGGGCATCGTTGCCGTGCGCCCCCTGCGCAACGGCGTGATAGCCGACTTCGAGCTCACCCAGGAACTGATCAAGTATTTCATCCGCAAGGTGCACAACAGGCGCAGCCTGCTGCACCCCCGCATCGTGATAGGCATCCCCTCGGGCATCACCGAGGTGGAGAAGCGCGCCGTGCAGGAGTCGGCCGAACAGGCCGGCGCCCGCGAGGTGCAGCTCATAGAGGAGCCGATGGCGGCCGCGATCGGGTCCGACCTGCCGGTGGCCGAGCCCCACGCCAGCATGATCTGCGACATAGGCGGCGGCACCACCGAGGTGGCGGTCATCTCGCTGGGCGGCATGGTGGTGGCCAAGTCCCTCGATGTAGCCGGCGACGAGATGGACGACTGCATAGTGCAGTATTTCCGGCGCAAGCACAATTTAGTCATAGGCGAAACTACCGCCGAAGAGGTTAAGATACAGATAGGATCGGTTTTCCCGCTGAAAGAAGAGAAGACGATAGAGGTTAAAGGCAGAGACCAGGCCAAGGGCCTGCCCAAGACGATTCTTGTGACTTCGGAAGAGATAAGGCAGGCCCTGATGGAGCCTGTCCAGCTGATAGTGGACGTGATAAAGCAGGTGCTCGAAGCTACCCCGCCCGAACTTTCTTCGGACCTGGTGGACCGCGGCATGGTGCTCGCCGGCGGCGGTTCGCTGCTGCGCGGCTTCCCCGAGCTTATCAGGCAGGAAACAGAACTGCCGGTCCACAGGGCTGCCGATCCTTTGAGCTGTGTCGCCTTGGGCTGCGGAAAGTACCTTGAAGAGCTGGATAAGATCCAGCGCCCCGAATTCCTGAATTCCTACCGCAGCTGACCCCCCGCAAGGGGGGGCTGTCTTTCAGGCGGGTCCCGCGAGGGGACAGGCGATGAGCAGAGAGAAAGACGCAGCCAATTACGCTTTAGTATTCTTCGCCGTACTGTCGGTCCTCCTTTTGCTGTTTCCCGCCTCCAAATTGGCCCACACGGCCCGCATTACCTTAAGCTACAGCCTCTACCCTTCGCTCCATTACGGCGCGAAGTACGACTATTTCGTGCGCAATGTGCCCTCCAATTTCCTGGCCCTGCTCGAGACCGACCAGGCTAACCGGGCGCTCAAAGAGAAGGTCCGCAACCTCGAAGTCAGGCTGGAGGAGGCCGCCGCCCAGGTGGCCGAGAACGACAGGCTGGCCGGAGAAATGCGCATCTCCCGGGCGCTGCCCTGGGCCGGTTCCTGGGCCCGAGTGGTGAACAAGACCCCTTCCGACTGGTACGGCTCCTTCTTCATCGACAAGGGTTCCGCCGACGGCATTTCCGTCAACGACACCGTGCTCGGCATGGAGGACGGCCGGGCCGCGCTGGCCGGCCGCGTGTTCGAAGTCTATCCTGAATTTTCCAAGGTCCTGCTGCTCACCAACAGCGCCGCCTCCGCCGTCTGTTCCATAGCGCCGGGCGGCATGGAGGCGCTGGTGGAAGGCAAGGGCACCTGGCTGCTCAGGATGAGTTACCTCCCCGAAGAGTCGGCCCTCGCCGAGGGCGCGGAGCTGGTGACCGCCCAGGGAGGCCTGCTTTTCCCCGCCGGCGTGCCGGTGGGGAAGGTGACCAAGGTGAACCCCCGCGAGTCTTTCATGAATTTCATCACCGCCGACGTCTCGCCGCACGTGGACGTCAACACGCTCAAGGAAGTCTATATCGTAAAGCGCCGCCTGCCCCGCGAGTTCCTGGCGCCCTGGGAGGCCGCGCAATGAGCATTCTTGTCGAGCTTTTCCTGTACCTGGCCACCGGCGCCGCCTACTGGTGGTGGACGCAGAACCTGACGGTCTACGGGCTGGCCCCGAACCTGATCTTCGCGGCCGCGCTCAGCTCGGCCATTCTCGCCGGCCCGGTCAAAGCTATCGCGTGGGGGTTCTTTCTGGGGCTTTACGCCGACCTCCTGGGCGTCAGCGCCTTTGGCGCCCACGCTCTGACCTACTCGCTGATGGCCTACGTGGTTTACGTTGTCAAGCGGCAGTTCGACATGGACAGCTTTTTCTCCCAGCTGGTCGCGGCCGTTTCCCTCTCCTGGATCTCGATGCTGTTCTACATGGGGCTGAGCCTGGTCTTCGCCAGGATCAACCCGACGAGCCTTAAAATTTTCCTGGCGGAACCGTTCCTGAACGCCCTGGCCGTGCCGGTGGTGTTCCAGCTGTTCTACCAGGCGAAGCGGCGGACCGGCGCGCTATGATGGACCGCCAGATACCCGAGGAGAGGCTGGCCCTGCTGGGGATCCTCGCCTGGACCGCGGCCGTGGTCTTCATCCTGCGCCTGGTGAACCTGCAGGTGATCGGCGGCGCGCATTACCTGGAGATCGCCGAGAAGAACCGCACACAGATCATCGCCCAGGCCGCGCCCCGCGGCCGCATCTTCTCCGCCGACGAAACGGCCATCGCCACCAGCCGCCCCTCTTTCAGCCTTATTTATTTCCCCGGCCAGGTGAAGCCCGGCCGCGAGACCGACCGCATGGCCCGCGCCCTGGCCAAACTGCTGGGCGCCGACTACGAGGAATTGCGCCGCACCATCTACAAGGCTACGAACCGCGAGAAGCCGGTGCGCCTGGCCGAGAACCTGCCGCCCAAGATCATGCTGGCCCTTTCGGAGTTGAAGGCCGTCTATCCCGGCGTAGACATCATCGTGGAAGCGCGCCGCTACTATCCTTTCGGGGCCTACCTCAGCCACCTCGTGGGCTACATCGGCAAGATGGACGCCAAAGACTGGGCCGCCCGCGCGCGCGACAAGAATTACTCCCTGGACTCCCGCCTGGGCAAGGCCGGTCTCGAGAAGATGTACGAGCGGGAGCTCAAGGGCAAGGACGGCGGCATCTACCTGGAGGTGGATTCCCGCGGCAAGCTGAACCGCGTGCTGGAGAGCCGCAAGTGGGTGCCCGGCGCCGACATTTTCCTGACCATAGATTTCAAAGCGCAGGCCGCCGCCGAAGAGGGGCTGCAGAAGTCCGCCACCGGCAAGGGCGCCGTGGTGGCGCTGGACCCGCGCACCGGCGC
This sequence comes from Elusimicrobiales bacterium, assembly GCA_050174915.1. Lineage (GTDB taxonomy): Bacteria > Elusimicrobiota > Elusimicrobia > Elusimicrobiales > UBA9959 > UBA9959. The sequence goes on along the minus strand of JBFXJL010000003.1, from coordinate 411,758 downwards.
CGTGCTGGCCTTCGTGTCCATGCCCGACTACGACCCCAACATGTTCGTAATGTCCGGCTCGGAGAAAGAAGGCCTGGCGGCCGGCAAGATCCTGCCCGAGTTCAACGTGGCCCTGCAGGGCACCTACCCGCCCGGCTCCATCTACAAGATCATCACCTCCGCGGCCCTCCTGGAAGGCGGCCGCGTGAGCCCCGACGAGAAAGTGCACTGCCCCGGCTTTTACGACGCTGGCAGCCGCGTCTTCAAATGCTGGGAGAAGAAGGGGCACGGGCATTTGGCCTTCATCGAAGGCCTGGCCAGGTCCTGCGACGTCTATTTCTACGTCAACGGCCAGCGCGCCGGCCCGCTGGCGATAGAAAAATACTCCCGCGCCTTCAGGCTGGGCGTGCCCACCGGCATCGCCCTGCCCGACGAGCGCAGCGGCAACGTGTTCGGCCCCAGCGCGCGCGCCGCCAAGAAAAGCTACTGGTTCATCGGCGACACGCTCAACCTGGCCATCGGCCAGGGGGAGACGCTGATGACGCCCATGCAGGCCGCCGGCATGATAGCCGCCGTCGCCAACGGCGGGATCTTCCACCGGCCCTACTACGTGGACCGGATCGTGCGCAGCGACGGGCAGCAGCTGCTCAAGAACAAGCCCGAAGAGGTTTCGCGGGTGAAACTGAAAGATTCCACCTGGGCGCTGATCCGCGCCGGGCTGGGCAGCGTGGTTTCGGAGGGCACCGGCCAGGCCGCCAAACTCGCCGGCGTGGAGATCTACGGCAAGACGGGCACCGCGCAGAACCCGCACGGCAAGGACCACGCCTGGTTCGTGGCCTACGCTTCCATCGCCGGCCAGCCCTCCAGGGTGGCGGTGGCCGTGCTCGTTGAGCACGGCGAGCACGGGTCTTCGGCGGCCGCGCCGATAGCCAGGTCCGTCATAGAGGCGGTGCTGCGCGCCGACCTGAAGCCCAAGGCGCCGCCCCCTGCCGCGCCGGCCGGGAAGTCCACCGCGGCCCCTGCGGGGGTGCCCGCATGATCTTCACGACCGAGACCGGCCTGAAGAAGCACCGCGTGGACTGGGCGCTCTTCCTGGCGGCCCTGCTGCTGCTGGCCATCGGCACCATCGCCGTCTTCTCGTCCGTGGCCGTGCTGCCGCAGCAGGCCCGCATTCTCCGCGTGCAGCTGATGGCCATCCCTCTGGCGCTGCTGGTCTTCGGCGCGGCCTGGAGCCTCAATTACCAGGTTTACCAGGACCAGTGGAAGTTCGTCTACGGCGCCCTGCTGCTGTTCCTCGCCGGCGTGCTGCTCTTCGGCGTGGTGGACAAGGGCGCGCGTTCGTGGTACCGGCTGCCCTTCTTCTCGATCCAGCCGTCCGAGTTCGCCCGCGTGGGGCTGATCCTGGTGCTGGCCAATTTCCTGGACAAGCGCATCGGCAAGATAAAGGAGCTGCGTACCGTGGTGGGCGCCTTCGCGCTGTGCGTGCCGGTCTTCCTGCTGCTCATCAAGCAGCCGGACTTCTCGGCGATCCTGATCACCTTCCCCGTGGCGCTGATCATGCTCTTCGCGGCCGGCGCCAGCGTGTTCCACCTCTCCATTATCGTCGGCTACGCCTTCATCTCGGGCTTGTTCCCCGTGCTGTGGAGCATCATTTCGCTGAACCCGGAGCTGATGGACAACTCGCTCGTCTCTTACTTCTTCCACCTCTCCGATTCCATGCTGTCGGCCGGCCTGTTCGTTGCGGCCGTGGTCTTCGGCTTCTGGCTGCTGTGGCGGCTGTCGGTGCAGCTCTACGCCAACGTCTCCGGCCTCTACTTCGCCGGGGCGGCGATCGTGCTGGTCCTGGGGTTCTTCTCAGGCGTGATGGTGAAGAACCAGATGAAGGAGTACCAGCAGAAGCGGCTGGAGGTGTTCCTCTCGCCCGAAACCGACCCGCGCGGCGCCGGCTACAACCTGCTGCAGGCCCGCATAGCGATAGGCTCCGGCGGCATCCTGGGCCGCGGCATCTTCTCCGGCACGCAGTCGCGGCTCGGCTTCGTGCCCGAGCGGCATACCGATTTCATCCTCGCCGTAGTCGGCGAGGAGATGGGCTTCTGGGGCATGGCGCTGGTGACCGGGCTCTACGCGCTGCTGATGAGGCGGCTGATGCAGGGGGCGCGCCTGGCGCGCGACCGCTTCGGCTACCTGGTCAACTGCGGCATCTTCGGGATGTTCCTCGTCTATTTCTGCATCAATTTCGGCATGCTGCTGGGGCTGGCCCCTGTGGCCGGGGTGCCGCTGCCGCTGGTCTCATACGGCGGCTCGAACCTGGTGGCCACGATGCTGGCGTTGGGCATAGCGGAGTCGGTTTACGCGCGCAGGTACGCGCTGGTGTGATATGAACGAAGGCCCCAGGTCCAGGATCAGGCTCAAGTTCGCGCGGCTCGCCGCCGCGCGGGACCTCAGCCACCTGGAGCAGATCAAGGCGCTGAGGGGCCGCGCGGCCGCCTGCGGCCTGAAATGCTGGCCGGCCAAGGCGGGGACGCCCTCCTCGCCCAAGATGGCCTTCGGCCCAGCGGTCTCGGTGGGGCACGAGAGCCTTTGCGAGTACGCGGACCTCTATCTGGAGGAGTTCGTGCGGGAGGAGGCGGCCGCCGAGCGGCTGCGGCCCCTCGACGACGAGCGCTTCCGTCTGGTCTCGGCGCGGCGCATACCGGTTTTCTTCCCGTCGATAGAGGCGGCGGTGAACGCGGCGGAGTTTTTTTTGGAGGGGGAGTATCCCGCCTCCTTCGGTCCCCAGGCGGTGGACGCCTTCATGGCGCTCACGAGCCTGCCCTGGGAGAAGGTGAAGCCCTCCGGCGAGCGCAAGACGCTCGACGCCAGGGCCCCGGTGCTGTCGGCCTCTTACGACGGCGCGGCCTCGCTGCTGAAGGTGACCCTGAGGCTCGAAGCGGGCAAGAACGTGAAGCCCGAGACGGTGGCGGAACTGATGGCCGGCGCCCGGCCCGTTTTCAGGCGCATAGTAAGAAAAGAATTGTACTGGTTCGACTCCGGCGGCAAGCTGGAAGTATTCTGAGTTTAGGAGAGTAATATGTCAAACGCAAAGGTCAAGAAGGAAATTTTCGCTAACACCTCTTTCGAGGAAACGCGCATAGCGATACTGGAGGAGGGCAGGCTGAGCGAGCTGTTCTGGGAGCGCCGCAGCTCCGGCAACATCGTGGGCAACATCTACAAGGCCCGCGTGGAGAACGTGCTGCCCGGCATCTCGAGCGCGTTCATGGATATCGGCCTAGATAAGAACGCCTACATCTACATCTCCGACGTGCTGGGCAACCAGAAGGACGGCATAGAGAAGCTGCTCAAGAAGGACCAGGAAGTGATGGTGCAGGTCACCAAGGACGCTATCGGCACCAAGGGCATGAAGGTGACGATGGACGTCTCGCTCCCCGGCCGCTACCTGGTGCTGACCCCGTTCCAGGATTTCGTAGGCGTGTCCAAGAGCATCGAGGACGACGCCGAGCGCAAGCGCCTCTCCGAGATCATGCGCAAGATCTCCGACTCCAAGATGCTCGGCACGAAGGGCTGCATAGTCCGCACCGAGGCGGAGGGCGCCACCGAGGATGAACTCAACCGCGAGGTGGAGTACCTGCTCAAGATGTGGGAGTCCATCCAGACCCGCTACGACACGTCCCGGCCTCCGGCCCTGCTGCACAAGGACATGGACATGACCATGCAGGTGGCCCGGGACATCCTCAGCGAGGACACCTCGATCTACATGCTCGACAACAAGGACGATTTTCACAACGTCCAGGAGCTGGCGCTCAAGATCTCGCCGGACCTCAAGGACCGCGTTAAGTTCTACGACAACAAGACCCCGATCTTCAAGGCCTTCAACATAGAGAAGGACATAGACGAACTGCGCCGCGTGAAGGTACCGCTCCCCAACGGCGGCAGCATCATCATCCAGGAGGCGGAGTCGCTGTGCGCCATCGACGTCAACACCGGGCGCTTCACCGGCAACAAGTCGCAGGAGGAGACCGTCACCTCGACCAACATCGAGGCCGCGGCCGAGGTGGCCCGCCAACTGCGCCTGCGCAACATCGGCGGCATCATCGTCATCGACTTCATCGACATGAAGAAGGCCTCCAACCGCCACAAGGTGGTGCAGGCCCTGGAGAACGGCGTCAGCCGCGACCGCGCCAAGATCCGCATCCTGCCGATCACGCGCCTGGGCCTGGTGGAGATGACGCGCGAGCGAAAGCGCGAGAGCACGGTCAGCCTGCTCACCGAGGAGTGCCCCGAGTGCCACGGGTCGGGCCGCGTGCTCTCCAGCGAGAGCATCCGCATCAAGATCCAGCGCGAGATCCACAACATCACGATGGGCCGGCCCGGCGGCAACCTGCGCATCGTCACGCACCCGATACTGTGCGAAGTGCTGCGCAAGAAGCTGTCGATGATAGAGAAGAACGTGCACCGCAGCGTGAAACTGGCGGCGGACCCGCAGCTTACCTGGGAAGATTACCGCATCATCCTGGAGTAAGCGGCCGGCGCGGCCGGCGGGAACGGTTTCCGTCCGGCCGCGCGGAGCGCGGCGGCGCGTTAATGATTTTTTTGGAGAAGCGACCATGTTAAAACTTTTATCCGGATTCCTGCTCCTGGCGGCCCTGTGGGCCCCGGTCCACGCCCGCGTGGACCAGGTCACCTACATGAAGAACGGGGTTTACTCCGGCAAGATCGGCACCTACGCGCTCAGCGGAACGCCCTACCTGGACGCCAAGCAGGCCGCCAAACTGATAGGCGGCAAGATCTACTGGTACCCGGTGTCCGGCAAGCTGATGCTGCAGATCAAGGGCAAGACGGCGGTGTTCTTCCTGAAGACCGACTCCGTGCAGCTCAACGGCGTGAACGAGCAGTTCCCGGCCCCGATGATAGTGCGCGGCGGCAAAGCCTTCCTGGCGCTGGACTTCTTCGTTTCCCGGCTTTTTTCCGAAGCCTTCGGCTTCAGCCTGCAGTATAACAAGGCCACCGGCGTGCTCGATTCCCAGCGCGAGGTGAACATTACCTCGATGAACTTCTTCACGCACCCGGACAAGACCCGGGTGGTGGTCTACATGGAGGCCCCGCTGGAGTGGCAGGCCGTGCAGAAGGAGAACAACCAATACCGGCTCAACATCTTCAACGGCGTGGCCGCGCGCGAGGAAAAGCTCGTAATCGGCGACGGCGTGCTGCGGGGCGTGGACCTGATACAGGAGAACAAGACGGCGCGGCTGGTGATAGCGCCCGACGAAAACTTCGGCAAGGTGGAGGTCTTCAGGCTGTCCGACCCCGACCGGCTGGTGATCGACGTGGCCCGCGAAAACTCTCCGGTGGCTCAGAGCATCAACGGCCCCGCCGCCGAGCCGCAGCCCGCGGCCGCCGTGCCCGTTATCGCCCCGTCAGAGGCGCCCGCGGCGCCGTCGCCTGCCGCGGTAGCCCCCGGTCTGCCCGACAGGACGGAGCTCGGCGCCGGGAAAAAGACCGTAGTGATAGACGCCGGCCACGGCGGCAAGGACCCCGGCGGCAAGAAGCTTTTTGGCCTCAAGGAAAAAGAGATCAACCTGGCCGTGGCCAAGGAACTCCACGAGTTGCTGAAGGGCGAGGAGATATTCGACGTGGTGATGACGCGCTCCACCGACGAGTTCGTGCCCCTGGCCGACCGCTCCGTCATAGCCAACAACGCCAAGGCGGACATTTTCATCTCCATCCACGCCAACGCCGCCCGCAACCGCAGCGAGAAGGGCTTCGAGATCTTCTTCATGTCGGAGAAGGCCTCCGACCCCTGGGCCGCCGAAGTGGCGGATTTCGAAAACTCAGTCATCAGCCTGGAGGACGGGGCGGGGCAGCAGATGGACCCCGCGGTGATGCTGCTGCACTCCATGGCCCGCAACGAGTACCTTAACGAGGGCAGCAAGCTGGCCGGCCTGGTACGCGGCGAGATGCAGAAGCGCACGCCGTTCGTGGACCGCGGCGTGAAACAGGCCGCTTTCTACGTGCTGCGCGGCACCTACGCCCCCGGCATCCTGGTGGAGATAGGCTTCATGACCAATGCCTCGGACCAGAAGCACATGAACGACAAGAAGACCCGCGCCAAGGTGGCCAATGCCATCTACCGGGGCGTCATGCGTTTCGCAGAGATGAAGAACTGGAAATAGTATGCCCGACAGGAAAAGACCCATCGGCATCTTCGACTCCGGCCTCGGCGGGCTGACCGTCTTTAAGGAACTGCGCAGCCTGCTGCCCGGCGAGCGCCTGATCTATTTCGGCGACACGGCGCGCGTGCCCTACGGCACCAAGTCGGCGGAGGCCGTCATAGCTTTCTCCAAGGAGATCGCGGCCTACCTGCTGGAGAAAAGAATAAAGCTGCTCATCGTGGCCTGCAACACGGCGTCGTCGCTGGCGCTCGAGGAAATACGCAGGTTTTCGCCCGTGCCCGTGCTGGGCGTGATAGAACCCGGAGTGCGCGCCGCCCTGGCGGCCGTGCCGCGCGGCGGACGCATCCTGGTGACCGGCACCACGGCCACGGTCAACAGCCGTGCCTACGCGCGCGCGCTGGCCGCGCGCGGGGTGAAAGTGACGCAGCAGGCCTGCCCGCTGTTCGTGCCGCTGGTGGAGGAGGGCTGGTGCTCCAAGCCGGTGGCGGCGACGGTGGCCCGGGAATACCTTTCCGGGTACAGGGGCAAAGCCGACGCGCTGATCCTGGGCTGCACGCATTACCCCCTGCTGAAAAAGATAATCGCCGGCGTGATGGGGCCGCGCACCCAGATAGTGGACTCTGCCCGGGCCGCGGCCTTGGCAGCCAGGGAAGAACTGGCCGCTCGCGGGCTGCTGAATACGGGGAGGAAAGGGCGCAGTGAATTCGCCGTGAGCGACGCGCCGGAGCGTTTTTCGGCGCTGGCTTTAAGGCTGTTGGGGATCAGGACCGGCAGGGTTACGGTCAAGAGGTTCTAAGGAGGAAGGGGTATGAAAAAAACTTTTATCTGCGCGGCGCTGACCGTAATGGCGGGGGCGCTCTTCGCCCAGACGCCGGTCGCCAAGGCCAAGACCGCGGCCGCCAAGCCGGCCGCCGCGGCCCCGGCCCAAAAAAGCGAGCCCGTGAAACCGGCCGCGAAAGCCGTTGAGGAACAGGAAGAGTCCATGGTGATGATCGACGACAAAACCGAATCCGATTACTCCAGGGGCGCCTCCGCCGACGCCGACGAGCAGCCGGCCGTGCCGGGCGGCATCCCGTCCTCCTACGGCCAGTGCAAGGGCGTGATGAACGACGGCGGGCGCACGCTGCTCGTCTTCGAGAGCGCCGACGACGGCTCCATCTCCTTCGTGCAGGTCACGCTGGGCAAGACCGGCGCGGCGTGGAAACTGGTGGACCGGATCCACCGCAGCGCCGACTAACAGGCCGCGGCCCTGTCCCGCCGCCCCCGTAATTGCTAAAATAGAGTTACGGGCCAGCGTTCTCCGCGCGGCCCGTAACGAGGCATATATGAAACGCAAGGATCTGGTTAGACATCTCATCAGCAAAGGCTGCGTACTCAACCGCGAGGGCGGCAAGTACTCGGTCTTCCTCAACCCGGTAACCAACAAGGAAGTGCCGGTTACCCGCCATACGGAAATAGCGGACTTCACCGTGCGCAAGATCTGCAGGGACCTCGGGGTAGACCAGCCCTGATGGTCAGGAAGCTGGCGGCGCTGCTGCTGCTGGCCGCCTGTGCCTGCGCGTCCGCCAGGCTTGACGTCATACAGGTCGGGCCCTGGTTCCCGGGGCGCGACTGGCGCGAAGTGGAAGTCTTCACCTCGCGCGACCAGACCGCCCGTCCCTGGGGCGGCATCGGTATAATTCACAGCCCGCGGGTGAGCGCCGTTTCCGGCCAGGCGGAGCTGGATCGTTTAAAGCGCCAGGCCCGCAAACAGGCCGCCGCGATGGGCGCCGACGCACTCATCCTGACCGTAGATTCCGCCGCCTCCGGCCCCCGCATGGGGGTCTATGAGGAACCGGAACTCTACCTCAGCGGGCTGGCTATAAAATATGTCAACGCCGTCTCAACCCCGACCGCAAAATAGCGTAAAAATAGCGCTCGACCCCGCCGAGGCCCGCACCTGGCGCGGCCGCGGCATAGTGATAGACCTGTTCCGCTTCTCCAACACCGTAACCGCGCTGCTCGAGAGCGGCCGCCGGGACGTAAGAGTCTACCCCAGCCCGGCGATGGCCCTGGCGGCCCGCCGCCACCTCGCCGATGCGGACCTCTTCTCGGAGATAACCCTGGGCGTGGAGCAGTATGACAACTCGCCCTACACCGCCCTCTACGGTTCGGACCCGGCGCGCCCGGCGCTGTCCGTCACCAATTCCGGCTCGCCGGCGGCCGCCTCGCTGCTGCTGGCCGAAGAAATACTGGTAGCCTGCTTCGCCAATTTCCCGGCGCTGGCCGCCTACTGCCGGGCCAACCCCAGGCCCACGCTGATAGTGCCGGCCTGCCTGTTCTACGACATGCGGCATGTCGAGGACATGATCTGCGCCCGCGCCCTCGCGGAAGAGCTGGAGGGCCGCGACGCCTTCCCCGCCGCACTCGAAGAGATACACGCCAGCGGCCGTGTGCTGGACTTCCTGGCCTTCAGGCCGGAGACCGGCAAGCGCGACATGGAGCTGGTGCTGAAGAAGGGCTGGATGAAGTCCGTGCCCCGCATAAAATTCAAGGCCGGCGCCGGCCTGGTGGAGAACGCGGTATGAGGCTAGTCCTTCCGCCGGACAGGGGCTCTCAAAACACGGCGTCGCGCACACCGTGCGCGCACCTCCTCACTCGGCCTCGGCGCTATGCAAGCCTCGGCCTCCGTGAGGGTTTTGCTCACCCCTGTCCGGCGGCAGTCCTTAGAGGTTGAATCTATGAGAAAAAGAAAAGCGGTGGTGCTGTTCTCCGGCGGGCTGGACTCTACGACCGCGCTGTGCTGGGCGCTGGCTAAAGGCTACGAGTGCCTGGCGGTTTCTTTCGATTACGGCCAGCGCCACGACCGCGAGAACGCTAGCGCCCGCGCCATAGCGCGGCGGCTGGGCGTGCGGCTCTACGAGATAAAACTGGATTTCCCCTGGTTCGCCACCTGCTCGCTGGTCAACAAGAAGCTGAAACTGCCCGACGTGAAGCTGGCGAAGATAGGCGCGAAGGGGGACATCCCTTCCACCTACGTGCCCGGCCGCAACCTGGTTTTCGCCTCGGTCGGCTTTTCGCTGGCCGACGCCGAGGGCGCCGACGCCATCGTGCTGGGCCCCAACGTGGTGGACTATTCCGGTTACCCCGACTGCCGCCCGGAATTCTACCGCGCGCTGCAGAAGGCTGCCGCCCACGGCACCCGCCGCGGCGCCCGCGGCCGCCCCATAAAGATCCTCACGCCGCTCATCAAGCTCAGCAAAGCCGGCATAGCCAGGCTGGCGCGGCGGCTGAAAGCCCCGCTGGAACTGACCTGGAGCTGCTATAGCGGCGGCCGCAAACCCTGCGGCGTCTGCGACTCCTGCAAGCTGCGCGCCAAAGGCTTCGCCGAAGCGGGCTTCGCCGACCCCGCCCTTTAAGCCATGGAAAAGCTTACCGCCCCGGTGGCCGAGATCTTCTGCTCGCTGCAGGGCGAAGGCCTGTACCTCGGCCAGCGGCAGGTGTTCCTGCGGCTGGCCGGCTGCAACCTGGACTGCGCCTACTGCGACGAGCCGGCCGCCCTCGACGGCGCCGCCGGCCGCGCCTTTACGCCCGCCGCCGCGGCCAGGGCCGTGATAAAGCTGGCCCGCGCCGAAAAGGCCGGGGACGTGTCGCTGACCGGCGGCGAGCCGCTGCTGCGCTGGCGCTTTATCCGCGCGCTGGCCCCGCTGCTCAGGAAGGCCGGCCTGCGCCTGCACCTGGAGACCAACGGCACGCTGCCCGCCGCGCTGGCGCGGGTAGCCGCGCTGGTGGACGTGATCGCCATGGACATCAAGCTGCCGTCCTCCTCCGGCCAAAAAAACTTTTGGGCCGAACATGAGAAATTCCTGGCCGCGGCGCCGGAGAAAACTTTTGTGAAGGTGGTCGTGACCTCGGAAACCAAAATGGCGGAGCTGGAGCGGGCCGTACGGCTGACGGCTGCCGTGAGCCGCGGCGTGCCGTTCTATATACAGCCGGCCACGGCCGGGCCCGGCGGCGTTAAACCGCCGGCTAAAAAATTCGTGGAGGCGGCCCGGCGCTACGCGGCCGCCCGGCTGGAGCGCGCGGAAGTGCTGCCGCAACAGCATCCCATCTGGGGTTTGAAGTAGGAGGCAATATGAGCGACGGAACTTTTTTGGTGGAATGTCCGTGCTGCCAGGTGCGCATAGAGGTGGACCGGCGCACCGGCAAGGTGCTTAAGCACTGGGCGAAGCCGAAGGTCAAGGAGGGGGGCGACCTGATGACCGAGGCCCTCAAGAAAATACAGGAAGACAAGAACCGCCTGGACAGTTATTTTAACAACGCCGGCAAATCCCTGGAAGATAAAAAGAAGGAGCTGGAGGAAAAATTCGCCGCGGAGAAGAAGCGCATTGAAGAATCCGGCGATACCTCCAAACCCATAAACCCGCTGGATTTAGACTAATCACGATAATATAAATATATATTATCAAGCCGAAGCGCACTTAGGCGCGCGGGAACATTAGCGCCGTTAGCCCAAAGGGCCCAGATTTCTCTGGGCCCTTTTCTTTGCCCTGCGGGCCTACACGGCCCTTACGAAAACCCGTACCGGGCCGTATACTATAACCATGACCCACAAAAAACTTGCCCTCGCGGCCCTGGTCTCCTGCGTGATACTCCCCGGTTTCGTATCGGCTCAGACCCCCAGGCAGTCGGCCATACTCGAAAATTACGGCGCTTCCGTTTCCGCCCTCGGCGTGAACCCGGACGGCCTCAAGGCTTCTCCGATACCACAGCCGAACGCGCAGCCGGTAGCCGTGCCTCAGCAGTTCTCCGGCGCCGAACCCATCTCCTACTCCGGCACCGCGGTCACCCTCTGGTACGCGCTGGGCGCGCAGATCACGGACAACGCCCCGTGGACCGACACCCCCGCTTTTGAAGCCATCTCCGACCGCGTGATGGCGGCCTCCAAGTCCCGGGCCTATCCCGCCCGCCGGGCCGGCCAGCCCTCGCTGTTCACCGACCCCGGCTTCATCGCCGAGTATGAGCAGGCCACCGGCGCCCGCTTCACCGCTAACAACTCCGCCCGCTTCCTTATCAACGGCCCCGCCTCCTTCGAGGTGAAGGACGCCCTGATCCGCAGCGCCAAGAAGAGCCTGCTGATCTCCAGCTGGGCTTTCTATGACGACACCACCGGCTACCAGGCCGCGCAGATGCTCATCGCCAAGAAGCGCGAGGGCCTGGACGTGAAAGTTATGGTCGACAAGAAGGTGAAGGTCGGCCACGGCAAGAAAGTGGTGGAAATGATGAAGAAGGCCGGCATCGAGGTGCTCGAGGTGCAGGAGAGCCGCGCCAACGACATCTGGCACGTGAAGGTGCTGATCGCCGACGACCAGTACGCAGTGGCCGGCGGCCAGAATTTCGGCGACGTGTACTCCCACAAGGGCGGCAGCATACTGTGGCGCGACACCGACGTGGTCTTCTCCGGCCCCGCCGTGATAGACGCCAAGCGCCTGCTGGCCGGCGAGTGGAATAAGTACGCCTCCAAGAAAGGTCTTAAGACCATAGACGCCCGCAATACCGCCGGCCTGCCCTACGAGGGCGGCAGCGCCCGGGTGGCCGTGGTGATGCAGAACCCGCCCCAAAGCTCCCCTATCCTGGTCAGCATCATAAAGGCCATGTACGCCGCCACCAGGAACATCAATATCGAGAACGCCTACTTCGTCTCCCTGCCCGTCGTGACCCAGGCCGTGCTGGACGCCCGCGCCCGCGGCGTGGAAGTGAACATCCTGACCAACTCCAAAGAGAGCATAGACCCCGAAGGTGTGGTGATAGTGGAAGCCATGTACAAGTGCCTGATCCCCCTGGCCCAGGCCGGCGCCAACATCCACCTCTATAACGGCTGGCGCTCCCCCGGTGACACGCTGCACAGCAAGTTCATGACCGTGGACGGCGAGTTCGCCGGCATCGGTTCCTACAACCTGCATCCCCGCGGCGAGCGCTACGACACCGAGGTGAACGTGAACATCCTGGACCGCGCCGCCGTGGCCCAGCTGGACGCGGCTTTCGCAAAAGACCTGCAGAATTCCCGCAAGGTGAAGTCCGCCGCCGACCTGGACGGCAAGCCGACCGCCATGGGCACCATCGCCAACAACTTCTTCTACGCGCAGCTCGGCGGTCCCGCCGGCGTGCCGGCCGGCCTCAGCCTGCAGAAGTAATCGAGGGTGCTGAAGGGAGCCGGGGCGAGCCGCCCCGGCTCTTTCTTTTCCATTGGTAAAGCCCCCTTTAAAATCATAAAATATAGTCATGCATAAGGACCTGCGGGAAGTCCTGCTGACAGCGGAGCAACTGGACGCCGGCGTTAAAGCGCTGGGCGCCCGCATTTCCGCCGATTACGCGGGCCGCTGCGTGACGCTCGTAGGGGTGCTGAAAGGCTGTCTGCTGTTCATGTCCGACCTGGCCAAGAGCATTACGCTGGACACGCGCATGGATTTTATGATGCTCTCGTCCTACTCCGGCCAGCATTCCACCGGCGTGGTGCGCATCCTGCTCGACCTCAAGGAGAGCATAGAGGACTGCGACGTCATCGTGGTGGAGGACATCGTGGACTCCGGCCTGACGATGGAATACATGCTGCAGAACCTCAAGACCCGCCGGCCCCGCTCGGTGGAGGTATGCACCCTGCTCGACAAGCCCAGCCGGCGCCGCGCGCAGGTGCCGATAAAATATTCGGGTTTCCAGATCCCGGACAAGTTCGTGGTGGGTTACGGGCTGGACTATAACGGGATCTACCGCAACCTGCCGTATATCGGCGTGCTCAGCGAAGCCGCCATAGAAGGAAACAAGACATGCCGCTGAAAAAGAATTTAAGACAGTTGCTCTTCTGGTTCCTCGCGTTCACGCTGTTCGTGGCCGTGTACCAGAGCATGAAGGGCGTGGAGCGCGAGCGCCAGATCCCCTACTCCGAATTCAAGGCCAAGCTGCGCGACAAGGCCGTCACCAAGGTCTCAGTGCGCCAGGACCAGATCCGCGGCGAGTTGAAAGAAGGCGACAAGAAGGTGATCTTCAGGACCGTGCCGATGACGGATTCCAAGCTCATCGAGGACATGGAGGCCGCGGGCGTCACCGATTTCGCCGCCGAGGCCGACCGCGGCTGGATCGCCACCCTGCTGCTCAATCTGGGCTGGATCGCGATGTTCATTTTCCTGTGGTGGTTCCTGTTCTTCCGCCAGGCGCAGGCCGGCGGCAAGCAGGCGATGAGCTTCGGCAAGTCCAAGGCCAAGCAGCAGGACCTCAAGAAGCAGAAGGTGCTGTTCAAGGACGTGGCCGGCTGCGACGAGACCAAGGAAGAGCTCAAGGACATAGTCGATTACCTCAAGGACCCCAAGAAGTACCAGAAGCTGGGCGGCGAGCTGCCCAAGGGCGTGCTGCTGTACGGCCCTCCCGGTACCGGCAAGACTTTGCTCGCCCGCGCGGTGGCAGGCGAGGCGGGCGTGCCGTTCTTCACCTCGTCGGGCTCCGAGTTCGTGGAGATGTTCGTGGGCGTGGGCGCCAGCCGCGTGCGCGACCTGTTCGAGCGGGCCAAGAAGTCGGCTCCCGCCATCATTTTCCTCGACGAGCTGGACGCCGTGGGGCGCAGCCGCTTCGCCGGCATCGGTGGCGGCCACGACGAGCGCGAGCAGACGCTCAACCAGATGCTCGTGGAGCTCGACGGCTTCGAATCCAAGGAAGGCATCATCCTCATCGGCGCCACCAACCGCCCCGACGTGCTGGACACCGCGCTGCTGCGCCCCGGCCGCTTCGACCGCCGCATCAACGTGCCGGTGCCCGATATCAAGGGCCGCCTGGAGATCCTGGGCGTGCACGCCAAGAAGATCAAGCTGACCGAGAACACCGACCTCTCGGTGATCGCCCGCCACACGCCCGGCTTCACCGGCGCGGACCTGGCCAACATCATCAACGAAGCCGCCATCGTGGCCGCCAAGAAGGGCCAGGAGTCGGTGGACCTCAAGGACCTGGAAGAGGCGATAGAGAAGAACATCGCCGGCCCGCAGCGCAAGTCGCGCATCATTTCCGAGAGCGAGAAGCGCGTGGTGGCCTACCACGAAGCCGGCCACACGCTGGTGGCCAAGGTGCTGCCCGGCTGCGACCCGGTGCACAAGGTCACCATCATCCCGCGCGGCCCCGCGCTGGGCTACACCCTGCAGATGCCGCTGGAGGACAAGTACCTGACCTCCAAGACCGAGATCCTCAACCGCCTGTGCGTGCTGCTGGGCGGCCGCGCCGCCGAGGAGATAGCCATCGGCGAGATCACCACCGGCGCCCACGACGACCTGGCCAAGGTGTCGGCCTACGCGCACAAGATGGTGCTCGAGTTCGGCATGAGCGAGAAGATCGGCCAGCTGTCGCTCAAGAAGGAAGATTCCGAAGTGTTCCTCGGCCGCGACATAGTGCGGCAGGCCGGCTACTCCAACGAGACCGCCCGCATAGTGGACGAGGAGATCAAGCGCATTGTCAGCGACGCCTACATGAAGGCCAAGGCCGCGCTGACCGGCAACCGCAGGGCGCTCGACGCCATCGCGGCCCGGCTGATAGAGAACGAGGTGGTGGACGCGCCGGAGATAGATTCTATAATCGCCACGGCCAAGGCCGCGGTAAAAGCGGCCTGAGCCTGACGGGGGGACTTTGTACCTGCAATATTTGAAAAACCTGGCGGATATCGCGGCGGTATACTACATCGTATACCGCCTCATATTGCTGCTCAAGGGCACCCGCGCCATGCAGGTCATCTGGGGCGTCTTCATCCTGGCCGTCATCACGGCCGTGGCCAAGTACCTGCACCTCGAGGCCACCGTGTGGCTGATGCAGCAGTTCTGGCTGGCCGGTATGTTCCTGCTGATCGTGGTGTTCCAGCCCGAGATCCGCTTCGCCCTGGCCAACATCGGCTCCAACCCGCTGGGCCGCGTGATGGTGTCGGCCGAGTACCGCTTTATCGGCGAGATGATGGAAGCCGTGCGCACCGCGATGGGCGAGAAGATGGGCATGCTCATCGTGCTCGAGCAGGACATGGCGCTGCGCGACATCGTCGAAAGCGGCGTGCGCATCAACGGCGAGGTCTCCAAAGAGATGCTGCTGACCGTTTTCCACGACAACACCATGCTGCATGACGGCGCCGCCGTGATAGCCAATAACCGCCTGGTGGCCGCCGGCTGCATCCTGCCGCTCACCGAGCAGCAGGAACTGTCCAAGATCCTCGGCATGCGCCACCGCGCCGCGCTGGGCCTCAGCGAGGCCGCCGACGCGATCATCGTTATCGTCTCCGAGGAGACCGGCACGCTGTCCGTGGCCCGCAACGGCAAGCTGCAGCAGCGCGTGGACCCCAAGGACCTTGAGGCCATGCTCTACCAGCTCTACCGCTCCAAGGCCGAGAAGACCCTGCTGCGCAAGGCGGCCCGGCCCGAGGCCGCGCCCCCCGGCGCGGCGCCGCAGCCCCAGACGCCGCCGCCCCAGGCCTGACCATGAACATACCCGAACTTTTTACCCGCAACTGGCAGATAAAAGTGCTGTCCCTCATCATAGCGCTGCTGATCTGGTATTTCATCACCGGCGGCGCATAACCGTTAGTCTTTAGTCCTACCCGGCCTAGGCCCTAAAACCCCCGTTTTAGGGCCTTTGGACTCTTATGTGTTTCCCGTATATCCACCATAATATATATACAGGAGAAACCAATGTCCAAAACTTCAGTATTCTTCGCCTCTCTTCTCTCGGTACTGCCCTTCTTCAGCGCCTCCGCCGGCGAGCTGCGGCTGCCCGCCGCCCCCGCTTCGGTGGAAGTGCCGGAGGCCAGCCCCGCCGAGGCGGACGCCATCGGCCTGATCATAGACCACGACGAGATCTACTCCGCGCTGAAGTTTTACTCTGACATCGTTTTCGTCTCCCCGCAGGGCAGCCCCCAGTACCTCGAAGCGGCCGCCGCCGGCCAATACCTGCGCGCCAGGCTGGAAGCCCTCGGCCGCGCCATCGAGACCGAGACCGGCAAGCCTTTCCGCGGCGAATCCAGGACGCGCGGCCAGGTCTCTTTCCGCGTCTCCTCCGAGCTCAACGATGTTTTCGGCTTTCACGGCGGCGCCGCCGCCCGCGAGACCCGCAGCGTGCCCATCAAGGACGGCTACTGCAAGATCAACTACGTAAAGAACAACGTGCCCTTCCTGGTGCAGTCGGACTCCTTCCTGAAGAAGGGCGAGATCATCCTCACTTTCGACGACGGTCCCGGCCCGCTTACCGAGGAAGTTTCCGCCTCGATGAAAGAGGGGAACGCCCCTTCCGTGTTCTTCGTGCTGGGCTCCAAGCTGGGCGCCAACGGCAAGGCGCGCGTGGCCAAGGCCGCGGCCGACGGCCACGAGATAGCCGTGCACGGCTACTGGCACGCCAACGAGGCGGGCAAGCCTTTCACTGTGTATTCCACTCCCGAGATCGTGAGGCAGCTCGGCGGGGTCAGCTCTTCCATCACCGCCGCCGCCGGCCGCGCGCCCGTTTTCTTCCGCCCGCCCTACGGCATCATCACCCCCGACGCGCTCAAGGCGCTGGATTCCGACCTCGGCCTGGTGCCGGTAGGCTGGACTATCGACACCCTGGACTGGTCCACC
The DNA here is from genome assembly GCA_050174915.1 of Elusimicrobiales bacterium. GTDB lineage: Bacteria > Elusimicrobiota > Elusimicrobia > Elusimicrobiales > UBA9959 > UBA9959. The sequence continues at coordinate 395,008 of JBFXJL010000003.1, read as the reverse complement.
AAGAACCCCGACGAGCTTTTTGAGAAAACCATCGCCCTGATAAAGCAGCGCGGCAAAGGCATAGTGCTGATGCACGACATCCACGACCAGAGCCGCCTGGCCTCCAAGCGCCTGGTGGCCTGGCTCGCCGACAACGGCTACACCGTGGTCTCGCCCGAGCGGATGAGCAAAGCCTACCGCGGCGAGTAAGCCCCGCGGCGGCGGTTCAAAGAGCGGCGCCGGCGCCGCTCTTTTTGTTTCCGGATTTACTAGAATTCCCTTATGTCCCATACAGCCGTTTACGCCCACCGCTGCGGCATGGCCGCCGGCACCGAGAACACCACGGCCGCCGCCCGCGCCGCGCTGGCCGACGGCGCCGCCGCCGTGGAATGCGACATACGCCGCACGGCGGACGGGCAGTTCGTGGCCTTCCACGACGCCGGCACCGGCCGCCTCTGCGGCCGCGACTGGAAGATAGCCGCTACCGCCTGGCCCCACCTCAAGACCCTGCGCGTGGCTGGCGACGAGCCCATAGCGCACCTGGACGATTTCCTGAACCTGATGATACTGCGGCCCGGCAGTGATTTCTATTTCGAAATGGCCCTGGAAAAACCTTCGGACGCGGCCGACCTGGCGCGGCAGATAGCCCGCGCCGGAGTGCAGCGCCGGGCCTACCTGCTGGCCTTCTCCCACCGCACGGCTTTCCTCGCCGCGGCGCTGGCGGCGGTGCCGGAGATCGGGGCCGCCGTGATGCCGCTGTTCCCGCGCAACATGCTGCGCACGGCGCTGCAGGCCGGCGCCAGCAAGGTCTGCGCCGGCTGGATAGACTGGCCGCTGACTAAACAGCTTTTTTATTTCGGCGCCTCGTCCTGCGACTTCAAAGCGCAGGCGGAAGCCGCCGAGGCAGAGGGCGTCGAGATCTCGGCCGGTATAGCCAACGACCCGCGCGACGTGCGGCGGCTGGCCGAACTGGGCGCGCGCGCGGTGTGGACCGACGACGTGCGCATGGCGGGGAAATATCTCTGATATGGCAAAAAAAATCGTGGCGATAGACGGCAGTTACCGGCGCGGCGGCACCATAGACCAGGCCGTGCAGGCCGCGGCCGGCGCCGCGCGGGATGGCGGGGCCGAAGTGCAGATCTTCAGGCTGGCCGAGCAGAACGTGCTGTTCTGCGACAATTGCCGGGCCTGCGCGCAGGCGCCGGGCGCCAAGCGCGGCCATTGCCCGCTGACCGACGACATGAGCGCCATGCTGGACGCCATGGAGGCCGCCGACGGCCTGATAATAGCCGCCCCGGTGAACTGCTTTAACGTCAACGCGCTGACCCGCCGTTTCATGGAGCGCATGACCCCTTACGCCTACTGGCCCTGGGGGGCTATGGCCCCGGCCATGCGGCTCAAGGCCGGCGCTAAAAAGGCCGTGCTGATAACTTCTTCGGCCATGCCCTCCTTCTTCGGGCGGCTGGCTACCGGCGCCCTGCGCGCGCTGAAATTCATCGCCCTGGGCTTAGGCGCCCGGACGGCGGGCACGCTGTTCATCGGCCTGTCCTCCATGGAACCCAAGCCGCCGCTGCCCGCCCGCGACAGGCGGCTGGCTGAAAACCTGGGCCGCGTATTGCTAAAATAAACTGATGTTCAAGAAGATACTACTCGTCGACGACGACAGCCTGGTGCTCAATTCCACCCGCCGGTTCCTCGAGGACCGCGGCTTCAAAGTGTCGGCCGCCGGCAGCGGGGCCGAGGCGGTGGCCCTGGCGCGGGACTCCAAGCCGGACCTCGTGATCACCGACGCGCAGATGAAGGGCCTGGACGGCTTCGCGCTTTGCCGGGCCATCAAGGAGACGGACGGCTTCGAGCGGGTGCCGGTGATCATCATCTCCGGCAGCAAGGTCAGCGAGGAGGATATCCTGGCCGGCTATAACCGCGGCGCCGACGACTACGTGCTCAAACCTTTTTCCTTCCCGGTGATGCTGGCCAAGATCAAGGCGGTGCTCAAGCGCTACGAGGGCGTGGCGGAGAAGACCGAGAGGATCAGCAAGCTCGGCATGGTGATAGACCCGGCCGGCCGCACCGTCACGCTGGCGGGCGCCGTGGTGAACCTGACCCGCAAGGAATTCGACCTGCTGATGGCGCTGATCACCGAGGAGGGCCGGCTGCTCTCCATCCCCTACCTGCTGGAGACCGTCTGGGGCTATGACCCGGCCAGCTACAACGACCCGCACACGGTGGGCGTGCACGTCTCGTCGCTGCGCAAGAAGCTCGGCGCTAAGATCGGCGCGCGCATCACCAGCGTCACCGGCCACGGCTATAAGTTCGAATAGCCCCTTTCGGGATTTGACAATAATTTGACGATTCTTTGCTGAGGGTTTTCGGCCCCCCTGCTAAACTATTTTAGCGGAGCAGGAGGGGTTATGAAAAATCAGGGAACTCTCTTCACCCTAGTCTTCGCGGCCATGCTCGCCGCCCCTCCCGTCCTGCTCGCCGAGGACGTCTACAAGAAGATGGCGAATGACTTCGCCAAATACTCCACCAACAAGAAGGTTAAGAACCTCGCCGTCATCGGCTTCGCGCGCAAGGCCCGCACCTCGCGCGAGGAGAGCGACTATGTCTCCGAGAAGCTGCTCTCCTGCCTCGTGGCCTCGGGTAAAGTGAACCTGCTGGAGCGCGCTCAGCTGGGTAAGGTGCTGGAGGAGCGCAAGCTGGCGGCTTCCGGAGTGGCGGCCGAGGGCGACGAGCCGGGCAGAAAGATAGACCCCAGCGACGCCATTATAGTGGGAACCATCTTCGGCACCAAGGAACATCTCAAGATCATAGCCAAGATGATAGACCCGCTTACCGGCGCGGTGCTGCATACCGTGGAGGCGCAGACCGAGCGGCAGTGGGACATGGTGGAGGACAGCCGGGGCTTCGAGTTTGACGTGCCCGACATGCGCGTGATAGCGGAGATGTTCGACGAGGAAGAGATCAAGCCGGAGCTGGTGGCGTTTCGCGACGCGCCCGCCGGCCTGAACACCGCCAGCTGCAACGCCCGGCGGGCCCGGCTGGCCGCCATGCAGAGCGCGGCGCTGGAGGTCAAGGCCAGGTATTGGGCCGGCCAGATGCGCGATCCGGAGTTCAGCCGGGCCGGGCTGCGCCGCAATCCCGGGGGGGAAATAAAGGACCTGGCCGACCGCAGGAAGTTCTACGCGATGCTGCAGACCCTGCACCGGGACCCGGCGGCCCCTCGCTTGTCGGTGACGGAAACGAACGCGGTGATAAGACTGATGCGGGAAGAGGAGAGCGTCTCCGACGACTGCGGGCTGCACTGAGGGTTAGGGCGCGGTGAGCTCTTCCAACAGGTCGCGTATCTCGTCTATGCCGAACGGCTTTATCAGGAAGCCGTCCGCCTGCACGCCCGGCGCCAGCGGCGCCTTGATGTCGGAGACGGAACCGGTAATAGCCACTATCTTCATGCCGGGACAGGCTTGACGCGCGCGCTTGATCACCTCTTCGCCGCGCAGGTCCGGCATCTTCAGATCGCAGACCAGCGCGTCGAAGGCGCCGGTAACCGCCAGGCTCAGCGCCGCGGCGCCGTTGGCGGCTTCGGTAACTTCCCAGCCGCGCCCGGTCAGCGCGCGCCGCACATAGTTGCGCACCAGTTCCTCGTCGTCGGCTATCAATACTTTCTTGCTCATAGGGCGGGCAAATCTATCGTGAAGGCGGCGCCGCCGCCCGGGCGGTTGGCTACCCTTATGCCGCCGTTATGCTTGTTGATGATGCCCATGCAGACGGAGAGCCCGAGCCCCGTGCCCTTGCCTACGGCCTTTGTGGTGAAGAAGGGGTCGAAGAGGCGTCCTGCGATATCGGGACTGATGCCGCCGCCGGTGTCGGTCACCTCCGCCACTACCGACCTGCGGCCGTCGCCGCCGTCCAGGGCGGTGGAAATGGTCAGTTCGCCGCCATCGGGCATGGCGTCGCGCGCGTTGGTGAACAGGTTCAGGAAAACCTGCATCAGCTGCTGGAAGTCGGCGTTCACCATGGGCAGGCCCGGGGCCAGCCGCCGGTTAATCTTTATGCGCTGCAATTCCATCTGCCGCGCGCAGAGCGTCAGCGTTTCCTCTACCGCCTCGTTGAGGTTCACCGGCTCGAGGTGCGCCTTCTCCTGTCGCGAGAAGGAGAGCAGCGAGACTATGATCTTCTTGCACCGGAACACGGCCTTCTCTATGTCCTTGAGGTCGGCGTAGTTCTGGCCCGCCTTGTCGGTGTTCTCCATCACCAGCTGCGTCAGCCCGAGTATGCCCGAGAGCGGGTTATTGATCTCGTGCGCGAGGCCGCCGGCCAGCTGGCCCAGCGCCGACATCTTCTCGGCCTGTATCAGCTGCCCCTGCGTCTCCTGCAGCTGGCGGTAGAGGCTGGAATTGCGCAGGGCCAGGCTCACCAGCGAGGCGAAGATCCTGGCGCGCTGCAGATCGTCTTCGGTGAAATAGGTCTCGTCCTCCTGCCTGCTGATGGCGATTAGGCCCACCGGCTTAATGTCCTCGCGCAGCGGCAGGAACAGCGAGGATTTTAATTTATCCAGCCCGGCGATGCCGGCGAAGCGCTTGTCGCCGGCGGGGTTCTCCGACAGCACGGCCGATTTGGAGGTTTCCTCGGGGAGGGCCATCACGCGCGAGCACATCTCCAGGCGGGAGCCCGCCGTGCCCGAATCTTCCAGGCCGTCGGAGACGGCGATATAAAGTCTGCCGTCCCTGCCCGGCAGCACCAGCAGCGACTCTTCGGCTTTGAGTATGCGCGTGACCGAATCTATGATGACGCGCAGCTGCTCCTCCGGCTTGACGGTGGAGAAGATTGCCCGGGTGATGTCGTTAAACTTGCGCTTTTCCAGCGCGCGCTCCACCACCTTCAGCAGCTCCTTGATCTCGAAGGGCTTGTGCAGGTAGTCGAAGGCGCCCTTGCGCAAGCTTTCTATGGCCGTGCCCATGGTGCCGTGGCCGGTGGCTATGATGACCTCTATCTCGGGGTCCACCTTCTTCATCTCGCCGAGCGCGGTGATGCCGTCCATGCCGGGCATCTGTATGTCCATGATGGCCAGGTCGTACTTGTTGGCGCCCACCTTGGCCACGCCCTCCTCGCCGTCCATCGCCGTCTGCACGGCGTAGCCGTACAGCTGCAGCGCCGAGGAGATCATGTCCGCTATCTGCGGCTCGTCGTCGACCACCAGTATGTTCGCTTTAGAGGTCATAGTTTATGGAATTGTATAAAAATAAGTCCGCCCCTCCGCAATTAAAAAGCCCCTTGCGGGGCTTTTTAAATTGCTACGGGGTGGACTACGCTATCCTGCGCCACTACGGACACAAAGAATTTTTTCGAAGAAAAAAGTTCGGAGTCTCAGCTGCAAAGTTCGACACTACTTTGCTTCACATCCTGCGGATTCTTTATAAGTACCGCTCCCCTGTCGTCTTTTGGAAGCGGTAGGCCGATCTTATCCGCGAGATGCCGCACGGTCGGCCACTACGCGGCCGCCCATGCTTGCCGCTAAGTAGCGGGTTCGCAGGGCGGCGGCACTTACGCGCCTTGCACCTGCTCCCAAGGAGGTCTGCATCTTACAATTACCTCCTTTTGCGCGGCCGGCCGGCCCAATAAACGTGGGCCTTGGCCCGGCCGCAATGCGGTGTCGCTTTGCTCCACCCCCGTCCGCCTGCGGCGTCCGTACAACAAAGAAAATTATTCCCCGCGCGCACTGCAAAGAACTGAATTTATTATATACAGATTTTGCCCGCGCTCGCCAGCGGATTCTGCTGAATCCGCTCGCGGCGCGGGCCTGTTCCTGATAATGTTGAACAGCATTTATGCCGGTGGCCCCGTAATGATAAAAGACCACCCCAGCGTCCGCTGCTGCGGCCGCCGCGGTGGTCTTTATGGAATTATTTGTAGCCACCGGCGGGGAACTGCAAAAACCGTAAGGAGAGGCCAGGGCGGTAGCGCCTGGCCGAGAGATGGCCGTCGCCCCCGCCCTGGCCCGGCTTGGAATTTATTGGCCTCAGCTTTTACCACGTACAACAATTATCGGTCGGCCTAAAAGTATTTCATGCGCCGGTGTGGAAAGATAAAAAGAACAGGAAACAACGGCCAATGAGGCTCCGAACTCTGCTGCCGGCGGGAGCACAGACCTGATATCCCGTGAATGTCTTTTTTGTCCGAGGTCAGCTAGAACCTCAAGGAGGCTGTCAGCCCGGGGGCGTCGCCGTAGAATGGCAGAAGCGACAGCGTGTTCGCCCGCCGGGCTTCGTTCAGTGAGATGATCTTGTCCGCGGTGAAATAACCCAGCATGGAACCGACTACCACGTCCGAAGCCCAGTGCTCCCTGTCGTTGACCCGCGACCAGGCCACCAGCGAGGCGATGCCGTAGCTGATGTACGGCGCGGCCCCGCGGTCGCCGAAATACCAGGAAATGACGCGCGCGGAAGAGAACGCCGAGGTCGAGTGGCCGGAAGGAAAAGAAAGATTGCGGGTCGAAAAGAAATTTTGATTCCCTGAACTCTGGTAGGAGCCCCCCGTTTTGGGCCTTGGGCGGTGGATCGAGAATTTAACCAGAGTGGCGAAAGCCCCCGAAACGACATAGCTCTCCAGGCCGACCAGCGCGGCGCTCTGTAACTTTGTCCCGCCGCCGGCCGCGCCGTAAGCGTAGGCGGCGCCGAAAAGCGGGACGACAACCAGGCCGTCCCCCAGATAGCGGACTTTTTCAGAGAGCACGTTGAAGTCGTTGTGTTTTACTTTTTCCGAGTAATCCTCAAGGTTGTCGTCGAACCAGAGGAACGAAACACCTGCGGCCGCCGTAAAGATACCGATGCTTTTCAGATCGGAAGTATCCCATTTGAACGGGGCCGCGGCCGCGGTCCCGGCGTCTTTAAGCCACCACTTGGGCGATCCCATTATTTCCTCGCCGGCGGCCCCTGCCGGGCCGGCCAGCATGGCGGCGAGCAACAGCCCGCAGGTTATCCTGGAGATTTTGAGCATATCCCGTCTCTTAAAAGCGGCCATCCTGTATTGAATGATACAATATTGGATAATGTTGCGCCCATTGCAGGTACTCTGCTGTTGTCTCCTTATTCCCGCTGTTTCCCTGGCTGCCTCTGACACGTCCGCTCCGAGACTGGCGGATATTCCCGGTAACATCGTTTCGGATTACCGGGCTTACGCGCGGGAGACTTTCCGCCGGGAAAAAATTCCGGCAGCCCTGGGCTTGGTCGCGGCCACCGGTTTGCTGATACATTATGACGAGGAACTTATCGCCGGCGCACAAAAGCAGGGGCGCCGCCTCGGGTTGGCCAATGTTGACAACACCAGACCCTACATAAAGGCCTGGGGGCTTCCTATTTTACGGGGCCCGTCCGACACCGGATCGGCGCTGTATTTCCTTGGTGACGGCTGGCTGCATTTTTCTATCTGCGGCGGATTCTACGCCTATGGGTATCTTGCGGATAGTTCTAGGGCGGTCCGCACCGGCTACGCGCTGCTGGAGGGCATTGGGACTACGGCTCTCCTCACGCAATTTATAAAGCGCACCACCGGCAGGGAAAGCCCGTTCGTCGCCACCGCCGAAGCCGGCAGATGGAGATTTTTCCCGGATCAGGGCGACTACAACACCCATGTGTCCCATTACGACGCTTTTCCCTCCGGGCACCTGGCTACGGCCATGATGACCGTCACCGTGATCTCTACTAGCTACCCGGAGTACCCGGCCATCGCTCCGGTCGGGTACGGCCTCATGTCCTTGCTGGCGTTCCAAATGATGAATAACGGCGTGCATTGGGCCAGCGATTACCCGCTGGCGCTGTCGATTGGCTACTCTTTGGGGAAAATCTCAGCCAACAGGGCGCACGGCCGGATCGCCAAAAACGGCAAAACATCCGGCGGCGGGGCTAAGTTCCTCCTGCTACCGGACTTTGGGGGCGGCAGGACCGGCATCCTGGCGGCGGCCAATTTTTAGTTCCGGCGGCTCTACTACAAAGAACATATATATGAAAACACTCGCCTCTCGATTCAAATCCGGCCTGGCCTGGCGGCCGGCGCTGATAGGACTGCTGCTGATTTTCGTCTTCACGGCCACGCGCCTTTTCCTTACGATATACGAAGGCTTCTCCTCGGTGCCGTTTAAATTCTTGCCCGGGATATTTCTGAAAGGCCTAGGGTTCGATCTCGCCGCGCTGCTGCTGTTCGCGGGCCCGGTCTGCCTGTACGAGGCGGCGACTACGGGGGAGGGCAGGTCTAAATTAGGACTTCGGGCGCGGGCCGCGATTTTCTGGGGCATAATCTTCCTTATTCTCTTTATACCGGCCGCCGAGATCACCTTCTGGACGGAATTTTCCACGCGGCTTAATTTTATAGCCGTGGATTACCTGCTGTACACGCATGAGGTGATAGGGAACATTTACCAGTCCTATCCCATTAACTGGATTTTCGCCGGGATGGGGGTTCTCGCCGCGCTGATAACCTGGCGCCTCCTGCCTTTCTTGCGGGCGGCGAGGGCACCGCGGCCTTCAAAGGCCGCCAGGGCCCTGTGCCTGCTGCTCGCCTTCGCTCTCCCGTCCGGGATCTACGCCTTGATAGATATAGACATGGCCGGCGGTTCCGGCAACGTCTACGCCGACGAGCTTTCCGGCAACGGGGTGCTGTCCTTCTTTGCGGCGCTCAAGCAGAACGAGCTGGATTACGAGAAGTTCTACCGTACTATGCCGCAGCCGGAAGCTGATGCGGTCCTAAAACGCCTGGATGTGGAAAGGGTTCCGCTATCGGCGGCCATCCAGGCCGACATGTATGATGAAGCCGACGACGTGCTGCCTCTGGCGCGCCGGCCGCGCAACGTGGTGCTGATAACGGTGGAAAGCCTCTCCGCTTCGTTCCTGGGGACTTACGGTTCAACGGAGGGCCTCACCCCCAATCTGGACCGCCTGGCGCGGGCGGGCCTGAAATTCGAACGCGTCTTCGCCACAGGGACCCGCACGGTGCGCGGCCTGGAGGCGCTATCCCTCGGCCTGCCGCCGATCCCGGGGCAGTCCGTGGTGCGGCGCCCCGGCAACGAGAACCTTTCCACGCTGGGCGAATTGCTCGGGAAGCAGGGGGTTTCCACGTTCTTCATCTACGGCGGGCACGGCTACTTCGACAACATGAACGGCTATTTCCGCGGCAACGATTACCGGGTGATTGACCGCAGCGATTTCCCCTCCGCCTCGGTCGTCTTTGAGAACATCTGGGGGGTCGCCGACGAAGTCCTGTATGACAACGCCCTGGAAGCGCTGGACCTGGAAGCCGCCGCGGGAAAACCGTTCTTCGCGCATATCATGACCACGTCCAACCACCGCCCTTATACCTACCCGGACGGGAGGATCGATATCGCCTCGCCCGGCGGCCGCCGCGGAGCGGTAAAATACACCGACTACGCCATCGGTAAATTCATCGATGACGCAAAACGCAAGCCCTGGTTCAGGGACACGGTTTTCGTAGTGACGGCGGATCACTGCGCCGCCGTGGCGGGGAAGACTAAGCTGCCGGTGGAGAAATACCGGATACCGCTGGTTCTCTACGGGCCGGGCATCGTCCGCCCGGGCGTCTATACGCAGGTTGTCAGCCAGATAGACCTGATGCCGACGATAGTGGAGTTCTTGGGCAAGAAAGGCGACGATCACTTCTTCGGAAGGTGTTTCTTCGAGGACGGGCCCAACCCGGCCCGGGCTTTCGTCAGCAATTACCAGGTGCTCGGCTACCTGCGGCGCGATATTCTTACGGTCCTGTTGCCCCAAAAGCGGGTTGCCAGCTACCGTATAGATCCAGTGACGTACGCCCAGACGCCCGCGCCGGTGGACCCTGAGCTTCTTAAGGAGGCTATAGCTTATTACCAGACCGCGGCCAGGGCTTTCAAGTCGGGAGCGATGTCCTTGACGCACTAGTCCTCTAGGCCGCTCTGAAAGTGAGTGGATATAGCCCTAACTCTTTAGAATCTGCCCCGACGAGTAATTTCACTAAATTACCCTTGTTCACTGGGGAAACATAAGTTTTTACTGAATATAGTCTAGCAGATGAACCCGACAGCGTTGTGTCGGGATAAAAATGCTTGTTTCTCCTTATGTATGGTAGGGGAAATGCTGCTGCTTCGCTGTTTACAACCCCTTTAGCAACGTAGAGATTGAAAGGCGTAGCGCTTTTGCTAGCTTCTCAATATTGGCGAGCGTAATATTCTTTTCGGCCCGCTCTATCATGCCGATGTATGTCCTATGGAATCCTGATTTTTCCGCAAAACCTTCCTGGGAAAGCCCCAGCTTTTTTCTCTCGGCCCTAACCCGTTTAGCGAATTTAAGTAGGATCGGCTTTTTCATGTTTAAAGGGTATTAATTCGCTAACTATAAATCTACACACGATAGTTAGCAGATATTGTATAATAACCGCGGGATGGTAGGGGGAAGCCTTATAACAGCGAAGATTTATGCGCGCGGGGAATAATTTTCTTTGTTGTACGGACGCCGCAGGCGGACGGGGGTGGAGCAAAGCGACACCGCATTGCGGCCGGGCCAAGGCCCACGTTTATTGGGCCGGCCGGCCGCGCAAAAGGAGGTAATTGTAAGATGCAGACCTCCTTGGGAGCAGGTGCAAGGCGCGTAAGTGCCGCCGCCCTGCGAACCCGCTACTTAGCGGCAAGCATGGGCGGCCGCGTAGTGGCCGACCGTGCGGCATCTCGCGGATAAGATCGGCCTACCGCTTCCAAAAGACGACAGGGGAGCGGTACTTATAAAGAATCCGCAGGATGTGAAGCAAAGTAGTGTCGAACTTTGCAGCTGAGACTCCGAACTTTTTTGCTTTTTAAAAAATCGGAATTAAAATTTATAATTTCTGCGCGCGCAGAATTAAAATTAAATATAAATTCCCAAGGTTTTTTTAACTCGACGGAAAGCCGCCGCCTGCCCCTACGGAAGTTTCAGGGCTGGCGCCCTGAGGAAACGCAGAGCGTTTCCCGAACCGATCTTCTTCTTTATCGCCGCACGTAAGGCCGTCTTAGCTTTGGTAAGCAAAGCCGGCCTTACGCGCGGCGGAGAGTTGCAGAATAGCCCTTAATGCCGGTTCCGCCCTGCTGGGCCAAACCGGCATTAAGCGCAAGGTATGGGGAGGTCTTATGCAAAATCAAGACATGCGGTATTTTCTTTATGCCAGAAAATCCACGGACGAACCTGACAGGCAAATCCTATCTATAGAGGCGCAGCTTGCCGAGTTACGCGAGTACGCCAAGAAAGAAGGGCTTCTCATAGTCAAAGAGTTTATCGAGAGCAAGACCGCTAAAGAGCCGGGGCGCGAAATCTTCAATGACATGATCGCCGGCATAGAGGCCGGCAAGGCGCAAGGTATTATTGCCTGGCACCCGGACCGCCTGGCGCGCAACTCAATTGATGGTGGCATGGTGGTGTATCTTGTGGACACCGGCAAGATAACCGCCCTAAAGTTTCCTACCTTTTGGTTTGACCCCACGCCGCAGGGAAAGTTTATGCTTTCAATAGCGTTCGGCCAGTCCAAATACTACGTTGATAACCTTTCAGAAAACATACGGCGCGGTTTCCGGCAAAAACTCCGTAATGGTATCTGGCCCTGTTGTGCGCCGCTCGGCTACCTGAACGACAAGAACACCAAGACGATCTATCCGGATAAAGACCGGGCGGTCTTTATCCGGAAGACCTTTGAGTTGTATTCCAGCGGTGACTACCCGTTGGCCGAAGTGCGCCGCATAATGAACGAGGTCGGCCTGAAAGGGCGGCATACCGCCCTTTCAGTAGGCAACTATCAGTATATGCTCAAGAATCCGGTCTACTACGGTCTTATAAGGTATAAGGGCGAGCTCTACGAGGGAAAGCATGAGCCAATCATCACCAAGGCTCTATTTGATACGTGCCAGGCTGTAATGCTTCGTAAAAGCAAGCCCAAGGGGCCAAGGCTGAAGCCGTACACCTACCGTGGGGTCTTCCATTGTTCAACCTGCGGTTGCTTCATCACCACGGAAACACAGAAGTCTCACAATTATTTGCGGTGCACCAAGCGAAAAGGGCCATGCGACGAGCCCTTTGTCCGCGAGGAAGTAATAGAGGAACAGATAAAAGGTGAACTGAAAAGTGTTTCCTTACCCCCGGCCCTGGCCAATGGGCTCATCCTGATAGCAGAGAAGGAACGAGCCGCATTGGCCCAGGCCGGGGAGAGTGCCCGGCAAAAGCTGCGAGGTGAGTTGGTTATCCTTACTGACCAATTGGGCAAGTTGCTGGATTTGGTACTGCAAGGCCATCTTACTCAGTCCGAGTACGCTGAGCGTAAAGCCCAATTGGTCAATGAGAAAAAGGAAATTGAAAACAAACTCGCAGCTTTTGCCCGGCAGGGAGCCAATCGGTTCGAACCGGAGCTGGAGTTGTACCGCGAGGCGGTTCACGTCGGGGAACTGGCGGAAAGCGGAAAAGCGGAGGAAAACAGGGAAAAGTTGAAAAAGATCGGTTCGAACTTCCGTATAGGCAGGCGGCGGCTTTCCGTCGAGTTCAAAAAACCTTGGGAATTTATATTTAATTTTAATTCTGCGCGCGCAGAAAAAGAATTTTTTTCGGCAGAATTTTTAAAAAGTCAAAAAGTTCGGAGAGGGAGGGATTCGAACCCTCGAAGGTTTGACCCTTACAGGTTTTCGAGACCTGCTGTTTCAACCGCTCACACACCTCTCCATATACTGCGCAGAACTATTATATGAATTGTGTCCGGGGTGGCGCGAGAAGCAAAGTCCACCCCGCAAATCGTATGGTCTGCTGAAAACTGGCGGAAGGAGTGGGATTCGAACCCACGGTACGGATTAACCGTACACCGGTTTTCAAGACCGGCGCCTTAAACCGCTCGGCCATCCTTCCCTGCCGGCTACAGCGCCTTACTAGAATGATATAATATAAAATTATATAAGGCTGTTAAAAGCGGCCGGCCGATAAGCATAGCTTTTTAGCCGGCACTAACATAGTTTCGGGGCTTAATTAATGGGCAAACTTTTCGGCACAGACGGCATACGCGGCATCACCTGGGATTATCCCTTTACACCCGATTTCATACGCAAAATAGGCTACGCGGCCTCCCTTGTGCTGCCCAAGTACAAGAAGAAGGGGCATGCCGGCAAGCCGGTGGTCCTCATAGGCATGGACTCCCGCGCCTCCGGCCGGCTGATAAAGAAGTACCTGGTGGAAGGCCTGGGCGCGAGCAAGTTCAAGGTCATAGACGTAGGCATCATCCCCACGCCCGCCGTCTCGTACCTGGTCAAGCGCGAGAACGCCGACTTCGGCATCGTCATCTCGGCCAGCCATAACCCGCCGGAGTTCAACGGCATCAAGTTCTTCTCCAACGACGGGCTCAAGCTCAGCGAGGCCATAGAGAACAAGATAGAGAAGCTGCTGCTCGGTGAGGAGCCGCTCAAGTTCCGCCCGTCGCATCCCGGCCTGCATAAGAAAGATTTCACGCGCGACTACGAGGCTTTCCTCAAGTGCACGCTGCCCCCGGGCTTCAACCTGAAGGGGCTGAAGATACTGCTCGACTGCGCCAACGGCGCCGCCTACAAGATAGCCCCGCGCGTGTTCCGCGCCCTGGGCGCCAAAGTGAAGGTGATAGGCGACAAGCCCAACGGCAAGAATATCAACATGGGCTGCGGCGCGCTGCATACCCAGAAGATGGCCGCCGCCGCCGCTAAGTGGGGCGCTTTCTGCGGCATCAGCTTCGACGGCGACGCCGACCGCTGCATGTTCGCCGACGAGAAAGGCTACCAGCTCGACGGCGACGACGTCATCGCCATGGCCGCCCCGTACCTGAAGTCCCGCGGCCGCCTCACCAATAACGGCGTTTCGCTCACTTTCATGTCCAACTGCGGCCTGCTGAAATTCCTGCGCGACCAGGGCATCAGCGTGGCCGAAGTGCCGGTGGGCGACAAGAACGTCACCGACGCCATGGAAAAGGGCGACCTGAAGCTGGGCGGCGAGACCAGCGGCCATATCATTTTCCGCGAGTTCGCCCCCACGGGCGACGGCATACTCACCGCGCTGCAGACGCTGGCCGCCGTGCGCGACATGGGCAAGCCTTTCAGCTGGTTCCGCCGGCACTGGAGCCGCTACCCGCAGGTGGTGGAGAAGGTGAAGGTGTCGAGCAAGCCCGACTTCAAGGCGGTGCCCGGCTTCAGCGAGAAGCTCTCGAAGCTCGAAGGCGGCCTGAAGGGCAACGGCCGCATCTTCATCCGCTATTCCGGCACCGAGCCGCTGCTGCGCCTGCTGGTGGAAGGCGAGAGCCGCGGCAAAATTAAGGCCATCGCCGACGACCTGCTGGAGCATTACCGCAAGCATTCCGGCGCCGTGGCCGCCGTCTGATTTTTGGGAAGATTTACCGGAGGATACCATGAGAAACGTTAAACTCGGTGTGAACATAGACCACGTGGCCACGCTGCGCCAGGCGCGCGGCGAGAAGAACCCCGACACGGTGGAAGCCGCGCGGGTGGTCTACGGCTCCGGCGGCGACCTGGTGGTGATGCACCTGCGCCAGGACCGGCGCCACATCCAGGATTCCGACATCGAACGGGTCCGCCACGAGGTGAAGGGCCTGATCCACCTGGAGATGGCCGCCGTCCCCGAGATGGAGAAGCTGGCGCTGCGCTTCCGCCCCGATTCCGTCTGCCTGGTGCCCGAGTCCCCCAAGGAACTCACCACCCAGGGCGGCATGAAGCTCGACGGCAAGAACCCCGCGCTCGAGAAGATCATAAAGAGCCTGTCCAAGTCGGGCATCGAGGTCAGCGTGTTCGCCGACCCCGAGCCGGGCGCCATCCGCGCCGCCCACAACATGGGCGCCGACAGCATAGAGCTGTGCACCAAGAATTACGCCGCCTGCTGGGGCAAGAAGCTGCAGGCCAAGGAACTGGAGAAACTGCAGCTGGCCGGTTTCCTGGTCAAGGAACTCGGCATGGAACTGCACGCCGGGCACGGCCTGGACTACTACAACGTGGCCCCGGTGGCCCGCATCGAGGGCATGGACTGCCTCAACATCGGCTTCGCCATCGTCTCGCGCGCCATGTTCGTCGGCCTCAAGAGCGCCGTGGCCGAGATGAAGCGCCTGATACAGTAAGCGCCACCCCGGAACGCAGAACACCGGCGCCCGCGCCCCGCTGTTCTGCGTTCTGTCTTGTAACCCCTGGAAGGAACCCCTGAATTATGTGCGGAATAACCGGCTATATCGGCGACAATAAGACCACGGACGTTCTCATCGACGGGCTCAAGCGGCTCGAGTACCGCGGCTACGACTCCTGCGGCATCGCGGTGGTGGACGCCAAGAACGAGCTTTACCTGAGGCGCGTCAGCGGCCGCGTGGACGCGCTGGACAAGCTGGTGGCCGGCGACCCCGCCAGGGGCCCCAAGTCCGGAGTGGGCCATACCCGCTGGGCCACGCACGGCGCCCCGTCCGAGGACAACGCCCACCCGCATACCGACTGCACCGGCCGCGTGGTGGTGGTGCATAACGGCATCATAGAGAATTACCTGGACCTCAAGGAAAAACTGCAGGCCGGCGGCCACAAGTTCAAGTCCGAGACCGACACCGAGGTCATCGCCCACCTGATGGAAGAGAAGCTCAAGAGCCTGCACGTGCAGGAAAAGGCCGTGCGCGCCGAGATGCTGGAGCCGGTCTTCTTCGAGGCCTTCCGCCGCACCGTGGCCGAGCTGAAGGGCTCTTTCGCCCTTTCCATGGTCTGGGCCAGCTGCCCCGCCATGCTGCTGGCCGCGCGCATGCACAGCCCGCTGGTGATAGGCCTGGGCAAGGGCGAGAATTTCATAGCTTCCGACGTGTCCGCCTTCCTCAAATTCACCAAACGCGTGGTCTTCCTCAACGACGGCGAGATGGCCGCCGTGCGCAAGGACGGCGTGGATTATTACGACTTCAAGGGCAAGAAGACCAGCAAGGACGCCGTCACCATACAGTGGGACTCCACGATGGCCGAGAAGGGCGGCTACAAGCATTTCATGCTCAAGGAGATCCACGAGCAGGCCGAGAGCGTGGAGAACACGCTGCGCGGGCGCCTGCTGCCGCTGGGCGGCGACATCCTGAAGGCCGAGACCGGCCTGACCACCGCCTCGATGAAGGGCTTCGCCGCGCTGCAGTTCGTGGCCTGCGGCACCGCCTACCACGCCTGCCTGGTCGGGCGCTTCCTGTTCGAGAATTTCGGCATCCCGGCCCACGCCGACGTGGCCAGCGAATTCACCGACCGCGCGAAATTGATGCACAAGGACACGCTGGTGGTGGCCATCTCGCAGTCCGGCGAGACCGCCGACACGCTGTTCGCCGTGCGCGAGGCCAAGGCCGCCGGCGCCCGGGTGCTGGCCATCACCAACACCGTCGGGTCCACGCTCACGCGCGAGGCCGACTACGTGCTGCACACCCATTGCGGCCCCGAGATAGGCGTGGCTTCCACCAAGGCTTTCCTGGGGCAGCTCGCCGCCATCTACCTGCTGGCGGGCCATTTCGCCGCGGCCCGCGGCGTGCTGGGTTCCGCTGAGGCGCGCCGCTACGCCGAGGACCTGCTCAAGGTGCCCCGCCTGATAGAGGAGACGCTGGCCGGCGAGAAAGAGATCGCCAAGGTGGCCGAAACTTTCGCCGCGAGCGAGCATTTCCTGTTCATCTCGCGCCACATCAATTACCCCATCGCCCTGGAGGGCGCGCTGAAGATCAAGGAGATCTCCTACGTGCACGCCGAGGGCTACGCCGCCGGCGAGATGAAGCACGGCCCGATAGCGATCATTTACAAAGGCATGCCGCTGCTGGCCGTGGCCCCGACCGGCCGCACGCTGGAGCTGATGGCCGGCAACGTGGAAGAGGCCAAGGCCCGCGGCGCCGATGTGGTGGCCATAGTGGACGCCGCCTCACGCAAGACCGTGAAGGCCAACCGCTACATAGTGCTGCCCGACGCGCCCGAACTGTTCACCCCGCTGCTGACGGTCATCCCGCTGCAGATCTTCGCCTATTACGTGGCGCTGGCCAAGAAGTGCGACATAGACAAGCCGCGCAACCTGGCCAAGAGCGTGACGGTGCGCTGATGTCAGCGAAAGCCCGCAAACAGCCGCCTGCCGTGGCCGGCCTGGGCGTGGACCTGGCCGAGGTGGCCAGGATAAAGCGCCTGGCCGCCAAGCCGGCTTTTCTGCGACGGGTCTTCACGCCCGGCGAGCTGGCCTACGCCGGGAAAAGCAAGAACAGGTTCGAGCGCCTGGCCGCGCGCTTCGCCGTGAAAGAGGCCGTAATCAAGGCCCTGGACGAGACCTCGCTGCCGCTGAGCGCCATAGAAGTGGAGAATACCGAGAGCGGCCGGCCGCGCGTTGGCGTTAAGGGCCGCCCCGGCCTGCAATTGATGGTTTCCATCTCGCACACCGCCACTTACGCCGTGGCCGCCGTGATAGCTTTTAAAGCCTGAAATGAAAGCCCAGTCCCTTACCAGGTCTTATTTGGCCGACCAGCTGCCCCCGCGGCCGCGCCGCGCCCATAAGGGGGATTTCGGCCGGGTGCTTGTGGCCGCCGGTTCCCGCGGCATGGCCGGCGCCGCCATACTTTCGGCCCGCGCCGCGCTCAAGGCCGGCGCCGGCCTGGTCACCGTGGCCTGCCCCGCCGGCATACAGAAAACCATAGCCTGCGCCTTGCCCGAGGCCATGACCTTCGCCGCCTGCACAAGAGATACTTTCACCCCCGCCGCGGCCGCCCGGGTGGCCGCCTTTGCCCGGGATAAAAAAATAGACGTCATGCTTATAGGCCCCGGCCTCGGCGCCTCAGCCGGCGCCAGGGCTTTCGCCCTAAGGCTGCTGGCCGCGCTGGACCTGCCGGCGGTAGTGGACGCCGACGCGCTCAACGCGCTGGCCGCCGGGCCGAGGCCGCTCAAGTTTAAAAATAAATTTTCCATAATAACCCCGCATCCCGGCGAAGCTGCCCGGCTGCTAGGCAAAAAGATCATCGACCGGCCCGCCGCGGCCGCGGCGCTGGCCGCCCTGACCGGCGGCGTCGCCGTGCTCAAAGGCCCCGGCACGCTGGTCTGCGGCGGAGGGAAGCTCTGCAAGAATATCAGCGGCGGACCTGAATTGGCCAAGGGTGGTTCCGGCGACGTGCTGGCCGGCCTGACGGCCGGTTTCTACGCGCAGAACGGCCTGGTCCGCGGCTTTACTCCCGAGACGGCGGCCGGCAGCGCCGCGCTGGCCGTCTTCCTTCACGGACGCTGCGGCGACCTGGCCGCGAAAAAATATACGGCGCGCTGCGTGCTGGCCGGCGAGCTGCTGGATTTCCTGCCCGCGGCGCTGGAGGGCCTGTGAAAAAGAAAGCGACCGGCGGCGAAGCCAGGCTGATAGAGCATATAGAGAAAACTTTCCGCTTTCCGGGCGACCGGCGGCTGCTGCTGGGCCCCGGCGACGACTGCGCCGTGCTGCGCCACGCCCCCGGCAGGGACCTGGTGATCACCACCGACGAGATGGTGGAGGGCACCCATTATCTGGCGCGCTTCGCCGCGCCCGAAGACATAGCCCGCAAACTCATGCGCATCAACCTCAGCGACCTCGCCTCCATGGGCGAAGTAGCCCCCGTCTCCTGCGTGGTGGGCTCCGGCCTGCGCAAGGACATACCGCCGGACTTCGCCCGCCGCTTCATGCGGGAGCTCAAGGCCGAAGCCTTACGCTACAACATCTCCATCGCCGGAGGTAACCTGGCCGGCGCGCGAGAGAACCATTTTTACATGACGGTCTGGGGCGAAGCGGGCCGTACGCCGCTGGTTACGCGCTACGGCGCCAAGCCGGGGGACCTGCTGTTCAATGTAGGCCCGCTGGGGCAGGCCGCCGCCGGCCTGGAGCTGCTGATGAAAGGCGGCGCCGCGCCTAAGAATTATCCCGGGCTCGTAAAAGCTTTCTGGCGGCCGGAGCCGCAGCTGGCGGCCGGAGCGCTGATAGGGCGCAAGCGCCTGGCCACGGCCATGCTGGACAATTCCGACGGCCTGGCCCGCAGCGCGGCCATAATTTCAGAACTGTCGCGCTGCCGCGTGATAGTGAGCGTGGGCGAGGGCGCCTGCGCGCCGGAGCTGCGCGCCCACAGCGAGCGCGCCGGCCGGCCCTGGCGGCATTATGCCGTGAACGGCGGCGAGGATTACGGCCTGATCTTCACCGCGCCGGAGAAGAACCTCGGCGAGATAAAAAAGCGGCTGCCCGGCGCTTTCGTGGTGGGCAGGGTGGAGAAGGGGTCCGGGGCCGTGATAGAGAATTTCAATGGCAAGGTCAAAAACTTCGAGCACTTTTAAATTCAGGAGCGCCTGCCCGGCCGACACGGCGCGGCTGGCGGGCCTGTTCTCCCGCGCCCTGCGCGGCGGGGACGCCTTGTTCCTGGAGGGGCCCATAGGCTCCGGCAAAACTTTCTTCGTGCGCGAGCTAGCGCTCGCTCTGGGCGCGCGGCGGCTGCCGGTCAGCGCCAGCTTCAACCTGATGCGCGCTTATGGCGGCCGGCTGAAGCTGTACCATTTCGACCTGTTCCGCGCCGGCGAGGCCGACATGGAGAATATCGGCCTCGAAGAGTACCTCGGTCGGGCCGACGGCATAACCGCCGTGGAGTGGCCCGAGGCCGCCGGCGACCCGGGCGGGCGCGGGGCCATCAAAATAGAATTCGCGCTGGCCGGCGGCGACAGCCGCCTGATAGGCGTGACCGCCGCCCCGGACAGCGCGGCCCGGCTGGAGAAGGTAAAGGCTTTATGGCTGAAAAAATGATCCTCGGCCTGTGCACCTCCGGCTCGCGCCTGAAGGCGGCCGTCTACGACGGAGAAAAATTCTTCGGCGCGCAGAAAAAAGTTTTCAACCAGGAGCTGGAACTTTTCCCCATGGTCAGGCGGCTGCTGGCCAAGGCCGGCGCCGACCTGCGCTGCGTCGGCGCGGTCTGCGCGGCGCGCGGCCCGGGGCGTTTCACCGGTATCCGGATCTCGCTGACGCTGGCCGCCTCGCTCAAGGCCCTGGCCGGCGCGGCCGTGCATACCGCCACGCTCTTCGAGATACTCGCGCTGCAGGCCGCAGGTAGCCGCGATTTTAAAAAATGGTCCCCGTCCGGCGGCCGCCTGGCCGCGCTGGCGCACGCCTTCAAGGACGAATATTTCTGCCAGTTCTTCGCCGCCGCGCCGGGCGCCCGCCCCGCGCCGGAGGGGGAGCCGGTGTGGCTGAAGGCCGAGGAAATGAAAAAACTGCTGGCCGCCGCCGGCGCGCCGCTTTACGCTGTCGCCGACGCCGAGGAAGAGCCGGGGATCTACGGGCTGCTGCCCGCCGGGGCGGTTCGGGCCCCGGCCGCCGTCTCTAAAATTATCCCGGCCTATATTATAAAGGCCGCGCTCGCCTATAAAAATCACACGCTTAAACCGCTCTATCTCAAGCCGGCCAAGTATGAGCTGGAGAATAATATAAGTTACGGGCCGGGCAGGCGGCTGAAAAAATAATGCTCATACGCCGGGCCAGGCCTTCTGATTACCCCGCTTTCGCCGCCATAGAGGCGCAGTATCCCGGCTACCCGGCCTGGGGGGAGAAGGGTTTCGCGGCCGAGGAGAAGAACCGCAACTCGGTGACGCTGGCGGCGGAGCTGGACGGAGCGGTGGCCGGTTTTATAAATTTCTGGATACTGCGGCCGCAGGTGCAGCTCAATACGCTGGCCGTGAGCAGGGACTGCCTGCGGCGCGGCGCGGCCTCGGCCTTGCTGGGTAAGCTGCTGGAATACGCCGCCAAGAACCTCTGCCGCGAGGTGGACCTGGAAGTGAACGAGCATAACGCCGCGGCGATAGCCTTGTACCTGGCGCGCGGTTTCGAACTGGTGGGAAAAAGGCCGAAGTTCTATAATAACACCGACGCGGCCCTGCTGTTGAGAAAGACGCTGCCTTCAAAGGACTGACATGAAGAAGATAATTTACTCCGTTCTGCTGCTGGCCTACTGCTGCGCCGGCGCGGCGGCCGCCGCCGACAAGGAAGCCTACCTCCATTTTATGAACGGCATGGTAATGGAGCGGCGAGGTAATTACGACCTGGCCCTGCAGGAATACCGCCGTACCCTGGCCATCGATCCCGAATCGGTCTTCGTTTACAAGCAGGCGCTGAACCTGGCGCTGCATATCGGCAAAGTGGAGGAGGCCGCTCAGTGGGCCGAGTACGTGGTAAAGGCCGACTCCGCCACCGCCGACAACTGGGTGCTTTACGGCAACGTGCGCTGGGCCAAGGGCGATCTGGAAGGAGCGCGCGCGGCCTACGAGAAAGGCGTGGAACTGGACCCGGCCGCCCACGAGGGGATCTACCAGCTGGCCAGCCTGTGGAGCTCGCGCAATCCCGAGAAGTCCATCGGCTACCTGGCCAAATACCTGGAGCTGCGGCCCGAAGATTCGGCCGAAGTGTACTACCAGATGGCCGTGCTGCACAACATGAAGAACAACGCCGCCGGCGTGGAGGAGAGCCTGCTCAAGTCCAAGGCCGCCGATCCCTATTACCCGCAGCCGCGCTACATGCTGGGCGATTTCTACGAGGCCCGCAGCGCCACCGCGGCCGCGCTGGCTGAATACCTGGAGCTGACCGAACTGGAGCCGCGCAACAAGGACCTCTACAACCACATCGGCAGCATCTATACCTCGCCCGCGGCTATAAACCTTGACGAGGCCGAGAAGTATTTCCTCAAGACCTACGCGCTGGACAAGACGGATCCGGTGGCCTGTTACTGGCTGTCCATCATCAGCGAGCAGCGCCGGGATTTCCCGGCGGCGGCGGCTTTCCTGGAGGGTTCGGCGGCCCTGAAGGAGGACCCGGACGCGGCGCTGCGCCTGGCTTACTATTACACGCAGGCCGGCGGCTACAAGCGGGCCATCGGCCTGCTGGAGAAGGCCGCGATGAAATGGCCTGACAATACCGAAATAGCCTATTTCCTGGCGCTCGGCTACGACGACACCGGCAAGGCGAAGAAAGCCGTGGGGCTGCTCAAGGGCATCATCAGCCGCAACCCGGATAATGCCGAAGCCCGCATGCAGTGCGCCGTGATCAGCGAGCGCGAGGGCGACATGGCCACCGCCGAGGAGCATTTCCGCTACCTGCTGGCCAAGAAACCCGACAACGCCAACGCGCTCAACTACCTTGGCTATTCGCTGGCCGATCGGGGCCTGAAACTGGCGGAGGCGCAGGTCTTTATAGAAAAGGCCGTGGCGCTGGAGCCGGCCAACGGGGCCTTCCTCGACTCGCTGGCCTGGGTGCGCTACAAGCGCGGCAACAATGCCGGCGCGCTGGAGGCCATACGCAAGGCCGTGGCGGCCGTGCACGACGACCCGGTAATCTGGGCGCATGCCGGCGATATTTACTCCGCGGCCGGCAGCTATGCCGCCGCCTGGACGGCCTGGAAATATTCCTGGCTACTGGAAGAGCCGGCCAAGCGCGGCAAGGCCGCGGCTCGGCTGAAAGAACTGACTGGCAAACTGCCCGCCGGCTCCCTGCCGTCGCTGGAGCAGGCCTATCTAAAAACTTTCAGCCCCGCCGGCCTGGAGTTCTCCTCCTTCGCCAAGGTGGAAGGGAAAGTGCGCGGCAAGACGGTGAAGTTCGACGCCATCGTGCATTTCTCTCCGCCCGGGGATTTCAGCCTGACGGTGATGGGCCCGCTGATGGTGCCGCTATGGAAGGCCAAGACCAGCGGCGGCGTGATGGAGATGGACGAGGTGGCCCTGAAAGACCTTGACCCGGGCGTTTTCAGCTACTGGGCCTCGCTGATAACCGGCGAACTGCGGGGCTGGTTCGCCGGCGACCATTTGCCGGCCTTAGCCCCGGACCTGGACGGCTCCTGCTACGCCGCCGGCCCGCGCGAGGTATGCCTGGACAAGGCGCTGGCCTGGCCCGAGCAGATCCGCAACTCCGCCGAAAAGCGGCTGGTCTTCAAGCCAGGAAATTATTTCCTGCGCGGCCTCTACCTGTTCCCGCAGACTTTTGAGTTCAAGCTGCCGCTGGTCTCGCTGAAAGTCACGCTGGACGGCCGGCAGATGAACTTCGAAGGCGTGAACACGCTCAACCTGCCCGAATAACATGATCAAGATAGCGGCCCGGGCCAAGCTGAATCTGTTCCTGGAAGTTACCGGGCGCCGCCCCGACGGCTACCATGACCTGGCCACGATGTTCGCCCGCATAGGCCTGGCCGACGTGTTGACGCTGCGCGCAGCCGCGCCGGGCATAACTTTGGCGGTGGAGGGCGGTCCGGCTCTCGGGAAACCCGGGGACAATATAGTCTACAAGGCCGCTGAAAAATTTTTCGCCGCTTTCAAGATAGCGCCGGCCGTAGAGATAAAGCTCAAAAAGAACATCCCGGTGGGCGCCGGCCTGGGCGGCGGCTCCTCCGATGGCGCGGCCGCGCTGCTGGGCCTGGCTAAGCTTTATAGCCTGCCTCGCTCCGCCTTCTCCCGGCTGATGAAGATAGCCGCGGCCATTGGTTCAGATGTCCCATTCTTCATGCTGGACGAAATGATGGCCGAGGGCCGCGGACGGGGGGAGAAACTGAAACCCCTGAAACCGGCCGGCCGCCTGCCGTATATAGTGCTGGTCTACCCGGGGGTGCCGGTTTACACCAAAGAGGTTTACGGGAATTTAAAGTTGGGCCCCGCTCCGGAGATAAAGGCCAGGCTGAAGGAATTCAGCGGACTCTGTTCCCTTATAAAGAAAGGCGGCTTTGTGCCGGGCCGGGCCGGCCGGCTGTTTAACCGCCTGGAGGTCCCGGTGCTGCCGCGTCACAAAGCGGTGCGCGAGGCCAAAGCGCGTCTGGCCGCGCTGGGGGCCGACGCCGCCCTGATGTCCGGTTCCGGGGCCTGCGTGTTCGGCCTGTGCCGCGGCCGGGCTAAAGCGGCGGCAATCGCCGCGGCGCTGGGGCGTATAAAAGGTTACAGGGTTTTCTTGACCAAGTTTTGCTGATTTTTGCTAGAATTCAGTCTTGTAAGAGTAACGCTGCCTTGAGTAGTACGCAACAGCAGGGGTGTACGGGGGGGCGGACAACATGTGGGGGGGTTCGTATGATGGAAATCACCGAAGTGAGGATACATCTCAGGAACGAGGCCAGACTTAAGGCCTTCGCCACTGTGACCTTTGACAACGCGTTCGTGGTGCACAATATGAAGGTCGTGAACGGTAATAACGGCCTTATTGTCTGCATGCCGTCCAGAAAGATCAAGGACGGCACGTATAAGGACATAGCGCACCCGATCAATAACGAGTTCCGCGGCAAGCTGGAGCAGCTCATTCTCAAGGAGTACGAGACTGAGAACGCGAAGGCCGGGCCGATGGCGACTCCTACCCAAACCGAAGGCTTCTAAAAGCCCCGAGACGGAAAAAGCACCCTTCCCGTTCTCGCGGGAGGGGTCTTTGTGTTGTATTAGTTTTATTCCCGGGTGGTGTAACGGTAGCACAACCGACTTTGACTCGGTTAGACATGGTTCAAATCCATGCCCGGGAGCCAGATTTAAGGAAGCCGCAGGCTGAAGGGTTCGCGGGCGCCGGCGGTCCGGGTCGTCAGGCACGCGGTCGGCCACACCGTGGCCGCCGCTCCTCACTCCCTTCGCCGCGCTACGCAAGCGGCTCGGTCCGTGAGGGCCTTCCTCGCCGAACCGCCGTCACCCGCTCCGATTATTTGCCTGCCGACTCCTGTAAATTGATGAAAAAAGTTGAGAAGAAGAAATCGTGGACGGTGTATGTTGTGCGGTGCGCGAACGGCTCTTTGTATACGGGCATTACCAACGACCTGGCGGGGCGGATAGCGGACCATAACGCGGGGCGGGGGGCGAAGTATACGGCGGCTTTCGGGCCGGTGACGCTGGCCTGGAAGAGGCGCAAAAAGGACCGGTCCTCGGCGTCGAAGCTGGAGGCGGCGATAAAGAAGCTGTCCCGGGCGGAGAAGGACTCATTGCTGGCCGGCAGGAGGAAGATATGAAAGAGAAGAAACTGAAGGCCGTGGATTGCGCGGCGGATATTCCCAAGGCGCTGCGCGGCACGCCGTTCGCCGAGCTGCTGCAGTATCAGAACCTCGGCAAACCCTTTAAAAAATACGACAATGCCAGGCTGCTGGCCTGCATGTGCATGGACAACCGCAAGCAGCTGCGCATCCCCGACAACTTCGCCTACATATTGCGTACCGGCGGGGGGAATATCCGTTACAGCGAGTTCAAGATCTCCTTCGCCGTCGGCATAGGCGGGGTGCGCCATGTGGTGCTGATAGGCCACGACAACTGCGGCATGGCCAACCTCTTCTCCAAGAAAGAGGCTTTTGTAAGGGGCCTGGTGAAGAACGCCGGCTGGTCCAGGAAGAAGGCCATGGATTATTTCGTGACGTATATGCCTATTTTCGAGATAGGCAACGAGATAGATTTCGTCGAGGCTGAGGCCAGGCGCCTGAACTTTAAGTACCCAAAGGTCAAGGTGCTGCCCATGTACTATAAACTAGCCGACAATAAGCTGTACCTGATAGGCAAGTAGCCCGCCCGCCCGTCTTTTTTTGTAGAATTTGTATGTAGTCCTTCCGTTACTTACTCGCGGTTTTTACGGTAACTATGCCAAAGAATAAAAATTTCGCGGCGGTGGTTCTGGCGGCCGGCCTCGGCACCAGGATGAAGTCCGACCTGCCGAAGGTGTTGCATTACCTCGGCGACATGTCGCTCGTGGAGCGGGCGATACGCAAGATCGCGGCCCTCGGGCCCGAGAAGATCATAATCATCACCGGCCACAAGGCCGAGCTCGTAGAGGCCGAACTGAACAAGCGACTCGGCCCCGAGATACTGCCGAAGATAGTCTTTATCCGCCAGAAGCTGCTCAAGGGCAGCGGCCGCGCGGTGCAGGAGGCCATGGGCCTCATCCGCCGCCACGACCACGCCATGATACTCTGCGGCGACGCGCCGCTGTTCCGCGCCGAGACCGCCCGCAAGATGCTGGGCTTCTATTTCCGCTCCGGCCACGACTGCCTGGTGATGACCGCCGACCTGGAGACCCCGGGTTCCTACGGCCGCGTCAAGCGCAACCACGCCGGGGACGTGGCCGCCATCGTGGAGGCCGCCGACGCCGACGAGTGGGAGAAGGCCATAAAGGAAGTCAATTCCGGCACCTATTTCTTCAGCGTCAAAGCGCTTGAGAAGGCCATCCGCAGCCTCAAGAAGAAAGGCTCCAAGGGCGAATACTACCTGACCGACGCGGTAGAGAACATCATCGCCGCCGGGGGCAGGGCTGCCGCTTTCAAGCTCGCCGACGCCACCGAGATGACCGGCATAAATTCCCGCGCCGACCTGGCCGCCGCCTATGCCATGCTGTGCCGCCGCAAGGCCGCCGACCTGATGGCCGACGGTGTGACCGTGGTGGACCCCGCCAACACCTATGTCGAAGAGAGCGTGGCGGTGGGCCGCGACACCGTGATACACCCCGGAGTGTTCCTCCGCGGCAGCACGGTCATCGGCAAGGGCTGCAAGATCGGCCCTGGCGGCGTGATAGAGGACTGCGTCATAGACGACGGCGCGGTGATAAAGTATTCCTGTGCGCTGGAAAAGAGCCGCGTGCGGCAGGGCGCCATCGTCGGGCCTTTCGCCCGCCTGCGCCCGCTCTCCGACATCGGCCCCTCGGCCGAGATAGGCAATTTCGCCGAGGTCAAGAAGTCCCGCATCGGCCGCGGCTCCAAAATGCACCACCACAGCTACGTCGGAGACACCGATATGGGCGACAAGGTGAACATCGGGGCGGGCACGATCACCTGTAATTACGACGGCGTGAACAAGAACAAGACGGTGATAGGGGCAGGCGCCTTTATCGGCTCCAATACCAACCTGGTGGCCCCGGTGAACATCGGCCCTGGAGCTTATACGGCCGCCGGTTCCACGATAACTGACGACGTCCCGGGCGGGACCCTAGGCATAGCGCGCGCCCGGCAAGTGGTTAAGCGGTTAAAAAAGAGGACCAAATGACTCCCGACCTGAGGAAGAGGGGTAACTTTAAGGTTTTCAGCGGCAACGCCAACCCGGAGCTGGCCAAAAAGATCTGCGACATCCTCGGCGTGCCGCTCTCCGAGGCCAACGTGAACCGCTTCGCCGACGGCGAAATAGACGTGCGCATACTCGAAAGCGTGCGCGGCGAGGACTGCTACGTCATCCAGCCCACCTGCGGTCCCGTCAACGACAACCTGATGGAATTGCTGATCTTCATGGACGCCCTGCGCCGCGCCTCGGCCGGCCGCATTACCGCCGTGGTCCCCTATTACGGCTATGCCCGCGCCGACCGCAAGCCGGCCCCCCGCGTGGCCATTACCGCCAAGCTGGTGGCCAACCTCATCACCGAGGCCGGCGCCAGCCGCGTCATCACGCTGGACCTGCACGCCGCGCAGATCCAGGGCTTCTTCGACATCCCGCTGGACCACCTGTACTCGCGCCCGGCCATCCTGGAATACATCCGCAACCGCAATTTCGAGAACACCGTGGTGGTCTCGCCCGATGTGGGCAGCGTAGAGCGCGCGCGCTCCTTCGCCAAGCGCCTGGACATGGGCCTGGTCATCATCGACAAGCGCCGCCCCCGCCCCAACGAGGCCGTGGTTTACAATATCATCGGCGACGTCAACGGCAAGACCTGCTTTATCTTCGACGACCTGGTGGACACCGCCGGCACCCTGTGCCAGGTGGCGGCCAGCATAAAAGAGCACGGCGCGGCCAAGATCATAGCGGCCGCCACGCACGGCGTGCTCTCCCGGGACGCCATAGAGCGGATAGATAAATCCCCTATAGAAGAGCTGATTTTGAGCGATACGATTCCCGTAAACGCCTCAAAAAGTGCTAAAATAAAGATAGTATCCGTGGCCCCCATCCTTGCGGAGGCCATTAAGCGCAATCACATGGGCGAGTCCATAAGCGAACTTTTCAAGTGAGAGCCGCGGGATGTAATTCAGCAGGAGGAGCAGTACTATGCAACAGACGACACTTTCAGCCGACATGCGGGACAAGGCCGGTCAGCGCGGCACTCTCAGCGCTTTCAGGGCCGGCGGCCGCATTCCCGCCGTTATATACGGCCTGGACAAGGCCCCGGTAAACGTGACCGTGGACGAGAAGGGCATGATCGCCCTTATCAAGTCCAACCCCAACGCCATCATCACTATCAAGTACCAGGGCGGCGAGGACGTGGTCATCATAAAGGCCACCCAGCGCCATCCGGTCACCGACAAGTACCGCCATTTCGACTTCCTGCGCATCTCCCTCACCGAGAAGATCAAGGTGAAGGTGCACCTGAAGCTCGTCGGCGAGTGCGTGGGCGCCAAGGTGGAGGGTGGCCTCGTGGAACACACGATGCGCGAGCTGAACATCTCCTGCCTGCCCACCGAGATCCCGCACGAGATCGAGCTGGACATTACCGATCTGCACCTCAACCACTCCCTGCGCGTCAAGGACGTGAAGCCCGGCAAGGCCGAGCTGCTCGACGACGCCAACCTGATCGTGGTCAGCGTGACCGCGCCGAAGGAAGAGAAGGTCGAGGAGCCCGTGGCCGGCGCCGGTGAACCGGAAGTCGTGGCTGCGAAGGGCAAGAAGGAAGAGGGCGCCGAGGGCGCCGCTCCTGCCGCCGGCGCGAAGGCCGCGCCCGGCGCCAAGCCCGCCGCCGGCGCGCCCGCCGGAGACAAGAAAGCGGAACCCAAGAAGTAACGGGGAGCCGCGGCACGGGAGCAGAAGTTGGACTTTTAACGTTCGGCTTCTGCTCCTTGTTTTTATACGGCCGCCGGGGCGGCCGGGAGAGGGGCCAGGTGAAAGACCGCGTAAGATTGGCCGCGCTGCTGGGCAACCCGGGGCCGGAATACGAGAGGACCAGGCACAATATCGGCTTCATGCTGGCCGACCTGGCCGCCTCGCGCCTGGCGCCGGGCGAGCGCTGGCGGGACTGGAAAGGGCTGGGCCTGTACGTGGCCTTCGAACTGGCCGGGGAGAACTGCCTGCTGCTCAAGCCGCAGACCTACATGAACCTATCCGGGCAGGCGGTGCAGAGTCTGGGCGGCTTCTACAAGATCCCTCCGGCGGCCATCCTGGCCGGCTACGACGACCTGGCGCTGCCCTTCGGTAAGCTCCGGCTGCGCAAGGACGGCTCGGCCGGCTCGCACAACGGCATGTCTTCCATCATCTCCGCCGTGGGCCCGGCCTGCCCGCGCCTGCGCATGGGTATAGGCCCGCGGCCGGCGCATATAGAGGGCAAGAATTTCGTTCTGTCGAAGTTTTCTAAAGAAGAGGGGGGGCGGCTGCCGGAGTTCCTCGATCGGGCCTGCGACGCGCTGGAGGCGGCGTTCCGGGACGGGGTGGAGACGGCGATGAACCGCTACAATCATGACGGCGATAAATCCGTACATTAAGATATTCTTCGGCCTGGTTTTCCTGCTGCTGGGCCTCGGCTACATCTACAGGCCGGGCATCATCGAGCGCGTGAACAAACTGATCAGGGAAACTTTCCTCAACGACTCGTACGTGGCGCTGCACCGCAAGAACTGGGGGTTCCTGCTGCTGCTGATCGGTTGCGTACTGCTCTACATGGGCATGGCCCGCATCTGGGGCTGGTAACCGCGCCGGGGGTATAGGTCTAAAGGCCCAGGCGGGCCTGCACCAAATGCCCTTGGTTTTTTGCCGGGTTGTTGTAGAATATAGCGGGGGGAAATCCAATTATATTGCTTTTCCCGTGAGTTCAATAGGGGGTACGTGTATGGGTGGGGGGACTATGACTTGGGAAGAGATAGATAAGAAATACGAACAGCACGCCAAGACGGAGAAGCCGGATCGGCGGGCGCCGCGGCTGGAGAAGAACTGGGATAACCTGATGAAGTCCACGGACAAGCTGGTGTGGCTCTTTTCGCTCTCTAACGGCGGCAGGACCCAATACAAAAAATAGCGGGCGGCCGCTTTAAACTTAACGGGGCGCTGCGAGGCGCCCCGGTTTATTTTACGGCGCTGTCGAGGCGGACCTGCAGGCCTTTGCTGATGAAGTAGGCGCGCTCGGGGCGCTCGCCGCGCAGGTCGCCCTTGCGGAAGGAGCCCAGCTGACCGTGCGTGTTCAGCGCCGCTTCCAGGTACACCCTGGTGGTCAGCAGGTCGGGCATGATCAGGCTGGCCGGCGTGAGTTCGAACTCGGCCGGAAAACGGGGGTTGATGATCTTGGCTACCGCCACCGGCACGCCGCGCTCGTTGCGGGCCACCACGAAGAGCATGCCGTTGGCCCCGGGGAGGGCGGCGGCTATCTCCTCTGCCACCGTCACGGAGCCGGAAACCTTGAAGAAATATTTCAGCCCCGCCTGGTAGCCGTAGCGCCACCCGGCGAACACCGCAGCGGCCAGCAGTGCCGCCCAGAAAAACCTTTTCAGCATATGGAGATTTTACAAAAATAGAGGGCCGGCGCAGGGGCCAAAAGCGGCCTCCGGGCCCGAAACATTCATTTAATAATCATTTAACATTCCCTTTATTGCTAAAGAGGGCCCGGTATATTAGACTTTAAGTAGTAAAAAGGCCGCTTGATGGGCATAGCCCCTGATGCGGCACCTGCGCAGGCAATGGCAAAAACTATGGCAAACGAATACGGCGAACTCGAACAGCTTGTTAACGACGTGACCAGTCTGGACACGGCGCGCATGACCCTGCGCTGGGCGCTGGAACGGCTGCAGAACATCGAGAAAGAAAAGGCCGACCTCAAAAAGAACCTGACGCTCGCCGAAGAGACCGCCAAGCGGCTGCAGCTCAAAGAGAGCTCGCTGCGCGACGCCTACGATTCCCGCAACAAGACCATCGAGGAGAAAGAGGATTTTTACACCAAGCTGGAAGCCACGATGTCCCTGCTGGGCGAGGGCAAGCTGGACGTGCAGCAGCTGCTCAAGAAAGAGGCCAAGCTGGACTCGCTGCGCCGCAGCCTGGAGACCGAGTACCAGGAGAAGTTCGAGGAGCTGGACCGCAGCCAGCGCGCCATCATGGAGCGCTGGAACGCCCGCCTGCTGGACGTGGAGAGCCAGTACGCCGGCCGCCTGAGCGAGGCCCAGAAAAAATACGATTCGCTGCGCGCCGAGCTGGACGCCGAGCACCAGGGGCGCCTGACCGCCCTGCAGGCCTCTTTCAAGGCCAAGGAGAAGGAATTCGGCGAGCGGCTGGCGCTGCTCGAGGGCAACGTGCGCAGCTCCGAAGAGCGGGTGGAGACACGCCGCCGCGAGCTGGAGGCCGAGTACCTTTCCAAGAAGCGCGAGACCGAGGAGAATTACCGCAAGCTGCGCTCCATGCTGGAGAGCGGCCTGGAGGAGAAGATCCGCGCCGCCGATTCCGACCACGCCGCCCAGGTTTCTTCGCTGCAAGCCTCCTGGCAGGCCGAGCGCTCGCGCCTGCTGGAAGAGCAGCGCGTGCGCGAGGAGCAGTTCCTCGCGGCGCAGGACCGCATTAAGGAGATAGAGAATAATCTGGCCGCCCAGCAGGAAGCGCACCATTCCGAACTGCTGAAGATAATTTCCGAAAAAGAGACCGCCTTCCGCGCCCAGCTCGCCGGGCTGGAGAAGGAGAAGGCCGCCAAGGAGAGCAGCGTGCGCGAGCTGAGCGCGGTGCTGGAGAAGCGGGCCGCCGGCTGGGAGGCCGAAAAGGCCGTGCTGCGGGCGGATTTCGACGCCCGCCTGTCGGCCATGGATGCCGCGCTCAAGGAGCGCGAGGCCGGGCTGGAGAAGGATTACGCGGCGCGCAAAGCCGCGCTTTCAGGCGCCTTGACCGCGGAGCGCGGTGACCTGGCGCGGGAGCTGGAGAGCCGCGTCGCCCGGGAGCGGGCTGAACTGGCCGCCGAGCGCGCCGGCATGGCCGAGGCTAAAGAGCGCCTCGAGGCCGCCCTGGCCGCGGCCGCCGGCAAGATAAAGGAACTCGAAAACAATATTTCCTCCATGAGCGAGGCCCACCGCGGGGAGCTCATGGCGCGCGTCAGCGCGGCCGAGGCCTCCTTCAGGGAGAAACTGGCCGCGTTCGAGACCGAGCGCCGGGCTTATAACGAGTCCATAAAACGGATGGAGGAGGAAGTGCGCGCCAGGGACGCCGCCGGCGCCGCCGACAGGCAGCGCCTGGACTCCGAGGCCGCCGCGCGGGCGTCGGTCTACGAGGGCGAGCTGGCCGCTCTGGCCGCGCGCCTGGAGGCGGCCGCCAGGGAAGCCGCCGTAGAGCGCGAGCGGCATGGCGCCGAACTGGCCCGCGTCTCAGCCGAAGCCGCCGCCAAATTCGAGGAGCGCTCGGCCGGGCTGAAGGCCGGCTACGAGGCGATGGCCGCCAGGATCAAGGCCGACTCCGAGACGGCGATAGAGGTTTTTAAGGCGTCCTTCTCCGCCTCGTCCGAAGCGGACGGCAAGAACCGCGACGCCGAGCGGTCGCGCCTTGAGCAAACGCTGGAGCAGCTCTCCGGGCAGTTCCGCGACGCGCAGGTGGAGATAGTGGAGCTCAATACCCGGCTGCGCAAGGCGGCCGAGGAGGCGGGCGCCAGGGAAGCCGCCCTGACCGGCGAAGTGATAGCGGCCAAGGCCTCTTTCGACCGCGAGTTTTCCGTCAGGGTAAAGGAGGCCGTGCTCGCCCAGAGCGCGGCTCTGGTGGAGGCCATGGAGGCCCTGAAGGACGAGAAAACCAGGCTTGAGGATTCTCTGCAGGCCAAGCACGAGGAACTGCGGCGCCAGAAAGAGGAGTCACAGCGCTCGCTCAACGACCTGGAAGCCAGGATGCTGGCGGATTTCACTCGGTCCGAGGAAGACAAACGCGCCGAACTTGCCCGAGTTTCCGCCGAAGCCGCCGCGAAATTAGAGGAGCGCTCGGCCGGGCTGAAGGCCGGCTACGAGGCGATGGCGGCCAGGATCAAGGCCGACTCGGAGCTGGCGATAGAAGTTTTTAAGGCGTCCTTCTGCGCCTCGTCCGAAGCGGACGGCAAGAACCGCGCCGCCGAGCGTGCGCGCCTGGAGCAAACGCTGGAGCAGCTCTCTTCGCAGTTCCAAGACGCGCAGGTGGAAATCGTGGAGCTTAACACCAGGCTGCGCAAAGCGGCCGAGGAAGCGGGCGCCAGGGAAACTGCCCTGACCGGAGAGGTAATATCGGCAAAGGCTGCCCTCGATCGGGAGTTCTCTTCCAAGGTCAAGGAAACCGTTCTCGCCCAAACCGCGGACCTGGTAGAGGCCATGGAGACGCTGAAGGCCGAGAAGGCCGGGCTCTCCGATTCGCTGCAGGCCAAGCACGAGGAGCTGATGCGCCTGAAAGAGGAGTCGCAGCGCTCGCGCAGCGACCTGGAAGCCAGGATACTGGCGGATTTTACGCGCGCCGAAGAAGACAGGCGCGTGGAACTGGAAGGCTCCTACGCCGCGCGCCAGGCCGCGCTGGAGGACGATTTCCGCGCCCGCCGCGCCGCCCTCGAGGACGAGATCGGGCTGCAGCGCGCCCGCCTCGCTGAGGAGAACGCCGCGCTGAAGAGCTCGCTGGAAAAGATCAGCGCCGCCGCGGCCGCCGCCAACGCCAGGTCGGCCGAGCTGGCCGAAAAACTGCTGGCCGCCGAGAAGAATTACCACGCCGAGAAACTGGAGATGCAGAAAGCTTATGCCAAGGAACTTGACGATACCCTGGCTTCGACCATATCCTCAACCGTTGAAAATTATGAGGCCAGGCTGCACCGCACACAGGAGGAACTTGCAGGCGCTAAAAACCAGGTCGTTGAGCTATCCGAGAAATTGCTGGCCGCCGAGAAGGAGCACCACTCCGAGAAGCTCGGCATGCAGACGGAGCATGTGCGCGAGGCCGAGGCCTCCATCAGCGAAGCCGTGGCCGCCGCGGTGGAGGTGGCGGAGCAGCGCCTGCGCCACGCGCAGGACGAGCTGGCCAAGGCCCGCAAGGAGGCCCTCGAGGAAGCGGGTTCCATGGAAGCGGATTTCGCCGCCGAGAAGGACCGCCTGCTGGAGGAAATGGACCGCCGCGACCGCTACATAGAGAGCGCCGAGGCCAAGATGCAGGAGCTGGAGCGCGAGATGCTGCGCTACCGCCAGGACTCTTCGAGCGAGCTGATGCGCAATATCTCCGAGCAGGACAAGCGGTTCCGCGACGCGGCCGCCGAGGAGAAAGCCCGCACCGAGGCCCGCGTGAAGCAGCTGGAAGACCTGCTGGAAGCCAAGGAGAAGCTGCTGGCCGACAGCGACAGGTTCTGCCGCCAGAAGCAGCTGGAGCTGGACAAAACTCACGCCGAGCTTAACCAGCGCCTGAGCAAGTTCAACGATGAGCTTTACGCGCAGAAGCAGGCCCTGAGCGAGAGGGAACAATCGCTCAGCGACTACAGGCTGAAGCTGGAAAAGGAATATTCCATCAAGGCCGGCGAGCTGGAGCAGATGAAGGCGGAACTGACCCGCGCCATCATGGACTATAAGGGCAGGAAATGATCATGGAAAAAGAACGTGCCATACAATGCGTGCCCGTGGAGCTGATGGAGCGCCTCAAGGACCTGGCCGCCAGGCTCTGGGAGAGCAAGAGCCCCGCCTCGGTGCATTTGACCGCCATTCTCGAGGAGTTCGAGCCTGACGTGAAGTCGCTCGGGCGGCTCGTGAAGGAATACGACGAGGACTACGCCGAGCGCCTGCAGGCAGGCCACGACAAGTACGAGCAGAAAGAGGACCGGCTGAAGAAAGAGATAGAGAGCCTGAGCGCCCGCCTCGCCAAATCCGAGGCCGCCCGCGCCGAGGCGCTCAAGCGCCTGGAGGAATTCCGCGCCGTGCTGTCGGACCGCGAGACGCTGCTGGCCGAGCTGAAAATGCGCACCGCCGAGCAGGAGGGGGAACTGAATTCCAAGTACGTAAGCCGCATGCAGGAGCTCTACGAGAAGGTCAGCAAAAAGGAGCTGGACCTGCTGCTGCGCTGGGAGGACAAGAACCGCGCGCTGGAGGCCCGGAGCCAGGAGTTCGAAGGCGAGCGCGCCGCCCGCGAGCGGCAGCTGAAGCTGCGCGAAAAGGCCCTGGAAGAAGAATTTAATTCCAGGAAAAGCGAGCTGATAAAGACCTTCGACCGCATCCGCGAGGGGCTGGAAGCCCGTGAAAAATCGCTGGCCGCGCGAGAGGCGCAGCAGCCGGCCAAAGGCGGCAGCATATGAGCGGCACCAAAGATTTGAAGGACCTGCTGGAGCGCCTGAAAGGAGAGGTGGGGCCCCTGCCAGCGGACAGGCTGTCCGAGGGCCGGTTCTCCGAGCAGGGGCAGTACGAGACGCCGGGCAGGCCTCCCTTCGCCCACCCTGGCCCGGGGCCGGCCGGCGCGCGGCGCGAAGGCGTTAACAGACCGTACAGGCTGCCGGACGTGCGGCCCGAAGCGGCCGACAAAATCTCCGGCACGGCCTGGGCCGAGATAAAGGAGACCATACTGTTCGCTATGCTGGGCTCGCTTACAGCGGCGCTGGGCGGCGTGCTGGCCGGCTACGAATACCTGGTCATAGCCGGGATAGCCATCTTCTCGCTTTTCTCGCTGGTAATGGCCGTGGCCATCTCCCGGCTGGTGCTGAATTCGCAGCGCCACACGCAGGAGACCAACGGCCTGGCCGAGCGGGTGGACGCGTTGTCCAAGCGGGTGGAAGTGCTTAGTTCCAGGGCCGTATCCGACGGCGTGCATCCCCAGCCCCACTTCGGCGCCGTAGCCGACCGCGAACTGGAACAGAAGGTGGAGGAGTTGCGCACTTTAGTTAAAAGCCTGTCCAAGGCCGTGGAAGGCGGAAATAAATAAAATATTAAGCGCAAATATATATATAATTTCTCTATGAAAATCATATCCCTGACTTTGTCCGCCCTGCTGCTGCTGGGGACGGTGCCCGCCTCGGCCCTGGAAGCCGCCGCTGCGGAGAAGGAATATTTCATAGAGGCCGGGGACGTTATCAGCGTCAACGTCTTCCCCGCGCAGGAATTTTCCAAAGAGGTCACGGTGCAGCCCGACGGCAACATAGAGATCCCGCTGCTCGGCTCCATGCGCGCCCAGGGCATAAAGCCCGGCGAATTGGAGAAGATGCTCACCGCCAAGTTCTCCAAGTACGTCTCCAACCCGTCCATCACGCTGAACGTGCGCCGTTTCTCGTTCAACCGCGTGGCGCTGATAGGCCAGGTTAAATCCCCCGGCTACCACGAATTCCGCGAGGGCATGCGTCTGTTGGACCTGGTGGCGCTGGCCGGCGGTACGGCCGACTATTCGCGCGACTCCAAGGTGCGCATCTACCGCAAGATCAAGGGCGAGGGCGACAAGCTAACCGAGGTGGTCATAAAGGCCAACCTCGAGGACGTTTTCGACGGCAAGATGGAGAGCAATATCCCGCTGATGACCGGCGACATCGTTTACATCCCGCGCAAACCTTACTCGGCCGCCGCGCGCTGGATCACCGACAACGTGGTGCCGTGGGCCACCCTGTTCGTCTTCGCGATAACCGCCGGGCTGGTGGCGAGGAATAACTAATGGAATCAGAGCTGACGCTGTACGATTACTGGCGCATCATCAACCGCCGCAAGTGGGTGGCGCTGCTGGTCTTCGCCGTTACGATCTTCTCCACGATGTTCTACACCCGGCTGCAGCCGACGGTGTACCGCAGCCAGTCGCTCATCAAGATCAAGCCCCCGGCCTCCTACGCCAAGATGCCCGGCGCCGACCTGATGGATTACGACCCCTGGAGCGCCGTGGCCACCGAGCTCAAGGTGATAACCTCCTCCGAGATCTCCGAGCGCGCCGCCGCCAAGCTGGGCCTGCCCTCCGGCGCGGCCTCGATCGGCGAAGTGTCCCGCTCCTACAAGGTGGAGCGCCTGCAGGAATCCAACCTGATAGCCCTTTACGCCTTCAGCAGCGACCCCGAGCGCGCCGCGAACATCGCGACGGCGGTGATAGACGCCTACAAGGAATTCGAC
Organism: Elusimicrobiales bacterium; assembly: GCA_050174915.1. Lineage (GTDB taxonomy): Bacteria > Elusimicrobiota > Elusimicrobia > Elusimicrobiales > UBA9959 > UBA9959. The sequence continues at coordinate 358,099 of JBFXJL010000003.1, read as the reverse complement.
CTGGAGCAGAAGAGCCTGCAGGCCCGCAAGACCCTGCAGGACATTTCTTTCCGCAAGGACGAGGTGGGGGAGAACCTGCGCTCGCTGGAGCGGCAGAAGCAGAGTTTCGTGGAGCGCAACCCCAGGACCGGCCTGGGCTCCGCGCTGGCCAACCAGCTGGCCGACCTGGAGATCCGCAAGCGCCAGATGCTGGAGAAGTACACGCCCAACCACCCCGACGTGCGCAACCTGGACCAGCGCATCGACGTGGTGCAGTCCAAGCTCGAGGAGATCCCCGCGCAGGAGGTGCAGCTGGCCCGCATCAGCCGCGAGCTGCGCATGCAGGAGGAACTCTACACCACGCTGAACAAGCAGTACGAGGAAGCCAAGCTGGGCGTCTCGTCCATTGTCTCTTTCGTCAGCGTGGTCAACAAGCCGGTGCCGGACCAGGCGCCGGTGTCGCCCAACCGCGCGCTGAACATGATGGCGGGCTCCGTGCTGGGCCTGTTCCTGGCCGTGGTGCTGGTGTTCCTGCTGGAGAACCTGGACGTCTCCATCTCCACCATCGAGGACATCGAGAATTTCATCAAGCTGCCGGTGCTGGGCATCATCCCCAACATCCTCAGCGAAAAGCACATCGACAACTGGCTGACGCAGGTGTTCAAGAAGGAGCGCTACACGGTGGACGCTTTCCGCAGCGTGCTCGTGGTCAACCGCCGCTACGCCACCGGCATCATCGAGTCCTACCACACCCTGCGCACCAACATCATGTCGCAGCTCAACACCAAGGAGAGCGTCTCGCTGGTGTTCAGCTCCGCCGGCGCGGCCGAGGGCAAGACCCTCACCGCCGTCAACTTCGCGCTGGCCAGCGCCCACTCGGGCCTGCGCACGCTGCTGATAGACGCCGACCTGCGGCGCCCGGCCATCAACCAGATCTTCGGCACGCGCAAGGAGCCGGGCCTCAGCGACGTGCTGACCGGCCGCAGCGAGTGGCGCGACGTGATGCTGGAGAGCGCCGACTTCATCATGGGCGGCCTGGACTATGACCAACTGATGCGCTTTCCCGGCATAGAGAACCTGAAGATCCTCAACTGCGGCACGCAGCCCGACAATATCATCGATATCCTGAATTCCTCCAACTGGCGCGACCTGATCTCCGACCTCAAGAGCGAGTTCGACCTGATCATCTTCGACGCGCCGCCGGTGCTGCTGTTCGCGGACTCGCTGATGCTGGCCAAGCACGCCTCCGACGGCGTGGTGCTGGTCTACAAGGCCGGCAAGATAGCCCGCGGCGCGCTCAAGCGCGCCAAGGAGCAGATCGGCGGGGCCAACGCCCGCATGGTGGGCGTCGTCCTCAACGGCGTGCGCGCCTCCGAGATGGGGCCGCAGTACGGCAACTACTATTACGATTACAAGAACTACGTGAGCCGCTGACGGCCCGCTGACTCTTACACCGATCATGCAGGTAATACTGGTCATCATAGCGCTGGCCGCAGCGGCTTTCGCCGGCCACCTGGCCGGCGGCGGCGCCAATGTGGCCCCGGCGCTGGTCATGGCCGCCGCTGTCGTATCCATCCTGCTGGCCTTCCTGTCGCCTAAAACCGGTCTGACGGTGCTGGTGTTCGCCATGCTGCTGTCGCCGGAAATAAACCTGGCGGGGCTCTCCGGCACCAGCCGCAATATCGTCATCCGTTACGATGACATCATCCTGATAGTCCTGTTCCTCTCCTGGTTCGCCAAGACCGCCATACTCAAGGACAAGCCGCTGGTGTTCCGTTCTCCGGTGCAGACCCCGATCCTCCTCTATACCCTGGTCTGCGTCCTTTCTACGGCGTTCGCTGTGCTTGGGGGGAAAGTCAGGTGGGAGGTGTCCATATTCTACGTGCTGAAATACGTGGAGTACTTCCTGTTGTACTTCATGACTTTCAACATCATCGAGGACAAAGAGGATGTCCGCCGCTACCTGAAATACGGCGCGATAGTGGCCGCGATAGTGACGGTCTACGCGGTCTGGTACTATATGAACGCCGGCCCTGGAGCCCGGGCCACCACGCCTTTCGAGGTGCCGCTCGGCAAGCCGGAGGAATCGGAGCCCGCCTCGCTCGGAGGCTACTACCTGCTGATCTTCGGCCTGATCTTCGGTGTCATTTCGGAGATGCCGGTGCGCAGCTTCGCCTGGGCTTTTACCTCGATGATGCTGATGATGCCTGCCTTCGTTTTCACCCTTTCCCGGTCCTCTTATATCGGCCTGGCATTCTCGGGGATAGCCGCCATACTGCTTTCGAAGAAAAGAAAGCTCTTCCTGGTCGGCGTGGTCGTGGCCGGCGTTACCGCTCTGGTGCTGATGCCGTCGTTATCCGAGCGGGCCCGGGAACGGGTCGAAACTACCTACACGGGCGTATACGCTACCAATACTTTTCAGACTCCGTTCGGTGAAATCCGGCTGGAGGAATCGGCGGCCATGCGTGTGCGTTCCTGGCAGCGGAGCATCTTTTACTGGTTGCCCAAGAATATCCTCATAGGCAACGGCGTAACCGGCACCGGCCTGGTGGACGCTCAATTACCGCTGGTGATAGGGGAGACGGGGATCATAGGTCTGTTGCTTTGGCTTTGGATGATAGTGGTTTGCTTCAAAGTGTCCTGGCGCCTCTACCGTTCCAGCGCGGACCCGGCCGTGCGCGCCCTCGCCGTGGGCTACATCATAGGCTTGATTGGGCTGCTTTCCCAATCCACCGGGGTGAACACTTTTATCATCGTGCGCATCATGGAGCCTTTCTGGTTCCTTACCGCGATAATCATGAAACTTCATAAACTGGAGGAGAAAACCGCTAAGTGAAGATCAGCGTCCTTATAAATACGCATAACAGGGCCGCCGCCTTGCGGCGCTGCCTGGATTCCGTCATGGGCCAGGATTATCCGAAAAATCTCGTGGAGGTCCTCGTCCTCGACGACGCCGGCGCGGACGAGACCCCCGCGTTACTGGCGGAGAAGGCCGCCGAGTTCCGGCCTGCCGGTTTCCGCGATTTTAAAAGTTTTCGCAACGATACGTGCCGGAACATAGTCTACGGCAGATATTTCCTGCAGGAGGCTTCGGACTGTGAGTCGGAACTGTTAGTTTATATGGACGACGACGGCATGATGGAGCGGGGTGTGTTGTCCGGGCTGGCGGCGTTCTTTAAGAGCGCGCCCGCGGCTGGCATAGCCGCCCCGGCCGTATATTACCTATCCGAACCGGCCCGCCGCGCGCATGGCGCTTTTTTCATGCACTCGTGGACGGGCCGCTATACCGAAACGCTGCCGGACACCGCCACGGAATGTGACTGGGTAAACGCCACCTGCCTGGCGGCCAGGCGCGAGGCCGTGGAGCCGCACGACGAGAGCCGGCTCTGTTTTTATGTCTCCCACGAGGAAGCGGACTTGTGCCTGCACGTTAAAAATAAGGGCTGGAAGGTCTTTTACCTGCCGGACCTCCGTGTGCTGCACGACATAAAGCCCGGCTTCGCGCCGAAGCGGGACAGGCTCTACTACCTGTACAGGAATAAATTTTTCGTGATAAAGCGCAACTTCCCGCCGCTGAGGCGTTTCACGGCTCTCGCCGTGGCGGCGCTGCTGGGCCTGCCCCGCTACCTCGCGGAGTCGGTCGAGTTCCACCGAGGCGTAAATTGGGCAGAGTTGCGCGTCGTGTTTAGGGCCGTAGTTGACGGCCTTACCGGCCGCGGCGGACCTTTATAGTTCTTATTCGGCGCCTCTCTTTCAGTGGTCCATACCCGCAGCGGGCTCAGGACATTTTCAACATATCTAAATCTGCTTTTTGGGCAACAGCCCTTCGATGATCTTCTTTAAGATCTGTTCCGCCGCCGGGACGGAGAACTCGGCATTGGCGCGCGCCAGGCAAGCCTGCCCCATAGTGCCGCGCTTTTGGGGGTCGGAAGCCAGCCGTAGCATGGCCGCCGCCATCTCTCTGGGGTCGGAGTGTTTCACCAGTATGCCGCAACCGCGCAGTGTCTCTATATTGCCGCCCAGCGACGTGGCTATGGCGGGCAGGCCGCAGGCCATAGCCTCTATCAGCGTATAGGCCAGGCCTTCCGGGTGTATCGACGGCATCAGGAACGCATCCGCCGCATTGTACGCTTCGCGGATCTCGCTGAGCTGGACCTTTCCGAGGAACTTTACCCTGCCGCTTCCGGTCAATTCCGGCCCGGCCAGAGTGCGGAGCCGGTTCTCTTCTCCGCCTTCCCCGGCCAGCAGGAGCACCGCTTTTGGTTCCAGCTCCGCCAGTATCTTGAAGGCCTGTATGGCGATATGGAAACCTTTGGGCCGCCAGAGCGAGCCGACACCGATAAAACAGACAACATCACGGGGCAGGCCCAGCTTTTTACGCGTCGAATCCCTGAGTCCGCTGGAATTACGGAAGATCTCAGTGTTCACCCAGTTGTGGAGTACGGTCAGTCGCGCGGCCGGGATTCGGTAGAAGTTCAGCAGCCGGCGGGCATTATGTTCCGAGACCGAAATTACCAGGTCGGCCCTGCGCAGGAAGGGGATCTCCACGAACAGCATCTTAAAGGTTATCAAAGGCAGCGCTTTGAGCAGGTAACGCAGTAGGGTGCCTGGACCGCTAACCTCAGAAAAAGTTGTGCGATAATGTACGAGATGGAAATTGTGAACAAAAGCTGCGAGCGGCACTCCGGCGGACCGCAGCAGCCGCTCACAGCCGGCAGCGAAATAGCCCTCGGAGAAGACCAGGTGCGGCGCCCCGGTGGCGAGCAGCCTGGTGGCGGTGGCCCGCATGGCCGCCCGCCACCTGGCCGTATGCGGCATGGCGGTGCAAGGCACGGTCTCCACCTGGAAGCCTGCGGGGGACGGGCCGGGCCGCGAGACCCCTTCCGGCACTATGACCGTGAGTTCCGCGCCGAGCCAGAGCAGCAGCACTGTCAGGTATTCGGCGTGGGTCTTGACCCCGCCCCAACCCTCCCCGGGCAGCGGGGAGAAAGGGGTGATTAGCCAGATTTTCTTTTTTGTCATGCTTTACTCGCCGCGGCCCTGTGCAGCAGGTCCCGGTAGAATCGGATATCGCTCTTTTGCGGCAGGAAAAGTTCAGCCGGACCGCAACCCGATACTTTCCGGAAGAAATAAAACATAACGCCCAGATTGGCTAAGTAGGAGATGGAAGTGGCCGTGGCCGCGCCGGCCAGGCCCCAGCGTGGGATTAGCAGTAAACAAAGAGTTACCGAGGAGACCAGCGAAACGGAGGAGGCCGTGGAATTGTATTGCGGGAAGCCGCGCGAGGAAAGGTGGCTGCCCAGCACTTTTGACACGCTTAGCAGCACGGCGCCAGGCAGCAGCAACTTTATCGGGACGGCCGCATGCAGGAACTCCCGGCCGAACAATAGCCCGATTAGCGGGTCAGCGGCGGCCCAGATCGCGGCCGCCGGCAACAGAGTTATGAAAAAGACGTGCCGCGCCACTTCCGGAGTGAAGCGGTCGGCTTCTTGCTTAGTAGAAGCTGTTGTTTTCGGGTACAACACCTGTGCTGCCGCATTGGGCAGATGCCACAGCATCTCGGCCATAGCCAGCGAAACGGAGTAGAGGCCGACCTGGTAAGGGGAAAGCAGGGCCGCGGCGATGAACATGTCCGCCCGGTAATTCAGGAGCTGGGCCGCGGTACCGACATGCTGCCGCAGGCCGAAGGAGGCCATGCGCCTGAAGACCGGCCACTTGAAAGAAATGCCGATAAACGTCCCATTTCCCTTTAGCGCGTAAAAACCTAGAATCAGGGCCGCGAAGGCCGCGGCAGACTGCGAAATAATGGTATTCATTACGGTCAGGGAGCCGAAGAAAAGCAGCGCAGAAACCAAAGTGAGATGCGTGAAGCTTTTTACTGCGTTCATGGCCGCGATATTACCGATGTCGCGACCGGCCATAAAAAAGCAGTAGAAAGTCTCGAAGAGCAATAGCAGCAACGGCAGCGGGGCGGCCGCCAGGATGAAGACCGTACCGCTGCCGTGCAGAAAGCCGGTGCTGATCCTGCCAGCGAGGGCAGTCAGCAGCAATCCTAGTATGATACCGGCGCCCACCGAATATGCCAGCGCCCCCCCAGCCGCACCGGGCCTCTCCTCAGGGTGCCTGTTGATGAAGTATATTAATGACGTATTGATCCCCATGCCGCCCAGCCCGGCTAGCAGCGTGGGGAAAAGCATGGCTATGGCGTAGATACCCCTGCCTTCCGGACCGAGCCCCCTGGCTACCAGGATGCCGGAGCCCAGCGCGACCGCGAACATCAGCATGTTGTTCGCCAGCAGCAGGGCGGAATCCTTGAAGAAAGAGCCGGTGGGTCTTTTGTCTTGCATGGTCGGTTCCGTTGCCGGTCAGAGCACCTGTCCTTTTTTTGAGCCTATTTTGCCGGCCCTCGCGAGGTAGAGAAACAGTATGAACAGCAGGTCGGCGCAAGAAATGGCAAGGCTGGCAGTGATGAAATGCGTGCCGTAGCCGAATATTATCAGCGGGGGCAGCAGGAAGACGTGGCCCTGCGGGTCGGTGAAATTATAGTAGACCCGGTAGTACCATTTGCCGGTGCTTGGTTCATAATTGGAAACTTTCTTTGAATCCTCCCAGAGACCGCCGAGCGTGTTCCAGAAGTTGTGGCGGATATGCAGTATGAGCAGCTTGCAGGCGGTAACACCGGCGCCCATGGCGGCCCACTCGGCGCCGAAGCTGTAGCCGAGCGGGATATAGGCCACCAGGTAGAAATTACCTACCAGCTCGCCCCAGAACTGGCCCGCCGGGGAGCCGGTTTCCGGCCAGGCCCGGGCCAGGTCGCCGTCCACGCAATCAAAGATCGTGTACAGCACCAGGCAGCCCGCGCCAGCGGCCATCTTGAAGGTGTCGCCGGAGGCCAGCAGCGGTACCGAGGCGAAGCCTAGCAGCGCCGTGAAGAGCGTGGCATGGTTGGCTCCCAGGCCGACCTTGCGCATGGCCCAGCTTATAGGGAACGAGAGCGGCCGGGCGACGCAGTAGATCCACAGGAAAGTGGCGTCCCAGTTGCTCTTTACCTCGGGATGCGAGGCTACCAGTTTTTTCCAGTCAGCGTCCATTTCTGTTCTCCAGTGCCGGCGGCGTTCATGCCGGCTTTTGCCAGGCCAGCCATAGCCCTTCGGAAAAGGCCGGCAGTCTTTTTCCCATCAGGTGGTACATCATTTCCCGCTTCCCGAAATTTTCGCGGCCGAGTATGGCGTAGGACTTTTCGTCCTCGAAAGGCGCGCAGGCCGCGGCGGCGAGATAGAACAGCGCCCTTACGGGCAGGGAACCCCAGCGCGCAACCCGGAATACCGAGAGATTGATGCCGCGGAGTTCGCAGCCAGGGAACAGCTCCCGGAGCTCGCCGGCCGAGTACTCGCGCAGGTGGTGGGGGTTTGCGGGCTTGGCCGGGTTGTCCATGCAGTAATGTCTGTTGGGTGTGGACAGGAAGAGCCAGCCGCCGGGCCGGAGCGAATCCTTCCATTTCGCCGCGGCCTTCGGCCCGTCCGCCAGATGCTCCAGCACCTCGAACGCTACTATGGCGTCATATGCTCCCGGCTTGGGGAAATCGATACCGTCCGCGACTTCGAAGCGCCGACCCGGGTTCCTGCGGCGCGCCTCGCCGACGGCCTCGGCAGAGGCGTCTATGGAAAGCAGGTCGAAACCGAGAGCGCCGAACACGCCGCTGGCCCAGCCCAGGCCGCAGCCTATCTCCAGCACTTTCGCGCCAGGGGCCAGCCCGGTTTTCATCGCGGCGGCGGCCCATTCGGCGCGAAGGAAGGTGCCGCAGTTGAGCCCCAGCGTATAATCGTGCCTTTCCGGCACTCCGGCCACGATGTTCCTGAAATCCCCGGTCATGCGGTGCCCGGTCCCTTTCTCATGACGCCCAGTTTGTCGGCGTAAACGGCGCTTGGAGCCGAGACTTTTCCTGCGAAATCCTCGAAAGCGTAGGTGAGTCCGGCATCGTCGGTAAGCAACAGGCCGCCGCCGCGCAGGTGCGGCCAGGCGGCGCGGTACTCGAACATCATATTGGCGTAGGTATGCTCGCTGTCATGGATGAAAATATCTATGGTCCCGTCGCGTTCCAGCAACGGGGGCAGTTTTTCCGAGGTCTTGCCTGCCACGAATTCCCAGCGGCCGCGCAGGGCGGGCGGCACCAGCCAGCCGGCCTGCCTGCCCTCTGGCAGGAAGTTCGGGGCGCCTTCCGGGACGCAGTCTATGGAAACCAGCCGCCCGCGCCCGTTCTTCGCCAGGGCCGAAAGTATGTAGCGGGAGGAGATGCCGTTGGCCACGCCTGTTTCGGCGACTTTTTCCGGCTTCAGCGCGCGCACCAGCGAGTATATGACCTCGGCCGAAGTGAAGTCCAGCATGCCTGTCCTGGCCGGCCTGGCAGGTAGGGCCGCCCAGTCAGCGTTTATGCCCGCTTTTACAAAGGAAGATTCCGCCATATAAGTTTCGATATCGCCCTGGCTGGCGCCGGTCAGGGCGGCCAGGCGGCGTAGGAAAAGGGCTTTATGCGAGCGCGACGTATAATAGGCGCGCGCCGGGGAGCTCTTGCGCAATAGCCAGGAGGCCGTCTCTGCGAAGCGCCGTTTCAGCCAAGCGGCCTCGCCGAGTATGGCGGCGGCCGCTTCCGGCTCGCGGCGGTTCCTGCCGGTGACGGCCCGCCAGGCGTAGGCCAGGGCGTTGCTCAACAGGCGCAGCGCCAGCAGGGACCATTTACCCGCAGGAGAAAGGTGCTTGGAGAGGAGGCGCTCCTGTTCCCGCAGGTTGAGCGCCAGGCGCTCAGCGTTCGGCCACATTCGCTTGGAGCTCTGGCCGCCCAGATGTACCACCTCTGTTTCGGCGCAGAACCAAACCTGCCAGCCGCGCTTCAGCGCGCGCAGGCACCAGTCGTGCACCTCGCCGTAGAAAAAGAAATCTTCGGACAACGGTCCCAGGTCCTGCAGCGCCGTTCGCCGCAACAACACGCAGGCGCCGGTCAGGCGGGCCACCTGCCTGGACGTCCGGTGGTCGAACCAAGAGGACAGGAAAAGCCCAGCGTTCACGGACCTGGGGAGCAGCCTGTACAGCCTCAGGGTCTTGAGCAGTTCGTTGACCGCCGAAGGAGCGGTGTAGGTTGAGGGTTGCAGGCGGCCCTCGCCGGTGATTAGCCTCGGCCCGATTATGGCGGCGCGGGGCTGGCTGGCGGCGAAAGACAGCAGGGTTTTCAGCGCCCCCGGCGTAAGCAGCGCGTCGCTGTTGAGCAGCAGCGCGAACTCCCCTTTCATGAGTTTCAAGGCCTGGTTGTTGGCCTTTGCGAACCCGGCGTTCTCGCGGTTCTCTATCAGTACCGCGGCCGGGAATTCGCTGCGTACCATTTCCGCGCTGCCGTCGGACGAGGCGTTGTCCACGACGAAGATCTCGGACGCCGTCCCGGAGGAATGGGTGAAAGCCTCCCGAAGGCAGCGCCGCAGCAGGTCCCTGGTGTTGTAGCTGATTATAATGATGGAGACCAGCGGGGCGGTCATGCGCGGCCTCCCAGCAGGCTCGCCGAGACCTCGATGTACCGGCGGGTAACCGTTTCTTTGCTGAATACCGCCTCCGCCCGGCTGCGCGCGTCGGCACCGAGCCGCGCCCGCAGGGCGGGGTCTCCCAGCAGCTGCTCCAGCCGGCCGGCTAGGCCGGAGATGTCCCCGGGCCGGGTGAAGAAACCGCTTTTCCCGTCCTCTATGCTGGAGCCGGTGCCCCCGATCTTAGAGGTTATTACCGGCAGGCCGCAGGCCATCGCCTCGACGTTGACTATCCCCAGGCCTTCCATCCTCAGGGTCGGGTTGAGGTATATGTCGGCGGAATTATAGTGCAGGGGCATCTCTTCGTTGGGCACAAGGCCGGGGAAGGTGACCCTGGCCGCTATGCCCAGTTCTCCCGCCAGCGCCGCCAACCGCTGTTTTTCCGGACCGTCCCCGGCTATTATCAGGCGCGCCTGTGGGAACCTGGCGGCCACTTGCGCGAAAGCCAGCAGGCCTAGGTGCATGCCTTTCTGCTTATGCAGCACGCCGCTCATCAGTACCGTCACTGCACCATCCGGAAGGCCGAGCCGTTCGCGCCCGGTGCGCCTGAGTTCCGGGGCAGGCCTAAAGCGTTCGGTATCTACCGGGTTGAATATCGCTATCGTTTTTTTGCCGCTGCCTGGGTACTCGGCCTCGAGCGCGGCTACGGTCTCGTTACTTACGCCAACGAGCAGGTCGGAGTCCCGCGCGAGGGCCCTGAAGCGCGGGATGTAGTAGAACAGCGTCTGGGCGGCGTAGCGCGTCAGGAGATAAAGCAATTCGCCGGCCGTGGAGATCCTGTTGAAGTTGCTGATCACCTCGCCGCGCACCGCGAGACCTTGAACGATGGAGAGCACGGGCTTCCGCTGCCGGGCCGGAATGGCCGCGTAGGAAAGCCCCGAAAAATTTTCCGCCCAGACTATGTCTATGCCCTCGGTCTCGCACAGTTCTGCAGTCCTGCTGGCGCTGGCCGACCACCAGACCGGCGCGTCCTTGCGGGACATCTCGTGGCTGGTCCCGCTCAGATATATTACGCGGTAGCCGTTCCTGGTCTCCTCTGCGATGCCGCGTGGGTGAGCGGTGGTTACGATAAAGACCTGGTGGCCCTGCCTCGCGGTCTCGGCCGCCAGGGTCTCCGCCTGTACTTCCGTTCCGCCCATGCGGTGGGCGGTGGTGGAGGTGGTAAGCAGGCAGATTTTCATGCGCCTATTATTATATATTTTGTCTTTGCGAAAAATTGTAACATTAAAACCGGCGGCCGCTATCCGGGCCGCCGGTCTATGCTTAAGGGGCGAATCAGAACTATATTGCGCGGCGCGGTGCGGGCGGACCAGGAAGGACTGCGTGTGCACGAGGCCGTGATGCGGCTGCTGCGCCGCGTTGGCCGGGCCGGGTCCCTGCTGGACGTGGGCTGCGCCGAGGGCGGCAAGGCCCCCCTGTACGCGGCGGCTCTTTCCGTCCCTCCCGGGTGCGTGACGGGGGTGGAGGGGAACAAGGCGCATTGCCTTGAGGCTTCCTCAAAGTTCAAGGCGGAGTGCGTGGATTTTGAGCGGGAAAAACTGCCGTTCGCCGATGAAAGTTTCGAAGTTGTGGTCTGCAACCAGGTCCTGGAGCATTTGAAGAATATTTTTTTGCCGCTGTCGGAAATGGACCGGGTGGTTAAGACGGGCGGCTGGCTGCTGATCGGGATCCCGAACCTGGCAGCCCTTCACAACAGGGCTTTGCTGTTGGCGGGCCGGCAGCCGCTGTGCAACGATATTACCGGGCCGCATATCCGCTGCTTCACCCATTCCGCGTTTAAAGCATTTCTGCGCTCCAATCCAAATTTTAAGCTAGCGGCTACTGAATCCTCTACGCTATACCCGTTCCCGTATCCGTTTGTGGACCTGTTGGGGCGAAAATTGCCCGGCTTGGCGGCATCCACCTTTTATTTGCTTAAAAAGGAAAAGCACGACCCGGCGGCCTGCGGCTGGAACCTGGCCAGCATAGGGGACACGCTGCTCGATTAACCGCGGTGTGCGGCGGGGGGAAGATAATTTATGAAACGCAGGACAAAAATACTTTTTGTGATAGAGAACGCCTGTTACGGGGGCGGCGAGAAAACCTTCTCGCTGCTGATCCGGGCGCTGCCGAAGGAAGATTTCGGCGTCTACTGCGCCGCCCTGCCTTCGGGCCGCTTCTACGACGAGGTTAAGGACCACTGCCGCTTCCTGCCGCTGGACCTCTCCTGCCGGCTGAACCTGCGCAATATCGGGCGCCTGAAAAAGATGATGGCCGAGAACGGCATCGATGTGGCGCACAGCCAGGGCGCCCGAGCGGATTTCTTCAGCGCGCTGGCTGCGGCGAAAGCCGGAGTGCGGGCGGTGTCTACGGTAGCGATGCCGGTGGACGGCTTCGAAGTGGGCTTCGTGCGCAAGAAAATCTACCTGGCCCTGAACGCGGTGGCCGAGAAGCGCACCCACTCTTTTATCACGGTGGCCAATTACATCAAGGAACTGCTGGTGCAGCGGCACGGCATAGCCGGCGGCAGGGTGGACGTCATTCCCAACCCCGCGGTGCTGGACGGCGGGCAGGGCTTCGACGCCTCGCGCGTTATAAACGAACTGGGGCTGCGCGGCCGCATAGTGCTGGCCGCCCTGGGCCGACTGGAGAACCAGAAAGGCTTCGACATACTCCTGGAGGCGCTGCCGCTGCTGGGCAAGACGCGCCCCGACCTGTTCGAAAAGATCAAATGCGTTATCGCCGGTTCCGGCTCGCTGGAGGCCGACCTGCGCCGCCGGGCCGCGCCCCTGGGTGATAAGGTGGTCTTTACCGGTTTCCGCAGCGACGTGCGCGATTTCCTGGCGGCCGCCGACGTGTTCGTGCTGCCTTCGCGCTCCGAGGGGCAGCCGCTGGCGCTGCTGGAGGCCATGGCCATAGGCAAACCTGTGCTGGCCGCCGACCTGCCCGGCGTAAAAGAGATAGTGACGGACTGGGCGAACGGCGCCCTGTTCAAGTCAGGCGATCCGGCCGCGCTGGCCGAGCGGCTGGCCGCGCTGCTATCGGATCCCGCCGGCGCCTGCCGCATGGGTGCGAAAGCCACCGAAATGGCGTCGCGTTTTACGCTGCAGTCCTTCGTGGAAGGGCACGAAACTTTCTACCGCAAAGTGTTCCCGGAGGCCCAGCGCTGATGTGCGGTATCTGCGGCTTCGCCGGCGATAAGAACGAGGGGCTGCTGAGGGCCATGGCGGGTTCGCTGGAACACCGCGGGCCCGACGAGGACGGTTTTTTTACCGACGAGGAGCGCGTGTCGCTGGGCATGCGGCGGCTCAAGGTCATAGACCTGGCCACCGGCTCGCAGCCGGTCTTCAACGAGGACCGCACCGTGGCCGTGGTGTTCAACGGCGAGATCTACAATTACAAAGAACTGCGCGCCGAATTGCAGGCGCAGGGCCACCGCTTCTCCACCAACACCGACACCGAGGTGCTGGCGCATCTCTACAAGCGCCACGGCGATGATTTCCCCAAATTCCTGCGCGGCATGTTCGCCTTCGCGCTGTGGGACGCTAAGGAGCGCAAGCTGCTGCTGGGCCGCGACCAGTTCGGCATAAAGCCGCTCTATTACGCGCAGACCGGCAATAAGTTTTACTTCGCCTCGGAACTGAAAGCGCTGCGTCTGGCGCCAGGCGTCTGCGGCGACCTGGACCCGCTGGCCATAGACCGCTACTTCACCTATCTCTATGTCCCCGCGCCGCTGACCATCTACCGCGGCGTAAAAAAGCTGGAGCCCGGCTGCGTGCTGACGCTGCGCAACGGCGCGGCGGCGGTGGAGAAATACTGGGAACTGCAGCCGGCGGATAACGCCGGCAAGCCCGAAGAGTACCTGCTCGAAAATATCAGGGACCTGCTGTCCAAGAGCGTCAAGGAACAGCTGGTCAGCGACGTGCCGCTGGGCCTGCTGCTGTCGGGCGGCGTGGACTCGGTTTCGATCTTGTCCTACATGGCCGAGCATGCCGGCGCCGGTGTGAAAGCCTTTACCGCCGGTTTCGGCGAGGGAGACTTCGACGAGACCGCCGCGGCGGCGGTGGCCGCCAAGCGGTACGGGGCCGAGCATTTCATCATCCCGGTAAAGGCCGACATCGGCGCGGTAATAACCAAGCTCGCCGGCCATTTCGACGAGCCTTTTGCCGATTCCTCCGCGCTGGCTAATTATCTGGTCACTAAGGAAGCCCGCTCGCGCGTGACCGTGGCGCTGGCCGGCATAGGCGGCGACGAACTGTTCGGCGGCTACCCACGGCATCTCGGCGCCAGGCTGTTGCCAGGCTACCTGCGGCTGCCGGGCGGGCTGCGCCGGCTGGCCGGCTCGGCGGCCTCGCTGCTGCCCGAGAGCCGCTCCTCTTTCAACCTGCCAGGACGGGTAAAGCGTTTCCTCAATTCCGGCGCGGGGGATTTCGGCAGCGGCTATAATTCCTGGATCTCCTACCTCGCCGCGGCCGAGAAAAAAGAATTCTATTCGGGCCGCCTCTACGCCGAGACTACCGCCGGTTCCGGCGCGCTGCCGGGGCTGCCCAGCGGCCCGGACGGCATCTTCGGCTTCGAACTCGGCGCCTACCTGCCCGACGACCTGCTCTGCCTGGCCGACCGGGCCTCTATGGCCAACTCGCTGGAGCTGCGGGTGCCCTTCCTGGATACGCGGCTGGTGGAATTCATGGCAGGCATACCGCTGGCCGACAAGACCAGCGGCTTCAGGCTGAAGCATTTGCTGAAGAAAGCCATGGCCGGCCGGCTGCCGCCGGAGATAGTGAAAGGCGCCAAGCGCGGCTTCCAAGTGCCGCTCGCCGACTGGCAGGCCAAGGAGCTCAAGGACTTTACCGCCGCGGCCCTCAGTCCGGAGGCGGTTAAACGGGCCGGCGTATTGTCGCCTGAAGGTGTGGCGAAAATGCTGGCCGAACACGCTGGGGGCCGGCGCAACCTCTATGACCGCATCTACGCGGCCTCCGTCTTCCACCTGTGGCTGGAGAATACAAGGCATAACCCGCCGGCGGTAATCTCCGGTGCCTGGAGCGTGAGGGGCAAGCGCAAGATATTGCTGGTGAACATGGCGGGTCTGGGAGACATCGTTATGATGACGCCCGCAGTGCGCGCGCTGCGCTCGGCCTACCCGGACGCCTCGCTGGAGCTGCTGACCATAGACCGTTCCGCTGAACTGGCCGCCGGCATCGCCGGTATCGACAAGATACACGCCGTGCCCATACATTACCGCTGGGCCGGCCCGGCGGCGCTGTATAAATTCCTCAGGACGCTGCTGGCGCTGCGAGGTGAGCGCTTCGACGCGCTGGTCAATTTCAGCCTGGTCTCCTCGTTAGGCGGCCTGCTGAAGGCCGGGCTGGTCAATAAACTGGTGGCGCCAGGCCTTTCCGTCTGCCGTGCGCTGAAAGGCCTGAGAGCCGCCGGCACTTTCACTTTTTACGAGAGAGAGATAGAGAAGAAGAGCGAGGTGGAACTGACGGCCAGGCTGCTGGGGCCTCTGGGCCTGGATCCGCGGGACCTTACTATAAGCTGGACGCCGGGTTTCGACGAGAAGCGGGCCGTCCTCAAGGACCTGGCCGCGCGCGGCCTTTCAGGCCGGCCGCTGATAGGCCTCAATCCGGGGGCTTTCCGTCCGTCGAGGCGCTGGCCCGCTGAGAAATGGAAGGCTTTGGTCGCGCTGCTGCTGGAAAAATATCCTTCCGCGCTGCTGGTGGTGACCGGCTCGGCCGGGGAGAAGGAACTCGCCGCCGGCCTGAAAATTTCGGAACGGGTCTTCCCCGTAGCGGGATTGTATTCAACGTGCGAGAGCGCCGCACTTTACGCGCTGATGGATGTTTTTATCACCAACGATACGGGGCCAATGCATCTCGCGGCCGCCGCGGGAACCAAGACCGTCTGCATCTTCGGCCCAGGCGACCACTGGCGCTTCTCGCCGTCGGTGCCGGCTGAGCGCCTGCGCGTATTGCGCAAGGATGTGGCCGGCTGCGAAGTGCCTTGCTACAAATTCAACTGTGCCAATACCGCCTGCCTGGACGCCGTGACTCCGGCCGACGCGCTGGCCGCGGCCGCGGAGCTGCTGGGATGAGCGCCTGCCCCGTCTGCTGCGGCGAGTCAAAAGGTCCGGCCCTGACCGGTTTGCTGATTTGCCGTGATTGCGGCCTGGCCTTTGCCGCCGAGAATCATCCTGTTCAACCGGCTTACGTGCCGGGCCTGGAGCGGGAGATCTACGGTTCCGCCAAAACAAAACTTTTCGAGGCCGCCCTGGACTGGCTGGCACTGGCTTTGCCAGGGCAGGGTAGGCTGCTGGATGTGGGCTGCGCCGGAGGCGGACTGCTGCGCGCCGCGGACGCGCGCGGTTGGAGGGGAGAAGGGGTGGAGATAGACGGCCGCCTGGCCGACCTCGCGTCCGCCGGCGGCTTTCCCGTGCACCGCCATCCCCTGGAGGATTGCGGCCTGGACGCCGTCGCCTACGCCGCCGTGACGGCTTTCGAGGTTTTCAGCCAGATGGCCGCACCCTACGCCGCCGCAGCTGAAATGTTCAGGCTGCTCGAACCCGGCGGCGCGGTATATATACGGGAATTCAACGCCGGCTTCCATCTGCCGCTCCTGCGACTGCAGCG
Source organism: Elusimicrobiales bacterium (assembly GCA_050174915.1). GTDB lineage: Bacteria > Elusimicrobiota > Elusimicrobia > Elusimicrobiales > UBA9959 > UBA9959. The sequence goes on along the minus strand of JBFXJL010000003.1, from coordinate 341,946 downwards.
CGGCAGGCTCTTTAAGGCGCTGGGCCTCAAGCCGGCAGTGCTGCACGATCTCAATTTTACGCCGCGCAGTCTGCGCGTGCTGCTGGAGCGCGCCGGCTTCCGGGAGATCCGCATCCGCAACTCCAGGCCCACAGCCGGCGACCCCTACCGCAGCGGCGGCCGGCTGGGAGTTTTTTCTACGGGGCTCCTTAAATTTCTATACTATACCTTGGCGCAGGCGCTGTGGCTGCTGAGTTTCGGGCGCGTCTACGCCGGTTCTTCGCTGATAATCACCGCTCGCAAATGATAGCCGCTATACACCAACTTCAATACTGGCCGGGCCTCCGGCTCTTCGCCAAGATGCGGGCCGCGGACCTGTTCATCTACCTCGACGACGTGCAGTTCGAGAAGCGCGAGTTTCAGAATCGCAACCGCATCCGCACGCCGCGCGGCTGGCAGTACCTGACGGCCCCGGTGATCTCCAAAGGCCGCTTCTCGCAGAAGATAAACGAGGTGGAACTGGAGCTTCCGGCCGGCTGGCTGGCCGACCACCTGCAGGCTATCAAGATGAATTACGCACGCGCGCCTTTCTTCAAGGCTCACCTGCCCGCACTGGAAGAACTGCATTCGCGCGATTACCGGCTGCTGTCCGACCTGGCCATGGCTACCATGGATTTCCTGAAGGATGGTCTCGGCATAAAGACGCCGGTGCGCTTCTCCTCCGAATTCAATGTGAACGAAGCTTCCAGCGCCCGCCTGGCGCGGCTCTGCGCCGCGGCCGGGGCCGACGGCTATCTGTCCGGCGCCGGGGCCCGGGCTTACCTGGACCCCGGGGTTTTCAGCTACGCCGGGATAAAATTGTCCTGGCAGGACTTCAAGCCGCGGGAGTACCCGCAGGCTTTCCCCGGTTTCGAACCCGACATGAGCGCCCTGGACCTGCTCCTCAACTGCGGGCCGCGCTCCCTGGAGTGGCTATAAAATTATGAACTCTTACATCGCTGCCGCCGTGGCTGAAATGGACAAAGTCAGCGTCTCAAGGTTCGAGCACCCGGGCTCCTGGGCCATGGACCCCACCTCCTGCCGTTTCCTGGCCGCGTTCACCCGCGCGCTGGGCGCCCAGCGGGTGCTGGAATTTGGCTCCGGCTTCTCCACGCTGATGATGGCCAGGGAGATAGCCGTCCTGGAGGGGAATTTCCTGCTCTCGGTGGACGACTCCGCCAAGTATACGGCTATGGCCCGCGAGGCCTTCGAAACCTCCGAGTGCCCGGCCAAGGTGGAATTCCGCACCGCCAAGCTGACCCCTAAACTCTACGGCCCGCGGCTGCTGCTCGGTTACGATCTGCCCAAGGGTCTGCTGGAGGCCATGGGCCCGTTCGACCTGGTGCTCATAGACGCTCCCCATCACGATTACGGCCGCGAGTCGGTTTTTTACGACGCCTTCGCCGCGGTAGCCCCCGGCGGCTACCTGGTGCTGGACGACGCCAACCGGGCCGACATGGAAAAAGAGTATGTGCGCGCCTGGCTAGACGCCTACGGCGACGCCATAGACCCCATCATGCTCGAAGGGATAGGCAATGGCCTTTGCGTGATAGAAAAACTGGACGACTGCGCGCCCAGGTATTCGCGCAGGGGCCTGGTGAAGACCACCCTCAAAACGGCCCGCAATTTCAGCCGGTATCTCTCCCGCCAGGAAGAGTAGCCCTGGGCCCTTTGTCCCGGGGGATAGGCCCTTTAATTATTCTTTCAGGTCCCATTGGCCCTTTTGGCCGAACTCGCCGTGCGCTAGACTATAGGCATGGTACATAAAACCCTCGTTTACGAGCTCAAGATCTTCAACGCCATCTTCGTAACCATCTTCGCCATTTTCCTCGCCTGTTTCGCGGACCTCAGCTACGGCCAGCAAGCCATCGACCAGCTCGGCGGCTATGCCGGCTCCGACAATTTACGCGCCGCGCCCGCCGCCTCCGCCCCGGCCGCCGTGGCCCTGCCCCGCGAGGACAAAGCCCTGATGGTAGCCGCTTTCAAGGAACGCCTGATAAAACAGGTTGCCTCCAACTGGAATCACCCTACCCGCGTGGACGACGCCATAGTTAAGGAACTGGGCCAGGCCTACTCCGAGGGTGTGCTGGAGCCGGTGATAGTGGCAGTGCTCAGCGACCCGCGCCTGGAGCGCTTCTTCCCCGCCGGCGCCAAGATGCCCCCCGAGGAAGCGGCCCGCATGTTCTCTATGTACGTGGGCGCCGAACTCGAGTCCAACGGCCACGTGGCCGGTATCGCCCCGATAGAGGGCTGGGACGCCCTCACCGCGCGCCACCTGGCGCTGACCCGCCCCGGCGCCCCCGTCTCAGCCGGCCAGGCCTTCCTCGCCGGCGTGGCGGCCGTGCAGAATACCCCTTTCTCCTCCGGCAATTCTATCAAGCCCCTCATCAACGGCGCGGCCTCCTTCGGCAAGCGCGCCGAGCTCATCCGCGCGGCCAAGAGCAGCGTGTATCTGACCACCTGGGCTTTCTATGACGACGAGACCGGCCATCACACGGCCGACCTGATGATACAGAAGAAGCGCGCGGGCCTGGACGTGCGCCTGATGATAGACAAAGACACCGCCGGCCTCTACGACAAGGGCGTGCTGGGCAAGATGGAGCGCGCCGGCATCCCGGTGCTGCGCTACCAGCCCCGCTCCAAGAATTACCACGAGTTCCATTCCAAGATCCTGATCACCGACGGCAAGTACGCCATCCTGGGCGGCATGAACATCGGCAACGAATATTCCCACATGGCCGGCCACGAGATCTGGCGCGACACCGACGTGCTGGTGCAGGGCCCGGCCCTGAAGGACGCCATGCGCTTCTTCGCCCAGGCCTGGAACGCCCAGGCCGCCGAGGACGGCCTGGCCCTGCGCGCCGACGCCTCCGCCTACGACGCCGCCCCGGCCGGTTCCTCCGACGCTTCCATAGTCTGGAACACCCCCGGCCAGGAGCCCTATATACTGCTCTCCATGCTGCGCGCCATGTACGGCGCCAGCGAGCGCATCAACATAGAGAACGCCATCTTCGTCATGATGCCCTCCGTCCGGCAGGCCATCCTGGACGCCCGGGCCCGCGGCGTAGAGGTGAACATCCTTTCCAACTCGCTCGAGACCATAGGCGACAAGATCATGGGCGCCATGATACTGGGCGAGTTCCCCGACCTGATGAAGGCCGGCGTGAACGTGTACCTGAAGGAAGGCGGCCTGAGCCGCCGGCTGCACTCCAAGTTCATGACGGTGGACGGCGCCTACGGCACCATAGGCTCTTTCAACCTGCAGCCCCGCTCCATCCGCTACGTGATGGAGATAGCCGTGAACTTCTCCGACCGGCAGGCCGTGGGCGAGCTGGACGCCGCCTTCCGCGCCGACATAACGGCCGCCAAGCACGCCAAGAAGGTCAAGGACCTGCAGATCCCGGCCATGCCGATCAAGAGCCTCATACACAAGCTGATGTTCAACCAGCTGTAAGCCGTAGCGTTAAAAAAAAGCCCGCCCCGGCGGGCTTTTTCTTTTGCCGGGGCTTAACCCCGCGCGGCCGTTTTTGTATACTTCTGCTATGAAGAAAAAATCTTCGATGACCACAAAGAAATTCTTCGGCCTGATGCGCCAGCGCAACGCGCGCAACGCGGCCGCGGTGGACGCGCAGATACACAAGGCCTGCGCCGCCGAACTGACGGTGGTGTCCTGCGACTCTTCGGGCTTCTCCAAAAAGACGCACGAGCACGGCATCATAGAGTTCATGGACAACATGACCAAGTGCCACGACGCGCTGGAGAAGATAGTGGCCCGCCACGGCGGCATCACCCTTTCAGACAAGGCCGACAACCTGATGCTGATCTTCGACGAGCCGGCAGAGGCCGTCGCCTGCGGCATAGACATGCACCGCTGGCTCAAGCGGCGCAACGTGGGCCTGCCGGAGCATAAGAAATACAATATCTGCGCGGGCGTGCACCACGGCAGCCTGCTGCGCTTCGCCGACGACGCTTACGGCCCGGCCGTGAACGTCTCGTTCAAGCTGGGCGAGGACATAGCCGGCAAGGACGAGCTGCTGGTCACCGGCCAGGTCAACGGGATGCTGAAGAAGAAGTTCCGCACCGACTATTCCAAGCACGTGACCATAGGCGGCGCCAGCTTCGACGTTTACAAGGTGAAATACCGCTAGGCCTGCCTTCCGGGCACCGCCGACAGCGCAGAACCGCCGGGAGAGCCCGGCGGTTCTGCTTTGCCCGGGTCAGATAGGCTGAGCCGGCGGCTTAATAGCCAGGTACAAATAAGAAAGCCCCGGACTGCCGGGGCTTTCTTTTGTCTGGCTTGGATCTTACTCTATGATCTCGGGCTGTATGTTGGTGTTCACTTCGGGGGCCCGCAGGCCGCTCATCCCGAAGGCGCCGCCCAGGGCGTTGAAGCCGTTGGTGATGATGGCCTGGCTGGGCATCACTATGTTCTGGCTGGGCATTATGATCGCCGAGGGGGCCGCCGCGGCGTAAGGCTTCACGGCTATGAACTGCTCCCAAGGGGTCAGCGGCCAGCCGGTGCCGGTCTCGTAGCTGTTCTCGGTGGGGTTCAGGCCGACGGCCTCGTAGAGGAATTCGGTATAGCCCACGCAGTCGAAGTCCTGGGGACCTTTCTGCGAGAAGTGGGTGTCGCTGTAGTGCAGGCCCCGCTTGCCCATCGCTATGCCGAGGCGGGCGATGCGCTCGCGCTGCGCCGCGGTAGGCCGCACCGCGGTGCTGCGGTTGCCGTAGTAGGGGTACATATAGTGGTGGGTGAAGTTGTACCAGGAATCGATGTTGCGCACGCCGCCGGGTTTGAAATTGTCCGGCACGCAGTCCGCGATGACCAGCTTTATCTTGCCGTCCTTGACCTCGGTGCCCACGAACAGGCCGGCGTGGCCTACCGGCAGGTCGGGGCTGAACCAGCCGCTGATGGTGCCGGTGATGCCGCCGGTATAGATCAGGTCGGCTTTCTCTATGCCGATGGCGGAGCGCTGCAGGTTGATGACGGTGGAGGGATGGCCGATCTGCTCGAGCAGTTCGAAGGCCGCGGCGCGGACCACTTCGGTCTCGCGGGCGTCGGCCGCTATGTCGAACAGGTAGGGGCCGGCTTTGGTGTTGTTCTTGAGCTTGCCGATGCTGATGATCAGGTTGACCTTCAGCACGTCGTCGGACTGGGTGTAGAACTTGGTCAGCCGGGACATCAGGCGGGGGTCGCCGATCTGGCCCAGGGACCAGATAGAGTCGATGGCCTTCAGGCGGGCCTTCAGGTTGTCCTCGTAGGGGCCTTTGTTGGCCGTGCCGGCGGACTGGTAATTTTCGATATTGGCCAGGAGTTCTTCCACCGCGGCTTCGCGGGTGGCGGCGCTGCCGCCCTGGTCCAGGGCCTGCTCCATCAATATGGTCGTCTCGGATTTGGGCTGGCCGTCCGCCGGGGTCGTCCCGTTAGCGTAAGCCTGCGCCGTAAAGCAGAAGAGCGCCAGTATCAGAGCAAGGTTTTTGAAAGTGCCGTTCATTAACTCCCTCCTTGGGGTTCGCTACACCTATAGTTTATCAGAGGGGGCAAAAACGGCAAGGTTCGCCGGGCCCAGGGGCCCGGGGTTAAATGGGCTAGGCCCGTCTGGGCCCTTTGGGCCTATAGCTTGCGCAGGGTTATGAGGGGGAGCTCGGCGGGGGCCAGCCAGCGCAGGGGGGGGCCCCAGGTGCCAGCGCCGGAAGTTACGTAGAAATAACTGCCGCCTACTTTATATAAACCGTAAAAGTATTTGTAAACGAGCCGCGTGAAGATATGGAAAGGGAAGATCTGTCCCCTGTGGGTATGGCCGGAGAAGCCCAGGTAATCCCCGGTGGCTGCTATCTCACGGTAGAATACCGGCTGGTGGGAAAGCAGAATGGTGAACTTGCCGTCCTTGTGCTTGTTGAGTATGCCGGTGACGTCCTCGCGGGTCATATGCTCGGTATGTATGTCGCCCAGGCCGATAAGGCGCAGTTCCCCCAGGTCATAGGCCTCGTTCTTGAGCAGCTTGATGCCGAAGGCCGCGTAGCAGTCCATGGCGTTGCCCAGGCCGTAATAGTACTCGTGGTTGCCCAGCGAGCCGAAAACGCCCAACCGCGGCTTTATCCTGGCCGTCAGCTCGGCTATCTCCTCGCGGCAGGTTATGCCCGGGTCTATCAGGTCGCCGGTGATCAGCAGCAGGTCGGGCTTGGCCGCGCTAATGCGTTCGGCTATGGCCGCGTACTGCCGCAGCTTAAAGTTGGAGTCCACATGCATGTCAGAGATCTGCGCTATGCGCAGGCCGTCCAGAGCGGGGGGCAGGTCCTTGATGGCCACGGTCACTTCTTTGATGTCCGGGATCTTGTGGCCGCCGTACAGGGCCCAACCGACAATAACGGCCAGCAGCGTCAGCGTGGCGCAGGCGAAAGGCAGCGGCTTGAACCAGTGGGCGCGGCGCAGCAGCAGCGCGGCCAGGTCGGAGCAGGCGAAGACCAGCGCGGCCAGGAAGATGATCCCCATCCAGGCGTAACCGGCGGCATACACTTGCTCCAGCGCGCCGCCATGGAAGGCGCGCTTGAGGAACATGATAAAGGGGGAGAAGAGCGCCAGGCCCAGCAGCGACAGGCGCAGCCATTTGGCCGGCGCGGGGGCGATGGAGAAAGCCCGGGCCAGCCAGTTGGCGGCGTAAAAATGCATGGCCACGTAAGAGGCGACCATCACTATGAAGATAGGCAGGAAATGGTAGGTTTTCATATTCTCCGGTCCGGGACGGCCCGGTGACAAATTATATAATTTAGACGATGACCATTACCCCGCTCGGCGCCATCTGGCTGACCGTCTGCATAAATTCTTTCATGCCTGTAATGGGCTACCTCGCCGCCGGCCGCATGTCGCCGCCGCTGTTCGCGCTGTGCGGTTCGGCGCTGGGCTTCGCCTGCTTCCTGCCCTGGGCGCTGCGGCACGACATGTTCCCGGTCTATTTCAGGCGCGACCTGTGGCCGCGGCTGCTGGCCATAGGCTTCTTCGGCAGCGCGCTGCCCATAGCCGCGCTGGTGCTGGCGCTGCGCTACACCACGCCGGCCAACGCCGCCATACTGGGCCAGGTGGAGGCCGTGTACACAGTGATATTGTCCCGGCTTTTCCTGCGCGAAAAAATTTCGCTGAGCCAGCTGTTCGGTACCTCGCTGGTGCTGGCCGGCACGCTGCTGATCGCCTTCAAAGAGCGGTTCACTATGCGCTGGACCGGCGACCTGATAGTGCTGGCGGTGCCGCTGATGTACCAGATCTCGCATCTGTTCAGTAAGAAACTACCCAAGGACCTGGACCATGTCTTCGTGGCTTCGGCCCGCACGCTGTTCGCCACGCTGGGCATACTGCCGGTATTCGCGCTGGGTTTCTTCATGCCGGTGGCCTCCTTCGAGCCCAGCCTGGAACTGCTCGGCATAGTGCTGGTCTGGGGCCTGGTACTGACCGCCCTGAACAATGTGCTCTGGTACAAGGCCATACTCAATATGGACCTGAGCAAGGCTACGGCCATAGTCTTGTCCTACCCCGTGCTGACCGCGCTGATCTCCCACAGTCTCGGCATAGAAAAGATACAGGCCTATCAGCTGATAGGCCTGGGGCTGGCGCTAGCCGGGGCTTACTGGGTGACCTTGCTGGTGAAGAAGTCCGACGCCGCGGCTAACCCTTAATAACCGCCAGCGGGCGGAAGCGGGCGACTTTTTTGGCTATGCCCGCGCCGGCCATTACGCCCACCACGTTTTCCACGTCCTTGTAGGCCTCGGGCATCTCCTCTGAGAGCGTTTCGCGGCCGGAGGCCCGCACCCAGACGCCTTTCGCGGCCAGCTCGTCGGCTATGCGGCGGCCGCGCGCGCGGCGGGTGGCCTCGCCGCGGCTCATCAGCCGCCCCGCCCCGTGGCAGGCTGAGCCGAAAGTCTCCCGCATCGCCCGGGCCGTGCCGGCCAGCAAATAAGAGCAGCGCCCCATGTCGCCGGGGATGATCACCGGTTGGCCGACGGCGGCGTAGTCGGCAGGCAGCTCCGGGTGGCCGGGCCCGAAGGCGCGCGTGGCGCCCTTGCGGTGCACTATTAAATTTGCCTTTTTCCCGTCGAACTCGTGCTCCTCTAGCTTGGCTATGTTGTGGGCCACGTCGTAGACCAGGCGCAGGTCCAGCCGGGCTTCGCCCAGGCCGAAAGCCCGCTCGAAAATTTCGCGGGTCAGCCCCGTCAGGGCCTGGCGGTTGGCCCAGGCATAATTAGCCGCGGCCTGCATGGCGCCGAAGTATAATTGGCCCTCGGTGCTGCGGAAGGGGGCGGCGGCCAGCTGCGGGTCGGCCAGCGGTATGGCGTAGCGGCCGGCGGCGGCGCGCATGGCCTCTATGGAATCGGCGCAGACCTGGTGGCCGAAGCCGCGCGAGCCGGTATGCAGCATCACGGTCAGCTGGCCTTTGAACAAGCCGTAGGCGCGCGCGGCCTCCTCGTTGTAAATGTCGGTTACTTCCTGCACTTCCAGGAAATGGTTGCCGGAGCCCAGCGTGCCCAGCTGGCCGCGGCCCCGCTCCATGGCCCGGTTGCTTACGGCCCTCGGGTCGGCCCCGGGTAAAGCGCCTCCGGATTCGGCATGGGCCAGGTCTTCAGGCCTGCCCAGGCCCTGACTCACCGCCCAGGCCGCGCCCTCAATCAGCGGCGCGTCCTGCTCGCGGCGGTTCAGCCGCAAACCGCCGCCGGCGCCCACGCCTGCCGGAATGCCGGAGTAAAGTTTGTGCGCGAGGTCCTCGAGGTTCTTGGCCGCGCTCTTGACCTCCAGCGAGGAGGCCAGCAGGCGCACGCCGCAATTGATGTCGTAGCCCACGCCGCCGGGGGAGATGACGCCGTCCCTGGCGCAGAAAGCGGCCACGCCGCCGATGGGGAAACCGTAGCCGGAATGTATGTCGGGCATGGCCAGCGCCGGGCCGGCCAGGCCGGGCAGCGTGGCGGTATTGGCGGCCTGTTCCAGCGCGCCGTCCTCTATGTCGCGCGCGATGGCTTCGTCGGCGTAGACGATTACGCGGCCGTTCATGCCGGGTTTGTAGGTGGAGGGGATCTCCAGGCGGTAAGGGTCCAGTCTTTTTACGCGGGGGTCCATTTCAAATGTCCAGGACGATGGCGGCCCGCCACAGCCCGCCGGCGCGCTCTATCTTGAGCCCGTGGTAGGTGGCGGCTTTTACCAGCAGGCCGCGCTGGTGCCGCTCGAAGGCCAGGGTCTCGCCCCGCAGCGTGGCCGTCAGTTCGCAGGCGCCGGGCTCGAAAGAGGCGCTCACGCTCGCGGCCGCGGCTATGAAGCCCTCGGTGTCTGCCAGGAAAACCAGTTCGTTCAGGAAATTCACCGTCAGCGATTCCGGTGACCCGGCTCTTAGCGAAATAGCCTTGATCTCGTTTTCTTCTATGGCCCCGCCGCAGGCCAGGGCGGCGAAGCCGGCGGCCAGGTCGGCCAACAGGTAGCCGGGCGTCGCGGCCCGGGCCGTTAAGCCGGCGTCGCCGGTATCGGTGGTGATCCTGAATGACATGGCGTCAGCGCGCTTTTTTCCCGGCCGGTCGGGCGGCCGCCCCGGCTTCCAGCAAGGCGGCGATTTCAGTGTAGCCGCTACGCCTGGCCGCGTCGGCGGCGGTTTCGCCGGCCTTGTTGCGCCGGTCGCGGTTGGCGCCCAGGCGCAGCAGGGCCTGCACGGTGGCCTCGCGGCCGCGGTAGGCGGCCATCATCAGCGGGGTATTGCCGTTGGTGTCCCGGAAGTCCACCCTGGCGCCGCCCTCGGCCAGGGCGGTCACCACTTCGGTGCGGCCCTGCATGGCGGCCCACATCAGCGGCGGCCAGGCCAGGCGGTCCAGCGCCCCGGTCTTGGCGCCTACTGAAACCAGGTAGCGCACCGTATCCAGGCGGCTCCAGCGCGACGCTATGTGCAGCGCCGTCTCGCCTTTCTTGTTGCGGGCCTCCAGGTAGGCGCCGCGCGACAGCAGCAGCTTGATGCTGTCCAGGTTGTCCTTGGCGGCCGCCCACATCAGCGGGGTCCAGCCGGCTTCGTCGGTTATATTGGGGCTGATGCCAGCGTCCAGCAGGCGCCGCATATTGCGCTCATAATCGTTCTTGGCGGCCTTGAACATCCGCTCCTCTGGCGTGCCGATAGGAATATCGCAGGCTGACAGGGCGGCCCCGCAGGCCAGGGCGGCCGTCAGCAGCAGTCTGTTAATGCGCCGTGTATTCATTGGTGCCCCTTGTTCCTCACTTGTCTCCGGCCGGCGGGCGGAAGAAGTCGCCGCCCTTGTCGTCCACCAGGATAAAAACGGGGAAGTTCTCCACGTCTATGATCCAGACGGCCTCCATGCCGAGTTCGTGGAGATCCAGCGCCTCCACTTTTCTGATGTAGCGCTCCGCCAGCAGCGCGGCCGGCCCGCCCGGAGAGCCCAGGTAAAAGCCGCCGTATTTTTTGCAGGCCGCGGTGACGGCCGCCGAGCGGTTGCCTTTGGCTATCATCACCAGCGACGCGCCGAGGCTCTGGAAGAGATCGACGTAGGAATCCATGCGGCCGGCCGTAGTGGGGCCGAAAGAGCCCGACGGCCTGCCTGGCGGGGTCTTGGCGGGGCCCGCGTAATAGACCGGGTGCTTCTTAAGATACTCCGGCAGCGGCCGGCCGGCGTCCAGCAGCTCTTTGAACTTAGCGTGGGCCAGGTCGCGCGCCACCACTATGCGACCGGAAAGAGCCAGGCGGGTGCCCACCGGATAACAGGACAATTGCGCCAGTATCTCCGGCATGGGGCGGTTCAGATCGAGGCTCACGCAGTTGTCGCAGGAAGAGAACCGCGCGCTTATTTCCTTCGGGATGAGGCTGCCCGGCGCGCGGTCCAGCTCTTCCAGCCAGAGGCCTTCGCGGTCTATGCGGGCCAGCACGTTGCGGTCCGCCGCGCAGGAGACGCCCAGGCCGACGGGGACCGAGGCGCCGTGGCGCGGCAGCCGCACCACCTTGATGTCGTGCGCGAAATATTTGCCGCCGAACTGCGCTCCGTAACCGATATGCCGCGACGCTTCCAGCAGTTCCGCCTCCAGGGCTTTGTCCCTGAAAGCTCGGCCGCTGTCTCCGGGATCGTCCGGCAGGCCGTCGAGGGCGCCCGTAGTTGCCAGCTTTAGCGTCTTCAGACACATCTCGGCTGAGGTGCCGCCTATGACGAAGGCTATGTGGTAGGGGGGGCAGGCCCCGGTGCCCAGCGACTTCATCTTCTCTGCCAGGAACGGCTTCAGGTTAGCCGGCGTCAGCGTGGCCTTGGTCTCCTGGTAGAGCATGGTCTTGTTGGCCGAGCCGCCGCCCTTGGTGACGAACAGGAACTCGTAGGCCATGCCCGGCTTCGCGTAAATATCTATTTGCGCCGGCAGATTATCGCCGGAGTTGCGCTCGCGGTACATGTCCGCTGCCAGGACCTGCGAGTAGCGCAGGTTCTCGCCCGTGTAGGCCTCCCACACGCCGCGCGCCAGGGCCTCCTCGTCGTTGGTCCGCGTCCACACCTGCTCGCCCTTCCTGGCCACTATGGTGGCGGTGCCGGTGTCCTGACAGAAGGGCAGCACGAAATTGGCGGAGATGGCCGCGTTCTCCAGCAGGCACCAGGCCACGAACCTGTCGTTCTCCGAGGCCTCGGGATCGGAGAGAATGCCCGCCAGCTGCTCGTTGTGGGAGCGGCGCAGCAGGAAGGAAACGTCACGGATAGCCTCGCGCGCCAGCCGCGTCAGCGCCGCCGGTTCCACCTCCAGCACCTCGCGCCCCCCGCACCGCGCCACCGTCACCCCTTCCCTCGACACCAGCCTGAACTTGGTGTCGCGCTCGGCCAGCTGAAAGAGTTCCGTAAATTTAAATTCGGGCATAGTATTTTCCTTAAATATTTTTAGGAGAAAAGGAAGGTGTTAAGGTGACGCGAGGGCCGGGTTAGCAAAACCTTCATGAGGGCGAGGTTTGCATAGCGCCGAGCCCGATTGATGAGCGAGCGCACGGTGTGCGCGAGCGCGTTTTGCGTTCCGGTCCTCGCGGCGCCCCCTGCGTGCCTCCCCCTGCGGCATCCTGAACGCGCTTATCTTTTCGACAGCAGATTGGCCAGCAGGAACTCGCGGTTCATGCGCGCTATGTTGGCCACCTTCACGTCCTTCGGGCACACCGCCTCGCACTCGTACTCGTTGGTGCAGTTGCCGAAGCCTTCCTTGTCCATCGCCGCCACCATGTTCAGCGCGCGCAGGCGGCGCTCCGGCGCCCCCTGCGGCAGCAGCGCCAGCTGCGAGATCTTCGCGCCGGTAAAAAGCATCGCCGAGCCGTTGGGGCAGGCCGCCACGCAGGCGCCGCAGCCTATGCAGGCCGCCGCGTCCATGGCCTCCTCGGCCTTGTCCTTTTCCACGGGCGTCGCGTTGGCGTCGGGCGCCGCGCCGGTGTTCACCGACACGAAGCCGCCCGCTGTGATCACCCGGTCCAGCGCGCTGCGGTCCACCACCAGGTCCTTCAGGACCGGGAAGGTCTTCACGCGCCACGGCTCCACCGTGATCACGTCCCCGTCGCGGAAGCGGCGCATGTGCAGCTGGCAGACCGTGGAGTGCTCGTCGGGGCCGTGCACGTCGCCGTTGACCACCAGGCCGCAGCTGCCGCAGATGCCCTCGCGGCAATCGCTCTCGAAAGCTATCGCCTGTTCGCCCTTCTTCATCAGCTCGTCATTAAGCACGTCGAGCATCTCCAGGAAGGACATGTCGGGCGACACGTCCTTGACCCGGTAGGAGACCATCTTGCCGGGCTCCCTGGGGCCGGCCTGGCGCCAGACGCGCACCGTAACGGTGAAATGTTTGTTCTTTTTCATATGCGGGCTCCGGCTACTTGTAGCTGCGTTCTGCCATCTTGATATACTCGAAGGCGAGCGGCTCTTTATGCAGCGCTGCTTCCTTGCTCTCCCCCTGGTGCTCCCACACCGAGGCGTGGGAGAAATTGGCGTCGTCGCGCCTGGCCTCGCCCTCGGGCGTGCAGGACTCCTCGCGGAAATGCCCGCCGCAGGATTCCTTGCGTTCCAGCGCGTCGCGCACGAACAGCTCCGAGAACTCCAGGAAGTCCGCCACCTTCAGCGCCTTTTCCAGCGCCTGGTTGAGGTCCCGGTCGGAGCCGGTCAGGCACAGGTCTTTCCAGAACTCCTCTCGGATCTCGGGGATCTTCTTGAGCGCCTTTTTAAGCGTCGCCTCCGTGCGGCCCATGCCCGCGTCGTTCCACATCACGTTGCCCAGCTGGCGGTGCAGCTCGGAGGGCGTCTTACGGCCCTTTATAGAGAGCAGGCGGGTCAGCCGGTCCTGAGACTCTTTCGCGGAGTCGGTGAATTCCTTATCCAGCGTGGTGGCCGCGTCGAACTTCGTGGCGCCCAGGTAGCCGGGCACCGTGGCCGGGGCTATGAAGAACCCGTCGGCCAGGCCCTGCATCAGGGCGCTGGCGCCCAGGCGGTTGGCGCCGTGGTCGGAGAAGTTGGCCTCGCCCAGCGCGAACAGGCCCGGGACGGTGGTCATCAGGTTATAGTCCACCCACAGGCCGCCCATCGTGTAGTGGGGGGCCGGGTAGATGCGCATGGGCGCCTTGTAGCCGTTCTCGTCGGTGATCTGGTAGTACATGTCGAAGAGGTTGCCGTACTCTTCCTTTATCTTGCCCTCGCCCTTGCGCTTGATGGCGTCGCGGAAGTCCAGGTAGACGCTCTGGCCGGAGGGGCCCACGCCGCAGCCGGCGTCCACCACGGTCTTGGCGGCGCGCGACGCTATGTCTCGCGGCACCAAATTGCCGAAGGCGGGGTAGCGGCGCTCCAGGAAATAATCGCGTTCCTCTTCGGGAATCTCGTGCGGGGGGCGCTTGTCGCCCTTGGTCTTGGGTACCCAGACGCGGCCGTCGTTGCGCAGGCTCTCGCTCATCAGCGTCAGCTTCGACTGGTGCTCGCCCGAGCGCGGGATGCAGGTGGGGTGGATCTGCGTGAAGCAGGGGTTGGCAAAGCCGGCGCCGCGCTTGTAGGCGGCCCAGGCCGCGCTCACATTGCAGCTGGCCGCATTGGTGGACAGGTAGAAAACGTTAGCGTAGCCGCCGGTGCACAGCAGCACCGCGTGGCCGGAATAGGACTCTATGTCGCCGGTGACCAGATTGCGCACGGTGATGCCGCGGGCGCGGCCGCCCTTCACGACCAGGTCCATCATCTCGCGGCGGGGCAGTACCGTAACGGTGCCGGCCGCCACCTGGCGCATCATGGCCGAGTAGGCGCCCAGCAGCAGCTGCTGGCCGGTCTGGCCGCGGGCGTAGAAGGTGCGCGACAACTGCGCGCCGCCGAAGGAGCGGTTGGCCAGCAGGCCGCCGTACTCGCGGGCGAACGGCACGCCGATGGCCGCGCAGTGGTCTATGATGGAGCCGGAGATCTGGGCCAGGCGGTAGACGTTGGCCTCGCGGGCGCGGTAGTCGCCGCCCTTGACCGTGTCGTGGAACAGGCGCCAGACCGAGTCGCCGTCGTTGGGATAGTTCTTGGCGGCGTTGATGCCGCCCTGCGCGGCTATGGAGTGGGCGCGGCGGGGGGAGTCGTGCAGGGTGAAGACCTTGACGTTATAGCCCAGCTCCCCGAGCGAGGCGGCGGCGCTGGCGCCGGCCAGGCCCGAGCCCACTACCAGGATATCGTACTTGCGGCGGTTGCTGGGGTTGACCAGCTTGAGGTTGAATTTATGGGAGTCCCACTTCTTCTCTATCGGGCCGGCGGGTATGTTTGCGTCGAGTTTCATCGTTCCTCCCGTTTAGCGTATCACCACTACCTGGTAGCCGGCCTCGGCGGTTTTGAGGTCTATGTTCAGCAGGAAGTAGACGGAGATCAGCGCGAAGCCTATCATCGAGACCGCCACCAGCATGCCGCCTATTTTTATGAAGGGTGTGTACTTGGGGTGGTTCACGCCGAGCGTCTGGAAGGCGCTCTGCATGCCGTGGCTGAGGTGCAGCGCCAGCGCGGCGGAGCCGGCTATGTAGATGGCGACGAAGAGCGGGGCCCGGAAGGCGCCGGTGACCATCTGGTAGAAGCCCATGGAATGGTCTACGAAGCGGAAGGTGAGCAGGTGGTAGGCCAGATAGGCGAGTATGGCGGCGGCGGTATAGAGCATGGTCGCCGAGCCTATGGTGCGGCCGCCCTGCCACTTGCGGGCCTCATAGCCGCGGGGGGCGTTCAGGAAATCCTCTACTCGCACCCAGACCCCGGTCACTATATGGGCGACGAAAATGAACAGCAGGCCCACTTCCAGCAGCGGGGTGACCGGGTTGGAGAGCAGCAGCTCCACCCAGCCGTTATAAGAGGCCTCGCCCCTGAACAGCAGCAGGTTCTCTGCCAGGTGCACCAGCATGAAGCCGCCTAGCAGCAGGCCGGAGACGGCCATGACGGCTTTTCTGCCTATGGAAGTGGTGATTAGGCGTTTTATGAAAGTTATATCCATAATATAAATAATAATATTCCGGTTATTCCTGTAACAGGGCTATCCTAAAAAATTAAGGGGGTTAAATCAAGGAGGATTTTATCGCCAGTCCCGCGCCCCGTGACGGGGCCCCAAAAGGCGGCGAAATTTAATAAAATAATAGCAACCAGCCAATTGGGGAGGCAGTACAATGAAAAGCGCTATTTTTTCGGCCATCCTGTTCGCCGCGGTCGCGACCGCGTCGGCCTATGAGCGGATAGAGTTCAAGGGCCTGCTGCAGAACCCGGCCATGCAAAAGCCCTCCGCCGTGGGTGTCTCCGGCGGCACGGTGTACGTGGCCGATTCCAAACTTAACGCGATCTTCGTCTTCGACGCCGAGGGCAAGCCCGGCAAGAAGATAGAGGGCGGGCTGAAGTCGCCCGAGGCCGTGGCGCTGGGCGGCGGCAAGCTGTACGTGGCCGACACCGGCAATTCCCGCGTGGCCGTTTTCGACGAAGAGGGCCGTCTGCTCTGGGCCTTCGGCAGCGACGGCGCCGAGCCGGGCCAGCTGAAGGGCCCCAAGGGCATAGCGTTCGGCCCCGACGGCCGCCTCTACGTCTCCAACACCGGCAATTCACGGGTGGACGTGTTCAACGCCGACGGTATTTATCTCTACGGTTTTCCGGTGGCCAAGGCCGACGGTGTGACTAAGCTTCGTCCCACCAAGATCTCTCTCAGCCGCTCGGGAGATATAATCCTCTCCGACCCGGATAAAGGCGCGCTGCAGCGCTACGACCGGACCGGCAAGCTGCTCAAGGAGTACGCTATTGCGAACAACGGCGCCACCTTCGACAAGTACGGCTATCTCTACGCCATCAGCGCCAGGGACGGCAAGGTTATGGAGCTCTCCGAAACCGGAGAAAAGATCGCCACTTTCGGCACCAAGGGCAAGGGCAAGAGCGAGTTCCGCAACCTGCGCGACATCGCCATCGGCAAGGAGGGCGCGCTGTACCTCTGCGACGAGGAGAACAAGAAAGTCGCCGTGGTCAAAGTGATCACCTCCTACTCCGGCCCCCGCCTGGCCGAGGCCGCCATCCTGGACCGCTTCACCGTGAAGGGCCCCACGGCCAAGTTCCCCCACAAAACAGACGTTTTCGCCGTGACCCCGGAGGGCAAGGTGGTGGCCTGGCTGCCCGAGGCCAGGGAACTGGCGCTGCTGGAGAACGGAACCAAAAAAACCCTGGTGAAAGAGGGCAAGCTGCAGGGGCAGCTGCGCTCGCCGCGCGGCCTGCTGGTGTCCCCGAAGAACCTGATCTACGCCGCCGATACCGGCAACGACCGCGTGCAGATCTTCAACCCGGACGGCACCTACGACAACATGTTCGGCGAGAGCGGCAGCGGCGAGGGGCAGTTCAAGTCTCCGTCTGGGGTAGCTGTGAATTCGTCGGGCAATATCTACGTGGCCGACACCAGGAACAAGATGGTGAAGGCTTTCAGCGCCGACGGGATGTTCCTGTTCACTATGGGCCCGCAACTGGGCGGCCTCTCCCTGACCGCCCCGGTGGACGTGGTCTGCGACGAGAACAAGAACGTCTATATCCTGGATTCCGTGCTCAAGAAGGTAATAGTGACCGACGCCATGGGCAAGTTCCTCCGCGTCTGGGACGACTCCGGCAGCCTCAAGGACCCGGCCTCGCTGTCCTACGACGGCAAGGGCTTCTTCTACATCCTCGACAGGGGCGCTTACAGCGTGAAGATCTTCGACGCCGACGGCCGGTTCGCCGCCAGCTTCTTCGCCAAGGGCCGGGGCGAGCGCGAGCTGTGGGCCCCGCAGTACATGGCCTTCAGCGACGACAAGATCTACGTCTCCGACCTGGAAGCTTCCCGCGTGGTGGCTTTCGAAGTCAGCTACCTGCCCGAGGAGCCCACCGCCCTCGCTGCCGAGGCGGACGATAAGGCCGTGAAACTTTCCTGGCAGGCCAGGACCAACGCCTGGACCAAAGGGTTCAAGGTCTATCGCGCCGCCGGTGACGGCGACATGGAAGAAGCCGGCTCCGCCAATGGCATGAGCTTCGAGGATTCCGCGCTGAAGCCGGACACCACCTATTATTACTACGCCGCGGCGCTCTCGGTGCGCGGCATGCAGGGCGGCCTGTCCAGGCCCGTGGAAGTATATTTCAAGGGCCCCGAGGCGCCCGCGCCGTCCTCCGCGCCGGAGCCCGAGGCCGCCGTCGAGCGCAAGAACGTGGCCCCGATGGAGATCATCCCGTCGGCGCTGAACTTCATCTTCTCCGCCAACTACAAGTACTACATGAAGAAGCCCGTGGGCCGGGTGGCGGTGCAGAACAACACCCAGAGCGACTTCTCCAATGTGAAACTCTCGTTCTTCTTCAAGGACTTCATGGACTTCCCCAGCGACACTGTGGTCGCCGAGGTGAAAGCGGGCAGCAAGACCGACGTGGACCTGGTGGCCACGCTCAACAACCGCATCCTTAATATCACCGAGGACACCCCGATACAGTGCCAGATGACGCTGACCTATTACCAGGACGGCGCCGAGAAGACCTTTACGCTCAACCAGCCGGTAAAAGTGCTCTCGAAGAACGCGATAGTGTGGGATAACGCGGCCAGGCTGGCCAACTTCATCACTGTCAAGGACCCGACCATCACCGCGTTCCGCACCCACGCGCTGCTGGAGAAGAAGACCGCCGAGGCCGGGGCGGCCCTGCTCGACGAGAACCTGCTGACCGGCCTGCTGGCCTGGGAGGCGCTAGGCGAGTACGGCGTCACCTACCTGGCCGACCCGGTGAGCCCCTACTCCGTGCTCAAATCCAGCAAGGAGCTGGTGCTCGACACCGTGCAGTTCCCCCGCAATACGCTGAAGTTCAAGAGCGGTGACTGCGACGACCTGACCGCGCTGTTCGCCAGCGTCTATGAGGCCAGCGGCCTGCACGTGGCGCTGCTGGACTTCCCCAGCCACATCGCCCTGATGTTCGACACCGGCGCCACCGACGCCAGCCAGACCGGCGTGCCCGAAGAATACCTGATCAAGCACAACAACACCTGGTGGGTGGGCGTAGAGACCACGATGGTGGGCAAGAGCTTCCACGACTCGCTGGTGCACGTGGCCGACCTCTACCGCAAGATGGAAGCCGAGGTGCGCGTGATAGACGTGCGCGCCGCCTGGTCCGAATTCGAGCCGGTGACGTTGCCCGAGGCCGAGGCCGACAAGTTCGCGTCGCCCGGGCTCACCGCCCGTGTGACGGGGGCGGTGGCCGCGCTGCTGGACGCCCGCTACGCGCACCTGAAGAAATACTACGGGAACATACTGCAGGACAACCCGGAGGATGTCGAGGCCCATATCAGCCTGGGCATACTGCACGCCGAGCACAAGGCCTACGCGGAAGCCGCGAGCAGCTTTGAAAAAGTTCTGGAAAAAGAACCTTTCAACGCCGGGGCCCTGAACAACCTGGGCAACCTGCGCTACAACGACGGCAAGTACGACGAGGCCAAGGAGTACTACTTCAAGGCCTCCAAGGCCGACCCGTTCGACGGCAATATCTGGCTGAACATGGCCAGGGTCTCCGCGCGTCTGGGCCGCAAGGACGACGTGAAGGCCTACGCCGACAGGGCGGCCAAGATAGACCCCTCGCTCAAGAGCATGGGCGACAAGCTGGCCAAGTAAAAGAAAGGAAGCGGAGGGTATATGAAAAAAATAATTATCGTTATGGCGCTGCTATTCTCGGTGAGCGCGTTGCGGGCCGAGCCGGCCAAGGACTGGAAGTCCTGGTACAATAACATGCTGCGCGGTCTGAAGTCCAAGGTGGAGCGCAAGCTGGAATCCAAGCACCGCGTCAGCGCCGTGGCCGCCGTGCGCGGCGCCAAACAGGGCGAGGACGCCAACGCCCTCTACTGGAAGGGCGGCGTCTCCGACAAGGCCCGCAAGAAGCTCGAAGAGGAAAAGAAACAGCTTACCGGGGCCGTGGAACTGGTGGTCAACGGCGACGTGGAGGGCGGCCGCGCCGCGCTGAACAAATTCTTGAAAGAGAACCCGGACAGTTTCTTCGCGCAGGACGCCAAGGAAGCGCTGGCCAACATGCCCGCCCCCGAGGCGAAGCCGGCCGAAGAGAAGCCCGCCGCCCCCGAAGCCGCGGTGCCCTCTGAACAACCGGCCAACCAGGAAAAGACAGACAAGTGAGGCCAAGCCGGACAATAAAAAACCCCGCTCAACGGCGGGGTTTTTTATTGGAGTGAAGGGGGTCAGTCGTCGGCGGGCTCTTCCTCCGCAGGGGCCGGCGCGGAGGGAGCCGGGGCCGCGGCGGGAACCGGCTGGGCCGCCTGCTCCGCGGGGGGCGGGTTCACGGTCCAGGTCTTGGCCGGTTCCTCCGGAGCCACGGGCACTTCGGAAGAGCCGGTCTCTCCGGGCAGCCAGGTGCGGTCAGGCTGCACCGGCGGGCCCAGCAGCGCCTGTTCGGCTTCTTTCTGCTCCTTCGTCCTGGGCGGCAGCGGGGCCGCCGGCACTCCGGCCGCCTTCAGTCGGGAGTAGGTGTCGGTGGCCGAGCGCCAGAGCATCTGGCGCAGCAGGGAATTTTCCTTGGCGCCCGGAGACAGGAAGGGGTAGAGCGGGGCCAGCAGCAGGTGGAAGGTGGTCTTGTTGCGGGCCTCGGTCTCCACGCGCAGAGCCTGGCCGCCGGCGGCGAAGTTGGCCGTCAGGAAGTAATTGACCCGCAGCGAGGCGGGGATGATGAAGATGAAGCCGGTATCGACCAGGAAGGAGCGGAACAGGTCCCCGTAGGTCCAGCGCCCGAAAGTGGTCAGCTCCAGGCGCAGCGTGCCCTGGCCGCGGGCGCGGTCGTAGAGACCGGCCTTGCCGAAGATCTCGCGGGCCTCCGCCACGAAGTCGGCCTCGTCGCCGTAGCCTACTGGCACCGGCTTTACTTTCTTGGCGGGGCGGGAGGCCGAGCCCTCGCCTATGGAATCCGTAGGGGCGCGGTAGGGGAAGTTGCGCCAGCCTATCTCGAGCTCAGCGAAAGGCACCACGGCCTTGTCTTCGAGCATCGCCAGGGCCACGGAGCGGTCCACGCGCGTGTCGCCTGAATTGAAGGAGGCGCAGCCCCAGAAGGCGGGCAGGGCTGCCAGCAACAGTAAGAGTTTGATATTTTTCATGCTTGAACAGTAACTGATCTTGGTCATTATCAAAAGACGCTTATTTTTACTATATTATATTATACATCGGGCCTGAAACCACCGGGGAGCTATGGCGCATAAAAAAATCGAGAAAATTATAAAGACCGAGGGCAAGCCGGACATCATTATCCGCCTGGCCCGCATCGCCGACATGCGGCGCATACAGATGCTGTACGCCGAGGTCTACGGCGCCGCTTACCCGATACCGATCATCGCCGACAAAGAGAAGATGCGCAGCGCCATAGAGAACGACGAGTATTACTGGCTGGTGGCCGAATGCCAGAGCCGCGTGATCGGCAGCCTGGTCTACTCCGTGGACCTGCTCTACCGAAATTCCAAGGCCTTCGGCGCCGTGGTCAGCCAGGAATTCCGCAAGCACGACCTGGCCTTCACCATGATGAAGCTGGTGCTCGACGACATCACGCAGACCAAGGACCTGGTGGACCTGGTCTACGCCACCACCCGCACCGCCAACCATGCCCCGCAGAAGCTGACCGAAAGCCTGGGCTTCATCAAGCTGGGCATCTTCCCGAACACGCACAAGGTGCAGGACAACGAGACCCACTGCCTGACCGCCTATTTCACCGAGCGGGCCATGCAGCGCCGCCGCCCGACGCCGCACATCATCCCCGAGATAGCGCCTTTCTACGAGATCGTGCGCCGGCAGATAAAGCTCGAGGCCCCGAAAATAGTGGACGCGAAGCGCGACTACAGCGACCACAAGACTAAGATCCCGCTGCTGAACTTCGAGACCATTACCGCGCCCGAGTTCATCAGGCACCGCTGGAAGAAGACGAAGAGCAACAGCTTCTTTGAGAACATCTTCATGCCCTTCCATGAGCCCAATCTGATCCTGATCACGCCGGACCAGGGCACCGAGGTCTACGTGACCTACAGCCAGAAGGACAAGTACAGCGTGATCGTGGGCGGCGTGACCAACGAGAAAAGCTTCGCCGTGGTGCTCGAGAGCGTGGCGCAGAAGGTCAGCCAGATGGACATGAGTTACGTGGAGGTCATCATCGACGCCTACTCGCCCGAGATCCAGCGCGACGCGCTGGACGCGCGCTTTATCCCCAGCGCCTACTTCCCTAGCGCCAAGCGCATGGAAGACAAGCGCTACGACTGCGTGGTATTCTCCCGCACCTTCGACATCCTGGACTTCCGCAATGTCAGGATCATCTCGCTCTACAAGAACTTCCTCAACGAGTACCTGAAGCTCTGGCGCGAGAATTATATAGAGCTGGTTTTCGATACCGAGCAGAAATAGGGGGAACCGTGGCCGATCTTTCAGCCGAGGACAAACTGCCGCCTTTCCATAGGCCCCTAAAG
This sequence comes from Elusimicrobiales bacterium, assembly GCA_050174915.1. Taxonomy (GTDB): domain Bacteria; phylum Elusimicrobiota; class Elusimicrobia; order Elusimicrobiales; family UBA9959; genus UBA9959. The sequence goes on along the minus strand of JBFXJL010000003.1, from coordinate 320,000 downwards.
AGCCGAAGCGCCATGGACGCGTTGTTCGAGACGCCGGCTTTCGACTATTCCCCGAAGACTTCACGGGCCTTCCTGGCCGCCATGCGCGCCGCGCTGGACTTCCAGGGGCGCCGCGCCCCGGTGCTCAAGGCCCTCTACAAGGCCGAGGGTTTCGCGCCGGCCTCCGTGAAGGCGGAAGCGGACTTGCCCAATATTCCCTACATCTTCGTCGCGGCCCTCAAAGAGCGCGACCTGACCACCTTGCCCTATTCGAAGATAGCGCTGGAGCTGAAATCCAGCGGCACTTCGGGCCAGCGCAGCCGCATGCAGCTGGATAAGGGCTCGCTGATGCGCGTGCGGCGCATGGCCTGGCGGGTGTTCGAGGGCCTGGGCCTGACCGACCTGGAGCGCGCGCACGACTATATCTGCTTTACCTACGACCCGGAGGTGGCGCGTGACCTGGGCACCGCCTGGACCGACAAGCTGCTGACCGGCTTCACAAAAAAAGGCGAGATCTTCTACACCTTCCGCTGGAGCAAAGCGAAGAACGATTTTTACTTCGACATAGACGGCGCCGTGGAGGCGCTCAAGCGCTTCGAGGCCGCGGGCTCGCTGGTGCGGCTGGTAGGCTTCCCCGCCTTCGCCTTGAAGCTGACCGAGGAATTCAAGCGGCGCTACGGGCGCTACCCGCGGCTGAACCGGGAGTCCTCCGTGGTCACCGGCGGCGGCTGGAAGACGCTGGCCGAGGAAGCGCTGGACAAGAAGGTGTACAGGAAGATCCTTGCCGACAACCTGGGCATCCCCGTCGCCCGCGTGCGCGACCTGTTCGGTATGGTAGAGCACGGCGTGCCCTACGTGGACTGCCGGCTGGGCAATTTCCACGTCCCCAATTACGGCCGCGTGATAGCCCGGCATCCCGGCACGCTGGCGCCGCTCGGTTTCAACAAGACCGGCCTGCTGCAGTTCATTACGCCGTATCTGGCCAGCTACCCGTCGCTGTCGTTACTCTCGTCGGATTTCGGCCTGGTGCGGCCGCGCTGCCCCTGCGGCCTGCCCGGCCCGGTGCTGGAGATAAAAGGCCGCGCCGGCGTGACCAAGCTCAAGGGCTGCGCCATCAGCGCCGCCACCATGCTGTGAAGCTATCGAGGCTTCGCCTCGCTAGCGAGGCGAAGCCTCGATAGGGTCCTCGAGCAGGAAAGACTCATGAAAATACATAACACTTATATTTTTGGCAAGGTCTCCGATAAATCATCCTGGACGCCGGCCGAGATAGAGGATCTGGGCCGCCGGGCGCAGGCCGCCCGCAATCTGCTGGCCGGCGTGCCGCGTGAGTACATCATCGAGACGCTCGCCAAAGCGGGGAACCTGTTCGAGAAGGGCGGGAGATATCGCAAGGCGGCGCTGGCCCACCTGAAAGGCCAGATCTCTTTCTCCGAGCCGGTCATAGACAAGACGCTGGATGTGATACCTGAACTGCTCAATAAACAGGCTCTCAACAAGCGCCTTAATATGGAGCTCTTCCTGCCCTACGCGCTGGAGGCCTCGGTGGAGCGCCGCGGCTACGAGGGCCTTATCCGCGCCATGCCAAAGGGCGTGGTGCTGCACGTCGGGGCCGGCAACGTGTTCCTGGGTATACTGGATTCGCTGGTGATAGGCTTGCTGACCAAGAACGTCAATATCGTAAAGCTTTCCTCCTCCGGCTCCAACTTCATCAACCTGTTCCTGGACGCGCTGAAAGAGGCCGACGAGCGCGGGGCGCTGGCCGCCTCCGTGGCCGTGTTGAGCTGGAAGGGCGGCAGCCAGGGCCTGGAAGAGGCCGCGCTGCGCCATGTCAACGCCGTCTTCGTCTGGGGCGGCTACGACGCCGTGCAGGCCTACCGCCGCATAGCGCCTATCGACGTGCGCGTGGAAGGCTTCGGCCCCAAGACCAGCGTGGGGTTGGTCTTCGCCAGCTGCGTGGACCACGAGGGCATGGACAATGTGGCTCGCCGCGCGGCGCTGGACGCCTCGCTGTGGGACCAGGCCGCCTGCTCTTCGCTGCATACCCTGTATTTCGTAGCGCCCGCCGCCCGCCACCGGGCGTTGGCCGCCGATTTCCTCAAGCACGCCCGCAAGCATTTCTCGGCGCTGGCTGCCGACCTGCCGCCCGGGAAACTTTCTCCCGACGAGATGGTGGAGATCAATAAGGCCCGCCAGCTCGCCCGCGTGGACCAGGCCCTGGGCAAAGCCGCCTATATCAGCTCGGCGCCCAAGACCGACTGGACCGTGATTTACGAGAACGATCCCGTGTACCGCGTATCGCCGCTCAACCGGGTGCTCTACGTCAAAACGGTGGAGACGCTGGAAGAGGTGCGCGACCGCATTCTGCCGCTGCGCGGCTACATACAGACCGTAGGCGTGGGCGGCTCCATAGAGCGCAAGCGCGTGATGGAAGTGCTGGGCCCCGCCGGCATAGCCCGCGTGGTGCGTCTGGGCAAGATGCTCGAAGAGTCCAACGGTTCGCCGCACGACGGCATCTTTCCCATGATGTCCCTGGTCAACTGGCTGCCCATAGAGGAAAAGCCCTCGCAGCTCGACCGCCTCAGCGAGCTGGTAGACCATGCCCGCAGCCGCAGCCCTTTCTACAAGCGCCACTTCAAGAACGTGCCGCGCATAGTGTCGCTGCAGGATTTTCATAAGGCGCCGTTCCTGGAGAAGCACCACGTGCTGGAGAACACCCCGCCCGACAGCGCCGACCTGCTGACCAGCCGTGTGCAGCGCGGTATTTACTTCGCCAGCGGCGGCTCCACCGGTCAGCCCAAGTACGTCTTCTACGACCAGCACGAGTACGACCACACCTGCCGCATGCTCGCCTTCTCCATGGAGGCCGCGGGCCTCGGGGACAAGGACACGATCGCCAACCTGTTCGTGGCCGGCAATTTGTGGTCGAGCTGGCTGTCGGTGGAGAAGGCCATAGCCTATACCAAGGCCATCTCGGTGCCGGTGGGCAGCGGCCTGCCGCTGGAGAACATCTCCGGCTACCTGCACGATTTCCGCGTGACGGCCGTGGTGGGCCTGCCCTCTTTCCTGGTGAAGTTGGCCGAGTTCATAAAGGCCAACCCCAAATACAAAGTGCCGCTGAAGACCATCTTCTACGGCGGCGAGTATGTGGGCCTGGAGATGGTGAAGTTCTTCAAGAGCGTGTTCCCCGGCGTGGCCGTGCGCTCTGCCGGCTACGCCACCGCCGACGCCGGCGTGGTGGGCTTCCAGTGCCCGCATTGCGTAAAGGGCCAGCATCACCTGTTCGCCTACAGCCAGTTCATAGAGTTCGTGGACCAGGACACGCTGGAGCCGGTGGGGCCCGGCGCCATCGGCGAACTGGTGGTCACCGGCCTGACCAAGAAGCACATGCCCATCATCCGCTACCGCGTGGGCGACCTGGGCCGCTGGATAAACAAGCCCTGCGCCTGCGGCCGCAAGGAACCGCTATTCGAGATACTCGGCCGCTGCGACGACCGCATACACGTGGGCGGGGCGCACCTGTTCGTCAACGACATACAGGAGGCCCTCGGCCGCGTGCCGGACCTGACCTTCAACTTCCAGGTGCTGATAGCCAAGAAGGGCCACCGGGACACCCTGGCCATACGCGTGGAGCTGAAGGACCCGGCCGCCATGGCCCGCGCCGGCGAGTTGGCCGACCTGCTCTGGCGCGAGATCTCCAGGCATTGCGAGGACCTGCAGGAGAGCGTGCGCATGAAGTGGCTGGATAAGCCGGTCATCGAGGTGCTCAAGCCGGGCTCCATAGAGCGCGTGCAGCGCACCGGCAAGATACGCAAGGTTGTGGACCGGCGCGTTAGGGTCTAGTCTTATGAGGCTGTATCGCGGATGAAGCACCTTTTCAACGCATCCCTGGCCAGGTTCCTCCTGCTCGCCGTCGGCGCCGCCGCGCTGCTGGTCCCCGCCGCCTACCGCTCAGTTTCCTACCTTACCGTGGAGGTGGCGACGGACGCCGCGATCCTGTTGCTGGTGGCCCGCGGCGGCCGGGGGCGAGGCCCGGTGCTGACGGCTATGGCCGCCTCACTGCTGGCCGCCGACATCCTGTACGCGGTCACTTATACCAAAGCGGGCTTCACGCCCTTCCTCTTCCATATGCAGGTCACCGCGTACCTGGCTTACAGCCTTTCCGCGGCCTGGTTCCTGCTTAAGACTTACCGGGAAAGCGGCCCGGAGGGCGGTTCCGAGTCGCTTCTTCTGCTGCTGCTCTTCTCCGGCTTTGCCGTGCTGCAGATCAAGTACGTCGCCATCCCCACCTACAGCGGCGTCTTCGCCTCTACCTACGTCTACCTGCTCACCTCGGTGCACCGTACGGCCGAGGCCGGGGTGCTGGCGCTGGCCGTGCTGCTCGGCATGAAGGCGCGCTCCCGCTACTGGTTCTTCACGCTCATCGCCCTTACCCTGCTGCCGCTTTCCTCTTTCGCCATCGGCTACAATACCGTCATGGCCAACGGGGTGCCGTTCGCGGAGTACGGCTGGGTGATCGGCCTTTTCACGCTGCTCGCGGCGCAGACCTACGCCCCGGGGCCGGGGCCCCAGTTCGCCAGGTGGACCAGCGTGAGGGTGCGCCTGGTCTGGTTCGTTTCGTTCCTGGCCGCGGTCATGCTGCTGCTGCTCTACCTGCTGCAGGCATTCGCCGCGGATGACACTTTTAAGCTTACCTCCTCGCTGTTCTTCATACTGTTCGGAGTGTGGCTGGCGGCCAACCTGATAGCCCTGCGAGTCTCCGAGGATATCGACGGCCTGCTGGATGGCCTGGAGAGCGGCGGCGGGGCGGCCCCGGCCGGCGGCTCGGTGCTGACCATCTATGAAGCCGAACTGTTCGCCGGCAGGCTCAAGGCCGCCTACGACACCATAAAGTCCCAGTCGCGGCTGGCGGCGCTGTCGGCCGTCTCGGCCCAGGTGGCGCACGACATACGCAGCCCGCTGGCCGCGCTCGAATCGGCCCTGAAGGACGTTTCGCAGTTGCCAGAAGAGAAAAGGCGCCTGATACAAGGGGCCGCCTGCCGGATAAAGGACATCGCCGACGACCTGCTGGAGAAGAACCGGGCTGCCCCGGAGGCCGGGCCCGAGCCCTGCCCGGTGAGGGAACTGATAGAGGCCGTGGCGGCCGAGAAGCGCCTGCAGTTCCTGGAGCGCGCCGACGTGAAGGTGGAGGTAAAGCTGGCCCCCGACGCCGCCGGCCTGCGCGCCCTGGCTCTCCCGGCCGACCTGAGCCGCGTACTTTCCAACCTGGTCAACAACGGCGCAGAGGCGCTGGAGCGCGGTGGGACGGTTACCCTGGGGCTGCGCCGCGACGGGCAGCAGGCCGTGCTGACCGTGAGCGACGACGGTAAGGGGATACGGCCGGAATCGCTGGCTGGCCTTGGTGTGCGCGGGCAAACCGAGGGCAAGACGGGCGGCTGCGGCCTGGGCCTTTACCACGCCAGGACTACTGCCGAGAGCTGGGGCGGCAGCCTTTCCATAGCTTCCGAGCCGGGAAAGGGGACCACCGTTTCGCTCAGGTTGCCGCTGGCCGCCGCCTTAACCCCGGCGGTTCTGCTCGACGACGATGCACTTGTGCGTTTAAACTGGACCGTAGCGGCCAAAGCCGCCGGGGTGAACCTGAAGATTTATAGCGAGGCCGGTGAACTGCTGGCCGCCGCCGCCGCGCTGCCGAAAGAGACAGCGCTCTACATAGATTCCGACCTGGGCGCGGGCGCGCCGGGGGAGGAGGTAGCCGTGGAACTGCACCGGCGCGGTTTTACCGACATAACCATGGCTACCGGGCATGAGGCGGATAAATTTTCCAGGCTGCCCTGGTTGAAGATAACCGGAAAGACGCCTCCCTGGTAGGCGCCCGGGAAACCGGGAATTTTTTATTTCCCGCCGGCGGCGGACTGGCCGGCCAGGTAGCCGGTGGAGAAAGCCTGCTGCAGGTTGTAGCCGCCGGTGATGCCGTCCAGGTCCAGCACCTCGCCGCAGAAATACAGGCCCGGCTGCAGGCGGGACTCAAGGGTCTGCGGATCCACTTCCTTCAAATTCACGCCGCCGCGGGTTACGGTGGCTTCGGCCAGCGGCCGCGGCCTGGTCAGGCGCAGCCTGAAATCCATCAGCAGCTCCGCCACGCGGGCGCGCTCGGCGCCGGTGATGGAGGCGCATTTGCGCTCGCGCTCTATGCCGCAGCGCCGCTCGAACACCGGGGCCAGCGAGGCGGGCAGGGCCGCCTTGGCGTAACTGGCGAACATCTTGGCGCCGTTGGCCGCGAAATAGGCCTGCACCTCGGCCGTCACGGCCTCGGGCTTCAGGTCCGGCCTGAGGTTGAGAGAGAGTTCCGTCTTCTTGCCAGCGGCCAGGGCGTCCACGGCGGCGCCGCTCAGGACCAGCAGGCGCGGACCGGAGACGCCGAAATGGGTGAACAGCAGTTCGCCCCGGCCGGCCGCCTCGGCCTTGCCGTCGGCGAGAATGGTCAGCTTTATATCCTGCAGCACCAGGCCCTGCAGGTCCTTGATAAAGGGTTCGTCGGATTCCAGCGCGGTGAGGCCGGGGCGCGGGGTGATAATTGTGTGACCGCATTTGACGGCCAGGGCGTAACCGTCGCCGGTGGAGCCGGTGCCCGGGTAGGACATGCCGCCGGTGGCTATGATAACCTTGCTGCCCAGCGTCCTGCGCCCGTCGGAAAATTCCACGCCCTCTATGACGCCGCCGCGCAGCAGCAGCGCCGAGACCCGCCCGGCCAGCGGCTTAACGCCGCCGCGGTTGGTGTAGCAGTTTAGCGCGTCCAGCACGCTCTGCGCCCTGTCGTCGGCGGGGAACACCTTGCCGTCGGGGTCGGAGCGCACGGGCACGCCGAAGGACTTGAGGAAGCCGGTGAGGGCGGCGGCCGGAAAAACGGTGAAAGCGCGGTACAGGAATTTACCCTTGGGACCGAAGGCGGCGATGAAGCCCTTGAGGTCGGCGGTATTGGTGACATTGCACCTGCCGCCGCCGGTGATCAGCAGCTTGATGCCGGGGCGGGCGTTGCGCTCTATCAGGGTGACGGCGGCGCCCAGTTCGGCCGCGCGGCCGGCGGCCATCAGGCCGGCGGGGCCGGCGCCTATTACCAGTATGTCGCGCGCCGCCGGTTTATGGGGATCTTTTTTCATGCCATTGAAAATATAGCAATTATGGGGGCTGGCCAATAAAAAAGCCGGGTCGCCCCGGCTTCTTTATCCCGATTAAAGATCAGGGGAGAACGGTGTCCAGCGTGCCGGCGTTGATGTCGGTGAATTCGCCGCCGAGCAGGCCCTTCTTCTGCAGGTTCTTTATCACCATCAGCGGCATGGTGGCCTTCACGTTGTAGACCATATAGGGAATGGTCCACAGCTTTATCTGGCGTTCCTTGGGCAGCACGCGGTTCATCAGGATGAGCAAATTGTTGGTGCAGTTGTTCTTGATGGTGTGGTAGAACTCGCCCTCGCGGTCCACCGCGGCCTGCAGCATGGATTCGCGCAGCAGGGCGGCCTTCTGCTCGTGTGAGAGCAGCACCGGGTAAGGCACCAGGTGGCCTTTCTCTTCGTGTATGGTGCGGGCGGCGTATTCTTCCCAGGTGGAGAGGCTCCAGTTGATGCCGAAGGAATTCTTGAGGCCGGTCAGCGGGGAGAAGCTCTGGTCCACGCGGGTCTTGCCCTCGATGCTCAGGGCCAGGGCCATGGGCTCATGGCCGTTGGCGTCCTTCAGTCCGCCCTTTTCGAAGGTGAAGACCAGGAAGGAATGGGCGGCCACGATCTCGGGCTTGAAGGGCTTCTTGATGAAATAGACGTTCTTGATGAGTTCGGGCCGGACCGTCATGGTGGTCCACTCGTAGGCGTCGGGGGCGGGGACCCTGGCGGAAGACATGCGCACATTGCCCATCACCAGGCGGCCGTCCTTGGCCTCTATCAGGGTGGCGGTGCGGCGGCGGGGCTGGTACGGGGCGGGCACTACTTCGCCGGCCGCGGGCTCGTACTCGGAAATCTCTTTTACCTTGAGCAGCGAGAGGTCGTCGGACTGCTTGGCCTGGGCTTCCACGATGACGGCCTTGCCGTCGAAGCGGCGGGCCTTGCGGTCGCTGAGGTCCAGCTTGAACAGGCGGCCGTCCACCGTGTTGAGGTAGGGGCCGGCCTCGGTCAGCGAGACCACGCCTTTGAGTATATAGTTTACGCCCCAGCTTTTATCCGAGGGAAGCTGGAGGTCGGGCAACTGCTGCTCCCTGATCTGGGTAGCGTCGAAACCTTCGAGGGCTGAAAAATCCAGGTTCTGCGCGGCGGCGGGTACGGCTAAGGCTATGACCAAGAGGAAAGAGAGGTTCTTTAGCATGTATATATGATAGCGCGCGGAGCGCTGCCATATCAGGTGCCAAGGACCCCCTGTTTCGCGGCAAAGTTCCCAAAGGGCCCTGGGCCCTTTGGCCGGGCCCTGGGACGCTACGCTACTGCTTTACGTTGTAGCCTTTGGCTTTCAGGGCTGCCTCTACCTGTTTGAGGTCCAGGCCCAGGTGGTCGCAGCCGGCCTTTACCGTCATCTGCTTGCCGTGCGTCTCGCGCATCACGGGGTTCTTCGCGCCCATGAAGCCGAGTTCGAATAGAACTTCTATAAGCTCGGGGTGCTCGGTGGTGAGGTCGTACAGGGTCTTGTTCAGGTCCGCTATTTTTTCAGCCATATCAAGCCAGCCTCTTTTCGCCTTCTATCTTCTTGATGTCGGTAATGTCCTGCGTCACTTCCAGCGAGCCCAGGTATTTGCCGCCGGGGTCGCGCAAGGCGAAGTAGCGTATGTGTACTACGCGGCCTTTCATATTTATCCAGAACTCTTCGCTGTTCTTCGTGCCGGCCCTGAAGCCGTCCAGGATCTTCTGCACCGCGCCCAGGCTGGCCGGCGGGTGGCAGTTCTGCACCTTGCGGCCTATGATGGAGCGGGCGCGCAGGAAGACGCGGTCACGGCCCTCGGAGAAGTATTTTACCGTATCGTGGGCGTCCACGAAGGTCAGGTCCACCGGCAGGGCGTTGAGCAATGCGGTGAGATCGGTGACCGAGAGGTTGCCGCTGGGCAGGTTCACCACGGCGCCGGAGAGGGAGCCGGTGTTCTGCGCTATGTCGAGGGCCTCGTCCGCGCCCTCGGGCGGGTCGATGAAGATATAGCCGGTCTGCGCGCTCTCCTTGAAGATCTCGGCCCAGTCGGCGGGCTTGAGCTTTTCCAGCGCCGCGGGGAAGAGTATGCTCTCCTCCTTGAAGATCATGCCGTCTATTTCCTCCAGCGCGGCCTCGGCGGCGGGGGGTAAATCCCCCGATTCGGCGGCCAGCGCTTTCTTCAGCAGGCCGCGCACTTCGTCGTGCTTGCCCCACATCACCTTGGACGGGCCGTAGAAGCCGGCTTTCTCCAGGTACGGGAACAGCAGCTGCTCCTTGCGCTCGTAATGCTTTATCACGGCGAGCAGCTCCTCCAGGATATTGCGCACCCAGTCGCCGCCCTTGCCGTCCTTGAGGGCCGGGAGGAGGGCTTTCGCGGTTTCCACGCGGCGCTTTATCTCGGCGTTCTCGGCCTTGAACAGGGCCACCGGGTGGCGCGGGTCGGCGGGGTCGGCCATGCTGACCTCCAACGAGCTGTCGAAGAGCTGCGCGTGCACGTTGCAGAACTTCTTGATCTCTTCGGGCGGTACGCCGTCGGCGAGCAGCGACTGCTCCAGCTCGAAGATCTCCTTCGAGCTGACGGCGCCTATCTCGGCGAGGAATTTCTTCTTCGCCTCCTCCAGCGGCAGGCCTGCGTGCAGCTCGCCCAGTATGCCTTTTAAAATTCTTTTCCTGTCTTCGTATCCGCCCATAGTACCCTCCTTGGTCCAGCTCCCCCATGATATCAAAAACGGCTTTTTAGTTGGAGGCCCAATTACATATAATAAAAACAGCTGTAAATCCCGCAGCAGGAGGACCAATGAGCGTGCTTTCCAAAATTCAGTTAGAAAAATACGCGGACGCCCTGATCTGGGGCCTCACCACCGCCCGACGCACCGGTTTTAAAAAATACGACAACGTGCTGCTGCGCTGCGACCTCGAGGCCCGCGAGCTGGGCGAGATCGTGTACCGCAAGCTGATACAACGCAAGTACAACGTGATCTTCAACTTCCTGCCCACGCCCACGCTGGAGCGCGACTTCTACCAGTACTCCGACGATAAACAGCGCGGCCTGCTGGGCGCCTGGGACAAGGAGCTTTACAATAACCTCAACGGCTACGTGTTCATCCACGCCCCGGCCTCGCTGACGCACTTGAAGGGCATAGACACCAAGCGGCAAAGCCAGGTGGCCATAGCCCGCAAGCCGCTGTTCCGCATCCGTGACGAGCGCGAGGAGAAGGGCAAGTTCGCCTGGACCCTGTGCACCTATCCTACGGCGGAGCTGGCCAAACAGGCCAAGCTCTCCGTCAAGGAGTATGCCGCCCAGATCGCCAAGGCCTGCTACCTGAACGAGCCCGACCCGGCCAAGAAGTGGGGTCAGATTTACAAGGACACCGTGGCCATAAAGAAATGGATCAACGGCCTGGGCATAGAGAAGATACGCACCGAGTCCGCCTCCATGGACTTCGAGGTGGCGCTGGGAGAGAAGCGCAAGTTCCTCGGCGTCAGCGGCCACAATATCCCCAGCTTCGAGATCTTCACCTCGCCCGACTGGCGCGGCACGCGCGGCACCTATTACGCCAACCTGCCCGCCTTCCGCGGCGGCAACTATGTGGAGAAGATCAAGCTGGAGTTCAAGGACGGCCGCGCGGTGAAGATAGCCGCGGCCAAGGGCGCCGACTACGTGAAGAAGATCATGGCCACCGACCCGGGCGCCAGCCAGCTGGGCGAGTACTCGCTGACCGACAAGCGCTTCTCCAAGATCGACCGCTTCATGGCCGACACGCTGTTCGACGAGAACCACGGCGGCAAGCACGGCAACTGCCACGTGGCCATAGGCAACTCCTACACGGACACCTTCACCGGCAACCCGGCGAAGCTGACCAAGGAGATCAAGGTCAAGCTCGGCTACAACGACTCCGCCGTGCACTGGGACCTGATCAACACCGAGGACAAAAAGGTGACAGCCACCCTAAAGAGCGGCAAAAAGGTTACGCTCTACGAAAAGGGCCAGTTCAAGTACTGAGCCAGCCCGGCTGAAAGATAAAAGACTCCCCGGCCCTCCGGGGAGTTTTTTATGGGCTGCAGAGCGGGGGCTTACGCGCGCTTAATGGAGGCGGCGATGGCGTCCAGCGCGGCGGGGAGGGCAGTGTCGTAGCCGGGTTCGGCCATGCCGTAGACCACGAACACGTTCTCCCTGCCCTCGAAGAAACAAAAATGGGCCAGAGAGTTGTCTTCCAGCTTCGCGTACCCCGTCAATCTGCGGGGCGCGTCAGGTGAGGCGGGCAGCTCGGTTATGGGCGGGCCCGAGGCCTCTAAGCCCAGGTCCTGTTTAGAATAAGCCGTAACGGCGGAGATGAACCGCTTGGCAAAAGCGTCCATCTTGCCGGGCTTGCGCCGGGTGGGTAAAAGAAGGACAGCGGCCTTGCCGGGGCCGGGGGGGATCATTACCAGCGAAGCCTTGGGCTCCGGCGGAAGCACGAAACTGTATCCGTTGGCGGCGGAAATGTGGGAGGCGGGCACTTCTTTCCAGCCCGCGGGAAAGGCTACCGAGAAGCCGGCGGCGGCGTCCGTGTAGACACCGGCCGCGGACATGACGCCGGCGGACTGCACCTCGCTCTTGCCGGCGCCGCGGAAATAATACCAGGCGCCTCCGGCCAGGACCAGCAGGGCTATGACCAGGTTCTTGTTCATAAAGGTTCCCCCTAATTAAGCTTCCTAAAGATTATAACAGAAACCGCGGCCGCCCTTGAAAAGCGGGGAAAGGCCTGCGCACGCTTACGACAGCGGCCCGCCAGAGGAACGCTGCCTGGCAACGCATATTTTCAAATGAAAATATATGTTTTCATTAGAAAATATTTTGTGCCGGCCGTTAAGATTCCGGGTATACGCCCGAATGATGCATGGTTTTGCGGTTGTATGGCATAAAAATTGCACTGTATCTGGCGAAGCACGATACTCCTGTTACATAAGGAAGACCATGAAAACCTTTATAGCCGCGATAACGTTGATGTTGACGACAGCAGCCCTGGCCGGCGCCGGTGAACCCATAATGGATTTCGACGGACGCGCCGGAGGGCCGTCTTTCTCGGACCTGCTGGCGGACACGGCTATGCCCGCCGCTGCGGCCGCTGAAGTTGTGGCCGTGGCGGCCGGCGACGCCCCCATTCCGGACGGCGAGCGCGCCCTGGGCTTCATCCCGCCCGTTTACGACAATTCTCATTTAAGGGGCAAGAGCATAATCCCGACCTCCAAAAGAGGCTCGGAGAATTTTCCTCCCCGTTACGACCTGCGGGAACTGGGCCGGGTCTCCCCGGTGAAGAACCAGGGCGCCTGCGGCTCCTGCTGGGCTTTCGCCACCCTGGCCGCGCTGGAATCGGCGCTGCTGCCCGGAGAAGCGTGGGATTTCTCTGAACAGAACGTCAAGAATACCGTCGGCTTCGACAGGAGCCACTGCGACGGCGGCAACGCCGGCATGGTTACCTCCTACCTGGCGCGCTGGGCCGGGCCCGTGACGGAGAGCGAAGATCCCTACAATGTGACCAGCGGCGAGTCCTCTCACGGCCTGGCCGGCAGGAAGCGCCTGCAGGAGGCGCTCACCATCCCGCCCCGCGTGAACGCGCTGGACAACAGGAACATCAAGTGGGCCCTTACCAGCTTCGGCGCGGTAGCCTCCAGTATGTACTGGAACGGGCAGCCGCTGTTCTACAACAAGGGCTCCGCCGGGTACTATTACTCCGGCCCCAACGCCGGCTCCAACCATCTCGTCACTATAGTGGGCTGGGACGACAACTACGACAAGAGCAACTTCTCCAGGCCCGCGCCCGGCAACGGCGCCTTTATCGTAAAGAACAGCTGGGGCGAAGGCTGGGGCGACAAAGGCTTTTTCTACCTCTCCTACTACGACACTGTCTTCGGCAAGTATAATACCGTCTACTCGGCGGTGGAGGGCGCCGGCAACTACGGCTCGGTCTACCAGTACGACCCCCTTGGGCCTACCGACTATACCGACGCCGCCGGCGAGGCCAGCTACTTCGCCAACGTCTTTACGGCTAGGAAGGACGAAACACTGACCGCCGCCGGCTTCTACACCAGCGACCTGAACGTCAGGTACGAGGCGGCCGTTTACGTGGACGTCTCCACCTCCAGCCCTGTCAACGGGCTGCCCGTGTCCGTTTCAAAGGGGACCATAGATATTCCCGGTTTCCACACCGTCACGGTGCCGGCGGCGAGTATCGCCAAAGGGCAGCGCTTCTCGGTGGTGATCAGGTTCGAAAAGACCAGCGCCAGCGACATGGTGGCCATAGAGAGTCCCCAGCGCGGCGCCAGCAGGGCCAGCGCCAACCCCGGTGAGAGCTATATAAGCGGCGACGGCGCGAACTGGTCTGACCTCACGGATTATTACAGCGACGCGAACGTGTGCCTTAAGGCGTATACCAGGCAGTAAGGAGCGCCAGCGGAAAAGCGGCCGCGGGGTATACCCCGGGCAGAAAATTAGGCCCCTGTACGGGGCCTAAGCTTTTGCGCGGCGGGACTTTGCCCGCTCAGTTCTTAAGCAGCAGTTTAAGCATGTTCACGGCTGGCTTCGTCAGGCGGGCGTCCAGCAGGCCGCGGCTGATGGCCATGGCCTGGTAGGCGCCGGTCTTGCAGCCGAGTTTCTCCAGCTTTTCGCAGATCTCGGCGGTAAGGCGGTTTATCTCGTAGGGCGAGGCCTGGGGCGACCGGGCGCGGGGGAAAGCCGTGGCGGCGGTGCGGCGCGCGGTCAGCTCGTAAGCGGCCAGGGCCGCGGATTGGCCCAGGTTCATGGACGGCTGCTTGGGCAGGGTGGGGATATTTATGACGGCGTTGCACAACGCCAGGTCTTCCTTGGTAAGGCCGGTCTTTTCGGGGCCGAAAAGGATGCCGGCCTTTTTTACGCCGCGCTCGGCTATATAGTCGGCGGCGTCTTTAAGCAGGAGCACGTCCCGCTCGGGTTTTATCTGGTGCAGCGAGGAGGTGCCCAGCAGCAGGTTGCAGTCCCTGGCGGCTTCGGGGACGCTGCCGTAGATGCGCGCTGAGTTTATCACGTCCATCGAATTTATGGCCGCGACGGAAGCTTCCTCTTTCCAGCGGTGTATGACCTCCGCCCAGTCGGATTCGAAAGGGCTGACGAGGGCCAGTTCGCCCAGGCCGAAATTGGCCATGGCTCTGGCGCAGGCCCCGATATTGTCGGGGTTGCGGGGCTTCAATAATATGAACTTGATGGGCGTGTTCATCCCGCTATAATACTAAAAGCGGGGGCGATCCCGGTTATTCTCAGGCGGGGCCTATTTGATATTGCCTTTCTCGAAGTATTCCTGCTCTGCGCCGACGTCGTCGATGCTGTAGGAGGCGCCCTCCAGCACGTTGCGCGCGGCCAGGATCCCCATCTCCAGCGCATGGTCCTGGTTGTTGTACCTGAAGCTGCCGGCCCGGCCGATCAGCTGCAGGTTGCGGAATCTTTTGAAATAGTCCTTAACCGCGCCGAGGTTCGCCTTGTAGCCCAGATCGTATACCGGGTAGGCGTGCTTTTCGCGGTGCACGAAGGAATCTATAAGGTCCTTCTCCCCGAGCAGGCCTATCTTCGAGAGGTAGGCCAGGCTTGCGCTGACCAGATGCTCCTTGTCGGCGTGCCAGATCTCGTCCCCGAACCAGCAGAAGAACTCTATCATCAGCGAGGTCTTGCCCTCCGGGGCCAGCGTCCTGCTGAAATTGCGCGGCTCCATGATGCGGCCGAAAGGGATGCCGCTGTCGGGGAAATATACCCACTGGTCCGGGAAGACGGTGCTCTTGTTCACGGTCAGGAACAGGGCCACGTGCGACCGGAACTTCAGGCGGCCGGCGGCGGCCAGCACCTCGGCCGGCGGCGGGGGGTCGAAAAGGGGCAGCAGCTCGGTGACCGGCATGGAGGAGACCAGGTTTTCGGGGCGCACCGCGTATTCGTCGCCGTTGCCGTCCTTGAGGTGAACCTGCAGCACCTGCGCGCCGTCGTGCTCTACCTTCGACGGGCTGGTGTTGAGCTTCAGGGCTCCGGTGCGGCCGCCCTCGATGGCGGCGCGGATGCGCTCGTAGATCAGGCCCGTGCCCGAGTCCGGGTAGTAGAACTGGTCCACCAGGGTCTTGGGCGAGTCCTTGCCCTTGATCAGCGTCTTCTTGATGACCTCCACCACCGACAGATTTTTAATGCGCTGCGTCGCCCAGTCGGGCGAGATCTCAGAGCAGGGCAGGCCCCAGATCTTCTCGGTATAGTTGAGCATGTTGAGCTCGGCCAGGGAGCGGCCGAAGTCCGAAACCACTTTTTCCTCGAAGTTCCGCGGGGAGCCGGTATCCACGAAGAGGCTCCGCAGGCGCTGGTAGCCGTAGTCGGCCAGCATGCGCATCCCCCGGAAGACCCCGATGTTGATCAGGGCGTCCTTGAGCTGCACGGGGTAGAGCAGGTACCGGCCGCGCACGTGGAAACGCGTGAGCCTGTCGACCTTTATCCAGTGCTCGCCCAGCAGTCCCGAGATAAGGTCGTAGAGGTACTTGTTCTTGCTGAAAAAGCGGTGGGGGCCTATATCCGTCCTAAAATCGCCGTACGTCAGGGTCCGCGCCAGCCCTCCCACTACGGGGGCCTTCTCGACTACGATAAAAGGCATGCCGGCCTTGTTCAGCTCGAAAGCCGTCGCCAGCCCCGAAGGGCCCGCCCCGATGATGAGCACCTTTGTTTCCATAAAGCTACCACCTTTTGCGCCGCCGTACCGGCGCGGCTCCCCGCTCCGCTTCCGGCCCCCAGGGGCCTAGCGGGCCTTTGTCGCGGCTGCGTCCTTCACGCCGTTGACCGCCTTGAGTATGACCCCGGTAAGATAGTTGGGGCGCCCGGGGGCGTCGTTGGCGGACAGCTCGTAGACCAGCATCTTGTTTACGATCTGGTTCCCATAGGCGACGATGTCCCTGGCGTAGACTTCTTTCATGTACTTGGCGTAGAATCTGTCGTACACCGCGGCCTGCGCGGGAGTTATTTCGTAATCCCTGTATTCGCGCATGGTCCTGATGGCCTCGGCTACGTTGAAGGCGATGTAATCCACCCCGTCGCGCCGGAAGCGCTCGCGCAGTTCGTCCTCATCGCGCGCGCGGGCCAGGTACTCGAACAGGATGTTCTTGTCGAAAACCGAGTTGGCCAGCATTGGCCGCTCGTAATAGAGGGTCCTGGCGTCGCCGAACAGCAGTACCCGGGCGCCGGGCCGGGTATTCTTGTTTATCCAGTCCGCCATGTAGTAATAGCCGCTGGGATAGGTGGCCGCGTTATTGCCGAGAAGTTCGCTCTTGGACTTATAGCCGTAAAACACCTGCCAGCCTTCCCGGGCATGGAACAGCCGCGCCGAGGCCCCGAAGGAGGCGAAGGCCGAGAAAGCGGCCATCAGCAGCAGGAACTTTTTGAAGAAATCGGTCCTCGCCTCCGCCAGGGAGGCGGAGATTATCAGCGCCGCCACGGGAAAGGCCGGCATCAGGTACCTTACCACGGTGGTGGACAGGGACCAGAACAGGTAGAAAGCCCCGAACCACAGGTACAGCGCGCGGTACACCGGGGTGCGGCCCGAGACCAGCAGCCAGGCCGCCGGCAGCAGGCCGAGAAAGAGCGGCGTGAAGAGCTCGTTGTTGGCCACCTTGCCCGCGTTTATCTGGAAAGGCAGCGAGAGCCACCCCTTCAGGCTGAAGGGGGCCTTCTGCTGTGTCTCGGACTGGAAATTCTTCAGCCCCGAAGCTGAAGAGTAGGGGTCCAGCTTGAAGATGGCGGTGGCGAAAGGGTACACGGGGTTGCCGACATAGCGGTAATTCTTGATCAGCCAGGGGGAGAAGACGGCGAAGGCCGCCAGGCAGAACAGCGCCGCCTCCCTGAAGAAGCGCGCCCCCGGCCGGCCGGTCCTGTAGAGCAGCACGGCCAGGTTGATGGGCAGGGCCAGGCCGCCCGTGTATTTCAGGGCCACCGCCATGCCGGAAAAGACACCGGAAAGCAGCAGATACCTGCGGCCCTCCCCTTGGTGCAGCAGCACGAGGTAGAAAGAGAGGAAAGTGAAAAGAGTAAGGAACATCTCGGTGCCGGCCTGCCAGGAAGACACCGTCACGTGGAAAATAGAGTAGAAAATAGCGGCGCCCCACAGGCCGGCCCGGGGCGTGCAGAACCTGCGCGCGAAGGAGAGCATGGACAGCACGATGAGCACCGAAGCCCAGTAGCTGAGCAGCTTGGCCAGGATCTCATCCTTGAGCACCAGGCCGAAGAGGTAGATCATGCCGTGGGCCATCGGCATATTGGAGAACTGGTTGTAAGGCATGGGCGCGAAGCCGCCCAGCACCTTGTACTGGTTGGGGACGCCCAGGTGGAACAGCAGGCTGTCGTAAAAGATCTCCGGCGTGAGTGAGGCGGCCAGGCTGAACAACAGCAGCCCCAGCAGCAGCGCCGCCGGCAGGTAGTCCAGCGGGCCCGTCAGCCACTCGGAGGGTTTGAAAGCGGGCCCCGGGGCCGGTGCGGAGGCGGGCGCGGGTGCGCCGCGCCGCCGGACCAGCAGGAACGCGCCCCAGGCCAGCGGCCCCAGCAGTACCGGGTAAACGGCGTACTTGCCTACCAGGCCCGCCGCCGACAGCAGCGTAAGATACAAGTAGATGAAAACCAGCCCGAGGGCGCCGGAGAAGACGAACCTCTCCAGGCCGGGAGAGAACTCTGCCCGGAGCAGGCGTATGAGGCCGCTGCCGATGAGATGCAGTGAAAAGACGGAGGCGCACAGCACCGCCAGGCTGCCCAGGTAGCCGGGCAACACGCTGATATCCTTGAAGGAGATATAATCGCCGAGCAGGTGCTCGGGCCTGAAGGTGACAGGAAAAACTCCGTAGTGGCTGGAAAGCACCCAGTACAGCCAGACCAGAGAGGTCAGGGCGGCCGCCAGGTATAAGCCGCTTCTCTTCTGCGGCTTCTCTTCCGGTGGCTTTCTGTTCTTCCTGGACTTGGACATTGTTATTGCAAAGAGGCGCAAGCCTGGCAATGCGGCCGGCGCTGATACTATAGCATTATAGGCCGCGCCCACCAAGGCGGCAAGGGGCGGCGTCGAATGTTATAATATCAGCGTGAAGAAAGTATTAATAGCGGGCGGCGCCGGCTATATCGGCTCCATGACAAACAAGCTGCTCTCCCGGAGCGGCCGCAAGACGGTCGTTTTCGACAACCTCTCCACCGGACACCGGTGCCTGGCGCGCTGGGGTGAATTTATAAAAGGGGACCTGGCCGACAAAGCTGCCCTGGCCCGCTGCTTTGCCAAACACGACTTTTCCGCCGTCATGCATTTCAGCGCCTTCGCCTACGTGGGAGAATCGGTCCTTGAGCCGGCCAAGTACTACGCCAACAACGTCGCCAACACCCTCAACCTGCTGGAAGCCATGCGAACCGCCGGGGTAAAGCGCTTTATTTTCTCCTCGTCCTGTGCCGTATACGGCGAGCCTGCCCGGCTGCCTATGCGCGAGTCGCTGCCTTTTTGCCCCGTCAATCCCTACGGCCGCACGAAGCAGATGGTGGAGGAGATCCTGGCCGACTACGCCGCGGCCTACGGGCTGCGCTACGCGGCGCTGCGCTACTTTAACGCGGCCGGCGCCGACCCCGGCGGCGAGATCGGCGAGCTGCACGACCCCGAGACCCACCTGATCCCGCTGGCCCTCGACACGGCCGCTGGCCTGCGGCCCGCCCTGAAGGTCTTCGGGGGGGATTATCCCACCCCAGACGGCACCTGCGTGCGGGACTTTGTCCATGTTTCGGACCTTGCCCGGGCGCATTTGCTGGCGCTGCGCCATCTGGAAAAAGGCGGCGCCGGGGGCGGCTTTAACCTGGGCAACGGCAGGGGGTTCTCGGTGCTGCAGGTCATAAGGGCCGCCGAAAAAGTCACGGGCAGGCAGATCCCGGTGGAACTGTCCGGTCGGCGCGCCGGCGATCCGCCGGCCCTGGTAGCCTCCGCGGCCCGGGCCCGCCGCGTACTGGGCTGGAAGCCTGAGCGGGCCCGGCTCGAGGCCATCATCTCCGACGCCTGGCGCTGGCACAAGAAGCGCGGCAAGTGACCGCGCCGCCGGGCGGGAAAAACCGCCCACACTCACTAAAAGATATACGGGTTTCTATATTTTAAATAAAACCGGCGTCGATCGCGGCCGTCGGACCTGCGCTATAAGCCCGTGGCAGTTCCGTAAAAGTAGCGGCCGGAGCTTGTAGGTAACATGGAACTGATCATAAGCGGTCTGCGCGTGCCCGTTGAGAACGACGGGGCCGGTGAGTATTTGAAGGCCGCCGCGCTGAGGCTCAAGGTCCCCTGCGGGGAATTGGCGCTCGTCAGGATAATATCCAAGATCCCGGTTTTCTCGGACCAGCGGCAGTTCTACTATGAGCTGTCCCTGGCTTTGCGCGTGCCGGCCGGTTTTCACAACACTGAGAGCCTGCCCGCTTACTTTCCCAGGCCCGCCCGGACCTATACGCCCGCACCGGGAGGCCCCCGGCCGGTGGTGGTGGGTTTCGGCCCGGCCGGCATGTTCGCGGCGCTGGAGCTGCTGGCTTACGGGGTGAAACCCCTGATCTTCGAAAGGGGCAAAAAGCTGGAAGAGCGCCACCTGGACGTGCAGCGGTTCATCGGCGCCCGCGTCCTGGACCCCGAGTCCAACATTCAGTTCGGCGAGGGCGGCGCCGGCTCCTATTCGGACGGAAAACTCTTCTCCCGGATCAACAACTCTCCCTACGCCAGCCGCGTGCTGGAAACCTTTATCAAGTTCGGCGCGCCTGCCGAGATCGGCTATGTCAGCAAGCCGCATCTGGGCACCGATGTGCTGCGCCGTATAGTGTTCAATGTGCGCAACTATATTCTCGGGCTCGGCGGGGAAATACATTACGGCTCCAGGGTTACGGATATCCTGATCTCCGGCGGCCGCGCCGCGGGTGTGGTCGTGAACGGCTCGGGGGAATACGCGGCCTCAAGCGTTTTCCTGGCGCCCGGCAATTCGGCGCGCGACACCTTCGCCATGCTGCATGCGAAGGGCGTCAGCCTGGAGGCCAAGCCGGTTTCGGTGGGATTGCGGCTGGAGCATCCGGCCGACAAGATAAACCTTATCAGGTACGGCGAAAAGTACCGCGGCTTTGCCGGCATCGGGGCGGCCACCTACTCGTTCAACTACACCGACCGCAAGGCGGGCCGCGGGGCGTACACCTTCTGTATGTGCCCGGGCGGAGAGGTGGTCAACGCCTCGTCCCAAGAGGGCGGCCTGGCGCTTAACGGGATGAGCTACGCGGCCAGGGCGTCGGCGTTCTCTAATGCCGCTATCGCGGTGACCTGCGGCCCCGCGGATTACGGCTCGGCCCATCCGCTGGCGGGGGCTGAATTTCAGAAGTCGATAGAGCGCCGGGCTTTTCTGGCCGGCGGCGGCGACTGGCGCGCCCCGGCGCAAAACCTCCTCGACTTCCTGGAGGGAAAGCCTTCGGCGGTTTTAAATAACAGCTCTTATAAAATGGGATTGCGCAGCGCAGACCTGGCAGCCGTCTTCCCGGCTTTTGTGAACGGAACGCTGCGCGCCGCTTTCGGCCAATGGTCCGCTGCCTGTCCGCTGTTCGTGGCGGCCGACGCCCTGCTGCTGGGGCCGGAAACGAGGACTTCCTCGCCGGTAAAGATAAAGCGCGGCGAAAACTTTGAGTCGGTGAGTCTGCCCGGGCTCTACCCGATAGGGGAAGGGTCCGGGTATACCGGCGGTATAACCAGCGCGGCCTCCGACGCCATCAAGGCCGTTGAGGCGGCGCGGCAGGATTAAACAGCGTTCAGGCTAGCTTCTTTATCAGTTCCGCGGAAGCGGGGAAATCCTTCAGCAGGGCGGCAGAGCCGCCTATCTCGAAATCGTCGAAGTCGAAACCCGGGGCCACGGTACAGCCCACCAGGGCGTACTTGGTGCCGGGCGCCGGGTAGGCGCCGAACCAGCAGCCGGCGGGCACGGCGTGCTGCTGCACCTGGCCGGCCCGCGGTTCGGGCCCCAGCGCCACGCGCTCCTCGCGCCCGTCGGGGAAGATCTGCGCCACTGTGAGGGGCCCGCCCAGGTAGAAATGCCAGATCTCGTCGGAGCCCAGCCGGTGCAGGCGGGACTTGGCGCCGGCCGGCAGCAGGAAATAGATGGCGGTGCAGATATTGCGCCCGTTGGCCGTGGCCTGCGAGCGGTAGGTCTCGCGGTAGAAGCCCCCTTCCGGATGAGGCTTCATGGCGTACAGCTTGATCAGTTCTTCTATCGTGATATTTTTCATGTCCTCTGCGCTTATTTCCCGTTGCGCCTTAAAAATTCCTTAAATTTCGGTTCGCTTCTGAACTTGGCGAAGGAGGAATCCGTGGCCGGGTTGGGCAGGTACGGCTTCCTGGCCGGGTTGTTGGCGTAAGCTTTTTCCAGCTCGGCGATGGCTTTGTCCAGTTCGCCCTCTTCGCCGTAGGCGCAGGCCTTGTTGTAATTGAGCTGCGTTTGGGCGGGGAAAAGGGAAATACCGTAGTCCAGCGTTTCGTGGGCTTTCTTGAAATCGCCCAGGCGGCCGTAGGATTCTCCCAGGTTGTCGATAACGTGGATGAGCGTCCTTTCGCTGAGGGTCCTGGTCTTTTTCTCGCTTTCCAGGACGCGCCCCATATTGTCCGCGGCTTTTTTGTAATCGCCGCTCATGTACGCCATTATCCCGGCCTGCAGCGTCTCCTGCAGCTGCGTCCCGGAGCCTCCGGGCCGGGGGGCGTGGCCGCCGGGCGGCTGTTCCCCTTCCCCGGCCGGCTGCGGCCGGTAGTTCTTTACCAAGCGTATCCTGTTGAGGAATTTATTGAGCAGCGGAGCGTCGCCGGACTGGTAGTCGCTTTTGGAGATATGGACATCGGCGCAGTAGCCCGGATTGAATAAGTAAGCGTGGACGGACCTCTGCGTAAAGACCCCGTCCTCTTTTACCTGTTCATAGTCGGCCTGCAGCAGCGACATGCCTCGATACTCCATTCTTTTGAGATTTTGGGCGGGGATGGGGAAACTTTTCAGTTTTTCCCAGTACAGATTCCTGCAGCCCGCGCTGGTCTTGATTTTGGCGGCCTGGGCGGGCGTCAGGCGTTCGATGAAAGCGGAGAGCATGAGGCCTTCCGGGCTTATATCGGTTTTCATCCTCTGGTTGGCCCCGTTGCCGTACGGTACGCTCTCCAGGGGGGCCAGGCCGAACAACTCCGTGTTGAAAGCCAGCGCCCAATCCGCGCCCTTCGCCGCCAGTAAATACTCGCCCTCGCCGCCTCCGGCCTGTGCGGCCGCGTCCGTAGGCGCGCCGAAAAGCGAGAAGGCGAATGCCGCTATGATCTTGCTATTCATACCCATGCTCCCCCGGCTCCGCGGAAAATTAACCTATGAACGCATGATATAAAATATTCCGCCGCCCTGTTCACGGCCTTCGCAAAGAGCTGCCCGCGCCGCCCTTGCTACCAATCCGTAGGCTTGTAATCCTTGAGGAACTTGCCCCACACGTGTTCGCCGGTGTTGAAGCCGTCTATGATGGGGTCCACTATGCGCGCCGCGCCGTCCACGATGTCGAGCGGCGGGTGAAAGCGGTGTTCGGCCGTCTTGCGCGCGGCTATGTGGGCCGGGTCCTCGTCGGTCACCCAGCCGGTGTCCACGGCATTCATGTGAATGCCGTTGGTATAATAATCCGCCGCCGCGGTGCGAGTCATCATGTTGAGCGCGGCCTTGGCCATGTTGGTATGCGGGTGGCGCGTGGTCTTGAACTTGCGGTAGAACTGCCCTTCCACGGCCGATACGTTCACGATGTGCTTGTCGCGCTCGGGGGTGCGCAGCATAAGGGGCTTGAGCCGCGCGTTCAGGATGAAAGGCGCCACAGCGTTGACCAGCTGCACTTCAAGCAGCTCCACGGCGGGCACTTCGGCCATCAACATGCGCCAGGAATTGCGCTCGCGCAGGTCTACCTGCTGCAGGTCCTGGTCCAGCCGGCCCTGCGGGAACAGGGAGCCCTGCGCCGTCAGTTCGTCGGGCAGCAGCGGTACCTGCGACAGCTCCGCCGCGTGGGTAAGCCCGGCGGTCTGAGCGTCGGCGGGCGTTAATGAGGACGCGAGCTCCCGGCCGGCGGCCGGGCCTTCGGGCAGCAGGCTGTAGCCGCGCAGGCCCTCGTAGGCGCCCAGTAACCTGCGGGCGGGCTCGGGCAGGTCCTGCAGCGGGCCCTGCTCGCGCTCCATCATGTGGCGGTAGAACTCCGGCGGCCGCCGCACGGTCTGGCAGGCGTTGTTGATGATGAAATCCAGCCGCTCGCGGGTGGCGAGCAGGTGGGCGCAGAAAGCCTCCACGCTGGGCGTGTGGCGCAGGTCCAGGCCGAAGATCTCCAGCCGGTGGCCCCAGTCCTTGAAGTCCGGTTCGGCCGCGTAGCGCAGGGCCGAATCGCGCGGGAAGCGCGTGCTGACTATCAGCTGCGCCCCGGCGCGCAGCAGCTTGATGCCGGCCTGGTAGCCTATCTTCACGCGGCCGCCGGTCAGCAGGGCCACGCGGCCGCTCAGGTCGGCCGTCTCGGTGCGCTTACGGAAATTCACCTCGGCGCAGGCCGGGCAGAGCTGGTCGTAAAAATGGTGCAGCTGCGTATAGTTGGTCTTGCAGATATAGCAGTTCTGCTCCTCGTGTGCGGCGCCCGGAGGGGGAACGTCGGAGGGGCGGCCCTCCCAGGCGAGCGGCGGGGTGACGTTGGGCGTGGTGAAGACGGACTGCCGGCGCAGCTTGCGGATGCCGGTCTCGTTGAGGGCGCTCTCGGCGCGCTCGGTGCGGGCGGCCTTGCGCCGGCGTATGGCGGCTTTTACCAGCTGGCGGCGCGCGCGGGCGTCGGGCCGGGAAATTTCCCCGGCGGCCTTGAGCAGCCGCGTGCTCTCTTCTTCCGCCACGCGGGCCAGCAGGCCGCGGTCGGCCGCTATGGCCTCCAGCAGTTCGGCGGCGGCGTGCAGCTTATCCCTGAAGCCCGGCAATTCATCGTTGTTCTTTGTCATCGTAAGTGTATATTTTACCTTTAATGGGCCGCGGCGAATTTGGGATAATAGTAATAACATGAGCACACTCTTCGCGGCTTTAAAGACGGAGCGCGGCCGGCACGTGGCCGTAGCGGTTTTTCTGGGCGGCCTTTCGGCCATGTTCCTGTTCTGCGGCTACGAGTTTATCCGCTCGCCCGCGGAAGCCATTTTCATGGAGCATTTCGGGGCGGAGTATAAACCCTACGCCATAGCCTGCGTGCCGCTGATGATGGCCGCCCTGATCTACGGCTACGGCCGCCTGCTCTCCTCGGTCGGAGCCAAGAAAGCCATGGCCGTCACCATGCTAGGCAGCGCGGCCTTCTTCGCGCTGGCCTGGGCCCTGCTCGACGTAGCCGGGCGCTGGTTCGCTTTCTTCCTGCTGGTGTTCAAGGAATCCTACGTGGTGGTGATCTCCGAGCAGTACTGGTCCTTCATCAACAGCGTGCTCAAGGACGAGGAGGGCAAGATCTTCAACGGCCCAGTGGCGGGCCTCGGGGCCCTGGGGTCGCTGACCGGCGGCTGGCTGATAGGGCGCTATGTGATGGGCCTGGGCACGGACCTGTTCGTGCTGTTCGCGGCCATCCTCATCCTGCCGGCGGCGGCGCTGTTCTGGATAGCCTACGGCAAGGCCGGCGAGCCCAAGCCGGCCGCCGACGAGGCCGGCGGCAAGAAAGGCCACCTGCATTTAAGCATCCTCAAAGAGAACCGCACGGTGCTGTTCATCGCCTTCATCATCTTCTCGGCGCAGGTGGTGGCCACGGCGCTCGACTTCCGCTTCACGCAGCTGGTGCAGGACTTCATCCCCGGCAAGGACGAGCGCACGGCCTACATGGGCAACTTCTGGATGAACGTGAACATCTTCTCGTTCTCCATGCAGTTCCTGGCCACGCCTTTCCTGCTGCGCTACATCCCGCGCCGCGGCATACTGACGGCCATACCGGCTGTGCATATAGTCACCTGCCTCATGCTGTTCATCTATCCGTCGCTGGCCCTGGCTTCCACGGCCTTCCTGCTGTTCAAGGGCATGGACTATTCCATCTTCCGCGCCTCAAAGGAGACGCTGTACATCCCGTTCTCCTATGACACGCGCTACCGCGCCAAGCAGGTGGCCGACGCCTTCACGTACCGCTTCGCCAAGGGCGTGACGGCGGTGTGGGTGAGCGGCCTGAAGGCCGTGGGCAGCATCGCCCCCGGCTTCTACCCGGCGCTGGGCGTGATCTTCTCCGGGGCCTGGCTGGTGATGTCCTTCCCGCTGACGGCGCGCAGGGAGCCCGGCCGCCCCTGACCGCGGACGGCAAAGAAAAAACCCGGCCTGGCGCCGGGTTTTTTTATCTGTAAGGCCTGTAGCCGGGCGGGGGGCCTTCGGGCGCGGCGAAGGTGAGGGTGGCCGAGATGCGGTGCACCGTGCCGAGGTCGCCGAAGGGGGAGAAAGCGTAGTCGAGGCGGTAATCCAGATAGCGTACACCGGCGCCGACGCCAAAGTTGCGGGCGCCGCCCAGGTCGCCCACCGCGCGGGTGTTGAAGCCGGCGCGCAGGGCTATGTCCATCTCCTCGTAGATCGGCAGGTTCAGCTCGCTGCCCATGGCCAGGAAGGGCAGGTTGTCGCGGGCGGCTACCAGGTCCGCGGTGACGTTCACGTGGTCGCCCAGTTTGGTCAGGGTGCCCAGCCGTACTACCAGCGGCAGCTGGGCCTCTTCCTTGTCGTAGCGCAGCGTGCCCATGATGTTCTGCGCCACCAGGCTGACGCGGAAGCGGTTCTCGAACATGTAGGGCATGTTGAGGCCGATGTCGGCGGAGACGGTGTTGTCGTCGGAGATGATCTTGGATTTCACCAGCTTGCCGGTGGCGCCCAGCACGAAGCGCTCCTCCGGGTCCTTGTTGAAGCCGGTGATATAGCAGGCGAAGCCCACGTTCACGTACATGTCGAAAGGCGCGAAACTGCCCAGGTCCAGGCCGCTGGAGTCGGTCTTGTCTATCTTGCCGTAGTTCATGTATTTGAACGCCACGCCCCAGGCCCCGACTTCGCCGGCCGTCTCGGCGTAGGCGAAGTAGTCGGCGAAGGAACCCGCCAGGTAGGGGGCGTGCATCAGGGCCAGCGAGTTCTCCTTGATGTGGATGAGGCCGGCCGGGTTCCAGTCCAGCGCGAAGGCGTCGTCGGCCAGTGCGGCGTAGGCCTCGCCCAGCGCCGCGCCGCGGGCGCCCGAGGCGATCTTGAGGAACTGGCCGGCCGAGGTGCCCGCCGAGGGCGCGTCGAACCCGGCCCCCGCCGCCGGCGAGGCCAGCAGAGGCAGGCAAAGCAGCAACGCCGGCCCTAAAGCCGCTCGCAATGCCGACATTCCTTTTCCCGCCTTCTCGCTCATAATAGTAGACCGCTTACCGCTCCAGCGCCACCTTGAAGCTCTTCGAGGATTTCTTGTCGCCGGTGCGGATGAAAGCTATGTAGACGCCGCTGGCCGCCGCGCGGCCGGCGTCGTTGGCGCCGTCCCAGTGCGCCATGCCGTTCACGTCGGCCTTGAGGCTGCGCACCAGTTCGCCCAGGAAAGTGTAGATCTTAATCCGGGCCCCGGCGGGCAGGTTGGCGAAATGCATGACGTCGGAGACCGAGTTGGGGCGGTACGGGTTGGGATAGATCTTTACCGCCGAGAGCCCTGTGCCCGGGTTGGACTGCATCAGCTGGAAGGTAGAGAGATGCCAGGTCTGTCCCGTCACCAGGTTATTGGCGGTGTCCGATACCGAGGGCAGCGGCACCCAGACGGCGTTGACCTCGTCGTAAAGGGCCAGCACCAGCCGCGAGCGGTCTATCCCCGGCGGGAGGTCGGCTATCCGGTAGGGCAGCGTTATGGTGATGGCGCCCAGCACCAGGGTGGGGGGGAAATGGTTGATCACCAAGCCTATGCCGGTGGGAGTCAGGTGCGAGACGGCTGAATAGGGCCCGGCCAGCGTGAAGGTGGACGGCATAATGGTCAGGCGCGTGGAGCCGCCGATGGCGCCCGACGGCAGCAGCACCGAGATGGTGCCGTAGGAGGTTTCCAGCGAGACCGTGGCCTCCTGCAGCGCCAGCGCGTTGCCCTGGGAGGAGAGCAGCGTGCGGGTGGAGCCGGCCTCCACGTAGGCGGACCGCAGGCCGCTCTGGCCGCGGGCTTCTATGCGCAGCCAGTAGGTGGTGTCGATGCCCAGGTCGGAGAAAGTGCAGGACAGGGCGTTGACCAGGCGCGTGGAATTGACCACCGAGAAGTCGGACTTGGTGGAGGCCTCCACGTAGTAGACGGTGTGCGAAGAGTTGCCGTTGGGTTCCCAGCGCAGCGAGAAGCCGTCGATCAGCATGTCGAAGAAGGCCTCCGCCTTGGGCAGCGCGTATGCGGTGGCGGGCCTGGTGAGCGGCGCGCCCAACTCCACCGGCGGGTCCGAGGGGACGCCGGTCAGGTTCAGGGCCGACACGCGCATGTGGTAGCTGGTATCTGACTGCAGGCCGGTGAAGACGGCGTTCAGGTTAAGCGTCACAGAGGAGTGGACGGTGCCGCTGAAATCGGTGTTGGAGGAGATCCAGGCCTGGTAGTAGGTGCCCGCCGGGTTGATGGGCGGGACGATGTTGTTCCAGCGCGCCGTCAGCGAGCTGACTCCCACTTCCGAGGCCAGGAACGGCGCGTACTCGGGGTCGTAGGCGCTGGTGGCGTAGGGATCGAAATTCACGGCCGGGATGGCGCGGTCCAGGCGGTTGATGGCGGTGACCCGGGCGTAATAGGTGGTGTTAGGCGTGAGGCCAGAGAACGTGGCCGAGGAGAGCACGGTGGTCGAAGAGGGTTCCATGGAGCCGAACAGCGCGTCGTTGTCGAGTTCCACCAGGTAGCGGGTGTCGGCCGGGTTGCCGTTGACCAGCCACTTCACCGTCATGGTCACGGGGGTGATGGCCGCAGTCCGCTTCACCGGCGGGTTGGCCAGCGTCGCGGTGGCGGGGGTAACCACATAGTTGACCGAGTTCTCCAGGTTCACGGTCCCCGCGCGGAAATAGTAGCTGGTGTTGGGGCTCAGGCCGGTGATAGTGAGGCGGTTCAGCGCCAGGGCCAGCGTGGACGAGGAGAAGAGGGGGCCGTCGAAGGCCGGCGAGGTGGAAGCCTGCAGCAGGTAACTCTCGGCCGAGGTGGCCTGTGAGTCGTTGATGAGCGGATTCCAGTTTACGGTGACGCTGGAGCGGAAGACCCCGGCGAAGCCTACCCCCGTAAGCGGCAGCGGCAGGGTCTGCCGGTACTCGGGGTAGGTGTTGGAGTATACGGTGGCTCCGTTGTAGAGCGCGCCGGCGCGGAAAAAGTAGGTGGTATTGGGGGACAGCCCCTGGACGATAAGGCCTGAAATGGCGCCGCTGGGGCTGGCCGAGCTGACCGCCACCGTGCTGAAGAAGCGGTGCACGGAGGCTTCTGCCACGTGGCCTTCCGCCGCCGTTCCCGGCGTGAAGGAGATGGCGGCGCTGGAGCTCCAGACATTATCCAGCGAAACGCCCGTGAGGTTTTCCGGGAACCCCGTGCGCGTGGACGGCAGCACCGTGAAATTGGGCGTGAGCTGCCAGTTCAGCGTGCCGAGGCGCAGGTAGTAGGTATTGTTGGGGGCCAGCCCGGCGAGCGTCAGGGAGCGCTGCTCCTCGCTATACTCGTAGGTGGCCGAGGAATAGACGGTGCCGCCGCTGAAATTGGTGGTGGAGCCTTGCAGCAGGTAGCCCTCGGCCGCGAAGGACTGGGGGGAGCCGGGCAGCGGCGTGAATCTTGCCGTTATGGCCTGAGGCTCGGCCTCAATGTCGATCAGTTCGGCGTCTACGGGCAGTGCCAGGGTAACGGTGGACAGCTGCGGGCCATAGTTGGGAGCGTACGCGGTATTGAGGCCCGCGACCCTGAAATAGTAAGTGGTATTCGCGTCCAGCGTGACAATGGCCAGAGAGTTTTTGGCCGTGTTATAGGTGGCGGAGGAGTGTAGGGTTTCCACAGCGGAGAAGGTGCCGGTGGCTGCCTCCAGCCTGTAGCCCATGGCCTCGGCCGCCCCCAGGGCGGTCCAGCTGAAGGCGGCGGAACCGTCCGTTACTGCCCCGCGGGTAAGCCCCGCCGGTACCGGCGACAGGGTGGTGAAGACGCGCGTGGTCTCCACATTGGCCAGGCCAGAGATATTCAGCGTCCCTACCCTGTAGTAGTAAGTGGTGTTGGCAACCAGCGGGGCCAGCGTTGCGGAGGCGATAGCGGAATTTGCCGTGCTCCAGGGCACTGGGGAGGCCATGTCCTGAGAGAGGGAATAGTTAAGGGAGTAGCCCTCGGAGTCCTGGGCCTGCACGGCGCTGTCCACCGGCATCCAACTGACGACGGCGCTGGTCTGGCTTACCGCCTCGCTGATGCCAGAAAGCCTCAGCGCCGGGGTGGCGGTGGAGATATAGGCCGTGTAAGCTGTGGCCGCTCCGGAACTGCCGCGGGCCCGCACCTTAAAATTGTAGAGGGTATTGGCGTTCAGGCCGGCGATGTCTATGGGGGAGCCCAGCGGGTTGATGTAGGGAGCCACGATCTCAGGGTTGACGCCGTCGTTGTAGGCTAACTCGTAGATGGTGGCTTCGTGGTTGTTATTGGTGTTCCAGCCTATGGTGGCTATGGCCGTGTAGGAGGACTGGGCCGTGAAGTACTCAGGCACCGAATAAAGGCCGGTAGGCGCGGCCAGCTGGGTGATGGTATATGTGCTCCGGTATCCGGCGTCCGTGTCTCCTGAAGACTTGACCTGGAAATAATAGGTCGCGTTGGCGTGCAGGCCGGTGTAGGTCACCGGGGAAACAGCCGGGCCGCTGGAAATATACCATGCGAAAGTGTCTGTGTCTGATAAGACCCCAATGAACGGGGAGAGGCCCCCTGTCCAGGCAAAGGTGACGGCATTGGTGGTGACGGCGCCGACCGTGGGGGCGTTCACTACGGCGCGCGCGGGGGCGGCCGCTGCCAGCAGGCAGGCGGCTGCTATAATAAACTTCGCGCGCGATAGCATATAGATAGTCTAACAGAGGCCGCTTAATATTCAATGACTAATATGTTACAGGCAAAAGCCCCGGTTTGCACGGGGCGCGGTTTCTATTATATTATAATTTAAACTCAAATCTGCCGGGAGCCTTTAATGCAGTCCCAGAAAAAAACAGCGCGGAGTTACGCGGCGGCCGCTACGGCCGGCCTGTTGCTGTCCGCCGCTTCTTTTCTAGCGGTTCCGGCTGCCGCCGTTCCCGCGTTTTCAGTGTCTTCAGGCACCCCGCTGCTGGCGCAGCAGGCGTCCACGGGAGCCGTGGTGGCGCAGGGCGGAAACTTCTCGCTGCCGCTGGCTGACGGCCGCACGTTGTGGCTGCTTAACAATATCTGGGCCGGCGAACTGAAGCCCGGCGCCCCGGCCGAGGTCTGGGGCATAGTGGACGGCGGCGCGGCGCTGGCGCCCAGTACCTCCCCTTACGCCCAGGCGGGAGCGCTCGCCTACGTGGCCGAAGAGGGCGGCTGGCCGCTGCCGCTGCTCTCCGGCGACCTCGGGGATTACAGCCAGGTGCGCAAGTTCTGGCCCCGCGCCGGGCTTTTCGCCGAAGGCAGATATTACGTCTTCTACTCCATCATGAACAATTTCGGCCAGGGGCCCTACGATTATTTCCGCGTGGGGCAGGGCCTGGCGGTCTCCGCCTCGCCGGCCGGTCCCTACGCCAAAGCCCGCATGGGCACGCGCTATTCGTTGTGGAACGACGTGGAGCCCGCCTTCGGCTCGGCCGTGCTCGCCGACGAGGACGGCTGGGTCTACGTTTACGGCCGCGTGATGACCGCCCCGGGCGAATACGCGGCGCAGCTGGCCCGCGCGCGGCCGTCCGGCCTGGCCTCGCGCGACAAGTACGCCTACTACGCCGCCGATTCCTCCTCCGGCTCGTGGACCGCCGACATCGCGGAAGCGGCCGACGTGCTGCCGGGCCTGCCGGAAGAATTTTCCGTTTCCCATAACGCCCACCTGGGCGGCTACCTGGCGGTTTACTCGGGGCCCGACGGCTCCGCGCTGGCCCGCCTCGCGCCCGCGCCGTGGGGGCCCTGGGGAGAGCCTTTCACGCTGCTGGCCTGCCGGCCCGAAGATTACTGTTACGGCGCCAAGGAGCAGGCCGGCTTCGCCGGTGAGGGCGGGAAAAAGATCTTTGTTACCGTGGAAAGAAAGAACGCGCCGTATCTGTACGAGATAATATTCAAATAGGGGACAACATGATCGAATACAACATACTCGTTATCAATCCCGGCTCCACCTCCGACGAGGTCAGCTATTACCGCGGCGAGAAGGAGATCTTCCACAAGACCGTCCGCTACAGCCCGGAGGACATGAAGCCTTACGACCACGAAAAGATAACCGCCCAGTTCGACATGCGCAAGCGCATGACGCTGGAGGCGCTCAAAGAGCACGGCGTGGACCTCAAGGAACTGAGCGCGGTCATCGGCCGCGGCGGCCTGGTGAAACCCATCGAAGGAGGCGTCTACGCGGTGGACGAGGCGCTGCTGGCCGACCTGCGCGAAGGCGTGCTCGGAGACCATTCCTCCAATCTGGGCGGCATCATCGCCCACGACATAGCGACGCCCCTGGGCATCCCGTGCTACATCGCAGACCCGGTGGTGGTAGACGAGTTGCTGCCGCTGGCGCGCTACTCGGGCATGCCGGAGAACCCCCGCATCTCCATTTTTCACGCGCTCAACCAGAAAAGGGTAGGCCGCCACGCGGCCAAGCAGCTCGGCAAGCCTTACGAGGAAAGCCGGCTGATAGTCATGCACGGCGGCGGCGGCGTCAGCGTGGGCGCCCACCTGGGCGGCCGCGTTATCGACGTCAACAATGCCCTCAACGGCGACGGGCCCATGACCCCCCAGCGCTCCGGCGGCGTGCCGGCCGGCGGCCTGGTGAACATGTGCTTCAGCGGCAAGTATACCAAGCAGGAGATGATGCTCAAGCTCAAGGGCCGCGGCGGCCTGGTGGCGTATACCGGCACCTCCGACTGCGTGGCGCTGGAAAAATACATCCTGACCGGCGAGATAAAGCCCGGCTGCGGCCTGGACCCCGACAAGGTCACCCGCGACGAGGCCCGCGAGGCCGTGGACGCGATGGGTTACCAGATCTGCAAGGAGATCGGCGCCATGGCCTGCGTGCTGGAGGGCAAGGTGGACGCGATAGTGCTCACCGGCGGGCTCGCCTACGACAAGGTGCTGGTGCCCGAGATCAAGCGCCGCGTCGGCTGGATAGCGCAGATCCTCTCGTACCCCGGCGGCGACGAGATGACCGCGCTCCGCGCGGCGGCCGAGATAGCGCTCAGGCATCCCGCGAAGGTGAAGCGCTACTGATTTTTGTGCAGCCTATACTACTCCGGAGGAAAAATGAAATTCAAGAACTTTGACGAGCTTTTGACCCTGGTGAAGGGCAAGACCAACCGCATCGTGGTGCCCGGCGCCAACAACGACGAGGTGCTGACCGCCTGCAAGATGGGCGTGGAGCATCAGATCATCTCGGGCGGCATCCTGATCGGCCCCAGGGCCCAGGTGGAGGAAATGGCGAAGAAAGTCGGCCTCAAGCTCGACATTTTTGAAGTAGTCGACAAGAGCGACTACGCCGAGATGTGCAACATGGCCGTCGAACTCGTGCGTGCCGGCAAGGGCGACTTCCTGGTGAAAGGCCTCGTAGACACCAAGTTCTACATGAAGGCGATACTCCGCAAGGACATAGCCGCCGTGGCCGAGGGCACCGTGCTCAGCCACTTCGTGCTGTTCGAACTGGCCAACTACCACAAGCCCTTCGCCGTGACCGACGCGGCCATCATGATAGCGCCCACCGTGGAACAGAAGGCAATGATCCTCAATAACGCCGTGGACATGATGCGCATGCTGGGCGTGGAAAAGCCCAATGTGGCAGTGGTGTGCCCGGTGGAGAAGGTCAACGAGAAGATTCCCAGCACGCTCGACGCCGCCGAACTGGTGAAGCGCAACAAGGAAGGAAAGATAAAGAACTGCGTGGTGGAGGGCCCGTACGACGTGTATATCTCCTTCTCCAGGGAGCTCGCCGCCGAGAAGGGCATACAGGGCGCCGTGGTGCCGGGCAACACCGACATCGCGCTGTTCCCCAGCCTGGACTCCGGCAACCCGGTCTACAAGTCCATCTCTTTCTTCGGCGCCGGCATGAAGAGCGCCACGCTGCTGGCCGGCTCCAACATCCCGGTCATCCTGCCGTCCCGTACGGACAGCCCGATGACCAAACTGCATTCTATAGCTCTAGCCGCCTACCTGAAAGATAAGGCTGGCGTACTGACGAAATAAAGGAGAACATATATGGCTTGGGATTTCCTGAAAAAGATAGTTAGTAAGGACGAAGAAAAGAAGGCGCCGGCCGCCCCTGTCCCGGTGCCGCCCGCGGCCTCCGCCGCCGCGCCTAAGGCCGCCCCCGCGGCCGTTAAAGAGAAGGCGCCGGCCGACAAGACCGACGACGAACTGGCCGCGGAACTCGACAAGATGTCGCCGCAGATCCTGGCCCAGGCCAAGGACCCGCAGATGCGCGCCATGATCATCGGCATCTACCGCAAGATGCTGGTGGCCGGCGTGGACGTGAGCGACGACAAAGAGGTCAAGAAGTGGATGAAGAAACATCCCGAGGTGCTGCAGGGCGGCGAGACCATTAAGGTGGAGACCGTCCGCCGCGAGGAGCCCAAGGTGGGCCGCAACGACCCCTGCCCCTGCGGTTCCGGCAAGAAATACAAGAAGTGCTGCGCTCAGGGCAAATAAGCCCCGGCCAGAGAAATAAAAAACCCCGGCGCAGGCCGGGGTTTTTTATTGGCTTTAAGAGCTTAGTTCCAGGCCACCGAGGACTTGGCCGGTTCCACCGGGGCGATCTCCCGGGTCATCTTCTCGTCGTTGGCGGTCAGGTCCTGGAAGGCGCCCAGGCCGTTCACGCCGTAGGTCCACACCGCGCCGTTGGTGGAGAAGGGGGTGGAGACGATGTAGTTCAGGTCGGCCTGCAGGTAGGCCACCGGGTTGTCGGAGGTGCCCACGTTCATGGGGTCGGACATACGCACGTTCAGGGAGAACTTCCAGCCCCACTTGATGTTCATCGCCAGCGGGCGGACGGTGAAGTTGGTGATGTAGTGGCCCTTCACGGTGTTGTTGCGGGCCATGGCGGTTTCCACGTTGTCGGCCGCCTTGCCGCCGCCGGTCAGGTCCTGGCCGTTGTAGAAATAGGAGACCGCGTACTTAATCTTGATGACGTCTATCTGCATCAGGTTGGTGACGGTATAGGTTTTTACGATCTCCTTCTTCTTCCAGCCGCTGTAGTTGGCCCAGTTGAAGGAGAAGCCGGGGATGGCGCTGGCGTAAGAGCTGGAGAGGCTGGCGTCCGGTTTGCCGCTGTTGATCACGTTCCAGGCCTGCACGCCGCCGTTGACAATGGCCGCGCCGGCGACTTTCTCGGGGGCCCTCAGGGGCACCGGGAAGACGTCCGCGTCGGTGAGGTCGGTGACGGTCTCCTCGGAAGAGACGGTGACCGCGCCGGTCTTGAAATAGGAGTCGTCGGCGGAAACCTCGGAGGCCGAGGCGAAGGCCGAGAGCGAAACGCAGAGGGCGGCGGAAGCTAGGATGAGGTTCTTCATTTTGTTGTCTCCTTGTCCCTTCATGTTAATAGTCTAGCCTCCGTTTTTAAAATCCGCAAGTGCCTGAGGGCCCAGGCCCTGTCTGGGCCTTCAGTGCCAGCGCACCACCGGCAGGTCCTGGCGCTCGTCGCCCATGGGCACGGGCTCTATGGCCAGGTCGTTGTAAGAGTGTTCGGCCAGGTTGCCGTTGCCGTCCACCGACACGGAGTTGATGCCGATCTTGGGCTCGGTGCTGAAGGGCTTCACGTACTGCCACTTGAGGTCTGCGGTCAGCGCGGCCACGGGCGAGTCCGAGCTGCCGATGTTCATGGGGTGGGACATCAGGGCTTCCAGCGAGACCTTCCAGCCCCACTTCAGGTCTATGGCCTCGGGCTTGACCATGAAATTAGCTATGTAGCGGCCCTGGCGCACCGAGCCGGGGATGGCGATGGGGCCGTGCAGGAAGGAGACCTCGTAAACGATGTCCACGGCGCGGCCCTGTATGAAGTTCTCCATCGTGAAGCGGTATTTGCGGGTCACCTTCTGCCAGCCGGTCACTTCGTCCCAGTTGTACTGGAAGCCGGGGATGGCGCTGGCGTAGGCCGAGGCCAGGTCGGCGGCGGGGCGGCCGTTGGTGATCACGCTCCAGGCCTTGGCGCCGGCCATGATGATCAGGCCGGCGACTACCACTGAGCGGTCTTTCCTCTCGGCCTGGCGCAGCAGGACGCCGGCTTCGGCCAGGCTGAGCGGCACCGAGAGTTCGCTTAAGAGCTCGGTCTTTTCGGTGAATTCCGGTTCGGCCGGCTGCTGGGCGAAGGCCGGCAGGACAGTGGCGAGGGCGAGCAGGGTGAGGAAAATCTTTCTTAATATCATTGTTTCCTTTATTACCAGTACCGCACGGGGCCTACGTCCACGTGCACGAAGCCGTCTCGGGGATAATAGCCTACGCCGCCGGCCCGCAGCGCTTTGGCGGCGTCGCGCAGGGCGGAGGTCCTTACCCCGTCTATCCTGATGTCGGCGGCCAGGCCCTGCATGTGCAGGCTCTTCTTGGCCACCCCGCTGGAATCGGAGGCGAGCGCGCTGTTAAGCTCGGGGCTGCGGTAGCCGCAGATCACGGTGACGGTGCGGCCGCCGTGCCTGTCCTGCAGCGCGTCTATGATCTCTATGAGGCCGGCCGGGATGTCGGCTTCCCTGCCGGTGAGGCGGCAGCGCATGAAGCGGCGGATGGCGGCCATGGCGGCCGGGATGGGGCGGCCGCGCTCGTCGCGGTAGCGGATCTCCAGGCTCTCGCGGGTCCACTGGTGATAAAGCTTCACGGATCCGTCGCCGCCCAGCTGGCGGATCTCGGCGCCCTTCTCTTCGGCTTCGGGGGCGGCCTCGCGGTCGGCCAGATAGGAGGCGGCCTCGGCTTCGTCCAGGACGGACAGCTCGAGGGCGGGGACGGGGAGGGGGACGGCAACGCCGGAGGGGGCGATGTCCCTGGCGCTGATCATGCTGAGGGAGAACTCCCCGGCAAAAGAGGAAGCCGCGAGCAGTAGCGCGGTTATCGTAAGTATGGTCTTGCCGGTTTTCATAACTATCTCCACTCATAGTTTAGCTGAATGCCCGGGAATCGCAAGCGCCCTAGGTCCCAGGCCGGCGGCGGTAAAGGGCCCAAACCGGGGGGCCGGTGGGCCCTTGACAAAAGCCGGACCTGCCTTTATCCTATGTATAGCTACAGATAAGTGTATCCTGAATTGTTTATGAGGAAGATACTTTCTGCGACGTTTTTCTTTTGCCTGGCCCTGACTGCGGCCGGTTCGCCGCGCCTTGGCGCCGAAGAGCCGCAGGCTCCCGCGGCCGTGGTAGACCCCGCTGGCGGCCAGACCACTCAGACGGCTGAACCTAAACTGGGCCCGGACGCCCCCATGGGCCGCGACATCTTTATCTTCAAGACCAATGTTTCCCAGCGGCCGGACGTTTCGGCCCGCGCCCTGCTGCGCGTGCTGGGCGTGCTGCCCGCGGAGCGGCTGCCGTTTTTCGTGGCCAGGAACTCCGGCAGGATAGCGCAGATGATAGGCGGCCTGGAAATCGCCTCGGCGGCCGGGCGCATCACGCCCGAGGAGTACGAAGCCATTACGGCCGAGCTCAGGGATTTCGAGGTGCGCACCATACAGGCCCGCCGGGACGGCGGCCCCGGTGCGCCCGGCGCGAACATGCGGCGCAACGCCGTGGACGCTCTGGTGGACGTAGTGGTAGCCGGCAACTCGGGCGACAAGGAGAAGAAGGACGCCGCGCTGGAGACGGCCGTCAGGGAGAACTCCGACAATCCCGCCGTGCAGGTGGCGGCCGCCAATTTCTATAACGAGGATAAAAGTTTCGACAAAGCCGCGAAATCGGCCACCGCCGCGCTGGCTCTCGACGAGAACGACCCCGACGCCTACAAGGCCCGCGCGCTGGCCCGCGCCTCGCTGGACGACCGCAAGGGCGCCATAGAAGATATCAAGAAGGCCATGGCCATAGATCCGCAGGACGAGTCGGCGCGGGTGTTATCGGCCCTGCTGGAGAGCCGCAAGCCGGTGACCAGCCTTAAATCTGTAGCCTCTGTGGAGGACATCAAGCGGGCCCTCGGGGCGCACGAGGAGGCCGGAGATGCCGTGCGCGGCGGCGGGGGCCGGGCCATGGACGCGCTGGGCGGCGGCGCCGCCGGCGGTGAGCTGGAAGGCGCGGCCCGTCTCTCGGCCCAGGATTTCGCTAAATCCAAAGCCTATCTTAAGACGGCGGTGGCCAAAAACCGACTTGGCGACTATGAGAGCGCGGTGCGCTACGCCGGCCTGGCTCTGGAGAAGGACCCCGCCAACAACGAGGCCTACCTGGAGCGGGCCAACGCCTACAATTTCCTCGGCCGCTACGACGACGCCGTGCGCGACGCCGGCCGCGTGATAGAGAACGACCCCGCCAATATGCAGGCCTTCAATATGCGCGCCTGGGCGCTCAACCGTAAAGGGCAGGCCCGCGACGCGGCCACCGACGCCAGCCGCGCCATTGGCCTGAACCCGGGCTACGCCGACGCCTGGTTCAACCGGGCGCTGGCCTACGAGAAGCAGGGCGACTACAAGCGCATGCTTGAAGATTTCAGGCAGGCGGCCGCACTTTCCGGCTCCTATTCGAGCCGCTATCAGGACGCCGTGGCGCAGTACGGGCCGCAAGTGCCGGGTTTCGCCGGCACGCAGGGGACGAGACAGGCGGCGGTAGCCGGCGCGGCCGAGAGCGCGGAAGGCCGCGGGCCCCTCAAACGCTTCCTGACGCTGATGCTTTTTACGCTGGTGGGCGGCGGCCTGGTGGCCGCGGGCCTGTTGCACATCATGTCCTCGCGCGGGGCCGACAGCGCCGCCGCGCCGCGCTCCACGCACCCGGACGTGCTTTCTCCCTCCGTCTTCTACGAGGGCGTGGCCACCGGCAAGTACAAGATAGAGCGCAAGCTGGGCGAGGGCGCCATGGGCGTGGTCTACGAGGCCACGGACCAGTCGCTGGGCCGCAAGGTGGCCATAAAGAAGATGGGCGACGAGATAAAGGTAAACGACCGCGAAAAACAGCGCTTCCTGGAGGAGGCGCGCACGGTGGCGCTGCTGCACCACCCCGGCATCGTGGAGATCTACACCATCTTCGAAGAGGAAGACAACATATACCTGGTTTTCGAGCATGTCGACGGGGTCACGCTGGACAAGGAACTGGACAAAGAGGGCAGGCTGCCCTGGGACAGGGCCCGCAAGATGTTCGGCGAGGCGGCCTCAGCCCTGGCCTACGCGCATTCCAAGAACGTGGTGCACCGCGACCTGAAGCTGGCCAATATCATGCTGTCCGGCGAAGGCGGCGTGAAGGTGATGGATTTCGGTCTGGCCTACCGCGCGCGGGAGTCCATGGCGCGCCTGTCCAACGCCGAGGTGGTGGGTTCGCCCGCCTACATGGCGCCCGAGCAGGAACTGGGCGAGTCCTCGGTGCGCTCGGACGTCTACTCGCTCGGCGTGTGTCTCTACGAGGCGCTGACCGGCGTGCTGCCTTTCCAGGGACCGGATTTCCACCAGCAGAAGACCCGGCGCGCCTACCAGCGGCTCACGGCCGCGGTGCCGGGCCTGCCGGCCGGCGCGGACGAGGTGCTGGACCGCTGCCTGGACCCGGACCCGGAAAAACGCTACGCCAGCGCCGACGACTTCGCCAGCGCGCTGGACGCGCTGGGCTGATTCGCGGGAGCAGGCAGGAGGCCGGGGCGCTGCCCCGGCTTTTTCTTTTTTAAGGGGTGAAGAAGGCGCGCTTTACGCCGTCGATCATGAATTGCACGGCGGTAGCCGCCAGGATGAGGCCCATCAGGCGGGTGGTGACGTTCATCACTATCGGATTGATGGCGGAGGCTTTCCTCACGCTGAAGCGGAAGATCAGGTAACAGGCCAGGCCCACCAGCAGGAACAGCAGCAGCAGCACGCCGTCGTAGAGCAGGTTCTTGGCCCGGGACTCCAGCAGGATGGCCGTGGTGATGGCGCCGGGGCCGGCCAGCATGGGGATGGCCAGCGGCGTTATGGAGACGTCGGCCTTGGCGGCGCCGGCGGCCGTCTCTTCCTGGGTCTCGTGCACGCCGGAGCGCTTGGCCCGCAAGTTGTCCAGCGAAACCAGCAGCAGCAGCAGGCCGCCGGCCATCTGGAAGGCGGTGATGGTGATCCCGAAGACCTTGAACAGGGCGTTGCCCGTCATCGCGAACAGCACGAGCACCAGCGTCGCCGTGACGCAGGCGACGCGCGCCATGCGCAGGCGCTCGGCCTCGGTATTCCCGGGCGTCATCGCGAAAAAGGTGGGGACTGCGGCCAGCGGATTGATGATAGCGAACAGAGAACCCGCGCTCATCAGGGCAAAGTTGAGTATATCCATCGGGGAAAGTATATAACTTAGCGCTTGAGCTTGAAAATAGGGGACGCTGCTTCCTATCTTCCTAACTCCTGTCATTAGCGGGCTTTCTTGCGATAAAAATTAAAAAATCCTTAGGCGAACCCGACAATAGGTTGTCGGGTTCGTCTGTTATAGTATTTTAGCGGTAAAAGGGGGGGGATTATGCCAAGACAGGCGAGGATAGACATACCCGGACAGATGTATCACGTTATGGCGCGCGGCATAGAGCGCGGGATTATCTTTCTGAAAAAAGAGGACTATGAGGACTTTCGCGACCGGATGGCCGAGTGGCTGGGACGGACCGGAGCTAAATGTCTGGCCTGGTGCCTGATGCCGAATCACTTCCACTTTCTCGTCCTGCGCGGCGCGCGGCCGCTTTCGGAGATGATGCACCATGTAATGACCGGTTATGCCATCAACTTCAATCTGAGGCATGGCCGCGTAGGGCACCTTTTTCAGAACAGATATAAATCCATAATCTGCGATATCGAAGATTACCTGCTGGAATTGGCGCCGTATATACATCTTAACCCG
Organism: Elusimicrobiales bacterium; assembly: GCA_050174915.1. Lineage (GTDB taxonomy): Bacteria > Elusimicrobiota > Elusimicrobia > Elusimicrobiales > UBA9959 > UBA9959. Next base: position 279,761 of record JBFXJL010000003.1, on the reverse strand, counting down.
TTGCGGGCAGGGCTGGTAAAAGACCTGCCCGGTCTTATGGAGTATGCGTGGTGCGGGCATGCCTCCGCCGTTGGCGGCTCTTTGGACGGGATTTTGGACAGAGACGAACTGCTGTCACATTTCGGCGACCTGGAGAGGCACGCAGTTCTAAGTTATCACAGGATAATGGAGGAGAGAGCGGCCGATCCGCGCAAGCGGGAGCTTCCCGCCGGCGGTCAAGGGCTCAGCACCGGTGGGGAGATTCTTACAGACCGGCGGATACTTGGCAGCAGCGATTTTGTGGAGGCCGTCTTGAAGGCGGCCGATGAGCCGCTGAAGCGCGATAAAAAAAGCGCCGCGGAAGTTCTAGTCGAGGTAGAAACAGAGAGCGGTATCGCGAGGACGGATATACTGCGGCGCAGTCATGAGAGAGGTCCGGCCCGGGCGCGAGCCATCTACTGTTACCGTTGCGTTACCGAGGCCGCGCTTAGCGGTCGCGAACTGGGCCTCGAACTTGGGCTGAGTTCTGGCGCGGTTTCAAAGCTTGTGGCCAAAGGCGCTTTAATTAGGAAGATAGGAAGCAACGTCCCCTCTAGCGTTTGAGTTTGAAAAGGCGGGAATATTCCAGGGCGAAGCCGGTGGTCAGGTTGGTGGCCGAGCCGGGCAGCTTCTTGCCCGAGGCCAGGAAGAAGTTGAGGAACGGGCTGATCATGATGTCGCCGTAGAGCCGCGTGCTCAGGCGCAGGTTCAGCTCCAGGCGCTCCTTGAGGTCCGCGGCGGTGTCGAAGCGGCTGCGCGCGAACAGGCGGTAATTGCCGTCGGCGCTGAGCCGCAGCGCCGTGCCGGGCAGCGGCGTCTCCAGTCGGAAGCCGGTCTCGAGGGCGTGCTGGGTGCGGGCCGGCAGGTAGGTGTAGACCTGCTCGGTGCTGAGGCCGGCGTAAAGCTCCTGCAGGGCGGCCCCTTCGAACAGCTTAAGGCCGGCGCCGCCGCGCAGCACCTTGCGCAGCGGCAAGTCCCCGGCGCGCGAGAACTCGGTGTCGTAGGCCGCCGAAGCGTAGGGGCCCGCCACCAGCTTGCCCAGCCGCCCGTCGAACTTGCGCCAGCGGTAGACCAGCTCGCCGGAGTAGATAAGCTGGTCCACGCTCTCGGTGGTCAGGCGGGGCTGGCCCTTGGGGCGCAGCACGGTCTTGCCGTAATCGGCCGACACGCCCACGTCCAGCCTGAAACTTTCCGAATAGAACTCCGAGAAGAGCCGGGCCGATCCCTGGATCTGCGTCTGGTCGGCCGCGCTGATGCGGGACTCGTTGACCTGGTCGTAGCCGCCGGGGGCGCTCACTCCGGTATCCACCATCTGGGCCGAGAGGTTGCGCAGGTTCAGCCGCCACACGGAGCGCGGCGGCGTCACGTTGCGGGCGGCCTCCAGGACGGCTTCTTCCCAGGCCAGGCGCGAGGCCGCGGTGCTCTTGAGCTCCTGCAGGGCGCCGAGCACGGCGCCGTGCAGCGTCTCCGGAGCGCCCTCGGGCCGCTTAACTGCCCTGATGAAAACTTTGCCTTCGGCCAGGCCGGCCGGCAGGGCGGTAAGATAGGTTTCGGAGGGAACTATGGGCAGGCCTCCCAGCCGCCCCGACTTGTCCAGGCCCGAGACCGCCAGGTACTCGGCGCCCAGGTAGGTCTCGGCGTCGCCGCCCTCCGGCACCGCGTTGTTGACCAGCTCGCGCAGGTGGAAGCCCGGCACCAGCGCCAGGACCAGCGGCTCATCGGGGCCCAGCCAGGTGCGCACCATCGAGGAGGGGATCTCCCCGGGCACCCTGCTCGAGAACGGCTTCACCCGCACTATGGCAGCTTCGGCGTCGTATTCCTTGCGCAGCAGCGCCGCGGTCATATTGAAAAAAGAATGTATGGTGTAGCCGCCGCGGGCCCGCAGGTCCGGCAGCACCGAGTCGCCAGAGCCCATGAAATAGCTGGCGATGCGCTCTTTCATGTAGAGCTGCTCGCGGTAGAAAACGGGCTCACGCCCGTCCTCGGGCGGGGGGGCCGCTTCCAGCGCGGCCAGCGAGCCTTTAGGGCCCCGCTCCAGGCGTATGACTCCCGCGCCGCCGGCGTCGGGGAAAACAGTCAGCGCCGGACCGGTATGTGTTTCCTTCTCCCAGCCCCGCAGCACTACGCGGGTGCTGCGGCCGCTCTCCGTGTCCCAGGCCTTGGGGCCTATCAATACGTCGATGCCGCTGAAATTAAGGAGCCAGCCCAGTTCGCCGCTCTTGAGGAAGGAGACGGCCACCACCGCCTTGACCTTCTCTCCGGCGCGCAGCTGGTCTATCACGCGGTAGAGCGCTTTCTCGTCCCTGGGGTCCCACACCTCGAAAGGCGAGCCGGCGAGTTCAGCCGGGGCGTGCGCCCGCACCAGCGAAATGAAACCGGTGCGGATGCCCGCGATCTCGCGCACGGCATAGGGCTTCACCAGGCCGGCGAAGTCGGGGTCGGTGATCCTGAGGTTGGTGCAGATGAATTCCGGCGCGGCGGTGGAAACCTTCAGCAGCCCGGCGCGCGCCCAGGTCTTGAAATTAGACAGGTCCTCCGGTTCGAGGGCGGCTATGTCCGTGCCGGCGGCGCGCATGTACTCGAAGGTCCTGGCGGGGCCGGCTTTCATCACCGCGCCGGCCAGAGTGCCGCCGGCGCCCAGGCTCAGCATCGCGGCCGTCCGCTTGTCCGCGCCCTCCTCCACCATGCGCCGGTTGATGCCGTCGAGGCCGGTGGGGATGGAGAAGACGGTGAATTCTTCGAGGCGTTCGCCGGCCGACACCAGCTGCCGCGAGCGCAGCGTGGGTTCCCACAGCGGCTTGGCGGCGCGCCAGGGCGCGCGCAGCGCCCGGAACTTTATGCCGGCCGGAGAGATGCCTCGCAGCAGCTGTACGCGCCGCACTTCCACCTCGCGGTAGGGGCTCAGGTGCTCGCGCAGCGCGGCGGCGGTGGCCTCCGCCAGGTCCCGCGGCGGCAGCGCTATGGAGAAGGCCCCGTCTATGGCGTCGGCTTCCTCCAGCAGCGCATAGAAAGTGGTAGCGTTGAGCTCGCGGGCGTTGAGGTCCTCGGGGCCCTCCAGCAGGAAGGTGTCGCCGTTGGTGTAGGTCAGTTCTGTCAGTACCTTCTCCAGCTTCAGCGACGCGGAGGATTTGATGACTTCCTCCACAGATTCGGACAGGCCGGAGGTGATGCGGTAGCTGTGGTCGAAATAAAAAATGGAAGCGGCGGGGCCGGCGGCGGCGGGCGCGGCGGCGGCCAGGGCCAGGAGCGCGGCGAGGGCGTTACGGTGGGGCATGGGGAAAAGATTAGCATTTTAGGCCGGGCCGGTTAAGGCGGGCCGACGGGCGGAGAAAGGCCGATAAATCGGTATAATATTAGCGATAGACCGCGGAGCAGGAGGATAACAGCATGAAAGCCCTTGTCAAAGCAAAAGCCGAGAAAGGCCTGTGGATGCAGGACGTGCCGGAGCCCGAAGTGGCCGACAACGAAGTCCTGATAAAGATAAAGAAGACCGCGATCTGCGGCACCGACATACACATTTACCAGTGGGACGAATGGGCCCAGAAAACCATCCCCGTGCCCATGCACGTGGGCCACGAGTTCGTGGGCGAGATCGCCCGGCTCGGCAAGGCCGTGCAGGGGCATTTCGTCGGCGAGCGCGTCTCCGGCGAGGGTCACATCGTCTGCGGCCACTGCCGCAACTGCAAGGCCGGTCACCGGCACCTGTGCATCAACACCCGCGGCGTGGGCGTGAACCGTCCCGGCTGCTTCGCCGAGTACCTGTCCATCCCGGCCGAGAACGTTTTCTCTATTCCCGAGGGCGTCACCGACGACGAGGCCGCCATCCTGGACCCGCTGGGCAACGCGGTGCATACCGCGCTCTCCTTCGACCTGATCGGCGAGGACGTGCTGATCACCGGCGCGGGCCCTATAGGGATCATGGCCGGCGCGATAGCCAACCACGTGGGCGCGCGCCACACCGTTATCACCGACGTCAACGACTACCGCATGGACCTGGCCCGCCGGCTGGGCCTGAAGAACGTGGTGGACTCCCGCAGCCAGAAGCTGCCGGACGTGATGAAGGCGCTCGGCATGACCGAGGGTTTCGACGTGGGGCTGGAGATGAGCGGCAACGCGGCCGCCTTCAACGACATGATCGCCAACGTCAAGATGGGCGCCAAACTCGCCCTTCTCGGCATCCTGCCGCCCAACACCACCATCCCGTGGGGCAACGTGATCTTCAAGGCGCTGACGCTCAAGTGCATCTATGGCCGCGAGATCTTCGAGACCTGGTACAAGATGTGCGCCATGCTCACGAGCGGCCTCGACATCAAGCCCATCATCACGCACCAGTTCCGCGCCCAGGATTTCAAGGAAGGCTTCGAGATCATGTCCTCCGGCAAGTCCGGCAAGATCATCCTCGACTGGACGACATTGTAATATAAAGGCCGTCCGACGGGATGGGTTCGGAAGGCCCTCACGGAAGGAGGAGCTTGCGTAAGCGCGACGACTGAGTGAGGAGGGGCGAGCACGGTGTGCGAGACCCCGTGCCTGACGGGCCCGTCCCGCCGGACGGACCTTGAGGGGCAAAATATGCGTTACGACGAGCATTTTAAGGAGTTGTGCGAGGCGCTGGAGGGGGCAGGGGCCTTCCTCGTGGTCGAGGACGCGAAAGGGCGCGTCAACGCCATGACCATAGGCTGGGCCCAGCTCGGCGTCATCTGGGGCGAACCCGTAATGAGCGTGCTGGTGCGCCCGTCGCGCCACACCTTCGCGCTGCTCGAGACCGCCACCCACTTCTCGGTCTGCGTGCCGCGCCGGGGAGAGCTAAAGAAAGAGCTCGCCTTCTGCGGCAGCAAGTCCGGCCGGGAATACGACAAACTGCGGGCCTGCGGCCTGGCCCTGAAGGACGGGGCGCCCGGCGTGAAATACATAGACGGCTGCGCGCTGGTCTACCAGTGCGAACTGTACGGCCGCTCCCCCCTGGCCCGCGGCTCGCTGGCCCCCGCCGCGCTGAAAAAATACTACGAACCCGCCGAGACGCCGCACACGCTCTACTTCGGGAAAGTGCTGAAAGCGGAGAAATTCTCATGAAGCCCTCGCGCTTAATTACCATAACCCTGGCTGCCGCGCTGCTGACCGGCTGCGGCATGGCCAAAGACAAAGCAGCGGAGTACTACCTGGGCAAAGCCCGCAAGACGGCCTCGGCGCAGAACCCGGGCGAGGCCGAGGTGACAAACGCTTTCGCCGATATAGACCGGGCCCTGAAATACGCCCCCGATTCCGCCGCCGCAATAGAACTGCTCGGGCGCCTGGGCGAGACGGCCGCTAAGAGCGGCTTCGCAGGGGCTCAGGAGTTGGAGGCGGCCGCGCTGAAAAAAGCCCTGGCCGCCAGCCCGCTCAATTGGACCGCGCGCGAGTCGCTGACTAATTTCTACTCGGCCCGCGGCGATACCGGCGGCCTGGAGGCCATGGCGGCGCAGGCGCAGGAGATCTATGCTTCCGGCGACGCCGCGGCAAAATACCGCGCTCTCCTGGCCGGCCTGGCCGCCCGCGCTTCCGCCCTGCCCTGGATAGAGTCCGAGGCCTACCTCAGCCTCAACAAGGCTCCCGAAACCCTGTTCGAAAAGGCCGCCGCCTACGAGGCCGGCGCGCGCAAGGCGCTGGCCATGAAGGCGGAGCTGGAGAAGCTGGGCGCCACCGACCCGTCGTTAAGGAAGACGGCCCCCGCCGCCCTGGTCTCCGCCGCCGAAGTGGCGGCAGCCGACGCGCTGCGCGACCCGGCGGCGATGCAGGCCGTCTACGCCTTCAACGCCAGGCTGGCCGCCGAACCGGCTTTCAAAAAGGCGGTGGAGCAGGCCGTGCAGGGCAATGCCGCCCTGGGGCGCAAGGATTATTCCCAGGCCCGGGCTTATTACCAGGGCGCCTTGAACCATTACCCCGCACTGATAGACGCCCGCCGCCAGCTGGCCGAAGCCGATTTCCAGGAGGGGGCCGCGCTGGCCGCGGTAGGAGAGAACCGCAGGGCCGCTTCGCAGCTGCTCTACAAGGCCTATGGCGGCATCTCCGCCGTGGTAAGCGAGGCCGCCTCGGGCGGCAGCTTGGTGCCTTTCCTGAAGCCCGCCCGTTTTCTCGGCGAATCCTACTCGCTCAAAGCCGCCTGCCTGGCCGCGCTGCGCGCCGTGGAAGGCGACAAGCTGCGCAATACCGCCAGGCTGGAGGCGGAGTTCAAAGCCGCCCTGGACGAGGCCCTCAAGCTGAACCCCGAGGGCCGCCTGGCCAGGGAATTACTGGAGCGCTATACCAAGGAAGGTTTCTAGGGGGCGCGCGTGGCGGGGAAAGAATGAAACCAACCTTCTTCCTGGCCGTCCCCGCGCTGCTGCTGGCCGCCTCGGCCGCGGCGCAAGAGGCCGAAGTATCCACCGCCGCTCCCGCGGCCGTGCAGGCGCCGGCGCGTGAGCAGAGCCCGCTGCAGCTTATCATCTCAAAGGATTCCTATAACTCCCGCGTGGGGCTGGACTACCGCATCCGATGGGATTTCAAGGACCTGCGCTCCCTGCCCAGCCTTGGCTTCATCTATACCGGCCTAAAGGCTTTTTATAATTGGGACATCACCGAGAACACGCGGCTGGAATATTACGGCCTGAGGACCAACCCGTGGCGGCTGATCATTTCCAGGGAAAAGAAGAACGGCGACGCGGCGCCGCCGGGCGGCGGAGAGGGCGGGGAGAGCCCGGTGGTTAAACGTGAGACCCCGGAGTACCGCAAGCGGCTGCGGCTTTCGGTCTCGCCGCTGGTGGACGACCTCAAAAGAAACCTGGACGACAGCCTGCGCGATTTCCTGCTGCGCAGCTCGCTCAAGGGCGCTTCCCCCGACTGGGAGCGGGCCGGTGATGAGGGCCGCCGGTCCTTCGTTAAGGACGTACTGGCCATCGGCATCTGGGACACCGGCCTGCCCGTGCTGAAGCAGGCCGGCGAAGGATTAGAGTATATCAGCGAAGAGGGGAAGAACAAGAAAAAACCGCGGCGCAGATATTAGCGCGAGGCCGGGAAATGAAAAGAGCCGCCACGGGTCGGCTCTTTCCGTTCGGCTTTATGGCTGCACAGCGACCGCGGCGCGGCCCTCGGAACCGTCTATGCGTATATCCAGCGGCTCCGGGAAGCGGATATGGCGTATGTAGTTCGCCTCGGCCAGCGGTGCCTGGCCCTTGATCTTGTCCCAGTTGATGAAAGCCTCAGGGCCGGTCTCGTTGATGGTGAAGTAGCCTATGCCCAGCGACGTCACGTTGTGGAAGAAATGCGTGCCGTACGACGGGTCCACCACGAAGTCGCCGTAGGCGGCCTCTATGATGATGCGCGAGCCCGAGATGTGATGCCATTTTACCGGTATACCCAGGGACGGGTCGCTGGAGCCCCAGCGGCCCGGGCCTATCACCAGGTAAGATCGGCCTTCCTCGCGCAGGCGCGCGTTGATCACGCCTATCTCCTCGGCTATCTCGCGCGTCTTGAGCTGGTCGAACTTCTCCGGGATCACGTAGATCAGGTCGGCGATGTCGCGGTGCGCGCCGTTGCCCAGCGCCTGCGCGCTCAGGCAGAGCAGGCTCTCGGGCTTGAGGTCCTTGAGCGAGACCTTCTTGACCGGGCTGCGCGAGACCATGGGCCGCATCTGCAGGATGTTGAAGACGGCTGAGCCAGAGGCCTGGTCATAGTCGCAGGCGAATTCCACCTCCACATTGCAGCCCATCGCTTCCTTGCCCAGCGCCGACACGGCGTTAAGGATGTCGGCCAGCGGCAGCACCTCGTTCTTGAGCAGCGGCGCGAAGGTTACCAGGCGGTGGCCGGGGTTGGCGATGCCGTCGTTGATGCGGTCGTCCTCGGCCGAGTAGGTGGAGCCTACCAGCTCCAGCGTGCCGTCGGCCTCGGCGTCCTGCACGGTGGCCTCGGTCAGCGCGGGCTCTTCCTCGAAGCTAAGCCTTGTTTCCGGCTGGCCGGTGCGCAAGGCTATCAGTTTCTTCTGTGAGTTGCCCAGGAAGTCCGCCGTGGTGGAGAACTGGTGCAGGTTCTGAGGGTGGGCGGGGGAGAAGCGCAGCGCGTTGTAGCCTTCCACTATGGTCTTGCCCAGCCCCAGCGCGATGTGGGCTATCGGGTCTTCGGCTTCCAGCGGCGGCACCGGGTAATAATTATAGGATTGCATCACGCCGGCGAAAGCCGGGTAGTGGCGGCCGCCGCCGTAGTCGCGGCCCACCACGCGCTGGATAACGACCGCCATCTTTTCCTCGTCGATGATCAGCGGGTTGAGGCGGCGGTAGGCGCGCGCCTCGCGCGAGAAGACCGAGGCGTAGACGAACTTGACCGCGCGGGCCAGCTCGTCGAGACGCCGCGCCGGGTCGGGGTGGTTGTTGGCGAGCATGTAGGTCTTGTACACGCCGGCGAAGGGCTGGGTCTTTGAATCCTCGAGCAGCGAGCTCGAGCGCACGGCCAGCGGGCCGTCGAGCTTCCCGATCAGCGCCTGCAGGTCGCGCAGCACGTAGTCGGGGAGGCGGGCCCGTTCGAACAGCGCCGCCGTATCGTCGTTGGAGCGGCCCTCGTTGAGCAGGGTGTCCAGGCCGTTCTGCTCCATGAAGAAGTCGAACACGTCGGAGGCGATCACCACGGTGTTGGGCACGGTCACGGTGATGCCGGGCCAGCGGTGCTCCAGGTCGGTCTTCGAGAGCAGGAAATCCACGAAGGCGAGCCCCCGGGCCTTGCCGCCGATGGAGCCGGAGCCGATCTTGCTGAAGGGGGTGGAGTCGTCGAAGAGCTTGCGGTCGAACTTGAGTACGGTGCCCAGCTGGGTCTTGTAGATGAACTGGTGCAGCGTCTCTATCAGGTACTTGCGCAGCTGCTCGGGGTTGCCGAACTCCGAGATCTTCTTGGGCCGGATGTTGTAGGCCATCTCGAACTCGGTGCGGGCGAACAGCCATTTGGAGAAGTGGTTGCGCCCCGCGTGGTAGAGGATGGACTCCAGCGGCACGACTTTCAGCAGGCGCAGCATGGCGCCCAGGTCGGAGGCGCGGGCCAGCTCGGCGCCGTTCTGGTCGGCGAAGACGAAATCCCCGAAGCCGAAGTAGCGGGTGATGAAGGCGCGCAGCTGCTTGGAGAGGTCCGCGGCGGCCTTATGCATGAACGAGGCTTCCAGCCGGCCGGCGTTGTGCGCGAAAGCGGCGTTGGAGGACTGCAGCAGCACCGGCATGTCGGGGTTTTCCTCCTTGATGCGGCGGGTCAGCTCCAGGCCGGCCTCGGGGTGGCAGGCGCCGTCCTTGGGATACTCGATGTCGCTGATGACGCCCAGCAGGTTGGCCCTGTATTTCCCGTAGATCGCCCAGGCCTCGTCGTAGGTGCTGCAGAACAGCACTTTTGGGCGCGCGCGCAGGCGCAGCATTTTCTTGGCGGGGTTCAGCTCTTCGGCCATCACGATCTGCGTCTGCTTCATCAGCTCGGTGTAGATGATGGGCAGGTAGGTGGAGTAGAACTTGATATTGTCCTCCACCAGCAGCACGGCCTGCACGCCCACCTGGGCGTCGTGCTCGAAGTTCTTGGCGTCCTCGATAAGGTTGATGATGGCCGAGAAGATGCGCGTGTCGCCGCTCCACAGGTAGACCCCGTCGGCCAGGAGGCGGGTCTCGTCGGGGATGTTCTTGATGTCCTGCACGTTAAAGGAGAGCAGCACCACCGGCAGGCCTGGGCGGCCGTCTTTGACCGCGCGGAAGAATTCGGCCATGTCCGTCTCGCCCACCTGTATCATGGCGATGACCAGGTCGTAAGAGCCCTTGGAGAGCTTCTCCAGCGCCTGCTCGGCGGTGGCCACGCGGGTGATCTTGGGGGCCGAGCGGGGGGAGGAGTCCAGCATCTCGCCGAACAGCGCCTCGTTGAGGCGGTCGTCGTCGGCCAGCAGGAAGGAATCGTAGAGGGAGGCCACCAGCAGGACGTTCTTGATCCTGTAAGGCATCAGCTTTTCGAAGCCGCCGAACTCTACCTCGTAGTCGCCGGGTTTCTTGGTCGTGGGCATGAGGATATTTTACTAAAGAAGGGGCCCGCGCGCCCCTTCCCGGGCCCCGGCGGGGCGGGGTTGTCAAAGGAATTATATTATGTTTATATATAAACACCGGTTTTCACAATACGAACAGGAGACCCCAGAACATGGAAAAACCCACAGTAAAACCCAACTGCCCCAACTTCTCTTCCGGCCCCTGCGCCAAGCGCCCCGGCTGGACGGTGGACGCGCTTAAGAACGCCCTGGTGGGCCGTTCGCACCGCTCCAAGGAAGGCAAAGCCCGCCTGCAGGAAGTTTCTGACCGCATGAAGAAGGTCCTAAACCTGCCCGCCGACTACCGCATAGGCGTGGTGGCCGGCTCCGACACCGGCGCCGTGGAACTGGCCATGTGGACCCTGCTCGGGCCCCGGTCCGTGGATATCTTCGGCTGGGAAGCCTTCAGCAAGGGGTGGATCACCGACGCCGTTAAGTACCTCAAGCTTAAGAACGTCAACGAGTACAAGGCCGACTTCGGCAAGCTGCCCGACCTCACCAAGGCCAATCCGCAGAACGACATCATCTTCACCTGGAACGGCACCACCTCCGGCGTGAAAGTCCCGAACCTGAACTGGCTCCCCGCGAACCAGGAAGGCCTCGTGATCTGCGACGCTACCTCCGGCGTGTTCGCCATGGACATAGACTTCACCAAGCTCGACGTGGTCACCTTCTCCTGGCAGAAAGTGCTGGGCGGCGAAGCCGCGCACGGCGTCATCATCCTCTCTCCCAAGGCCGTCAAGCGCATGGAAGAGCAGAACTCCAAAATTACCTGGCCCGTGCCCAAGATCTTCCGCCTCGTCGACGAGAAGAAACTGCTGCCCGGCGAACTGGAGTACAGCACCATCAACACCCCGTCCATGCTCTGCGTGGAGGACGCCATCGACGCCCTCAAGTGGGCCGAGACCGTGGGCGGCCTGCCCGGCCTGATCAAGCGCTCCACCGCCAACCTGGCCGCCTTCGAGCGCTGGGTGGAGAAGTCCCCCTGGATTGACTTCCTGGCCGAGACGAAGGAAACCCGCTCCAGCACCTCGGTCTGCTTCAAGATCAAAGCCGAGTGGTTCCAGAAGCTGTCCGACGAGGAGAAAGCCGCCGCCGCCAAGAAGCTCACCTCTATGCTGGGCAAGGAAGGCGTCGCTTACGACATCAATTCCTACGGCAAGGCCCCGGCCGGCATCCGCGTCTGGTGCGGCGCCACCGTGGAAACTTCGGACATAGAAGCCCTGATCCCCTGGCTGGACTGGGCCTACGAGCAGGTAGCCAAAGAATACAGCAAGGAGGCAGTAAAATGAGCAAAGTTCTTATCGCCGACAAAGCGGATCCCCTCTGCGAGAAAGTCCTCAAGGACCGCGGCATCGAAGCCGTGGTCAAGACCGGCATGAAGCCCGAAGAGCTGAAGGCCTGCGCGCACGAGTACGACGGCATCATAGTGCGCTCCGCCAGCAAGATCACCCGCGAGATCATAGAGGCCGCCAAGAACCTCAAGGCCGTGGCCCGCGCCGGCGCCGGCGTCGACAATGTCGACCTGGTCGCCGCCAGCGAGAAGAAGGTGCTGGTGATGAACACGCCCTTCGGCAACACCGTCAGCACCGGCGAGCACGCTATAGCCATGATGTTTGCGATGGCCCGCATGATCCCGCAGGCCAACGCGTCCACGCACGCCGGCAAGTGGGAGAAGAGCAAGTTCGAAGGCGTCGAGATCACCGGCAAGACGCTCGGCGTAGTAGGCTGCGGCAACATCGGCGCCGTGGTGGCCGACCGCGCCAAGGGCCTCAAGATGGACGTGCTGGTGTTCGACCCGGCGATGACCACCGAGCGCGCCCGCGAGATCGGCGTGAAGATGGTCACCCTGGACGAGCTGTACGCCAAGGCCGACTTCATTACCTACCACGTGACCATCAACCCGGCCACGAAGGGCATGATCAACAAGGACGCCATCGCCAAGATGAAGAAAGGCGTGCGCCTGATCAACTGCGCCCGCGGCGGCATCATGGTGGAGGCCGACATCAAGGCCGCCATCGAGAGCGGCCACATCGCCGGCTTCGCCGTGGACGTGTACGCGGAAGAGCCCGCCACCCAGCACATGTTCTTCGGCATGGAGAAAGTGATCTGCACCCCGCATATCGCCGCCTCCACCAAGGACGCGCAGGTGACGGTGGCCCGCCAGGCGGCCGAGCAGATAGCGGACTTCCTGCTCACCGGCAAGCGCACCCACGCGGTCAACGGCGACAAGGTATAAATCCTGCCGCCCGCGCCCGGGTCCCCGCGAGGGGGCCCGGGCTCATTTTCAACCAAGGATAAAGACATGGCTAAACTACCGCTTTTCTCACCTATTTTCGGCATCCGCCCCGCCTCCCAGGCCAAGGCCCAGGAGATCATCGCCCCGCCTTACGACGTGCTGGACTCCGACGAGGCCCGCGAGATGGCCAAGGGCAAGCCCAACAGCTTCCTGCACGTGTCCAAGGCCGAGATCGACCTGCCGCCCGGCACCGACGTGCACGACGAGAGCGTCTATAAAAAAGCCGCCGAGAATTTCGAGAAGATGCTCGCCCAGGGCCTGCTGGTCCGCGAGGGCAAGCCCTGCTTCTACGCCTACCGCCTGCAGATGGGCCAGCATATCCAGACCGGCCTGATGGTGGGCGCGTGCGTGGAGGATTACGACAATAACCGCATCCGCAAGCACGAGTTCACCCGCCCCGTCAAAGAAGACGACCGCGTGAACCAGATCAAGTACGTGAAGGCCCAGACCGGCCCCGGCATTATCGCCTACAAGCAGGTGCCCGAGATCGACGCCGTCATCAAAAAGAACGTGCAGAAGGAGCCGCTGTTCTCCGCCACCGGCAGCGGCGGCGTGATCCACACCCTCTGGCTGATAGACGACGAGGCGGACATAAAGGCCATCGCCGACGCCTCGGAGAAGCAGAAGACCGTCTATATCGCCGACGGCCACCACCGCTCCGCCGCGGCCAGCCGCGTGAAGAAGTTCATGGTGGAGACCCGCGGCGCGGCCCACAAGGGCGACGAGCCTTACAACGTCTATCTCGCCGCGGCTTTCCCGGTGGACGAGATGAAGATCTGGGACTATAACCGCGTGGTGAAGGACCTCAACGGCCTGACCCCGGAGCAGTTCCTCGCCAAGGTGGGGGAGAACTTCGAGGTGAAAGAGGCCGCCGGCCAGGCCAAGCCGGCCGCGCGCCGCGAGTTCGGCCTGTACCTGGGCGGCAAGTGGTACCTGCTCAAGCCCACGGTGAAGACGCCGTCGAAGGAAGAGGACCCGGTGAAGGCGCTGGATGTCAGCGTGCTCAGCGACCTCGTCCTCGACAGGATACTCGGCATCAAGGACCTGCGCAAGAGCGACCGCGTGGATTTCGTCGGCGGCATACGCGGTCTCGGCGAGCTGGAAAAACGCGTGAATTCGGGCGAGATGGCCGCCGGTTTCGCGCTGCACGCCACCTCGCTCGACGAGCTGATCAGCGTGGCCGACGACAACCAGGTGATGCCGCCCAAGTCCACCTGGTTCGAGCCCAAGCTGGCCGACGGCGTGGTCTCCAACCCGCTGCTCTGAGCCGGAGCGTGAAAAAGCCCCGCCCCGCGGGGCTTTTTCATTCGGGGGCGGGGTAGATATGGCCCGCCAGGTTGTTATACAATAGGGCCAAGGGTTAAAGATCTTATGGCGCATAAAATTCTGATAGTGGACGACGAAGCCAGCGTGCTGTTCCTCGTGAAGCAGGCTTTCGAGGGGCACTGCGAGGTGCTGACCGCGCAGGACGGCGGCACGGCCATCGAACTGATCAAGGCGGAGCGCCCCGTCTTCGTCTTCCTCGACATCACCATGCCCGGCATGTCCGGCCTGGAAGTGCTCGCCGTGATCCGCGACCTGGCCCCGGCGCCCATCATCTGGATGCTCACCGGCGACGAGGACATAGAGACCGCCTCGCTGACCCTGAAGGGCGGCGCCAAGGGTTATATCACCAAACCTTTCGACATAGACCGCCTGCGCGGCGTGGTCTTCAACGCGCTCCTGGACCTGGAGAAGGCCAAGAAGCCGCACGATTCCACCGACAAGCCCTGGCACGTCAAGAAACCCAAGCAGTGACCTCCCGCGACGCTTTCTCCCGGTTTTCCCCGGACCAGCTGGCCCTGCTGCGGCGGTTGGACACCCCGCGCAAGGTGCAGGATTTTATCGAATACCGGCTGGCCTATAACGAGACCAGGCCCGATACCTGCTGGTCCCCGCTGGAAACGCTCAAGCGGGGCGCCGCGCATTGCATAGAGGGCGCGATGCTGGCGGCCGCCGCCTTCCTGTACCACGGCCGCCGCCCGCTGCTGCTGGACCTGCGGGCCAATCCCCGGGACGACGACCACGTGATAGCCCCTTTCATCCGGCACGGCCGCTGGGGCGCCGTGGCGCAGTCGCATTTCTGCGGCCTGCGCTACCGCGAGCCGGTCTACGACTCGGTCGGCGAGCTGGCGCGCAGCTATTTCGAGTTCTACTACAACGCCCGCGGCGAGAAGACGCTGCGCGAATACTCCGAGCCGCTCGACGCCGCCGCCCTGAAGCCGGACTGGCTCTATTCAGACAAGAACGTCTTTTTCGTCAGCCGCCGCCTGGACGCGCAGCGGCATCACAGGATAGTGGGACACCGGCTGGAGGCGGAACTGCGCCGGGCCGACTCGCTGCTGCTGCAGGCCGAGGTGCTGGGCGGTTCCCGCCTGCCGCTGGTTCGCCGGCGGCCGCGCCCTTACGCGCAACTGAAGCTGGGGAGAGGACATGGAAACACGGTCTGAAAACGCGGCGAACCCGCAGCGGGCCGCCTGCTGGGCCTGCGGTTCTGAAATAAGCGCGCAGGACCGCTACTGCCGCCATTGCGGCCGCGGCCAGGGCGACTATGTCCCCTGGTATTACCGGCACTGGGGCATAATCCTGATGACGCTTTTCGGCCTGGGGCCTTTCGGCCTGATCCTGGTCTGGCGGTCCCCGCTGCTCTCGCGCGAGGCCCGGGCCGCCTATGCGGCCGCCATAGTGCTGGTCACCTGGTTCGTGATCGACCGGCTTATCAGCGTCTGGGCCTTTTTCCAGGCGGCCATGGGCGGCATGGCCGGTTATTAGCCGGCGCGGGGTTGTCTAAAGTCATAGGCCTAAAAACCGCCGGGTTCTGGGCCCTTTGGGCCTAGGCGGCGCCGCCGGTTTATCGTAGGATATGGCTGTAGGGGTTGGGCTGCGAGGAGCTAGAGTATGGCAATGACCTGCAACTTCGAGAAAGACGAGAACGACGTTAAGAAAGCCGACAAGATGATAGTGCGCATCGCCCCCGGCCAGGAGATAGGCACCGACACCCCCGGCCTGAAGCCGGCCAGGAACGGCGCTTACCTGTGGGTAATGAACCCCCGCCGCCGCTCCGCCAAGAGCTGGCGCGAGATCAACTCTCTTAACTGATAGCGCGAAGTAGCGGACCCCTTTCCGGTTTTTCGGCCCGCGCAGTCCCCCGGTAGGAGCTTTGCTCCTTGCCGGGGAATTTTTTAGGATTTACGCGGGGACGCGGATAGTGCTAACATTTCCGTTAACGAGTTGTTTTAAGGAGGAAATATGAAAAAGAGCACCAAACTTATAGGCGCGGGGATAGGACTGGCGGCGGTGGCGGCGGCCGGGACATATTTCCTCTATGGAGAGAAAGGCGCCAAGAACCGGGAGAAAATACGCGGCTGGGGCCTAAAGATGAAAGGTGAGGTCCTGGAAAAGATCGAATCCCTGAAGAAAATAGACCGGGAGACTTACCTGCGGCTGGTGGATAAAGTGGCCGACCGCTACGCCAGGCTCGAAAGCGTCAGCGCCGCCGAGCTGAGGCATATGACCATAGACCTCAAGAACGCCTGGACCGAGATAGACAAGAAATTGAAGTAAGGGCGAGCCCTGACAGCCCCGGCCGGCCTCAAGCCTGCCGGGGCTTTTATTTGGCCGCGCGCGTGCCTAGGCCTTTAGGCCCAGAAGCGCCTAGGGCTTTCTCCCCTTATGGCGGGGCCGCCAAACTGGTAACCTATGGCAGGAGCAAATATGAAAATCATTGCCGCCGCCCTCATACTACTTCTCGGTTCCTCCGCGCTGCTGCAGGCCCGCAGCATGGAGAACCTGCGGGCCTCCGCCCAGGACCTGCGCGTGGACACCGCCGGCCTGCGCAAACAGGCCGCCGCCGACCGCTCCGAGATAAAGCCCGTACCGGTGCTGGTGCAGGCGATAGTAAATTTCTTCAAGCTGCTGTTCGCCCCTAACGGCGACATAGAGATCGCCAACCCCACCATGTCGCTGCCGCAGTACGAAGGCGAGCTGGAAGACGACGCCGAAGAAGAGACCTATGTCGAAGGCCAGGCCTACGACCCGGTAGATCCCGCCGAACTGCCCGAGGACCCTTTCCCGCAGCAGCCTCCCCAGGTGGTCTACCAGCCGCAGAACCAGCCCGCGCCCCGCGCGGAGATCCTCGGGCCCGGCGGCGGCATTCCCTCCGACCTCAAGCGCAAGGCGCTGGAATATTTCAATACCAACTCCGGCCGCATACAGAACAAGCGCTACATCGGCGTAGTCGATTTCTCCAGGCATTCCAGCCAGGACAGGTTCTGGATCCTGGACGTGCAGAGCGGCGCCGAGCACGCCATGCATGTGGCGCACGGCACCGGTTCGGACCCGGACGGGGATGGCTACGCCACCCGCTTCAGCAATGTGCCCAATTCCCGGGCCTCTTCGCTGGGCTTCTACCTGACCGGCGATCTTTATACCGGCAAGCACGGCAAGTCCATGCGGCTGCACGGCCTGTCCTCCACCAATTCCAACGCCCTCTCCCGCGCGGTAGTGCTGCATGATTCCAACTATGTACGGGAAGGGAATTACCGGGCCGGCCGCTCTTTCGGCTGCCTGGCCGTGGCCAACAGCGAGATAGGCAAGGCGCTGGCCTCGCTGCGAGGCGGCGCGCTGATCTACGCCGGCCTGAGCAACAGCGATTTCTAAGGCTTGCCGGCGGAAAAGCCGCGCCCGCGCGCGGCTTTTTCATTTGCGCCGGGCGAGGCTGGTGCGCTAAGATTTAACCGCGGGCAGAGGGGGGGATAGTGAACGATTACGAACATACAGAGACCGGCTGGGTCATCATAGCCTCGATGGGCGCGGCCATGGCCGGCATCTACGCGGCTTTCGCTTCCGGAGCTATGCCGGGCGGGGCCGGCGCGCAGGCGCTGCTGCAGTTCGTCCTTCTGGCGGCCCTCCTTAATTTTTACAGACAAAAAGTGACCGTGGACGGCCATGCCGTGCGCCTGCGCCTGGGGTTGGGGCTGATACGGCGCACTGTGCCGCTCACCGAGATCGCCGGCGCCGCACCGCTGCGCGCCCCGTGGCTTTACGGCTGGGGGATACACTACGTGGGAGACGGCTGGATCTTCAATGTCAGCAGCCTCGATTGCGTGGAACTGCGGCTCAAGAACGGCCGGCGCCTGCTGATAGGCACCGACGACCAGCCGGCCCTGCACGCCGCCATAGTCGGCCGCCTGGCCAAAACCTGAACTCCGGAGACTTTATGAGAACGCTGCTTTCCCTGCTCCTGCTGCTCGCCCCGGCCCTCTCCCTGGCCGGCGGGCCCGGCGATTGCCGCGCCTTGGTGCGCGGCCTGCTCAAGAAAGCCCCGGCCGCCGGCGGCAAGATAGCCGTGGCCGATTTCTCTTACGCCGCCGGGCGGGTCTCCGCCGACGGCGAGGTGATAGCCGGCCGCATCACCACCGAACTGGTGGAGCTGGGAAAATACAAGGTAGCCGAGCGCCGGGAGATAGAGAAGGTTTTCGCCGAACTGAAGCTGCAGGGCTCGGGCGCCATCGGGCCGGACTCCATTAAGGACATAGGCGCGCTGCTGGGCGCCGACTGGCTGATACTGGGCACGCTCACGGAACTTTCCCGCGGGCGCATAGAGGTCAACGCCCGCCTGGTAGAGGTGTCGTCCGGGGAGATCCTGGGCGCGCGCCGCGTAAAACTCCGCAAGGATTGGCGCGACAAGCCCGCCGCCGGGGAAAAGGACGAAAACTCTTTCAACGAGGGCACGGAACTGAAGGAATACGACAAGGCCATCCGCACCTACATGGATAAGAAAGCCGGCGAGGAAAAGCGCGTGGTAAAGGAGCCCCCGCCGTCTTTTTAGGGGTTGACCGATTACCTTGCGTGGAAACCGGGTATTTGCAAAAATAGCCTGGGGACTAAAATGAAAAGAAGAGCCGTCTATATCGTTCTGGCCGCGCTGGCGCTGCTGCCGCTGTTGCTCAGCCCGGACCTGCGCTCCTCGTTCGACCAGGACGAGGCGCCGGGGGTGTTCCTGGCCGCCATAGAGCAGATGGGCTCCGACCCCAGCGCCGTGCCGGTCAGGTTCGCGATACGCTACCGCGCCCCGCGGGACGATTTCTTCGCGGCCAGGGAGGACGGCCTCGCCGGGGTGCGCGCCTGGCAGATACAGGTTTTCGACGGGAGCGGGCGCGAGGTGGGCCTGCTGCAGGGCGCTGGCCGGCCCCCGGCGGGCGGCATCAATTGGGGCGGCGTCTCCGCCGAGGGCAAGCCGCTGCCGGACGGTTTCTACAGCGCCAGGCTGGCCTGGCTGGACCAGGAAAAGCGCCCGCATACCGCCCCCAGGGTTTCGCTCAGCCTTTTTACGCCGCTGGAGGTGAAGCGGCTGGCGGGCAAGCAGCTGCGCATCGATTATGTGGACGAAGGCCTGATAGTGGCCATCCTCGAGAGCATGATCTTCAAGCCCGGCCAGAGCCGCATAGAGCCGGAGGCCCTGCCGGCCCTGCGCGAGATGGCCCTGCTGCTCAAGGCCTACCCTAAGAAGCGCGCCGTGGTGCGCGGCTACACCGACTCTACCGGTACGCCGCAGAGCAACCTGGCCCTGTCGCGCCTGCGGGCCGAGCGCGTTTATGAGTATTTGGTCACCGAGGGCATAAACCCGGCCCGCCTGAAATACAGCGGCCTGGGTTCCGCCCACCCGGTAGCTTCTAATGATACCGCCGAGGGCCGCGCCCGCAACCGCCGCATAGAAGTGGTAGTCTTGAAAAAATCCGTTTAACTCCGGAGTAAATAAATGAAGAATCTGCTGTTGCTCTCCGCCCTGCTGCTCTGCACGCCCCTCTGCGCCGAACCGGTTTCCGAACGCCTCACCTGGCTGATGGATGGTACCACCATGGCGGCGACTATAGCCCTGCCCGAAGGGGCCGGCCCCTGGCCCGGCCTGGTGCTGGTGCCCGGCAGCGGTCCCACCGACCGCGACTGGAATTCTCCGGCGCTGCCCGGCCGCAACGGCAGCGCCGCGCTGCTGGCCGAAGCTCTGGCCCGCGCGGGTTTCGCCTCTATACGCTACGACAAGCGTTTCACCGGCCCTTACGCCGCAGCCAACGGCCAGCTGCTCTCCGGCAAGATAAGCCTCAAATCGCATATGGATGAGGTGGCCTCCGCGGCCGAGCAGTTGAAGAAACGGGCGGGCGTGGACGCCGCTAAAGTTTTCGCTCTGACCAACAGCGAGGGCGCCGTGCACGCCCTCAACGCCCACCTGGCCGGCGCGACTGAATTCGCCGGGCTGATACTCACCGGGGCGCCCGGCCGCGCGCTGGGCGCGGTGATCCGCGGGCAGATAGAGGCGCAGGTGCTGCCGTTGCCGCAGGGCAAAGAGATAATGGCCGGTTATGATAAATTGACGGCCCGCTTCCAGGCCGGCCTGCCTTTCAGCCCTGAGCCGGCCGTGCCGCAGGCCATAAATAATATGGTGGCCGGTTTTTATGTGCCGCAGAACCTGCCGTTCATGCGCGAGATCTTCTCTGCGGACCCGGCCAGGCTGGCCGCCGGTGTAAAAGCGCCGCTGCTGGTGGTCATAGGCGGCAAGGATATGCAGATAAATCCGTTGCTGGACGGCAAACCGCTGGAAGCGGCCCTCGCCGGACATAAGGCCGCCTCTTTCGTTTATCCGCCCGACGCCGACCATCTGCTGAAGCATGAACCGAAGCCCATGGAGCAGCTGTCCCCTTTACAGGTGCAGAATAATTACAACGCCGCGGGCAGGAAACTCGACGGAGAAACGCTGAAGACTATTATTGATTGGCTGCGGGCCCGCTCCGCCCCGGAGCGGAAGAAGTAGCGGAAATATCTTTTTCGGCCGCCCCCCAGGCGGCCGCGCCTATTATGCACGCCGCGCCGGCGGCGAGGAACATCCAGTCCAGCGGCCGCATGGCCGCGTAAGCACCCCAGAAAATTACCGAAACCAGCACCGCCAGCGGGCTCTTGAGATTGTTCATGGCCGCTAGCGCGCCGGGGCTTACCCGCGCCGCGCCGGTGTTCCACAGGAAGAAGCCGGCGCCGGAGGCGACCAGCCCGAGGTAGAGCAGCGCCGCCCAGCGCTGCGGCGTATAAGACAACAATTCACCCCAATCCGAAGCCAGGGCAGCCCAGGCCAGGGCCACCAGAGCGCCGCCCAGGTACAGCCAGCCGAAAATATTCAGGTCCTGCTCCGCCGGGCTGCGCCGGCGCCAGTCCCTGTAGGCCACCTGCCCCCAGGCGAAGGCGGCGTTGGAGACCTGCATCACCGCGAAGGCCTGCCAGAAGACGCGCCGGTCCACGGCCCAGCGCTCCACCAGCGCCGCGCCCAGCAGCGCGATCCCCGCCGCGGCGAAAAGCCCGGCTGTGGCGCGCCCGGAACGGCGGGCGTGTATGGCGGCCACGTAGAGCGGCGTCATTACCGTGAACAGCGCCACCTGGTAGGCCTGCAAGACTATAAAGCAATAGTTCAGCGCCACGTACATCAGGCCGAACTGCACCGCGCCGATGCCCATTAATTCCACTACGCCGCGGCGGCCGGCGCGCGGCAGCCGCAGCCAGGGCAATAGCGCCAGCAGGGCCAGGCCCAACCGTATAAGCGTGACCAGCACGGGGTCCGCCCCCGCTATCCATTGTTTGTTTATGCCGAAGGAGAAAGCCCAGAGCCAGGAAACTAGTATCAGGCGTGTCATCAGTGTCGAGGAGAACTAGGACAGTTTCAGCAGGTCTTTGACGGCGCCGGTCAGGATGCCGGGGGTGATGGGTTTTTTGAGCACGATGACGTTGAGGTTGCGGGCCAGGTCTTCCACGGCGGCCGGCGAAGCGGTGGAGAACAGTATCGGCACAGGGGAGGCCAGCTGCAGGCGCAGGCGCTCGAATACTTTGCGGCCGCCGCCGGCGGGCATGTCCACGTCGAGAATCACCAGATCCGGATGAAATTCCTGGAACTTGGTGACGGCGCCGATGCCGTCCTCGGCTGTCTGCACGTCGAAGCCGGCCTTTGAGAGGATCTCCGTATAAAGCTCGAGTATGGTCTGGTCGTCGTCCACTATCAGCACCTTGCGCCTGACCGCCGCGCGGGCTACCAACTCGGGCGGGGGCGGCGGCGGGGGTACCGAGTTCGGGGCTTTGTTAAAGAATTGCGGCAGCAGGCGGCGCACCTCGGCCAGCAGGGCCTCCGGCGCTATGGGCTTGCCCACCACGGTGACGTTGTGCAGGTTCTTGAGGCTGTGCGGCAGCATCTCGGGTTTCCCCGTGGAGAAGATGATCGGCACGGGGTCCTGCAGGCGGGTGCGGATGGTGTCGAACACCAGCTGGCCGCCGCCGGCCGGGATATTGAGGTCGAGCACTATCAGGTCGGCCTTGAACTGCTGGTAGAGGGTGAGGGCGGACAGGGCGTCCTCGGAGGTCTGCACCTCGAAGCCCATGTCCTCGAAAAATTCGCGGTAAAAATCCAGGATGGCGGGGTTGTCCTCCACCGCCAGGATCTTTATCTTGCCGCTTTTGCCGGAACCTGTTACCACGCCGCCTCCATGCCCTTTTATCCATTAATAATACAAAACAAAGGGAGGAAAAAAACAAGGCGGCGGTTTTTTAAACCGCCGCCCCGCGCCGCGTCAGCGGATGTCAGAATACGTAGGCCACGCCGCCCAGGTGGTAGGCGTTGGACGAGGAGCCGTACTCCATGTACTTGAAACGGTAGGAGAGGCCCCAGTGCCGGTTCAGGTAGAAGTTGGCCAGCGCCGAGTATTCGTCCAGCCTGTCGCCGTCCTTGAAGCGGCCCATCCATTTGGCCTGCAGGTCTATGAAATGCCAGACCGTGGCGTTCAGGTTGAGGCCGGCGATGGGATGGCTGTCGCTGTCGCCGATGTCGACCGTGCGCGCGGGGCTGGGAGACGGGGTGTCCATTACGATTTTACCGGAAATTTTCTCCGTAGCGTAGCCGGCGTAGGGCAGCAGGGAGAAGTCGGCCGGGCCGCGCTTAAAGTAGAAATAGCGCCCAGCCCTGGCGTAGTAGAAGCTCACCGTATTGTCCAGATCGAAAGCAGAGAGCCCGGCGATGTTGCCGCCGGCGGACATGTCTATGTTCAAACTCTCCAGGCCGGCCCCGGCCACCCATTTGCCGGCCGCCGTGGGCTTACAGTAAAAGTCCAGGTTCAGGTGCAGCCCTTTGACGCGGCTATAGTTCACGTCGGGCGCGCGGTAGACGAAGGCGTTGGCCTGGAAAACCTTGGTGTTTATCCACTGGGCGTAGACGCCTTCCATCCTGGCGGTGTCGCGCAGGTCCAGGTGGTAAGCCTCGTTGGCGTACTCGTTGGTGATGCTGCCCAGGTAGGGAGCTACGATGCGTATGGTTTCTGCCTGGGCCTGCCCGGCGGCCAGGCCGGCCAGGGCCAGTAGCGTTATCAGAGCGGTTTTCATGTTGCGCCTCCAGTGGTGTTTTGCTGCAAGGAGAGTTTATTAAATAGCGCGGCGCCGCGCTTGGACCAAGGTCAAATCCCCGTCGGAGAAAGCGGGGCCGGTCAGGCGGGTTCGTGCTGGTAGCGCTCTATCAGGGCGCGTATGGCCTGCGCGTCGGCCTTGTGGTGGCCGTGGCTCACTATGGGGTTGGTGCCGCCGCTGGAATCTATGCGGATGTCGGCCCAGAGCAGGCCGGACTTGATGTTGACCGAAGCCACCTTGGCCATGGAGATGCTCTCTTCCTCGAGGCTGAGCAGCCCCGGCTTTATGCGCGCCACCCGGTCGTGGGTGATCTCTATGCGCGTGGGGAACAGGAAGTTGCCCGCCGTCCACCTGCTTGCCGAGAAAACGTTCTTTTCACCCGCCATGGCTGTCTCCTTTAGCGCGGGAATTTCGGGGGCGGGGGAGGGTTGGGGTTCATGGGCCGCTCGTCCGCGGCAGGAGCGGCCGGGGGCGGAGGGGGCGGCGCCGCGGGGGCGGCGGCCTGCCTGGCGGCTATCTGCTTCTGCACTTCAGCCATCAGCACGTCGGGGTTGGTGGGTTTGCGCAGCGCGGAGACGTTGACCATCTTGTTCAGGTCGCCCAGGGTCTCGGGCTTGCCGGTGGAGAAGATGATCGGCACCAGGTCGCCTTCGGCGCGCAGCGTCTCATAGACATGCGTGCCGCCGCCGCCGGGGATGTTGAGGTCCTGCAGGATCACGTCGGCCTTGAACTCGTGCTGGGCCGCGATCGCGGTGGGGGCGGTGTCGGCCGTGCGCACGTCGAAGCCGGCGTCCTCGAAAAATTCCTTGGAAAAATCCACTATCGCCGGGATGTCGTCCACTACCAGTATCTTTGGCATAGTCTCTCCTGTGCTACTTAAATTATAGACGATACGGAATGAAAAACAAAGAGGGCGGAGCATTTGTTCCGCCTCTCTTCCTGGTTCTGGTCAACTTATGCCTTGGGGCACGCGATGGGCGAGCCGCCCATGCCCTATTTCCCGCGGGGAAAACCCGGCTTGATTTTGATATCATAAATAAAGCGCGCGCCGTCGAAGTTAAAAAAATACGCGCCCGGAAAGCTTAAAGGGGGAACCGGCGATAAGCTCGCTAAGGTCCCCCGCGATTCTCAAGAGGTTTACTATGGTAAAGCTGGCTATCGTCGGGGCGGGCTCGAGTTACACCCCTCTCCTTATCGACCATATATTGAATTCCGGCCTGGACAAGGCGGTGTCCGAAGTCTGCCTGATGGACATAGACGCCGGGCGTCTGAAGGCCGTGCACGGCTTCACGCGGCGGCTGGCTGAGAAATCCAAGTCGAAGCTTACCATTAAGGCCACGCTCGATCTTAAAGAGGCGGTGAAAGGCGCCAAGATAGTGGTGCCGCAGATCCGCGTGGGCATGATGGCCGCGCGCCGCCGCGACGAGGAGCTTGGCCGCAGTTACGGCATCATCGGCCAGGAGACCACCGGCGTGGGCGGCTTCTCCAAGGCCCTGCGCACCATACCGCAGATCCGCAAGATCGCCGACGCCCTGCTGCGCTACGGCGCCAAGGACCCCTGGCTGGTGAATTTCACCAACCCGGTGGGCATAGTCACCGAGGCGCTGGTGCGCTTTCACGAGATCAGGGCCGTGGGCATCTGCAACGGCTCGCTGACCATGCACAAGGGCGTGAGTGACCTGATCGGCGCGCGCATGGAGGAGACCGAGATCGATTACGTCGGGCCCAACCATTTCGCCTGGGTGCTGGACGTGCGCCGCAACGGGCGCACCGTTCTCCCCGCGGTCATAAAGAAGATGATTGAGAAAGAAGGCCTGCCGACGGCGCTCAATATCACCAAGGTCAAAATGACGCCGGAGATAATGGCGCGCGCGAAGATCATCCCCACCGGCTACCACAAATATTTCTTCCACGCCGGCGCGGTGGTGGAAGAAGACAAAACTACCCCGTCGCGCGCGGCCAAGGTGGCCGAAATTGAGCGGCGCATCTTCGCGGCCTACCGCTCGCCGAAGATCTCGGAGATCCCCGAGGCCGTAAAGGAGCGCGGCGGCGCCTTCTACAATGTGGTCGCCTACGACGTTATCGCCTGCCTGCTGGGCCTGCAGAGGAAGCGCGTCACCGTGGCCGTGCCCAATAACGGCACTTATGACGGTTTCGAAAAAGACCATGTGCTAGAGATGCCCTGCATGATAGACAAGAGCGGCTATAAGCCGCTCAAGACGGCGCAGTTGCCGGTTTTCGCCAAGGGCCTGTCGCAGCGCATAAAGGCCTACGAGGCGCTTACCGCCGAGGCCGCCTGGAAATGCGACTTCGACCTGGCCTACCAGGCGCTGCTCCTGAACCCGCTCACTCCCGACGCGGACGTCACTTTCCGCCTGCTCAAGGCCGTGCTGGCCCAGAACAAGGCCTTCCTGCCGCCCTACAAGGGGGCCCGGTGAAATATTTTCTCGGCGTGGACAGCGGCGGCACCAAGATAGCCGTAGCTCTGCGGTCGGAAGCCGGGGTGGTGCGTGTGGCCCGGGTGCCGGGCGCGAACCTGGAGGTAAAGGGCGTGGAGGCCGTTTACGCCCTTATCAAGCAGGGCGTGGACAAGCTGGCCCGCGGCAGGAAGATCGAGCTCTCCGGCGCCCGCTTCTGCCTTTGCGGCATAGATTTCCCGCGCGACGTAGAAATGGTGGAGCCCTATTTCAGAGAACGCCTCAAGCGCGATTTCGGCTATACCGGCCCCATGAGCTTCGAGAACGACGCCTTCGCGGCGCTGCGCGCCGGCACGTCTGAGCGGCCTGGCTTCATAATCTCTCTCGGCACGGGATTTACCATAGCCGCCATAGACGCTAAGGGCCGCGAGCGCCTGGTCTGCGATTACCAGGTAAGAAATTTGCTCAACACCATGACCCTCGGCCTCTCGAGCGCGGCCCACGGCCTGCTGCCCGGCAACAAGCCCTCGCGCCTGCTCGCCGAGATAATGCGCCTCGCGGATTGCAAGACGCCCTACGACCTGCTGGCGCGCCTCTGGGCCGTAGATTTTCGAAAATACGTCCGGCCCCTGCCGCAGGAAATAAAATTCAAGTTCGTGCCGCTGTTCTACAAGTATTACGCCAAGGGCGACCCGCTGGCCGTCATGATACTGGGCGAATACGTGGAAAGAATAGCCCGCGCCCTCGTCGCCCTGAAGAAATTCTCCGGCGGCGAAGGCACCGTGGTCTTCTCCGGCAGCTTCTTCACCAAGTATCCCAAAGAGAGCGCTTTCTTCAGGAGGGAAATTCTGAAGCGGGCCGGCTTCCGCCGGTCGCGCCAGGTAACCCTGGACAAGGAACCGGTCTACGGCGCCGTTCTCCCCTAGCCGGCCACCCCAATAAAGGGGGCTGCTACAGATAGATAAGGGAAACTAGCCTGTAGGATTATGAGCGAAGAACTAAGTGTTAAATTCGATTTAACCGGAGCGGATGCCGCTATGAGCGTTATCTGGGATGAGCCGGCCTCCTCTAAAAAAGAATACCTGCGTACAGGGCTTATCTACCTGCTTCTGGTCGGGATGATGACTTATGGCAAAATTCCATGGCAACGGCAGGTGATAGGGCTTCTCGCTATGGCCGCAGTATCGTTTTTGCTCTCTAAAATACTTCGTTGGGGCCTAACCAGGTGGGGGCTGCGCCGTGAGCTATTAAAGACAAGCGGGGTAATAGCAAGTGTTGAAATGATCTTCTCAGATACAGGCGTGGCGTATCGGTCTGAAAAAGCCTCAGGGTCATTTAATTGGGACGCCTTGGCGCGCGTTGTGAATACTCCCTGCGGGATCGTGATGCGATTGGATCGGGAAGATTTCAGTCCGTTTTGGATACCGCGCCAGGTCAGCCCAATGTGCAATAGGCCCCGCATTCTGGAAATGATGAGAAGCAAAGCTAAGGTTTACCTGGAGGCCCAAACCCCGCAGGACCCGGCATACCGCAGGGAATTCGAGAGGTACCAGAGGACGCTGATCCCTAATTCCTAATTTCATAGACCCGCCTTCGCCTGAAGAGTAACACTGCCACTCATCAGTCCGGCGCCCCGCCCGGAGGAAGGGCCGTACGCAAAGAATGGGACCGGGCAAGGGGAAAAGGCGGGGGGGGGGGGCGATACCGGCGCTTATGTTTTCTGCAGTAAAAACAAAGAGGGCGGAACCGAAAGGTTCCGCCCTCTTTTTAGGTCAGGGTCTAATTGGGATTAGACTATGCCCTGGGCCATCATCGCCTCGGCGACTTTCTTGAAGCCGGCCATGTTGGCGCCCGCCACGTAGTTACCGGGCATGCCCGCCTCTTTGGCGGCGGTCACGCAGGCGTTGTGGATGTTCACCATGATGCTGCGCAGGTGCTTGTCCACCTCTTCGCGGCTCCAGCTCATGCGCAGGCTGTTCTGGCTCATCTCGAGGCCCGAGGTGGCCACGCCGCCGGCGTTGGAGGCCTTGCCGGGGGCGAACAGGATGCCCGCTTTCTGGAAAGCCTCGACGGCTTCCGGGGTGCAGGGCATGTTGGCGCCTTCGGTGACGCACATCACGCCGTTGGCGAGCAGGGTCTTGGCGTTCTCTTCGTTGAGCTCGTTCTGGGTGGCGCAGGGCAGGGCCACGTCGACCTTAACTTCCCACGGGCGCTTGCCCGCGAAGAACTTGCCGGTCTTGAACTTCTCGGCGTAAGGGGCCACGATGTCCTGGCCGCTGGCGCGCAGCTGCAGCATGTATTCCCACTTGTCGCCGGCGATGCCTTCGGGATCGTGGATATAGCCGTCGGGACCGGAGATGGTCACGACTTTGCCGCCCAGGTCGTTGACCTTCTGCACGGCGCCCCAGGCCACGTTGCCGAAGCCGGAGACGGCCACGGTCTTGCCCTTGAAGCTGGTGCCCTTGGTCTTGAGCTGCTCTTCCGCGAAGTACACCACGCCGAAGCCGGTGGCTTCGGGGCGGATCAGGGAGCCGCCCCAGGTGATGCCCTTGCCGGTCAGCACGCCGGTGAACTCGTTGGAGAGGCGCTTGTACTGGCCGAACATGTAGCCGATCTCGCGGCCGCCCACGCCGATGTCGCCGGCCGGCACGTCGGTGTCGGGGCCGATGTGGCGGTACAGCTCGGTCATGAAGCTCTGGCAGAAGCGCATCACTTCGGCGTCGGACTTGCCCTTGGGGTCGAAGTCGGAGCCGCCCTTGCCGCCGCCCATGGGCAGCGTGGTCAGGGCGTTCTTAAAGATCTGCTCGAAGCCCAGGAACTTGAGGATGCTGGCGTTAACGGAGGGGTGGAAGCGCAGGCCGCCCTTATACGGGCCGATGGCGCTGTTGAACTCGAAGCGGAAGCCGCGGTTCACCTGCACCTCGCCCTTATCGTCGGTCCACGGCACGCGGAAGGTGATGGAGCGCTCGGGCTCGACGATCCTGTCGAGGATCTTGGCCTTGACGTATTCGGGGTGCTTCTCGAGCACCGGGGTCAGGGTCTCGAGGACTTCCTTGACCGCCTGGTGGAATTCTTTTTCGCCGGGGTTCTTGGCGATGACGTTCGCCAGCACGCCGTTGACATAGTCGTGAACGGACTTCTTGCCTTTCTCCGCTACAGCTGAGGGTTTAGACATGATTTCTTTCCTTATCCTTATCCTTTTTTTATTTTTTCCGCGGTGTGAACTGAAAACTAAACTAAAATCTCTATAGATTTATATTACAAACCTAAATATGGGTTGTCAACTCGGGCCGGATCGGGGCAAACCGACGGAAAATCTCCGTTTCCGCCCCGCTCCTCCGGGGATATTTACGGGGGGAACCCGTCCGGCCAGCGGGCCCGGGCCGCCGGAAAATGCTGATGTTTGAGTATTTCTTGATATGACTGCGCTTGCATAATATTCTATACTTTTAGAATACTTCTCGAATTTACTCTATAACTATATGCGGACAAAAAATATCCTGATACCGCTGTTGCTGCTGCTCGCGCTGCCGCTTTGCGGCGCCGCGGCAGAGTTCAAGGATAAGGGCGAGACTATCGCCGTGGATTTCCCCTCCGGATGGGCGGCCGGCAAGAGCGACGACCCTACCGTCACGCTGAAACTGGAGAAAGGCAAGGGTTCTTTCGAGTTTTCCAAGCAGGATTCCGAGCTGGGCGACTATTACCTGAAGGCCCGCGTGAAAGAGCAGGTGGACTCGCTGCGCTCCAAAGGCACCACGCTCGCCGGCGACGTGCGCGCGGTCGGCCTCCATGGCGTAAGTACCGCCTATTACACTTCCTACGAGGCCATGGGCGCCGAGGCCTACATCGCCTTTTTTACCTATAACTCCGCCTCTTACGCCGTCAGCGCCCGCGGCCTGTCCGACAGCGAGTTCCGGGCCGTGCTGGCCAGCGTGCGCAAGCCGGGCGAAGTAATAGCGCTGCCCAAGCCCAAAAAGATCAAGGTGGTGCGCCGCAAGAAAGCCCCCGAAGCCGACTCCGCCCCGCAGATCTTCAAAGACGGCGACGCCGACGTCTCCACTACCGCCGTGGCCGCCTCCACCGACTCCGTGCTGAACGCCTTCGCGCAGTCCTCCACCGAGGCCGCGGCCGCCGTGGAAACCTCCACGCAGCCCGCGCTGGCCGAGGCCGCCGGCGCGGCCGCGCAGAACTTCCTGGAGGAGCTCTCAAAGAAGCAGGAGGGGGATACGGGCAAGCCCCCCTACCTGCCCCGCAAGCCGCTGCCGATAATTTTCTGGGGCGCGCTGATAGGCCTATGGGTGGCCGGCTCTTTCGCCGCCCGCTCGATGGCTGCCGCCTATCAGAACCCCAAACTGCCGCCTCCTCCTTCCGACGTGCCGCCGGACTTCTTCTTCCCGTTCGTGATCTCCAAGAGCTCCACCATGAAGGACGTGACCTACCAGGTGGTCACGCGCCAGAAGCAGCGGCTGATGGCGGAGCACGTCTCCGAGCACGACGTCTATATCGCCGGCGCCGTTTACGGCTGCGTGCTGTTCCATGTGGTCTGGAGCCTGCTGGCCGCCGTCGGCTACGGCGCCGCCGTGACGAACTCCCTGCTGATGGTGCCGCTGCTCGGCCGCGCGCTGGCCTCGCTGCCGGAGGCCGTCTTCGCCGTGCCGCTGCTGGTTGGCCTGTCGATGTATTTCACCAAGAAGAACCCGCTGCAGCTCTTCGACGCGCAGAACTCGCTGGTGCTCGAGGTCAGGCCCGAGATAACCTACGGCCTCATCCGCGACGGCAACGGCAAGGAGATAGCTCGCCTGGTGGCAAAGGGCTCCTTCCTGTACCGCTACTGGGAGTTCGTGGACACTGACAACCTGGTGGTGTTCGCCATCCGCGACGACTTCCCCAAGGGCTACCTGCTGCGCAAGCTGTTCGGCAGTCTGGGCGGGGCGCTGCGCTCGCGCTACGGCATCTTCGCGCAGGACCGGCGCGCGGGCTTCATATTCCTGGACCCGTCCTCGGCGGACAGGTTCCAGATCCACATGGATTACGCTTTCGCCCGGCTGGGCCACCCCGCCCACATCCTGGCCGCGGTGCTCTATATCATCTCCAAAGAGAAAGACCCCGGCTACCCGTCGCCTTTCTAGCCGCTAAAACTATGGCCACTGAACTGCTGTTCGGCATAAACACCGCTGAAGAAGTGCTCAACGCCGGACGGCGCCGGGTGCTGCGCCTGCTCATCTCGCGCGGCGAGACCGGCCCGCGGGTTAAGACCGTCGCGGGCCTGGCCCGCGGCAAGGGTGTGCCGGTGGAATTCTGCGACCCGCGGTTGCTGGAGAAGCTGGCGAATGGCGGCAACCACCAGGGCGTCATTATCGAGGCCGAGCCGCCCCGTAAATTTACGCTGGATCAGGCGCTGGAAGCGGAGCGCGATCTTAAGAAGACGGTGTGGGCCGCGCTGGACGGCATCACCGACCCGATGAACCTGGGGGCGATAGTGCGGTCGGCAGCCTGCCTGGGCGTGTCCACCGTGGTGCTGCCCGAGCGCCGCTCGGCCAGCATGAACGCGGCGGCCCAGAAGTCGGCCTCCGGGGCCGCGGAGCGCGTGAACGTGGTGGAGGTGGTGAACCTCAACCAGACTATCATCAAGCTGAAGGAAAAGGGTTTCTGGATCTACGGTCTGGCCATGAACGGCCAGGCGCTGCCGAAGGTGGAATTCACGCTGCCGGCTTTCATCATCATAGGTTCCGAGGGCGAGGGCCTGCACCAGAAGACGCGTGAGCATTGCGACGTGATAGTTTCCATACCGCATAAGGGCGGGGTGGAGAGCCTCAACGCCAGCAACGCCGCAGCCGTAGTCTTCTACGAACTTTCCAAAAGACTCTAAACAGTTTGTCGGCGCGGCCGAGTGGGCGGGAACGCAAAAACGTGGTCTCGCACACCGTGCTCGCCACTCCCCGTCTCGGCCCTCGCGCTTACGCAAGCTCGGGCCTCCGACAGGGTTTTGCTTATCCCACCCCCTCGTCCACGCCTTGTGGCTCCTGATCTAGTTATTCTGGAAATTTGCGGAAGGCTACTTTAACTATATAAAAAGACACCGCGGGCCCTTGCCCGCGCTGTCTCCCTCAAAGTTAAGGAGCGGAAGGCGACCGTCGATAAGGTGTTCCGCTCCGAAAATAGTATAGCAGATTATTTTGGTTTGTCAAGGGGCAATCCCTTGACATGTCAAGGCGCGAGGTTATTTCTCTACTAGCAGGTACAGTTCGCCGGAGGCTTTCATGGAGGAGGCCTCGGTTTCCGCCGTCGGGCCGGTGCCCCAGAAGAGGTCTACGCGGCCGGGGCCGCGTATGGCCGAGCCGGTGTCGTGGGTGGCGATGAAGCGGCTGAAATCTTTGAAGGTCAGGCTCTCGCCGTCGGCCACTGGTCGGCGGGATTTGAGCAGGCCCAGCAGGCCGTAGGGGATATGCTTGGGGTCGATGGCGATGGAGCGGCCCGGGGTGAGCGCGCGGCCGATGGCGCCGTAGGGCCGGCTCTCCTTGGGGCGCTGCTGGAAATAGACGTAGCGCGGATTCAGGGCCGTCAGGCGCGCCTCGCGGGGGCCCTGGGTGCCGAGATACTTGATGAAATTTTTGAACGACATGGACGGGGTTTCGCCGCAGTCTATCAGGGCCTTCTGCACGCTGCGGTAAGGATGGCCGTTGGCGCCGTCGAAGCCGGCGCGGATATGATCGCCGTCGGGAAAGCGCAGCACGCCCGAGCCCTGTATCTGCAGCAGCATGATCTGCCCGGGATGCGCCGACCAGACCAGGTCCAGGCCCTGGCCCGCCAGCGCGCCCGCGTGTATCTCCCCCGTGGAATAATGCCGTACCAGCGCGCCGGAGGCGTCGTAGCGGCCGTAATCGAAATCCACGCCCATGCCGGCGTTGGTCTTTACCAGGTCGGCAGGCCGCAGGTGCACCGGGTACTTGTGTTCGGCGTCGGGCGCGCGCGTGACCGGGATCTCCGCTTCGTAATAGCCGGTGATGACGGTTTTGCCGGTGCCGTCGTCGGCGGAGGCCCTGTAAATTTTAAAGCGGCTGGTCAGCGCCTTGCGGAGTTCCACCGGCGGCAGGTCCGAGGCTAAAAGCGAGAGCAGCGCCTTGGCCGTGCTGCGCAGGCGGGGGGCGTAGAAGACGTCGCCGCCCAGTTTGACGCTGGCCGTATCGGGGCGGGCGTTCCAGTATTCGAGATTGGTGTTAAGCACCTCTATGAGGCCGGCGCGGTCAAGGTCGTCCTGCGGCAGCGGCAGCGCCGAGGCGTCCACGGGGTCCACCGCGCGCACCGCTGGGGCGTCGGCGTAGCCTTCGTCGGATTTGAGATCCAGTTTGGGGCAGCCGTCCAGGGTATCGGCCGGCAGGCCGGGCTCCGGGGCGGCCGGGTAGGAGCGCTCCGGCGAGTACCAGGGCGCCTGCGCGGCGCCTGCGGGCAGGGAGAACAGTAAGAGAAGTAATGCGGCCGCCTTCATATGAGGAATACTACATAAAGAGGTTGATGGAAATCAACTATCGGGCGCCGTAAAGCCGCAGGAGGCGCAGAAAGCCGGCATGGGCGTTTTTCCGGCTATGCTGTCGCGCAGGGACAAGGCGGCCGGGGCGGACAGGATCTCGGCCAGCGGCCTCTCGTTTATGTTGCCCAGGGCGAGGGCGCCGTCGAAGTCTGCGCAGCAGGGCACCACGCGGCCGTCGCTGAGCACGCCGAAGTGGTGCCGCAGGCCCAGGCAGCCGCTTTTGGGCCTGCCGCCGTCGCCGCCGGGCCAGTCGAACAGGCCGCCGAAATTGAGGAAAACCCTGTCGGCCAGGCGCACATAGTCGGGGCCGGGCGCGGCCGTGGTTTTGAAATGAGCCAGCAGGGCTTTTACCGACTCGCGGTAGAAATCATCCTCTTCCTCGGCCCGCAGGCGGAAGCCTATCAACAGCCCCGGCGGTTTGGCCAGGGCGAAGGCCGCCAGGCGCGCCAGAGCCGGCCCGCGGCGCTCCGGTGGCAGGCAGGCAAGCGAGTGCAGGGAGACCGAGACCTGCGTCAGACATTTTTCCAGGAAGAGGGCGGGGGGATAGTTGCCGAGAAGCGTGCCGTTGGTGACCAAATTGACCCTCAGGCCCAGCCGGGAGCAGGCCGCGAGTATGGCCGGGAAAGCGGAATGGGTCAGCGGCTCGCCCAGCAGGTGCAGGGAGACCACTTCGGCCAGCTCTCCGGCCTGTGCGGCCGCCTTCTCGAATAATTCCAAGGTCATTTCGCTCCGCGGCCTTGAGGAGGAAGCGCAGAAGGCGCAGGACAGGTTGCAGTTATTGGTGATCTCTATGAAAGCCCGGCGGTAAGTTTTTTTCATTTGCCTGGAAGCGAAAAGTAGAAGACCGCGCCCTTGCCCGCCTCGGCCTCGGCCCAGACGCGCCCGCCGTGGCGGGTGATGATGCGCTTTACGGTGGACAGGCCTATGCCGGTGCCCTCGAATTCTTCGCTGCGGTGCAGCCGCTGGAAGACGCCGAAGAGCTTGCCGGCGTATTCCATGTCGAAGCCGACACCGTTGTCGCGCACTCCTATGACGTGCTCGCGCTGCGTGCCGGAGCAGGTGATCTCTACGCGCGCCGGGCTGCTGCCGCGGGAATACTTCGCGGCATTGCCGAGCAGGTTGATGAAGACCTGCCGCAGCATGGCCTTGTCACATTTTACCACTGGCAGGGGCTGGAAGTTCCACTCTATCGCCCGGCCGGGGTTCTCGGTCTTAACTTCCGTTATCGCTTCTTCCAGCAGGGCGGTCAGCGAGACTGTCTCCAGGTCCAGCGGCCTGCGGCCGGTGGTGGACAGCGAGAGCAGGCCGTCTACCAGGCGCGTCATTTGGTTCACTGATTTCTGTATGTTGGCAAGGTATTCCCTCGTGTCGTCCTTGAGCACCGGGGCGGCTTCTTTCTGCAGCATGTCGGAGAAGACGTTGATGCGGCGCAGCGGGGCCTTGAGGTCGTGGGCGGCGGAATAGGAGAAAGCTTCTAATTCCTTGTTGAGCTCCTCCAACTGGGCGGTGCGCTCCGTCACGCGCTCCTCCAGCCGCGCCTTGGCTTCCAGCAGCTGGTCGTGGGCGGCCTTGAGCTCACTTTCCGCGAGCTTGCGCGGGGTGATATCCTGCACGATGGCCATCAGGCAGCGCTCTCCGCGGTAGACCAGCGGTACCGAAGTGGTTTCCACGTCCACCACCGCGCCGTCAGCGGAGACCAGGCGCTCCTCGGCCGCCGGCAGCGGCAGTCCGTCGGCCATGGCCTTGAGTATGCGGTCGCCGGCCAGATTCTGCGAGCCCGGGTGCATGAATTCCAGGACGTTGCGCCCGACCAGCGCGGCACGATCGGGCACTCTCACTATCTCCGCTATCCTGCTGTTGACGAAGCGCATTACGCCGGCCGCGTGCACAACTATGCCCACCGGGGCGTTGTCTACCAGCGTGCGGTAGCGTTCCTCACTCTCGCGCAGGGCCTGCTGCGCCAGCTTGCGGGCGGTGACGTCTTGTATGATAGAGATGATGCAGTCTTCGCCCTCATAAGTGATGGGAAGGGACTGCATTTCCATGTCCAGCACTCTGCCGTCCGGTGCCACCAACTGATATTCCGAGGGGCCCAGCGGGGCGCCCGCGCGCGTTAGTTCGGTCAGTCGGGCGACGGCAGTTGCCCTGGAGGCGGGATGGATGAACTCCATGATGCTTTTGCCCACCAAGGCCGCTGGATCAGGTATGCCGCCTATTTCGGCCAGCTTGGAGTTGACG
Source organism: Elusimicrobiales bacterium (assembly GCA_050174915.1). Classification (GTDB taxonomy): domain Bacteria; phylum Elusimicrobiota; class Elusimicrobia; order Elusimicrobiales; family UBA9959; genus UBA9959. Next base: position 244,752 of record JBFXJL010000003.1, on the reverse strand, counting down.
AATTTCATCGTCCCCGCGCGATGCACCACTATGCCCACGGGTGCGTGGTTGACTAGCGTGCGGTAGCGTTCCTCGCTCTCGCGCAGGGCCTCCTCAGCCTGCTTGCGCGAGGAGACGTCGCGGAAGAAGCCCTGCAGCACCTTGCGGCCCTTTATCTTGATAATCTTGGCGGTAATCTCTATCGGCACCTCGGTGCCGTCCGCGCGCAGCGCGTAGTGTGACTCGGGGCCGCCGTAGATGGTTTCGCCGTCCGAGGCGGAGTGTTCCTGGAAGATGCGCCGGGAGACTTTCTCCCGCTTCGGCGGGTGGAGGGCGGTCTGGTGGAGACCTATGATCTCCTGTATGGGCCGGCCAAGCAGGCGCTCGGCGGCCTCATTGGCGTCCACGATGATGCCGGTCCCGGGATCGGCCAAAAAGATGGCGTCCGGCGAGCCGTCGAAAAGGGCGCGGCAGACGTCCTTGCCCTGAGACTGCGCGAGCGATTCTTCCAGAAAACCTTTTTGTTTGTCCATTCCCCTACCCTTGCCGGGGACTGCCGGCTAGGGGAATTCTACTATATCTGCCGCGCCGGTCAAGGCTAGAGTTTAAGGGCGGCGGTTATCTCCATCAGGTCGTCCTCGCTGAGGGGGCGGTCCGTCTCGGCCAGCCACTCGGCCGTGACCTTGGGCCGCCAGGAATTCTCCGAGGAGATCCTGCCTATCAGCGCGCCGCGGCTGCGCAATTCAAAAAAGCTTTTGAGCCCGCTCAGGCCCGAGCCCCAGTTCGGGCGCTTGTAGATGAACACCGTCTCCCCGTCCTCGCGCGCGGCCACGTAACCGCCGCAGATCCAGCCTTTTATTTCCCACATAAAACCCCCCGTAACTTTCAGTCTAACGGGCGGCGTAAGCCGCCGAGAGGCGCTCTTGCCGCTGCAGGGCGGCCTGCCAGAGCCGCAGCGAGAAGTAGATGTCGGCCTCCGCCCCTTCCCCTACCGAGTAGACGCGCAGGCTGCCCCTGAACCTGCCGCCGAGTATGCCCGCTTTAGCGCTGATTATGGACTTGTGTTTTTTGTTGTTCATACCGATAGCATAGCAGGCGAACCCGACAAGGGCGTGTCGGGTTGTTGGAGGAAGAAAACAGAGAGGGTGAACCCGGGTGGACTACGCTATCCTGCGCCGCTACGGACACAATCCCAAGGGCGTGTCGGGTTTGTTGGAGTCAAAAAAACGGCCCCGTTGCCGGGGCCGTTCTCTGCGCGGGGCGGGCCGCTTACTTCATTATTTCTATCTGCCCTATGGAGGGCTGCGGCACCAGCGCCTTGGAGATGGCGCTCACGCCCTCACCCACATAGATGGCCGCCACCAGCACCACGGCCGACAGCACCAGGCCCACGGCCAAATTGCCCTTCTCCAGCTCCTTGCCGGCGTGCAGGTGGTTGCGCACCAGCCGTCCGAAGAGCCGCAGCGTCACCGAGATGGTGATCACCGCCAGCAGAAGGGAGAGGCCCAGGTGTGCTGTAGTGAGCAGGGCCAGTTTGCCCAGCCCCAGCGCGCTCTCGCCGGGCGCCGACAGGTGCAGGCGGAACATGCTGACCACCGAGCCCAGGCCCTTCTGCAATATCAGCGAGGCCGAGACCAAAATGAACGAGACCAGCGTGCCCACGGCCACGTTGCCTTTCTTTATCTCCGCCTCCATGTCGAAGTCCGGGTTCGCCTTGATGAAGACCCTGTAGGTCAGGTAAATGATGAAGCCGCTCATCACCACCGACAGCAGGAATTCGAAGAAACTTACCAGTATCCTTGTTGTGAACATGTCCCCTCCTAAGTTTTTAAAAAAACGGTTCCAGCTTGTAGCCCTCGTTGCCGGCCAGCAGCGCCGTGGTAGCCTGCCCTACCATGCCGGGCTCCAGCCAGGCCGGCCCGGCGGGCTCTACCAGCACGTACTCCAGCCCCTCGTACCGCACGAACAAATCGCCCTTGCCGGGCAGGCGGCGTATGGCCATCAGGTAATGCCCGGGCACCGCCACCCCTACCATGCGCATGGCGTTCCAGTTGCCCAGGATAGAGGCCAGCACCCCGGTCTTGGTGTCGCAGTCGCCCCAGCCCGAGAGCAGCGCCCTGGCCGGCGGCAGCAGTCCGCAGGTGTGCAGGGCTCCCTCCAGGGCCGGCGGTATCTTGTAGCGGATGGCGGTCTGCACCATGGAGAGCACGGCGCCCACCAGCTCTTCCTCGGCGTAGTGCCGCTCGGCGGCGGTCTGCTGGAAGGCCAGCGCCAGCGGCTTGAGCAGCGGGATATTGCGCTTTACCACCACCGGCATGTCGGCTTCCACCAGATTGCCGGCGCGCAGCGCCAGACCCCTCGCGCGCAGCATGGCGCGCAACTTGGTCTCGTAATCCAGGTCCACTTCCGCGATGGCCCGCTCGGCGGCCTGTTTGCCCGCCGCCCTGAGGACGCGCTCCCAGGTTTCCTGCCGGGTGGCGTCGCGCCAGATCTTCAGCCGGGCCATGTCGGAGTCGCGGTAGCCGTAGCCGGCAAGGTAGGTTTTGTATTCCCCGGCCGTCATGCCGAAGGTCACGTTCAGGCGGTCGCGGTTGAAATTGATGAAGCCGTATCGCGCCTTCAGCGACGCGCCCTCGCGGTAGACGCGTTGGGAGGTGCCGCTTTCGTTGCGGGACTCTCGGCTGGTATATTCAGCTTCTTCCCCGGAGGACTGCGCGCGCATCAGGTCCCGCCCGCATTGCGGCGCTATGACCAGCCGGCGCTCCCATTCCCGGCCAAGCCCGGCCGCCAGCCCCAGGCAGGCGGCCAGCAGGACCAGGAAAACGGGCTTTACGCGCGGGGCCGTCATTCTTTCTTGAGGTAGGCCTCTATGCGGGTTTTTACTTCGGCGCGCAGTTCCGCCGGTTCCGTGATGGTTATCTCCGGCATCCAGTGCAGCACCAGCGGCACCACTTCCATAGGGTGGTGTATCACGGCTTTTACCGTAACGGCGCCGTTCGGTCCAGGCTTGGAGACCTTCTGCCGCGGCAGGATCTCCTTGCTCTGCAGGAAATCGGCGGCGGCGCCTTCGGCGCGCAGGGTAACGGCGGTCTTTTTGCCGTCGTTGACGCCCCAGATAGTGGTGGCCGTGCCTATGATCTTCCGGATCGTCTGCGCGGATGGCGGTGTGAACTCGTCGGGCAGGATCTCCAGGCGCTTGATCCTGTCCACCCGGTACTTGGCGAACTTGTCAGGCTCTCGGCCGTCGCAGGAGGCCATCATGTAGAAGAAATTCTCGCTGGCCAGGATCTTCACCGGGCAAAGCACGCGGTCCTTCTCGCCGTTGACGGAGGCGTAGCGCACCTGCAGTTTCTTGCGGCGCTCTATGGCGTAGACTATGTCCTCGTAAAAGCGGCGGGTGAGGGGGTTCAGCGCGCGCGGCCCCACGGCGTAGAAGGGGGAGTCGGTCTCGGCGCTGGCGGTGGCCCGCTCGAAGACCTTGTCGAAGGCGTCCTTGATGGCGCCGCCCATGCCGCCGGCCATTTCGCGCATGAGCACCAGCACGGAGAGCTGCTCGCTGGTGAGGTTGAAGTTCTTCAGCGAGACGCCGCCTGAAAAGGTATAGGTCCCCTTCTGCGGGGTGTCCAGGTGGAAGCCCGTGAGGTTGATGCGCTCGATGTCGCGCTGGATGGAGCGCTCGGTTACCCCGAACTCCGCGGAGAGGTCCGCCACGCGCACGGGGCCCTCGTTGAGCCTGTTGAGGATGTTCAGGACCCTGAAGTATTTTTTATCTCCGGAATCTTTTTGGTACATGCTGCCCCCTTGGCTGGTTCAATTATATAAATTTAAAGGAAGGGCGGCGGCCAGCATTTTCTTGACTAAAGGGGGGGAAATAAATATAATTTATTCTCTTGCGGGCGTAGTTCAATGGTAGAACGTCAGTTTTCCAAACTGATCACGTGGGTTCGATTCCCATCGCCCGCTTATAGAGTTTGAGGCGATGGCGGTGATCGGTCGGGCAGTAGTGTAAGGCTAGGTTTTAGCCTTTAGGCGATGGGAATGTTCCTTATGCGGAAGCTCGCTGCCGCTCGCGTGTCGCCCGCTTATAGAGTTTGTGGCGATGTGGGTGATTAGTCTGGTAGTAGTATAAGTCAGGGTTTCAGCTTCGGGGCGATGGGAATCGTTCCTTAAGACAGAAGCTCGCTGCCGCTCGCAGTCGCCCGCTTTAAGAGTAGTTGTTTTGTGCTGGGGTAGCTCAGCTGGTAGAGCATCTCCATGGTAAGGAGAAGGTCGTGGGTTCGATCCCCATCCCCAGCTTTCATTTTTTGAAAGCGTCCGTTTTCTAAGAAGAGACTAATAATTCAGGAGAGATTAAAATGGCAAAAGCTAAGTTTGACCGCACCAAGCCGCACGTTAACGTGGGTACCATCGGCCACGTCGACCACGGCAAATCCACCCTGACGACCGCGCTTGTGAAAGTGCAGTCCGAGAAGGGCCTCGCTAACCTTAAATCTTACGCCGAGATCACCAAGGGCGGCACCGTTCGCGACGACTCCAAGACCGTCACGATCGCCGTCTCCCACGTTGAGTACTCGACCCCCAATCGCCACTACGCGCACATCGACTGCCCCGGCCACGCCGACTATGTTAAGAACATGATCACCGGCGCCGCGCAGATGGACGGCGCGATCCTGGTGGTGTCGGCCGCCGACGGCCCCATGCCCCAGACGCGCGAGCACGTGCTGCTCGCCCGCCAGGTGAACGTTCCCCATCTCGTCGTGTTCCTCAACAAGTGCGACCTGGTGGACGACAAGGAACTGCTGGACCTCGTTGAAGTCGAGATCCGCGACCTGCTCAAGAAGTACGAATTCCCCGGCGACACGATCCCCGTGATCCGCGGTTCCTCCATGAAAGCCATGGAAGGCGACCAGGGCGAACTGGGCGTGCCCGCCATCGGCCGGCTGCTCGAAGCCCTCGACACCGCCATTCCCGAGCCGAAGCGCGAGACCGACAAGCCGTTCCTGATGGCCGTCGAAGACGTGTTCTCGATCACCGGCCGCGGCACCGTGGCCACGGGCCGCATAGAGCGCGGCGTGGTGAAAGTCGGCGACGCCCTGGAGATCGTGGGTCTGAAAGACACGCAGAACTCCGTGGCGACCGGCATAGAGATGTTCCGCAAGCTGCTGGACCAGGGCCAGGCCGGCGACAATGTCGGTATCCTGCTTCGCGGCGTGGACAAAGAGCAGATCGAGCGCGGCCAGGTGCTGGCTGCCCCGAAGAGCTGCACGCCCCACAAGAAGTTCAAGGGCGAAGTCTACATCCTGACGAAGGAAGAAGGCGGGCGGCATACCCCGTTCTTCAAGGGCTACAAACCGCAGTTCTACTTCCGCACGACGGACGTGACCGGCGGCGTTGAGCTGAAGCCCGGCGTCGAGATGATCATGCCCGGCGACCACGCCGAGATGACCGTCGAACTGATATCCGCCATCGCCATGGAAAAGGGTCTGCGCTTCGCTATCCGCGAAGGCGGCCACACCGTGGGATCGGGCGTCGTGAGCGAGATCATAGAATAATCGGCGAGGCGGCGAGCGGCCGGTACTCCGGCCGCCGCCGTCCGATTTTTACGGAGAACTAACTTATGGGTGACAGAATACACATAACCCTGGGCTGCACGGTGTGCAAGAACAAGAACTACCACATGGCCAGGGGCAAGAAGAAGGAATTCAAGATTGAACTGAAGAAGTTCTGCCGGGCCTGCGGCAAGCAGACCGCGCACAAGGAAGTTAAGTCCTGATCTCTTCAGTGGGAGCGTCGGTTAACGGTAAACCAGCGGTCTCCAAAACCGCAACTGAAGGTTCGATTCCTTCCGCTCCCGCCAGATTTTGAGAACTATGACTAAAATAACCGGCTTTATTAAAGAAGTATACGAAGAACTGACCAAGGTCACCTGGCTCGGCCGCAAGGACGTCATCCGCTCGACGGTAGCGGTCAGTTTCGTGGTCGTGCTGATCTCCATCTACATAAGCGTGGTGGACTTCGGCCTGAACGCCTTCCTTAAGGCTATCCTGGGAGGCCGCTAAATGGCAGACAAAGCCTGGTTCGTAATCCACACCCGCACCGGTTTCGAAGAGCGCGTCTACAAGACGCTGCAGGCCAAGATCGAGAATAACGAATTCTCCGGCCGCATCGCGCAGGTCCTCATCCCCACCGAGGACGTGATGCAGGTCAAGAATAACCAGAAGAAAGTTTCCAAGCGCAAATTTTTCCCCGGCTACGTGCTCGTCAGCATGGAGCTGGACAACAACACCTACTGGGCCATCCGCGGCGTGCAGGGCGTGAGCGGGTTCCTCGGGGACCCCAAGCCCGTGCCGATGGACGACGCCGAGGTGCAGCAGATCCTCGAGCTGGTGAACTCCACCAGCGCCGAGAAGCCCAAGCCCGCGGTGCAGTTCGAAAAGGGCGAGAACGTGCGCATCATCGAAGGGCCGTTCAAGCACTTCATGGGCATGGTGGAAGACGTCAACGAGCAGAAAGCCAAGCTCCGCGTCACCGTCACCGTGTTCGACCGCCCCACCCCGGTGGAGCTCGATTTTCTGCAGGTAGAAAAAGTCTAAGTCCAAGGCCGCCAGCTTCAGGCGGCTGCGGGGCGCCCGTGTTACGCGGCCGTCCGGACCCAGGCGGAATCAGAAAGGAGATCTAAGGACTATTCCTTAATTAATACTATGGCTAAAGCTAAAGCGATTAAAACGTTCATAAAGCTGCAGATCCCGGCCGGCGCCGCCAATCCCGCGCCCCCCGTGGGTCCCGCCCTCGGCCAGCACGGCGTCAACATCATGGACTTCTGCAAGCAGTTCAATGAGAAGACCCGCAAGCTCGAGCAGGGCGTGCCGATCCCCGTGGTCATCACCGTTTTCGAAGACCGCACCTTCACGTTCATCACCAAGATGCCCCCGATGGCCGCGCTGATCAAGAAAGCCGCGGGCCTCGCCAAGGGTTCCGGCGTGCCGAACAAGGACAAGGTGGGCAAACTGACGCTCAAGCAGGTGGAGGAAGTGGCCAAGATAAAGCTGCCCGACCTCAACACCAAGGACGTCAAGCAGGCCATGGAGATGGTGAAGGGCACCGCCCGCAGCATGGGCGTCGACATCGTCGGCTAAAGATCTGCCGCGGATAGCGGCATAATTGAGGGAGCGGGAGCCGCGAGGCTCCCGCGCTCGCACCTCGAGGAGAACAAAACAAATGGGGAAGAGAATAGAGAACCTGAAGAAAGGCCTGGACCTCACTAAGAAGTACACCGTGAAGGAAGCCGTGGCCATGCTCAAGAAGACCGCTAACGCCAAATTCGACGAGACGGTGGAAGTGCACCTGAAGCTCGGCGTGGACGTGAAGCAGAGCGACCAGCAGGTGCGCAGCACCGTCGCCCTCCCGCACGGCACCGGCAAGACCAAGAAGATCGCCGTGATCGCCAAGGGCGAAAAAGAGAAGGAAGCCCAGGCCGCCGGCGCCGACGTTTACGGCGGAGCCGAACTGATCGAGAAGATCTTCGGCGGGTTCATGGACTTCGACATCCTCGTCGTCACCCCCGATATGATGAAAGACGCCGCCAAGCTGGGCAAGACGCTGGGTCCCAAAGGCCTGATGCCTAACCCCAAGAGCGGCACCGTCACCTTCGACGTCGCCAAGGCCGTCAAGGAACTGAAGGCCGGCCGCATAGAGTTCAAGGCCGACCCGCAGGCCATCGTGCACGCCGTCGCCGGCAAGATCTCCTTCCCGGAGGAGAAGCTGGTGGAGAACGTGCAGGCCGTCATCGACGCCGTGCTGAAGGTCAAGCCTTCGGCCTCCAAGGGCGTCTACATGCAGTCGGTGTTCGTCTCGTCCTCGATGGGGGCTGGCATAGCCGTCATCGCGGCGGACCTGAAAGCTTAAGCGAAACAAGAAAGAGCCCGCCGGCAGCCCGGCGGGCTTTTTCAAATCCAGTGTGTTAGAGGGGAGAAAATGCGCAAACTGAAAACTCTTGCCGCTTCGGCGGCGATGCTGATGTCCGCTGTGCCCGCTTTCGCCAGCGAGGCGGAACTTGTTATACCGGACCTGTCGAGCGTGCTGTTCATGGGGATCACCGGCCATAACCTTCTGCTCGCTGGCCTCGTGATCTGCGTGCTGGGCGTGCTGTTCGGCCTGGTCCAGTCCATGCAGATCTCCAAGCTCCCCGTTCACAAGTCGATGCTCGAGATCTCCGAGCTGATCTATGAGACCTGCAAGACCTACCTGGTCACGCAGGGCAAGTTCATAGCCATCCTCTGGGCCTTCATCGCCGCCATCATGGTGTGGTACTTCAGCCTGAACCCGCACATGACCGCGTTCAAGATAGGCATCATCGTCCTCTTCTCCATCGTGGGTATCCTGGGCTCCTACGCGGTGGCCTGGTTCGGCATCCGCATCAATACCTACGCCAACTCCCGCACCGCCTTCGCCGGGCTTAAGGGCCTGCCCTTCCCGACCATGGCCATCCCGCTCAAGGCGGGCATGTCGATCGGCATGCTGCTCATCTCCGTCGAGCTCGTGATGATGCTCTTCATCCTGCTCTTCGTGCCGGGCGACTACGCCGGCCTCTGCTTCATAGGATTTGCCATCGGCGAGTCGCTGGGCGCCGCGGCGCTGCGTATCGCCGGCGGCATCTTCACCAAGATCGCCGACATCGGCAGCGACCTGATGAAGATCGTGTTCAAGATCAAGGAAGACGACGTCCGCAACCCCGGCGTGATCGCCGACTGCACCGGCGACAACGCCGGCGACTCCGTTGGCCCCACGGCCGACGGCTTCGAGACCTACGGCGTCACCGGCGTGGCCCTGGTCACCTTCATCCTGCTGGCGGTTTCCCCCGAAGTCTTCATGAAGAACGGCCTGCCCGAGGACGCGGCCCGCGCCCTGTCCAGCACCACCCAGATACAGTTGCTGGTCTGGATCTTCGTCATGCGCATCGGCATGATCGTGACCAGCGCCTTCTCCTACTGGGTCAACGGCCTGATCGCCAAGGCCATGTACGGCGAGGCCAAGCGCTTCAACTTCGAGCACCCGCTGACCATGCTGGTCTGGCTCACCTCGATAGTCTCCATCGCGATGACCTACGTGCTCTCCTACCTGCTGATCCCCGCTATCGGCGACGGCACGCTGTGGTGGAAGCTCAGCACCATCATCTCGTGCGGCACCATCGCCGGCGCGCTGATCCCCGAACTGGTGAAGATCTTCACCTCCACCAATTCCGGCCACGTGCGCGAAGTGGTGACCGCCTCCAAAGAGGGCGGCGCTTCGCTCAACATCCTGTCCGGCCTGGTGGCCGGCAACTTCAGCGCCTACTGGATGGGCATGGCCATCATCGCCCTGATGGGCGCGGCTTACGCCGTGAGCACCCTGGGCCTGGGCATGCTGATGGTGTCGCCCGCCATCTTCGCCTTCGGTCTGGTGGCCTTCGGCTTCCTGGGCATGGGCCCGGTGACCATAGCCGTGGACTCCTACGGCCCGGTGACGGACAACGCGCAGAGCGTGTTCGAGCTCTCCACCATCGAGAGCATCCCCGGTATCAAGGAAGAGTTGAAGCGGGACTTCGGCTTCGACGTGGACTTCGAGAACGGCAAGAAGTTCCTGGAAGAGAACGACGGCGCCGGCAATACCTTCAAGGCCACCGCCAAGCCCGTGCTCATCGGCACGGCCGTGGTGGGCGCGACGACGCTGATCTTCGCCATCATCCAGATGCTGTCGGCCAAGTTCGGCGCTTCCGCGGTAGTCGAGGGGCTTTCCATCCTGAACCCCCTGTTCCTGCTGGGCCTCATCACCGGCGGCGCCATCATCTACTGGTTCTCCGGCGCCTCCATGCAGGCCGTTACCACCGGCGCTTACCAGGCCGTGGACTTCATCAAGAAGAACATCAAGCTGGACTCCACCGTGAAGAAAGCCAACGTCGAGGACTCCAAGAAAGTGGTGGAGATCTGCACGCAGTACGCCCAGAAGGGTATGTTCAATATCTTCCTGGTGGTGTTCTTCTCCACGCTGGCCTTCGCCTGCCTCAACCACTACTTCTTCATCGGCTACCTGATCTCGATAGCCATCTTCGGTCTGTACCAGGCCATCTTCATGGCCGACGCGGGCGGCGCGTGGGACAACGCCAAGAAGCTGGTGGAGACCGAACTCAACGCCAAGGGCACCCCGCTGCACGACGCCACCATCGTCGGCGACACCGTGGGCGACCCCTTCAAGGACACCTCCTCGGTGGCCATGAACCCCATCATCAAGTTCACCACGCTCTTCGGCCTGCTGGCCGTCGAGCTGGCCATCACGCTGGACCCGAAAGTGAGCCACACCCTGGCCGCTGTCTTCTTCCTCATCAGCGTGGTCTTCGTGTGGCGCTCCTTCTACGCCATGCGCATCCCCGTGGTGAAGTAAAAAGGCAGCAGCTGCCTTTCATCGAACTCCCCGCCCCGCGCGGGGAGTTCTTTTTTGCGGGGGGCGAAGAAGTGTTGTGCCGGGGGCGTTTTGATACAATCTATGGAGTTTGGATTTGAGGGGGATAAATGAAACTCCTGTCTGTTCTTGTGTTGGCGGTTTTTGCAAGCGCATGTACAACTAATTATAAACTCCGAAAGGTTTCCGAGAGATATGTGAATTGCGAGGAGAAGTTGCGGATTATCGATGTTTCTGAAAATTCATTTGTTTCCCGACGATGGCGCATTGGTTGCGGGAGTAAGGAGTATGCCTGTGTTCAATATGGTTCCTATGAATCCAATAAGGTGAGTTGTAGTGAGTTAAAGAAATAGCGGTTGTTGCCGATAAATTGAGCGCAAATGCCGCCGGGGAAGCCCGGCGGTTTTGTTTTGCCCGACAGGCGGTTGTCGGGGACGCCTGCTAGGATATAGGGGCGCAAGGGGGGATCATGAAAAATATTATACCGGTGGAAGCGGTAGAGCGGAAGATACTCTTGATACGCGGGCACAGGGTGATGCTGGACTCGGACTTAGCGGAGCTCTATGGCGTAGAAACGAAATATCTGGTGCGCCAGGTAAAACGAAATCTGAGCCGTTTCCCTGGAGACTTTATGTTGTGTCTTACCAGGGAAGAGTTTTTGAGGTGCCAATTTGGCACCTCAAAGAAAGGAGGCAGGAGGTATTTGCCGTATGTTTTTACCGAGCAAGGCGTGGCGATGCTTTCAGGCGTTTTGAGCAGTAAAAGAGCGATAGCGGTCAACATTCGTATCATGCGGGCTTTTGTCAGGCTTCGCGAGTTGCTGAATACTCATAAAGAGCTGTCCCGGAAGCTGGAGGCGCTGGAGAAGAAGCACGACGCCCAGTTCAAAAGTGTATTCGACGCGATAAATGCGCTGATGGAGCCGCCCGTGGATGCTGACCCAGGCCCAAAAAAGATCCAAGGCTTCAAACCGTAAAGGAGAGATAGGGGGAAACACTGCTTAATTCCAATTAAGTATTGTCTTTTAGGGGGACTTTCTTAACTATCGGAGTATTTGCGGGAGAAGGTATTGCATGGAGGCCGGGGCCGGGCGCACCGGGAGCGATTTTAGGGCGCAGGGCCAAGGGCCGCAGCGGACGGCCTATCATTAAGGCCGCGGCGAAGAATGTCTGAGCGACGCACTGTGTGCGGAGCGAGTTCTTCGCCGGCGGAGGACCGCAGGCCCTCTTCTGCCGCGCCCGCTCTATGAGCGAGCGGCGCGCCCGGCCCCGGTCAGGGCGTGCGGGGATATTTTGTATTATTGACCGTGATGTTCCTACTGAAGAAGATCTTCGCCGCTTTCCTGCTGCCGCCGGGGCTGTTCGTGCTGGCGCTGGCGGGGCTGGCGGTCTATTTGAGGAAGCGCTGCCGGCCGGCGGCCGTCGCCTGCACGGCGCTGGCGGCCCTGCTCTGGGCGGGCAGCACCGAAGTTTTCAGCGACGCGTTGCTGCGGCCGCTGGAAGGCGCCTACAAGACCCCGGCCAGGCCGGAGGGGGACGTCATCATCCTGCTCTGCGGCGGTTTTCGCGGCGGCTGGAAGCCTTTCTCGGCGTCCGAGCGGCTGGCGCCGGGCACGCTGGAGCGGGGCGCCGCGGCCTATAAATTGCAGCGGGAGACCGGCCTGCCGGTACTCATCTCCGGAGGCGCCCCGTTCTCCAGCGAACCCGAGGCCGAGGCCGCCGCGGCCTTCCTGCGGGAGCTCGGCGTGCCAGGGGACAAACTGCTAACCGAGGTGCTGGCGCGCGACACCAGGGAGAACGCCGAGTATTCCGGCAGGATCTGCCGCGAGCGTGGCTACAAGAAGGCTATCCTGATTACTTCCGCTTTCCACATGCCCCGCGCGGCGCTGCTCTTCGGGCGCCTCGGGGGGGTGGACCTGGAGCCGTTCCCGGTGGCCAGGCGGGCCGGCGGCCCGCGCTGGCTGCGCGACTGGCTGCCCGGCAGCGGGGAGGACACGCGCCGCGCCCTCAACGAATACGCCGGCCTGCTCTATTACCGCCTGCGCTTCGCCTTCGTCGGGCCCGCTAAAATAAGGTAGAATATAGTATCCGGGAGCGTAATCCCGGCAGGCGGCTTTGCCGCCCCCAGCCACAGGAGGAAGAGTTTTGTACCACGACAAGAGAGTTCGCATCAACCGCAATATCACGTCCCCGCAGGTCCGCCTTATCGACATGCACGGGACCATGCTCGGCATTAAGCCGCTCATCGAGGCCGTCAACATGGCCCGCGGCGCCAACCTGGACCTCGTAGAGATCTCGCCCCAGGCCAATCCTCCGGTCTGCAAGGTGATGGACTTTAACAAGTACCTTTACGAGAAGGAAAAGCAGGAGCGCGACAACCGCAAGAAGCAGAAGGCCGGCGTGCTCAAAGAGATCCGCCTGAACCCGCGCATCGCCACCGCCGACCTGCACACCAAGATCCGCCACATCGAGGAATTCCTGAAGGAGCACAACAAGGTGCGCGTCACCGTGGTGTTCCGCGGCCGCGAGAACCAGCACCGCAACCTCGGGGAAGAGATCCTCCTCTCCATCAAGGACAACCTTTCCAGCGTCGGTATCGTGGAAGGCCGCCCGTCGATGATGGGCAACCGCATGAGCATCATGCTGGCCCCCAGCGGCAAGCCGCCGGCGCCGGCGAAGCCCAAGAACGAACAGGCTGCCGGAGAGTAACCTTTCCAAGCCGCGGCCGAAAATTATATAATTACAGGATAAGGATATTGAACAACAGGACACACAAATAATATGCCTAAAATGAAATCCCACAGCGGAGCCAAGAAAAGATTTAAGAAGACCGTGTCTGGCAAATGGGTGCACCGGAAGGCCGGCCTGCGCCATCTGCTGACGCCGATGTCCTCCAAGCGCGGCCGCACGCTGCGCACCGCCAAGGTGGAGGAAAAGAATTCCGCCGAAGGCCGCGTGCTGAAGAAGTACCTGCCCTACGAATAAGAACAACAATAAAGGAGCCGCGCCCGGCGGGCAAGTCCCCGGGGCGGAAGAGGCGTCATGAGAATAAAATATAGCGTAGCTCGCAACAAAAGAAAGAAAAGGATTTTAAAGCTCGCGAAGGGCTATTACGGCAATAAAGGCAACCGCCTCCGCCAGGCCACGCAGCAGGTCAAGAAATCCCTGACCACGGCTTATATACACCGCCGCGACAAGAAGGGCGACATCCGCCAGTTGTGGATAGTGCGCCTGAACGCCGCCGCCCGCGAAGAGGGGATGTCTTACAGCCGGTTCATGGACGGCCTCCACAAGGCCAACATCACCCTGAACAGGAAAATGCTCTCCGAGATCGCCATCCGCGACCCTCAGTCCTTCAAGCAGCTGGCTGAAATAGCCAGGAAAGCCATCGGGACCATCAAGAAGGTCGTCGGTACCGAGCGCTAGGATCACGCCGTGAACGCCACGGAGTGGAAGGAAAAACTGTCCGCAATACGGGACAGTTTTTCCGTTTCTATAGACCAGAAACCCGCCGGCGACCCGGAGGCGCTCGAACTGCGCTTCCTGGGCCGCAAGGGCGAGCTCGCGCTGCTGCTGAGGGACCTCAAGGATATCCCGCTGGAGGAGCGCAAGCCCCTCGGCGCCCTCGGCAACTCCGCCAAGACCGAGATGGAGGCCAAGCTGGCCGAGCTGAAGGGCGCCAGCCCCGCCGCCGCGGCAGCCGCCGCGCCCGGCCTGGACCTGACGCTGCCCGGCGCGCCTTTCCCCAAGGGCAGCCTGCACCCGCTCACCCACACCATGAACCGCCTGGCCGACGGCTTCCTGAAGCTCGGCTTCACGATGTCGGACGGGCCGCTGGTCGAGGACGACTACCATAATTTCGAGGCGCTCAACTTCCCGCCGTTCCACCCCGCGCGCGACATGCAGGACACTTTCTACGTGGACGCCAGGGACCAGAACGGCAAGGGGATGCTGCTGCGCACGCACACCTCGCCGGTGCAGATCCGCGCGCTGGAGAAGGCCCAGCCGCCGGTGCGGGTGTTCCACACCGGCCGCGTGTTCCGCTCCGAGGCGGTGGACGCCAGCCACTCTTTCGCTTTCCACCAGATAGAGGGCCTCTACGTCGACAAGGGCGTGAGCATGGCCGACCTGAAGTGGACGGTGGACGCCTTCATGAAGGACCTGTTCGGTTCCGGCGTGAAGACCCGCTTCAACCCGTCGTATTTTCCTTTCGTGGAACCGGGCGCCGAAGTGGACATGAGCTGCGTTTTCTGCAAGAGCGGCGCGGGCCGCTGCCCGGTCTGCAAGGGCACCGGCTGGCTGGAAGTGATGGGCGCCGGCGTGGTGCACCCGAACGTGCTGAAGGCCTGCAACTGCGACCCGGCCAAGTGGAGCGGCTTCGCTTTCGGCGCGGGCATAGAGCGCTTCGCGATGCTGCTCTACGGCGTCAGCGACATGCGGATGCTGTACGAGAACGACCTGCGGGTACTGAAGCAGGTGCAGTAAACGCCTCCGGGGAGACAGGCCCGGAAAAAACGTGGTCGCGCACACCGTGCTTGCCACTCCCCGTCTCGGCCTCCGCGCTTACGCAAGCGTCGGCCTCCGACAGGGTTTTTCCGAACCTATCTCCCCGAAGTCGCAGTCCCGCTTCAGGGAAAAATTTAAAGAGAATAAAGTATGAAGATCCTATACTCGTGGCTGGCTGACTATATCGAGAATCCCCCGGCGCCGGAAGAGCTGGCTGCCAAGCTGGGCCGCGTGGGGCTGAAGGTGGAGGAACTGCGCAAGACCGGGGCTTCTTTCTCCGGCGTGTGCGTGGGCCGGATAGACAAGATAGACAAGCACCCGAACGCCGACAAGCTTTCGCTCGTGGATGTCAACGACGGCAGGAGCGTCATGCGCGTGGTCTGCGGCGCCAAGAATATCGCCGTGGGCCAGAAGATCCCTTTCGCCAAGGTGGGCGCCGTCCTCGCCGAGGGCGAGCTGCAGAAGGCCAAGATCCGCGGCGTGGAAAGCGAGGGTATGATCTGCTCCGCCGGAGAACTGGGCCTTGAGGGCTACGACAACAGCGGCATTCTCGTGCTGCCCGCCGATCTCGAACCCGGTATCGACGCCGCGACGCTTTTCCCCAAGTCCGACTACGCGATGGAAGTGGAGATGCTGCCCAACCAGGCGCATTGCCTGTCGCATTACGCGCTGGCCCGGGAGTTCTGCCTGTTCTACGGGCTGAAGATGCGGGACGTTAAGATCTTTTGCGGCGAAGCCGCCGGCCAGACCGTGCCGGTGGAGATCAAGGTGCCCGACCTGTGCCCGCGCTACGGCGCCATCGTGATCAAGGGCGTGAAGGGCGCCAGGACGCCCGAGTGGATGGCCTCGCGCCTGCGCGCCGTCGGCTGCAACCCCAAAGGCAATTTGCTGATAGACGGCTCCAACTATGTGATGTACGAACTGGGCCAGCCCACCCACTGCTTCGACATCGCCAAGCTCGCCGGCCCCAAGATCATAGTGCGCAAGGCGCTGCCCGGCGAGATGCTAAAGACGCTCGATAACCAGGACCTGAAGCTGGACCCCGGCATGATGGTCATCGCCGACGCCTCCAAGCCGGCCGCGCTGGCCGGCGTAATGGGCGGCCTGGAGACCGCGGTCTCCGAAGAGACCGACGCGATACTGATAGAGTCCGCGCGCTTCCACGCGCCCACGGTGCGGCTGGCCTCCAAGACCACCGGCATCAAGAGCGAGTCTTCTTACCGGTTCGAGCGCGGCACCGACCCGGAATTGCCGCTCAAGGCGGCCCGCCGGCTGGCCGGCCTGATCCTGGAAGCCGCGCCCGGCTCGAGCGTGCAACAGATCACCGACAATTGTCCCGTGGCCTACCAGCCGCCGGTGATAGACGTGGACCCCGCCCGCGTGAACGCTATCCTCGGCACCGGCATCGCCGACGGTGAGATATACGCCTGCCTGCGGGCTTTCCAGCCGGACCTGAAGGACGCCCGGCCGTGGAAGTTCACCGTGCCGTCCTACCGGCAGGACATCGAGAGCGCCTGGGACGTGGCCGAGGAAGTGGCCCGCTACGTTGGTTACGACGTCATCCCGTCTGCCTCCAATATGCCCATGCGCCCTTCCACTGTGAGCCCGCTCTGGACTGTCACGACGGAGCTTCGCAATGCGCTGGCCTCGCTGGGTTTCAGCGAAGTCTATAATTATGATTTTGCCTCGGCCAAAGAACTGAAGACCTGCGGCCTGGAGCCGGAGACCGCTCTGGAAGTCAAGAACCCGCTCTCTTCCGACTACCAGTATCTGCGCCCGACGCTGCTGCCCGGGCTGCTTAAAACCCTGCGCTACAATCTCAACCGCGGCCGCGAGAGCGCGCTGCTCTTCGAGGCCGGCACCGGCTACGCCTGCAAGGAAGCCGGCAAGTCCGAGGAGATCTACTGCGCCGGCCTGGCCTACGGGCCCGTGCCCGAGGGCGGCTCCTGGCAGGGCGGCAGCGCTCCCGCCGACTTCTATTGCCTCAAAGGCGTGATGAACCGCCTCTTCGCCGGCAAGGGCGGCTTCCGCTACGAGAAGCCCAAGAAAGCCCCCGCTTATTTCCAGCCCGGCCATTGCCTGGAGATGCGGCTGGGCGGCGGCTGCGCCGGCTACCTGGGTAAGCTCGCGCCGGCGGTCTGCGCCGCGGCCGACTTCAAGGATAATAATATTTACTACTTCGAGATTCCGCTCTCCTGCCTGGCCGCGGCCGGCAAGACCGAGTTCTGGCAGAAGATAGCCAAGATCAAGCCGGTCTCGGCCTTCCCGCAGAACTGGCGAGATCTGAGCGTGATCCTGGAAGAAAAGCACGAATGGGCGGAGCTGGAGCGCTCCTTCTCCGGCGTGCAGGACCTGCACAGCGCGCGGCTGGTGGACGTCTACAAGGGCAAGAATATCCCGGCCGGCAACCGCAGCCTGACGGTGCGTTTCACTTTTTCTTCGATGGATAAAACGCTGACCGACGCCGAAGTGGGCGCCCGCATGACGGCCATCCTCGATAAGCTCTCCAAGAACTTCGGGGCCAGGCTGCGCGCGTGACCCAAAAGCACAAGCTCCAGGGCGTCTGTTCCAAAGAGGTGAGTTTCAGCGTGGCCGACGGCCGACTGAAAGGGGTCAAATTCGTAAACGGCTGCCCCGGCAATCTGCAGGCGATGGCCCGGCTGCTGGAGGGGATGCCCGTAGGCGAGGCTATAGCCAAGCTGCGCGGTATCGTCTGCGGCGACAAGGCTACCTCCTGCTCTGACCAGCTGGCCCGCGTGCTAGAGAAATTGTTGAAAGACGCGCAATAACTCCGTCAACCTGAAAAGGGCCGGGACCGATCCCGGCCTTTTTATTTTCAGGGAGCGGCCTTAAATAATTGCGATACCCGCGCCGATTTTTCCTACAATTGAGATAGACCTATGAGATTAAAAAACACGGCGCTGCTGGCGCTGCTGCTGGCTGCGCCGGCCGCGGCCGCCGACTTCAGGGACGAGACCATTTACCTGGCCGTGACCGACCGCTACGCCGACGGCGACCGGGACAATAATAATATTTACGGTGACGAGTACGTGCCCGGCAACCTGCGTTACTACCAGGGCGGGGATTTCCGCGGCCTCATCGACAACCTGGACCACATAAGGAACATGGGCTTCACCGCCGTCTGGATCACCCCGCCTGTGATGCAGCCGCCCGGCCGCTACGTGAACGGCTCGCAGACCTACGACGCGGCCGGCTACCACGGTTACTGGGCCTGGGACTTTTCCAGGATCGACCCGCACCTGGAATCGCCCGGCGCCGCCTACGCGGACCTGATCAAGGCCGCCCACGGCAAAGGCCTGAAAATAGTGCAGGACATAGTGCTCAACCACGGCCACGGCGGAGACACTCATCCCTCCGTGAAATGGCACTCCGAGCGCGGTACCGTGCGTGGGGGCGGCAGCACCTTCGACTATTACTCCGACAGCAAAGAGTGGTTCAACCGGAAGGGCCCTGCGCTGGCGGACCTGCTGGACTTCAACGACGAGAACCCCGAAGTGCTGGAGTGGTTCTCCGGCATCTACGGCAAGTACAGGGACCTGGGCGTGGACGCCTTCCGACTGGACACGCTGGTGTGGATGAAGAACGATTTCTGGCGGGATTTCGCCGCCGAGATGCACAGGGGGAAAAAAGATTTCTTCATGTTCGGCGAGGCCTGGACGCGCGACGACTCTGTGCTGCTGTCCTCCTATACGCGCCTGGCCGAAGGGGACCCGATGAACGCCGGCATCAGTGTGCTGGACATGCCGCTGTCCTCCATGGGCACCTGGGGGCCGATGGAGGCCGTCTTCAAGGGCGGCAGCTACGCCGGCGCCGACGAGATCCTGAAGAATGACGGACTTTACAGCGACGCCACCTGGCTGGTGACCTTCCTCGATAATCACGACAAGCCGCGCTTCAACGGCGCCAACGGCGAGGGGACGCCGGCGACGGCCGAGCAGTATTTCGACGCGCTAAATTTCTATTTCGCGGCCCGCGGCATTCCCTGCGTCTTCTACGGCACGGAGATCATGCTGCCCGGCGGCAACGATCCGGACAACCGCCGCCTGCTCGGCGCCGAGGGGATAAAGAGGGCCAAGAACGGACCGGTTTACCATCATCTTAAGAAGCTCAACGCCATGCGCGCGGCCTCGCTGCCGCTGCGGCGCGGGGCCCAGACCCGGCTGCTGGCGGCGGAGCACCAATACGCTTTCCGCCGCGACTACGGCGGCGAGACCGCGGTGGTGTTCCTCAACAAGGACAGCAAGCCCGCGGACTTGAGCGCCGCCGGCCTGCCCGCCGGCAGTTACCGCGAGCTTTATACAGGCGTAAAATTCAGAGTTAAGGGCGGAGCGCTGGCGGCCGGGGTGCCGGCGCACGGCCTGCGGATATTCGTGAAAGGCAAGGTGGCAGGCAAGCCGTGGCGGCTGCCCGGCGGCCCGGAGTACGGGGAGGAAAAATGAAAACCAGGACCATTAAAGCGGTGGCGGAAGGGCAGTGGGTGGTGGAGGGCGCGGGCGTGAAGCTCAAGCGCATCTTCGGCTTCGGCGACACCGCGCTCACCGACCCGTTCCTGCTGCTGGACAATTTCGGCTCGGACAACCCCGAGGACTATATCGCCGGCTTTCCCTGGCACCCGCACCGCGGCATAGAGACCATCACCTACATGCTCGAAGGCGTGGTGGAGCACGGCGACTCGCTGGGCAACTCCGGCGTTATCAAGAGCGGCCAGGTGCAGTGGATGACGGCCGGCTCCGGCATCGTGCACCAGGAGATGCCGAAGGCTTACGAAGGGACGATGCGCGGCTTCCAGCTGTGGGCCAACCTGCCCAAGAAGGACAAGATGACGCGCCCCAGCTACCGCGACATCAAAGCCGCCGACATGAAGGAATACAAGGGCGAAGGCTTCAGCCTGAAGCTCATCTGCGGCGAGTACGGCGGCGTGGAAGGCCCGGCGCAGGACATAGTGATCAAGCCCTGGTTCTTCGACGTGCAGGCCGAACCCGGCGCCGCTTTTAAACTGGATGTGCGGCCCGAGGACAACGTGCTGTGCTGCGTATTCGAAGGCTCCGGCACCCTGGACGGCAAGGACGGGCGGGTGCTGACGCCCGGCCAGCTGGCCGTGCTGCAGGACGGCGACGCCCTGGACTGCCACGCCTCCAGGGAAGGCCTGCGCTTCATGCTGATGGCGGGTAAACCCCTCAACGAGCCGGTGGCCTGGCGCGGTTCGATAGTGATGAATACCGAGGCCGAGCTAAAGCGCGCCTTCAACGAGTACCGCGCGGGCAAGTTCATAAAATAACGTTTCCGCCGCGGGGGCCGGCAAGAGGGGGGAAGTATGGCTAAAATACTTTTAGTGGACGACGACGGGGTGGCGCGTGACGCGCTGGAGGTCTTCCTGACCCGCGCGGGGCACAGCGTGATCACCGCGGCCGACGGGGGAGCCGGCGAGCAGGCTTTCAAGAAGCATGCCCCGGACCTGGTGGTGCTGGACAGCGACCTGCCGGTAATGAGCGGCTCGGTCGTGCTGAAGAAGATAAGGGAAGTTTCAGCCGTGCCGGTAGTGATACTCACCGGGCATGACGCCGAAACGGACGCCGAGCGCTATCTTAAAGCCGGGGCCACCGCTTTCCTCTCCAAGGGGGACGGGCTGCTGCCGGCCCTGGACGAGATAGACCGGGTACTGGGCGTTAAGAAGGCGCCGGCCGTTCCGCGCCCGGCCCCAGCGCCCGCCACGCCCCCGCCGGGCAAGAACAACGGCCTGGTGCTGCTGGCCGACGACGATATCCCTTTCAAGCGCGCGCTGGCCCGGCTGCTCTCCGACGACGGTTACGAGGTGCTGCAGGCCGACGACGGTAAGCGCGCCGTGCAGCTGGCCCTGGTGCGGCGGCCGGACGTGGCGGTGCTGGATATATCCATGCCCGGCCTGGACGGCGTGGCGGTGCTGCGGGAGCTGGCGCCGGAAATGCCCGGGACAGGCTTTATCATGCTCAGCGGCAGGGACGACGGAGACGTGGCGCGGGCCTGTCTGGAGATCGGCGCGCTGGACTACCTGACCAAGCCGGCCGACATAGGGAAACTGGAAGGGATAATAAGCACTTTCATGCGGGCCCGGCGGGGGCCGGCCCGTTAGCGGTAACCGCAATCGTTGTACACTTTCGCTTCCTCGTCCAGGAGCCCGGCCAGGGCGGCGCCTTCCTCAACCACCGGCGGGGCCGCGCCAGGGTCCCTGTAATATTCTCCCAGCAGCTTGTAGAAGCGGGCCTTAACCTGCGGGTTGGTGATCTCGGTGCCGGGGTTCCTTGTAAGCCCGCGCACCGCGAAGCCCGGCGTCTTCATTCTGGCCGCCCAGTGGCGGGCTTTCGCGTCCACCAGCCCGGCGTTGAGTTTCTCCAGCCGCAGTTTCCTCTCGGCGCAGCGCGCTTTCCCCTCGTCCAGTACCGAGTCGCGCAGGTCCAGCGGCGGCAGCGCCCAGTCCGCCGGGTCCCAGTCGGTCAGTAATTCCGGGGATTCCAGGTATTGCGCCCACTCCCGCTCGGCCTCGGACCTCACCGCCAGCAGTACCCTGCCAGTTCTGACTTCTATAAGCCTGGTCAGTATCTTGAGTTTCCGCCCGGCCGCGAAAACGGTGCCTGTTACCACGGCGTCCACCAGGAAGATATCTGAAAAATCATTTTCCCGCGCGGCGCCCGCTCCTGAAGAGGCGGAGAGCCTGCCCTCCTGCAATACCTTCTCCAGCAGGGCGCGCTCTATCAGGGCCGGTTTTTGATGGCCCGCCAGGCAGGCGCCTGTCTTTTCGGAAATATAATCGGCCTCGCTCCTGTCCACCCCGGTCTTGGGGGTGAAGCCGAGCACCGAGATCCTGTTGACATCGTTGGCCCTGGAGTAAAGAAGTATTTCTTCCGCGGCTTTGTCGCAGGGCTCAGAGGACGCCGGGACAGGGAGGAGCGGCCCGCACAGCAGAGCGAGCGCGGCAAAGGGAATTATTCCCGCGCGTCTCATAAGGCCTCCTCATGACTATATTATAAGTCCCGGGAGGGCGGGCGGCCATTGGCGTATTCCCTAAAGAATTGACTTTTATCCCACTTGGATAGGCCGGCGGAGGAGAGCAGGAAAGGCCGGGCGCTGGCGCGGCCGGCTTCGGAAAGCTCGCGGCTGCTTTAATTTTCGGCCAGGCCTTTGTAGATCCAGCCTATGTCGGTGCGCGCCATCAGCGCGGCGCCCTTGATCAGCTCCACGCGGCCGGCCTTGGGCCCGGCGCCGAGCTTCTCGGAGACGTACTGGGCCTTGCCGAAGTACTCCTGCGTGTCGCCGGGACCGCCGGACCTGGCTATGGCCTCGTCGAGCGTGAGCCATTTGACCTCGCTCTCGAAGCGCAGCAGCACGGCCTCGCCTTCGGCGGCCTGCAGTTTCTCCGTTCCGGTTTCTTTGAAGTTGACTACCTCGCCCACCGCCTTCAGGTCCTGGCGCAGGCCATGCTCGGCCGCGCTGCCCGCGTGGCCGGCCGGGCTGCAGGCTGCAACGCATAACAAGGCCGCGGCTGCGGCCTGTAATAACAGAGTTTTCATGCTTCCCCCTAACCAAGACTAGATTAATACTTTAGGGACGTAAATGCAAGAAACCCCGCGCCGGGCGGGGTTTCTGCTTTGAGGGAAGACTGTTTAGAACTGCACTTTGCGGGCCAGCTCCTCGCCGGCCGGGGGAACCTGCTCCACGGCCATGTCGCGGATCTCGGCGGTGGCCTTGCTGGAGCCGATCTCGGGGATGTACTTCTGCACTATGGAGATCTTGGTCACGGCCTCGCCTTTGCCCTCGTTCTGGCCGAGCTTGAACTGCACCTTGCAGCCGGCCGGGCTGTCCACGAAGTCGGTGCCGCCGCGCACCAGGATGCCCTCTATCTTGTTCGTGCGGGCGTTGAACACGGCCGAGCCGGAGTTGCCGCCGAAGGTGTCGAGGTCGGTCAGGAAGAAGGACTTGGGCTCGGTAGTGCGCACGCTGGCGTCGCCGGCCACTTTGAGCGGCAGGCCCACCGGGTGGCCGATCACGAAGATCTTGTCACCGGCCTTGAGGTCCTTGCTGCGGTTGACGGGCAGCGGTTTGCGGCCTTCCACCTTGCGGTCGAGCTGGATGATGGCGTAGTCGGGGCCGGGCTGCTTGCCGAGCAGGGCGCCGATGATCACGATGCCGGTGTTCACCAGGCCGTCGGCCTGGCGGTCCAGGTCCCGCTTGACGATGCGCTTGCAGGTGTAGACGTCCTTGGCCGGCACGGCGGTACGGGCCCTGCCGCCGGCGTTATCTATGTTGAAGTTGAAGACGAAGCGGGCGTCGGCGCAGGAGGCCTCGTCCGTGATGCAGTGGCCGGCGGTCATGATCAGGTCCTCGCCTACCAGGGTGCCGGAGCAGAAGGCGCCTATAGGCTGCTCGCGGAACTGCTCGCCGGGGCAGAGGCCCAGGGCGTCGCCGAAGCCGATGGTGGCCAGCTTGAATTCGCCACCCTCGAACTTGACCTGCTTGGAGGGCCAGAGCGAGACTACGGAATCGGCCAGATTGCGCATGGCGGGAGAGGCCTCGAAGTAGTCGAGGCGGTTGTCGTCGCCGTATATGCTCTTGGAGCCGGCGTTGGCCAGGGCGGGCAGCAGCAGGGCCGCGGCCGCCAGCAGTGAAAGGGATTTAAAAGGTTTGTTCATAAGTCCTCCTGTCTTCTGTGTATATTATCCTCTCTTTTTTAAGCCGCCACAAAGGTCCTAGGGCCCCTTATTTCATAGGTCCAATGGGAGAAAAGAAATAGGTATAATTACCTCATGCATAACCGCATAAAGCGCCTGGAAGAGCTCGTAACGGGGGCTTCCGCGCTTATTAACCGGCTCAAAGAAGAGAATGACGTGCTCAGGAAGCAGGTGGAACTGCTGGGCGCGGCCCGCAGCAGGGCCGCCACCGGCACCGCCGCCGCCCGCGAGCTGGCCGATTTTAAGGCCAAACTTCGCCGCCGCCTGGAGCGCATCTGCGCCAAAATAGACAAGGTCAACGAGGCCCAACCGGGCCTTTTCGAGGAAGAAGATGGGGACTAACGATTTCGAAGCCAAGATCTGCCACCGCGTGATCAAATTCCCGGCCGTGGACGGCCTGTCCCCGATCGAGCAGAGCACTATAGTGGGCCAGGTGGAGGAGAAGATCCACAAGATAGAGGACAAGATGAAGATAGCCGACTCCTCGAAACTGGCCATCCTGGCCGCCTACGATTTCGCCGTGGAACTTTACAACCTAAAGCAGCGCTCCGAGACCAACCGCGAGGCCGACTCCAAGAAGGTTGAAGAGATGGTGGAGCGGCTGGAGCGCACGCTCTCGGCCGCGGCCCCGGAAGAGAAGTAATGCCCGACTCACTTTTCGACGAGAAGCCCGCCGTCCCGGAACCCGAGGGCGGCCCCGCTTATTCCCCGCTGGCCGCGCGCCTGGCCCCGAAAGAACTCGAGGAGTTCGCCGGCCAGGAGGACATCCTGGGCCCCGGCAAGCTGCTGCGCCGGGCCATAGAGGCCGACAATCTTAAATCCGCTGTGTTTTTCGGCCCGCCCGGCTGCGGTAAGACCGCCCTGGCCCGCTACATAGCCTCGCGCGCCAACGCCAAAGTCTTCGAACTCAATGCCGTGATGGCCGGCGTGCCCGATCTCAGGAAGATCATAGAATACTCCCGCGGCCTCGGCGGCGGCCTGGCCAGCCGCCAGCGCGTGCTGCTGGTGCTCGACGAGATACACCATTTCAACCGCACCCAGCAGGACGTGCTGCTGCCTTCCGTGGAAAAGGGCGAGATCATCCTCATCGGCATGACCACGGAGAACCCGTTCTTCTACATCAACCAGGCGCTGCTGTCGCGCTTCGTCGTGGTGGAGTTCAAGCCGCTCAAGGCCGAGCATCTCTCCGCCATCCTCGAGCGCGCGCTGACGCACCCAGAGGGCCTGGCCAACCTGAATCCCGAGGTCTCCCCCGGGGCGAAAAAATACCTGGTGGAGAATTCCTCCGGCGACGCCCGCCGCCTGCTCAACGCGCTGGAACTCGGCATAGTCACCACCAAGCCCGGCAAGGGGGGGCGGCGGCTGGTGGACGAGGCCGTGGCCCGCGAGAGCATACAGCGCCGCAGCCTGCGCTACGACCGCAGCTCCGACGAGCATTACGACCATATCTCCGCTTTCATCAAATCCATGCGCGGCTCGGACCCCGACGCGGCCGTCTACTGGCTGGCCAAGATGCTGGAAGCCGGCGAGGATCCGCGCTTCGTGGCGCGCCGCATTTTGATCTGCGCCAGCGAGGACGTGGGCAACGCCAACCCCATGGCGCTGGTGCTGGCCCAGACCGCGTTCAATTCCGCCCAGGTGCTGGGCATGCCCGAGGCGCGCATCATCCTCGCGCAGGCGGCCATTTATGTCGCCTGCTCGCCCAAGTCCAACGCCGCCTATCTGGCGGTCAACGCCGCCGGCGAAGAGGTCAAGAGCGGGACCGAGCGGCCCGTGCCCATGCATTTGCGCGACGGCTCCAAGGACGGCGAGGCCCTGGGCCACGGCAAGGGCTACAAGTACCCGCACGATTTCGACGGGCATTATGTGCGGCAGGAGTATATGCCGGACCCCAAAGTCTTCTACGAGCCCAGCGACCAGGGCTTCGAGATAGAGATCGGCAAGCGGCTCAAGCGACTGCGGGACGGGAAATGACGGAACCCAGGATCTATTCGGTCAGCGAGCTGAGCCAGGGCATCAAGTACCTGCTCGAGACCAATTTCCGCGAGCTGTGGGTGGAGGGGGAGATCTCCGGCCTGAAAGTCTCGTCGCTCGGGCACACCTATTTCGACCTGAAGGACGCTACCTCCAATATTTCCGGCGTGATGTTCCGCGGCTTCGCCACCACGCTCAAGTTCGACCTGGCCAACGGCCTGCTGGTGCGCGTGCGCGGCAATATCACCACCTACGACAAGCAGAGCAAGTATCAGTTGATGGCCAAGGAAATACAGCCGGCCGGCATAGGCCCGCTGCAGCTGGCCTTCGAGCAGCTCAAGAAGAAGCTGGCGGCCGAAGGCCTGTTCGACCCGTCGAGGAAACGGCCCATACCGGCTTTGCCGCAGAAGATCGCCGTGGTCACTTCCCCGACCGGCGCCGCCATCCGCGACATCCTTTCCATTTTAAAGCGGCGCTACGCCAATATGCATATCATCATCGCCCCGGTGAAGGTGCAGGGGGCGGGCTCCAAAGAAGAAATAGCCGAAGCCATTAATGACTTGAACGCCGGCTTCCCCGATATCGACGTGATGCTGGTCGGGCGCGGCGGCGGTTCCATGGAAGACCTCTGGGCCTTCAACGAGGAAATAGTGGCCCGCGCCATCGCGGGCTCTAAGATCCCGGTGATCTCCTGCGTGGGGCATGAGACGGATTTCACGATAGCGGATTTCGTGGCCGACCTGCGGGCCGCCACGCCTTCGGCGGCGGCCGAGCTGGTGGTGAAAAGCAAGGTGGAGCTGGCGGCCAATATCGCCGGCCTGGAGAAGCGCCTGCTGCAGAGCCTTCGCATCTATTACGAGAACCTGCAGGGCAAGTTCCGCCGCCTGGCCTCCAGCCGCATGCTGGCCAACCCGCTGGCGCTGCTCGAGCGGCCGGTGCGTCGCCTCGACGACGCCGTGGAGGGTATGGTTCACGCCTCGGGCGAGCGGCTGCGCCGAGCCGGGGAAAAACTCAATCTGCAGTCGGAAAAACTCAAGGCGCTCAGCCCGCTGTTCCCGCTCAAGAAGGGCTACGCCGTGGTCAAGGACGCGGCCGGCAAGGCGGTCAAGAGCGCGGCCGCGCTGGCCCCCGGCGACCGGCTGTCGCTGCAGTTCGCCGAAGGCAGGGCCGAGGCGGAAGTGACAGGCGGCGGCGCAACGGCGGACAAACCGCGCGCCCCGAAAGGCGGTCCGGCGAAGCGCGGCGGGCCTGAACAGGAGACTTTATGGTGAAAAAAGCAAACGGCGGTTTTGAAGAGAAACTGGCAAAACTCGAGGAGATCGTGGGCCGGCTCGAGGACGAGAATACCCCCATTGAGGAATCGCTTACCCTCTTCGAGGAAGGCGTGACCATCTCCAAGGAACTCTCGGTGAAACTCGAGGAAGTGAAGCGCAAGATCGAGGTCCTCAAGAAGGACGCCGAGGGCAAGCTGAAGCTGGAGCAGTTCGAGGACGAAGACCGGGAGAAATAACCCTTCGCGGTACTCAGCCACCGCCGGCGCCCTGCGCCCGTAGGCCTCTGGTCCGGCGTATTCTCCGCCGGACTTTCCATAAAATGATAAAATAGTACCAGTAAAGGCACCCCGACCACGCATCCGACCCCCCGTCCGCTTTTGTAACCTACGGACCCGCGCGCCGGCGCCAGGGCCGCCTTTCTCTCTACAGGAGAACGTTATGATCTTAGACACCGTGATACTCACTTTCCTCGGTATGGGGATGGTGTTCATTTTCCTTTTTGTCATGATAGCGGCCATGAACGTGCTCAGGGCGCTGCTGCCGCTGCTCGCCAGGCTGTCGCCCGAGGCCCTGCCGGCCAAGGCCGCCAGTCCCAGGCCGGCCGCCGCCCTCGCGGCCGCCGTGGCCCTTGCACATTTCAGCAGCGGGAGGCATAAATAATGAAAAAGATAGAAGTGATGGTGACGGCTTTCAGGGACGGTTTCCAATCGGTCTACGGGGCCCGGGTGCTCTCCGCTGACTTCCTGCCGGCGGTAGAGGCCGCGCGCCGCGCCGGCATCCGGCATTTCGAAGCCGGCGGCGGGGCCATGTTCCAGTCGCTGTACTTTTACTGCAACGAGGACGCCTTCGCCATGATGGACGCCTTCCGCGCCGCCGCCGGGCCCGACGCCGACCTGCAGACGCTGGCCCGCGGGGTGAACGTGGTGGGCCTGGACTCCCAGCCCGCCGACATCATCAAGCTGCACGCCGAGCTCTTCAAGAAGCACGGCATCACCACCATCCGCAATTTCGACGCCCTCAACGACGTCAATAACCTGGTCTATTCAGGCCGCTGCATCAAAGAGGCCGGCCTGCGCCACGAGGCCGTGGTCTCCATGATGTCGCTGCCGCCCGGCGTGCCGGGGTCCGAGAAGGTGCACAATCCGGAGTTCTACGCCGGGGTACTGCGCCGCATCATGGACGCCGGTATAGAGTTCGATTCGGTCTGCTTTAAAGACGCCTCCGGGACGGCCACCCCTTCCGCCGTGCGAGAGACGATCCGCGCGGCCCGCGCGCTGCTGGGCCAGGGGCGCCCGCTGCGCTTCCACACGCACGACACCGCCGGGACCGGCGTGGCCTGCTGCCTGGCCGCCCTCGACGGCGGCGCCGACGCGCTGGACCTCTCGATGGCGCCGGTTTCCGGCGGCACCAGCCAGCCCGACATCCTTTCCATGTGGCACGCCCTGCGCGGCACGCAGTACGACCTCGGTTTCGACATCGAAAAGGTGGTCGAGGCTGAAGAGGTGCTCAAGGACTGCATGAAGGATTATTTCGTGCCGCCGGAAGCCAAGGCCGTGGAGCCGCTGATCCCTTTCTCCCCGATGCCCGGCGGCGCCCTGACCGCCAACACGCAGATGATGCGCGACAACAAGATCATGGATAAGTATCCCGCTGTGGTCAAAGAGATGGGCGAGGTGGTGCGTCTGGGCGGTTTCGGCACCTCGGTCACGCCGGTCTCGCAGTTCTATTTCCAGCAGGCCTTCAATAACGTCATGTTCGGGCGCTGGAAGAAGATCGCCGACGGCTACGGGAAGATGGTGCTGGGTTATTTCGGGCGCACGCCGGTGCCGGCCGACCCGGAGGTGGTGGCCGCCGCCGCGGCCCAGCTCGGCCTGCAGCCGACCACGCGCACCCCGCTGGAGCTGGACGGCGAGAATCCCGAAAAAGGCGCCGCCGCCGCCAGGAAGAAACTCGCGGCCGCCGGCCTGCCCGATACTCCGGAGAACGTCTTTATCGCGGCCGCCTGCCTGGACAAGGGCATAGCTTTCCTGCAGGGCAAGGGCCGGGTAATGGTGCGCAAGAACAAGCCCGCCGACCGGGCCCAGGACCGCTTCACTGTCACTATCGACGGGGAGCAATTCAAGGTGGAGCTCAAGGACGGCGCGGCCGTGGTGAACGGCACGCATTACCGCGCGGCCGTTAACCCCGGTTTCGCGGACGCTCCCGTGGTGCTGGCGGCTCCGGCTGCCCCGGCCGCCGCCGGCGGGGGCGCGCAGGTGCGGGCCCCGCTGCCGGGCCTGGTCTTCAAGCTGCTCAAGAAGGCCGGCGACACGGTGGCCGCCGACGAGGCTTTCATCGTGCTGGAGGCCATGAAGATGGAAGTGCCGGTCAAGGCCCATACGGCCGGGGTGATCACCCACCTGCCCTTCAAACCGGGCGACCAGGTGCAGACCGAGGACGTCCTCGCCGAGATAAAAGGAGCCTGAGATGGACCTGTTAACCGCTTTAGCCGACCTGTGGCAGGCTACCGGCCTCTATAACTTCACCGGCGGCCAGGCCGTGATGATAGGGGTGTGCCTGGTCATCCTCTGGCTGGGCATCGTCAAGGAATTCGAGCCGCTGCTGCTGCTGCCGATAGGTTTCGGCGGGCTGCTGTCCAATATCCCCGTGGCCGGTATGGCGGCGCTCAGCGCCACAACGCTCGTGGACGGGCAGGTGGTCACGCAGGTGGGCGGCTTCCTGGGGCAGATCTACCAGTTTGGCATAGCCTCGGGGCTGTTCCCGCTGTTCATCTTTATAGGCGTCGGGGCGATGACGGATTTCGGGCCGCTCATCGCCAATCCCAAGACCGCCCTGCTGGGCGGGGCGGCGCAGTTGGGCATTTTCACCACGGTGATAGGCGCCATCCTGCTCTCGCAGGTGTTCGGTTTCGGTTTCACGCTCAAGGACGCGGCCTCCATCGGCATCATCGGCGGGGCCGACGGGCCCACCGCCATTTTCCTGGCCTCGCGCCTGGCGCCGCATTTGCTCGGCGCCATCGCGGTGGCGGCTTACTCGTACATGGCCCTGGTGCCGATCATACAGCCTCCCATCATGAAGTTCCTGACCACGAAGGAGGAACGCATGATAAAAATGGAGCAATTGCGCGCCGTCTCCAAGCGAGAGAAGATCATTTTTCCGCTGCTGGTGTTGGGCATCTGTATCCTGCTCATCCCGGACGCCACGCCGCTGGTGGGCGCGCTGATGTTCGGCAATTTGCTGCGCGAGAGCGGCGTTACCGAGCGCCTGTCCAAGACGGCCCAGAACGAATTCATCAATATCGTCACCATCCTGCTCGGCCTCGCGGTGGGTTCCAAACTCTCCGCCGACAAGTTCCTCCGCCCGGAGACCCTCGGCATCCTGGCGCTCGGCCTGATAGCCTTCTCCGTGGGCACGGCCGGCGGCGTGCTGCTGGCCAAACTGATGAACCGGATGGGCATGAAGATCAACCCGCTGATAGGCGCGGCCGGCGTGTCCGCCGTGCCGATGGCGGCGCGCGTAGTCAACAAGGTGGGCCAGGAGTATAACCCGCATAATTTCCTGCTGATGCACGCCATGGGGCCCAACGTCGCCGGGGTGATCGGCAGCGCGGTGGCCGCCGGCGTGCTGCTGGCCGTCTGCGGCTGAGCCCGGCCTGCCGGCGGTTTCATGTCATGACGGCGCGCCACACGATAAAAGAATTCGCCACCCTCGACTCCACCAACGCGCAGGTGCTGCGCGAGTTCGACGGCCTGGGCGACGGCGCCGTAGTGACCGCCCTGCGGCAGACCTCCGGCCGGGGCCGCCTGGCCCGCTCCTGGCTCTCCGAAGGTAAAGGCTTGTATTTCACGCTGGCCCTGAAGCCCGCCTCCCCGCGCCCCGAAATCTTTCCCTGTTATACCCACCTGCTGGCCGTCTCGGTCTGCGCGGCGTTGGCCGGTCGCGGCCTGCGGCCGGAGCTGAAATGGCCCAATGACGTGCTCTGCGGCGGCGCCAAGATCTGCGGCATTCTCGCCGAGGCGGTTACGAGCGGCGGCCGCCTCTCGGGGGCGGCGGTCGGGGCGGGAATAAACCTTTATCAGCAGTCGGAAGACTTTTCCGGCCTCCCTTACCCGGCGGTTTCCATGGCCATGCTGGACGCGGCGCCCGCTGACCGCAGGGTCTTCCTCGGGGCCGTGCTGGATGAATTCTTCCGGCGGCGGCCCGCCCTGGAAGAGCGCGGCTTCGCCGCCCTCAGCGCAGAGTACCGCGGCTATGCCGGGTTTATCGGACGCCGGGTCAGCGTCTCCTCGGCCGGGGTAACCGCTGAGGGCATGGCCGACGTGGACGAACAGGGCCTGCTGCTGCTGGCCACGCCCTCCGGCACGCGGCGCTTCGCCGCCGGCGACGTCGCCCTGCCGGCCTGAGCGGCTCCGCTGCCTGACCGCTTTTTGTTAAGATATCGTGGCTTCGCACTAAGCGGAAGGGCGGCCAAAATTAATGACTAAAACAAGACTGGATGTGGCCTGTGTTGAGCGGGGCCTTTTCGAGAGCCGCGAGCGGGCGCTGCGGGCTATCATGGCCGGCCTGGTTACGGTTAATGGCCGACCCGCCGACAAGGCCGGCCAGCAGGTAAAAGAGGCCGACCTGATAGAGCTGGCAAAGAGCGACTGCCCTTATGTTTCCCGGGGCGGTCTTAAACTGAAAGGCGCGTTGGACGCTTTCGGCATAGCGCCGGCAGGACGGACCTGCCTGGACATCGGCGTGGCCACCGGCGGCTTTACCGACTGCTTCCTGCAGGCCGGGGCCAAACTGGTTTACGCGGTGGATGTGGGCGAGGGGCAGATACACGAGCGCATCAAGAACGACCCCCGCGTGGTATTCATGCCGCAGACCAACGCGCGCTTTCTCAAGGCTGAAGCTTTTCCGACGCGGCCGGAGCTCTGCGCCATAGACGTATCTTTTATCTCGCTGAAGCTTATCCTGGGCCCCGTCTTCGGCGCCATGGCCTCCGGCGGGCAGGTGGTAGCCCTGGTGAAGCCGCAGTTCGAACTGCAGGCCGCCGACCTCAGGCGCGGCATAGTCAAGGACGAGGAGACCCGCCTGCGCGTCATGGACGACATGCGCGCCTTCCTGAGGACGAACCTGCCCGGAGTGGAAGAAAAGGGACTGACCGACTCCCCCATAAAAGGCGCCAAAGGCAACCTGGAATTCCTGTGGCTGCTGCGCGCCCCTTAAGCGGCGTTGACTGCAAATGAAAAGCCCCGGCGCGAACCGGGGCTTTGTATTTTATCGGCTGGCTTATTTCCCGGCTGAAGAGAACCACGCTTTAAGCTTCTCCATGCCCTGCTCTATGGTCACGGACGGGGCGTAGCCCAGGTCGCGGCGGGCGGCTGTGATGTTGAACCAGTGCGCCGTGGTCAATTGCTGCAGGACGAAGCGGGTGAGTGGCGGCTCCGACCGGAGCCGGGCCAGCCGCCAGGCGGTTTCCAGTACGGCGGCGGCGGCGCGCGCGGCGGCGTAGGGCATGGACCGCGTGACGGGCGGCACGCCGGCGGCCGCGAGTATCATGTTCACGATGTCCCAGTTGGGGCGCGGGTCGCCCTGCGAGATGAAATAAGCTTTGCCGGCGCAGGCCGCGCCCGGCGCCAGCCGCTCGGCGGCCAGCCAGTGGGCGGCCGCGGCGTCGTCGACGTAGGTGGTGTCTATCAGGGCGTTGTACGTGCCTATGCGGCGCAGGCGTCCGGCCCTGCCGCGGGCCACTATGGTCGCTATCATGTGGTCCCGGCCGGGGCCCCAGACTAAATGCGGGCGCAGGGCCACGGTGGAGAAATGCGGCGAATTGGCTTTCAGGGCCAGCCGCTCCGCCCTGGCCTTGGTCTCGGCGTAAAGGGAATCGTAGCTGGCCGGGTAGGGAGCGCTTTCGCTCCAGCCGGCCACGTCGCCGCCGCCGGCGGGGTAGACCACGCTGGGCGTGCTGGTGTAGACGAATCTGGCCGCACCGGCCGCTTTAGCCGCGGCCAGCAGGGTGGCCGTGCCCAGCACGTTGGCGTTATAGAAATCCGCGTAACTGCCCCACATGCCTACCTTGGAGGCCGCGTGAAAGACCGTGTCGCGATCCCGGCAGGCGCGGGCCGCCGTTTCTTCGTCGGCTACGCTGCCGCGCACGCATTCCACGCCCAGGTCGCGGAGGTCCTGGTAGTCGCCGCGGGCCAGGATCCGCACCTGCGCGCCCTTGGCGAGCAGCAGGCGGACGATGGCGCGGCCCAGGAAGCCGCCGCCGCCGGTAACCAGCGCCTTCACGCCGCCGCCCCGGCGCCGAGCAGTTTTTCGGCGAGCAGCGCGAGTTGTTCCCGCGAGATCTTGGCGTTATGGCGTATGTCCACCGGGAAGCGAGGGTGGTAGAAAATATGTTTTATGCCGGCGGTATGCGGCTGCGCGGCGCCCAGCGCCAGCAATTCGGCCGTCAGCGCCTGGCTTTGCGCCGCGCCTTTTTCAAGTTCCACGAACAGGACCGGGACCTGGCTGCCGGCCGGTCCGACGCCGGTCAGCGCCGAGCGCAGTACGGCGGGGTGGGCGTTGAAGACCGCCTCGCAGGGGATTGTGAAGAGCGTGCCGTCGGCGGTGGTGACGCGGTGGCTTTTGCGGCCGCAGAACCAGAGCCGGCCCTGCGCGTCTTTCCACCCGGCGTCGCCCATGCGGTGGTAGAGCTGACCGCCCGCGCCGCGGATCTTGGCCAGCGCGTCGCTCTCCGGCCTGGAGAAATAACAGGGCGAGACTATCGGGCCCTTCACCGCTATCTCTCCGATCTCGCCGTCTTTTACCAGCAGGGCGTCCGACCACTCCGGGATGGGCCCGTCTGAGATCTTTATCACGAAAGTTTCCACGCCGGGCCAGTTGCGGCCCACGCAGACGCCGCGGCCGGGGCCTAGGGCCGCCAGCTCTTCGCCGGAAACGCAGGCCACCGGCAGCGCCTCGGTGGCGCCGTAAGGAGTGTATACCGGCGTGCCGGGCTTGAGCATTCCGGTCACGCGCTCTATCACCGCCGCCGAGACCGGCGCGCCGCAGGAGATGACCCGCTCGAGAGAGGGCAGGGTAGTCCCGCTGGCCGCGCCATAGCGGCTTAGCGTGTCTATCAGGGCCGGCGAGCCGAACAGCTGCACGGCCTTGTATTTATTTATAAGCCCTGACAGCATGGCCGGGTCCACCGCGGCGGGGCGGGTGAAATCCATCTCCGGGATGACAATGGTAAGGCCCAGGGCCACGTCGAAAAGGGCGAACAGCGGGAAGGTGGGCACGGAGAAAGCGCCGGGCTCTATCTTGAAATATTCTTTCAGCATGGCCGCCTGCGCGGCGAACATGGCGTGCGTGTAAACGGCGCCTTTCGGGGCGCCGGTGCTGCCCGAGGTGAAATTGATGGAAGCGATCTCCGGCGTGGCCGCGGGATCCGGGGCGGGAGCGCCCTCGCCCAGCCGCCTTAGCGCCGCCAGGTCGGGGCCGCCCCAGAACCAGCGGGTGCCGGCGGTGATATTAAGGCGGGAACTTTTAGCCCAGCCCAGCAGCAGCCGCGCGGCGTGGGCCTTGGGTATGCCGACGAAGGCTTCGGGCTTGGCCTCAGCCAGGCAGCGCGCCATATTTTTCAGGCCTATGCCGGGATCTATCAGCACCGTGGTGGCGCCGGCCCGGTACAGGGCGAAGGTGAGGGCAACGAACTCTATGGAAGGGGTGACCATCAGCGCCGCGCGCATGCCCGGCTTTATGCCCGCCCGGGCCAGGCCGGCCGCCAGCAGGGCCACGTCGGCCTCGAGTTCACGGAAAGTAACGCTGCGGCCGCCGTGTATGACGGCGGGGCGCTGCGGCAGGGCGGCGGCGCAGTCAGCGATGAGCGTGGAGATATTTACCGGTTCGGGCATTTTACTCGGCAATGAAATCCTTAACCAGCGGGATCACTTCCCCTGCGGCGTCCTCGAGTATGTAATGGCCGCAGTCGGGGAAACTGTGTATTCTGGCATTCGGAAAGCGGCGCTGCCACTCGGCGAGGAAATGCCGGTCGAAGACGAAATCCAGCAGGCCCCAGCAGATCAGCATCGGGGTGCCGGCCAGCGAGCCCAGGTTGTTCTGGGTCTCTTCCACCACCGGGTAGGCTTTGTCGCCGGGAGCCAGCGGTATGTCCTGCACGAAGCGCAACGTGGCGATGCGGTTGGCCCAATTGTCGTACGGGGCGGCATAGGCGGCGCGCAGGGCGGCCGGCATGCGGCGTCGCTTGCAGCCGACCCAGGCCGCGCCGCGGGCGAAAGCGTTGAAGCCGCGCACCAGCAGGGCGCCGAGCGGCGTGCGCACCAGCCGCAGGGCGGCGGGAAAGCTCTTGCCGCCGGGCAGGAAGAAAGCGCCGGTATTGAGCACCACGATCTTTTCTATGCGCTCCGGGCGGCGTGCGGCGACGGTCAGGCCTATCATGCCGCCCCAGTCGTGCACCACCAGCGTGATCTTGTCTTTCAGGTCGAGGCTGTCTATCAGGGCTTCCAGGTCCGCCACGCGGCTGGCCAGCGTGTAGTCGTAGCGGTCGTCGCCGGGCTTGTCTGAAAGGCCGCAGCCGATATGGTCGGGGACTATGACCCGGCGGGAGGTTTTCAGGGCCAAGGCTAAATTGCGGTAGTAGAAGGACCAGGACGGGTTGCCGTGTACCATGACCACCGGTTTGCCGGCGCCCTCGTCGAGGTAATGCAGGCGCAGGCCGTTCTTCTGAACGAAATACTTGCCGGCGAAGGGGTACATTTCCGGCGTGACGCCGGCGGGAAGGTTATTAGTCATTACCACTTTACTCCCATCATTATCGTGTTGAGGCCGCTGCCTATGCCGAGAAAGGCCACGTTGTCGCCGGGCCGCAGGAACTCGCGCTCGTCGGCGATGGCTGCCGCGGCCGGCAGGGCGGCTGTGCCCATGTTGCCGAGGTACTCGTAGGTGGGGAAATCCTTCTCCTCGGGTATGCCCAGCGCTTCCAGGATGGATCTGCGGTGGGTTGAACCTACCTGGTGACAGATGGTCTTGTCGAAGTCTTCGGCGCTCATGCCTAGTTCGGCCAGCAGGCTCTCCCAGGTCTTCTTGCCCAGGACCACGCCGTTCTTCAGGGCGCCGGTGGCGTCGGTGAACATGTGGTCGCGGTGCCAGATGCAGAGTTTGTGATGCTCGCAGGCGGCGCGGTAAGTGCCGCCCAGCAGTTTATGGCGGCGGTGGTCGCCGGGGAAGGAGCCGTCGGTGAGCAGCACGCCCACGGCGCCGGAGCCGCCGGTGAGGGTGGCGATGGAAAGGCGGAAATTCTCGAAGCTCCGGTCCCGGTTCATTTCGGCTATCATGCTGTCGTTGATCTCGCGGGAGGACTCGCAGGAGACCACCAGACCGGCCCGGATCTGGCCGAGCTCTATGCGGTTGGCGATATCCAGCATGCCGTTCTGCACACCGAGGCAGGCGTTGGACAGGTCGTAGACGGCGGTTTCGGGGCCGGTGCCGAGCAGGGCCGCGACGGCGGTGGCGGTGGCGGGCTCGCTGTGCTCGCGGCAGACGCCGGCGTAGACGAGGGCGCCCAGGTCGGCGGGCTGCAGGCCGGCGGCGGCCAGGGCCTTGCGGCCGGCGCGGGCGGCGCCTTCGGAGAGGGCAAAGCCGGGGTCCCACCAGCGGCGCTCGCGGATGCCGGTGAGGGCTTCGAGCTGGCCCTGGGGGATGTGGAGGGCTTCGAGCATGGGCAGCACGCGCTTCTCCAGTTCGGAGGAGGTGACCACGTTGGGCCCGAGTTCATAACCTATGGAGTCGATATAGACTTTTGAGTATTTCATCTGGTTGCTTTCTGTCGGGTCGCCCGGCCGGCCGGAACGCAAAACACGGGGTCGGGACACACCGTGCCCGCCCCTCCTCACTCGGCCTCGGCGCTATGCAAGCCTCGGCCTCCGTGAGGGTTTTGCTAACCCGACCGTCCGGTCAACCCGGGAATCGAAAAAATAAAACGCTTCTTAAACTAATCTTACCGAGAAATCTTTCATCTGGTAGATGACCAGGCCGTCGACTATGAGGAAACCGTCCGCTTTGATGGTTTTTGTGGCGTCGTCGTCGGCGGTGATATAGGCTTCTACCATGACCAGTTTGTTCCTGGGGGAGATCTGGCCGCGGTATATCCACTGGTGCCGCAAGCCGAGGGTCATGGCCTCGAAGCGGGCGTCCTTGGGCAGGTCCGGCCAACGCCGCAGGGCGGCGGCTTTCATTAAATTGACGAAGGACTCAAGGCCCAGGGAGCCGGGGCAGACGGGGTCCTGGTAGAAATGGGCCTTGAAGAACCACTCGGCCGGGTCTACCGTCTTGAGGCCGCGGATGAAGCCCAGGCCCTTGGGGCCGCCGGCGGGGATATAGGTTTCCACCGAGTCCAGCATTAAAAGCTTGGCGTCCGGCAGGCCCGGGGCGGCCGTGAGGCTCAGCGGTACGGCCCGGGCCAGTTCCTGCTGAGAGGGGGTGTGGCGGGCGGCCCCGCGCACGCCCAGCTGCTCGGCCAGGGATTTCTTGGAGAAGAAGCCGAACTGGGTGACGCCCTTGTAGACGGTGCGGCCCTGGCACAGCACTTCCATGTCGTAATCCTGTATGATCATGCCGCCGGACTGGGAAACCTTGGTAATCTTTACTTTTGTGACCAGTATGCCGGCATCTGGCATTACCTCGGCGTACTGGGTAGCCGTGCCTCCCAGGTTGCGGAAAGAGAGGTCTGTCTCGCTGGTGAGGGCGCTGCCCAGGTAGGCGGCCAGCCAGCCGCAGGGCTGCAGGGCCACTTCCAGCAGCACGGCAAAAGGCATGGACTTCTGCGCGCCGGATTTGAAATACCATTCGCCCGGCGGCACATCGTATTCCGCTTCTATATAACCGCCGGCTTTCAGCTCCCACTGGCGGCAATCTTCTATCTTCACCACGCGGTCCAGGAACTTGTAGGGGTCGCCGGGCAGGCGGGCTATTACGCGGTCCGAGTCGAAAATTTTATATTTATCGCCGAAGGCCTCGGAAGGCTTGCCCACAGCGAAGGCGGTGATGCTGGCATTGTCGAAAATAGCCGCGCGCGGGCCATAGTCGGCCGGGGCGGCGGCGTTCTGCCACAGGGCTTCTATCGCGTCTTTCTTCGCGCCGCCCATGCGTATGGACATGTTGTGTATATGGATGATGCGCTTGCCGTCGGCGTACATGAAGGCCTCGGCGATGGCGTAGGGCGTGCCGTCGGGCTGGTAGCCTATTTCCTTGACCACGATCTCGTACATTGCTTTCTTGGTCGTGCCCAGCACCTGGCCGCGGCACTCCAGCCGGCTGGTCACGCCGGGCACGGGCTCGTACCAGCAGGAGCCCTCTTCGGCCACCCAGCCCATGCGCAGCAGCAGCACCCTGAAGGTGTGCAGGCAGCACTCGTACATCAGCGTGCCCGGCATCACGTGGTCGTCGGTGAAATGACAGAGCAAATGCCAGTCCTGCGGCGTAATGTCCATCTCGCCCTGCACGCAGCCCAGGCCGTAGCGGCCGCCTCGCGGCGAGAGTTCAAGTATGCGGTCCACCAGGCGCATGCGCCCGTAGGGCAGGCCTACGGGCTTAGAAAGGGGCAGGCCGGCGAAGGCCGGGCCGAAGCAGTCGGTGTAGCGGCCGGCGCGCAAGGATTCCAACTGCCCGTCTGAATAGGATTCTTTTTCTTTTTCGAAGGGGGCGGGCGGGGCCCAGCCCTGCGGGGCCTTGCCCGCGGCCGGGGCCAGTTCCTCGTCGGTGAGTACCACGCCTTTGCCCTTGGCCAGCTCTTCCTGGGTGAAGAAGCCGGCGCAGCCTTTCTTCATGCTGATGAAAGGCTGCCCGTCCACCGTGCTCTCGTAGTTGAAGAAGAACAGCCAGATGTCGCCGTTCTGCGCGAAGCGCTCTATGTTGATGTCGTAGCGTATCACCTGGCCGGCCA
The DNA here is from genome assembly GCA_050174915.1 of Elusimicrobiales bacterium. Taxonomy (GTDB): domain Bacteria; phylum Elusimicrobiota; class Elusimicrobia; order Elusimicrobiales; family UBA9959; genus UBA9959. Next base: position 205,928 of record JBFXJL010000003.1, on the reverse strand, counting down.
GCGGCAGGGCGCGGTGCACCGTTACCTCGGCGTCGAGCAGGCGGTACATTGCCCGGCCCTTGGTGCGGTCGTCGATGCCGAGGTAGCCGCAGAGGAACAGGTCGGCCTGGCCGGCTTCCACCGCGATGCAGGTGGGGATGCGGCCGCAGTCCAGGTACCAGGCGCCGGGCAGGATGTCGTGCTCGGTGACCACGTTGCCGGAGGTCATGGAGCCCGGCTCGCCGCGCACGCTGAGGATGCGGTCCACCAGCATCAGCGGCTCGCCGGGCAGGCGTACGCGGGTGGGGTAGGTGTCGGCCGCGGCGAATTTCTCGCCGAGCACCTTGGCTATGGAGCCTACGGCGAATTCCAGGCAAGCCTCGCGCGTCATGAACACCTTGCGCTCGGGCGCAGGCGCAGCGGGCATGGGCCTGGCGGCTGAGGCCGGCGGCGTGAGCGGGCCCGGCGGCAGGGCGCCGGTGGCGCGCATCAGCTGGTCCTGGAAAGCTATGTTGCGGGCCTGCAGGCCGCTGTAATTGGCCGATAGGCGCAGGAAGATCTCGTGCGCTTTCGCTTTGGCGTCCGAGGCGGCCGAGAAATCGCGCAGGTAGGAGGGCCCGGACGCGTCAGCGGCCCTTACGGGGGCGGTAGCGGACGCGAAGACTGTCGGGATAGGAGCGGGTACGGCGGGGGCGGCAGACGGCTCGGCGGGCCTCGCTTCGGGAGCGGCTGGCGCGGGCGCCGCGGGGCGCCAGGCTACGGCGGCCGGCGGCCGTACCGCGATGGCTGCCAGCGCCAGCTGCTTGGGCGGCCGCGGGGCCCGGTGGGCGGCGGCCAGCGATTCCAGGCCGTAGAGAGCCTTCATGTCCACTGGCACCCGCTCGGCGATCAGCCTGGCGAACAGGCGCAGCACGGCGCCGGCGGCATTCTGGCCCTTTACGCAGGCGGAGCGCGCGGCGTGCGGCTGGCTGCCGAGGATCTTGTCTATCATCCGTGAGCAGGAGGACTGGGGGCCCAGCTCCACGAAGAGCCTGGCGCCGTCCTCGTAGGCGCGGCGCACCACGGCGGGGAAGTCCAGCGCGTGCACGGCCTGGCCCACAATGGAGTCGGCCGCGCTCTCGCGGGTGACTTCGTAGGGCCTCTTCCAGGCGCCGCTGTAGAACTTTATGCCGGCCGGGGCTTTGGTAGGCAGCAGGTGCAGGTCGCGGTACTGGCGCTCCACGAGTTTGGCCGCCTCGAAGTGCACGGTGGAGACGCCCTGCAGCGGCAGGAAAACGCAGCCCAGCCCGTCCACCAGGGACTTAACAGCCTTGCTGTAGCCGCCCACCACGCATTCCAGCGGGGCGTTGACGATGAGCAGCGCGGCGCGCTCGGCGCCCTTGAGCGCCAGGTGCACGGTCTCGGCCGGGCGGTCTATCACTCCCAGCACCCAGTCCACCTTCTCGTCCTTGGGTAAATTCCAGAAGCGGCGGGCCGCGTCGCAGGGGCCGGCCAGGTCGCTGACGAACAGGCTGGACTCGTTGATGCGGCGCAGCATCTCGTCGCGCGCGGTCCAGGCCCGCAGGGCGAACAGCCCGGCCGTCTCGCCGAGGCTGTAGCCTATCACCGCGGCCGGCTCCACGCCGTGGTGGCGCACCAGGTCGCTGACGGCCGTGCCGTGGGCCACGGACCCGAAGATCATCGACTTGTAGTCGTCGGTTATCTTAAGTTCGGTCTCGGCCTGCCAGCCGCTCTGCCAGGTCAGCCGCCACGGGTTAAAAAGTTCGGGCACCATCTGGCCGCGCAGGTAGCCGTTCTCGGCGTCCTGCCGGCGCAGGATCTCGGGCCACTGCGTCCAGAGGTCGCGGCCCATACCGATATACTGGTTGCCGGAGCCGGGGAAAACGAAAGCCACCGAGCCGCGGCCGGCCAGGGCCTCGGGAGAATAATAGATGCGGTCGCGCAGCAGGGGCTTATCCCCGGCGCGCAGCGCTTCTGCGGCCTCTGAGGCCAGGGCCAGCAGTTCGGCTGCGTCTCGCGCCACTAAAGCGCAAGCGCGCCGGGCGGAGGGCTTGCTGCCGCACCTGGCGAACCAGCCGCGAGCCAGGCGCTCTATGTTGGCGGCCGGTTCCTGCCGGTCCAGCCAGGCGCGCAGGTCGGCCAGGCCCGAAAGTATCCCCTCGCGGTCGTCGTCCTCCACCGCGAACAGGGCCTCGCGCCTGGCGCCCAGCGGCTGGCGGCGCTCGGTGTCGGCGCGCTCGGAGGCCTGGTCCAGGCCCTCCAGCACTACGTGGCCGCAATTGCCGTCGGGACCCAGCGCGGTTACGCCGGCCCGTCGGGGGCCTTCGGCGCGGTTGCGGATCCAGTACTGCGGCTCAGGCGGGATGTGAAATCTTTTTTGCGCGCGGGCCAGGGCGGGCAGCGGCGAGACTCCGGCCAGCGGCGGCAGTATCTCCTGGTACAGGGCCAGCGCGGTCTTTACCACGCCCGCCAGGCCGCAGGCGGGGCCGGCGTGGCCTATCACGGGCTTGGCGGAACCCAGCGCGCAGGGCAGACTGGCGGCGGAAATGCCGTAAAAATCGGTAAGGGCTTCGGCTTCGGCCGCGTCCTCGGCCGGCACGCCGCTGCCGTGCGTCTCCAGGTAGCCGACGGTGGAGGGATCGGCCTGCGCCTCGGCGTAAGCCGCGCGCAGCGCCTCGGAACAGGCTTGCGCGGCGGGCGCCTTATCTACGCCGCCTCCGGAGGCAAAGCCCAGGCCTTTAATGACGGCATAAACCCTGTCCCCGTCGCGTACCGCGTCGTCGAGGCGCTTGAGCACCAGCGCCGCGGCGCCCTCGCCCGGCAGCGTGCCGGCGGCCGCGGCGTCAAAAGGTTTCACTTCGCCGGAGAAAGGGGTTACGGCGTCTTCTGCGGCCAGGGCGCGCGGGTCGCCGTCCATGGAGACGGCGCCGACTATGGCGGTATCCAGTTCGCCGGCGCGCAGCGCGCGCACGCCGGCCTCCAGCGCCCTGAGGCCGGAGGTCTCTTCGCCGGAAATAGTGAAGCTCGGGCCGCCCACGTGGAATTCGCGCGCTATGCGGCTGGCTACGATGCCGCCCAGCGCGCCCATGGTGCGGTTGGCCGATAGTGCCGGGCCAGCCTCCGCGTGCAGCGCGGCGGTCAGCTCGGCCTCGCTGCCGGCGGACAGGCTCCAGCCCTGCTGCCGCGCACGGGCGCGGGCGGTCTCGGCCAAGGTCCAGCGGAAATGGAAGTTGGCCGTATTCATGTCCAGACCGAGGCCGATGAAGACGCCGGCGTTCTCCACTTTCTTCTCGGGGGAATAATCGGCGATAGCCCCGGCGGCGGTGTCGAGCATCAGCAGCTGCTGCGGCAGCATCTCTTCCAGTTCCTTGGGGGGTATGCGGTAGGCGGCGGGAGCGGCGCCCACCTCGCGCAGGAAAAAACCTTTAGGCAGGGGGCCGGCCAGGCCGCGGCGGCGGCTCTCCGGCAGTTCTCCGGGAGCGGTGCTGGAGCCGCCGAGCACGGCTTCCTGGAATTCGCGCAGGCCGCCGAGCGCGCCGAAACGGGCCTCCATGCCAACTATCGCCACCGGGGCCGGGGAGGCGGGGGCCGTCTTGGAAAGGACGCGTGGCGCTGGAGCGAAGCTGCCCGCGTATTCTTCCACGAGCACGTGGGCGTTGATGCCGCCGAAGCCGAAGGCGCTGACCGCGGCGCGCCTGGGAGTGCGGCCGTCGCGGGCGGCCCAGTCGGCGCAGGTCTGGAGCACGCGGAAAGGGCTGTCGGCTATCTTTATCTTCGGCCCCGGCGCGGTGAAATTGGCGTTGGGCGGCAGCGTCTTGTGCTTGAAAGAGAGCAGCACCTTCATCAGTCCGGCCGAGCCGGCCGCGGTGAGCAGGTGGCCGATATTGGATTTCACGGAACCCAGGGTGCATTGCCCCGCGCTCCAGCCGCGTTCTCCCCAGAGGGTCTTGAGGCTTTCCACTTCCACCGGGTCGCCGGTGGGGGTGCCGGTGGCGTGGCATTCTATATAGTCCACCTGGGAAGGGGACAGGCGCGCGCGTTTATAGGCGGCGCGCATGGCGTAGAGCTGGCCCGCGGTGTTGGGGGCCAGCAGGCTGCCGCCAATGTCGTTGGAGAGGCCGATGCCGGTGAGCAGGCCGTAGATCTTGTCGCCGTCGCGCACGGCGTCGGCCAGGCGCTTGAGGATGAACATGCCGGCGCCTTCGCCCACCACCAGGCCGTCGGCCCCGGCGTCGAACGGCGCGGGGCGGCCGGAAGGGGAGAGGGCGCGCAGCTGGGAGAAGCCCATCTGCGTGTAGAGGCTGGACGGGCGGGACACGCCGCCGGTGAGCATGGCGTCGGCGCGGCCGTCGCGCAGCGCGTCGCAGGCCAGCTTTATGGCGTAAAGCGAGGAGGCGCAGGCGGCGTCCAGCGTGTAGCTGCCGCCGGCCAGCCCCAGAGCGCGCGCGATGACGCTCCCCGGCAGGCCGGCGGTCCGGCGGTTGAGCGGGTCGGTCTTGGCATTAAATTCGGTAAGTGCGGAGCCGAAGGCGGCGGTTTCGAAGGCCGGCAGCAGCAGTTCGCGCGACAGGGCGGAGGCCGCGTCGGTGGGCAGCACGATGTTGCCGATGATCACGCCGGTGCGGGCGCGGTTGATCTTTTCGTGGCGGGCGTCGAAGAAAGCCTGCCTGGCGGCGTGCAGGGCCAGGTGGAAAACCGGGTCCAGCCTCCGGAGGAAAGTCTCGCGCAGGTCCAGGCCGGCGAAGTCCGGCTTGAACTCCTCCACGAAACAGGCCTTCAGCGAATAGACCTTGTCCGGGGCGCCTTTCTGCGGGTCGAAAGCCTCGCGGCCGGCCAGCGCCCAGCGGCCCGCCGGCGCTTCCCGGGACGAGCAGACGCCGCTGGAAATATTTTTCCAGAAAGTGTCAAGGTCGGGCGCGCCGGGGAAGACTCCGCCGGCGCCCACTATGGCTATCGGCTGCGTTTCGTTCATCAATAAGCTGTTGCCGTCTTGCGGAAAGCGCCGTTAAGCGACTTGTCCACCGTGCACTCGTAGCCCTCCATGCGGGCCACCAGGTTTCCTTTGGCGTCCATGAAATCTATATCGGCGCGCGCGCTGTGTTCGGCCGAGGCTGTGATCCTCGCCACTACCCGCACCCCGGACTCGGGGAAGCTGGAGGAGAACTGGCGGTACGAGGCCGCCGAATTGGGCAGCGAGCAGGCGCCGGAGTTCTCGAAGGTCCAGAGTATCAGGCCCTGGAAAGCCGCGTCCAGGGCGGCCGGGTCGGCCAGCCAGCGGTCGCGCAGCGGGCTGCGCATCCACGAGGCCGGCGGCAGCGAGGCCGCGGCTTCCAGCGCTATGCCTTCAGGGGAGACGCCGGCTACGGCGCGGATGAAGCGCATCTCTTCGCCATGGAAAAGGATCTCGGAGTAGGCTTTGTCCACCGCGCGCGGGTAAGGCTTGAGCGCGAACTCGGGGCGGGGGGCGGCGGCGCGCGGCAGGCTGGCGGCCAGCAGGATCTCGGCGCCGGCGTGCAGTTCGCCGCCGGGGCCGCGGAGCTCGGCCGCCACCGCGAACAGGCCGTCCTTCTTCGCGGCTTTGCCGGCCGAGGCTGTCACGGCGCGGGCGCCGTCTGAGAGTACGATACCCTTGTAGATCTTGAGGTTGTTGAAGCCGTGGAAGAGCAGGCCAGGGTTCTCGTGCAGGGCGGCGTGGGCCAGCCATTCGGTGATGACGGCCGTGGGCACCACGGCCTTGCCGTTGATGACATGCGAGCGCAGCACAGGGAAATCCTGGGCGGAAACTTCTATCCTTATGCCGTGCGCGGCGCCGGGGGCGGGGGGCAAGGCCGGGGCAGCGCCGGCGGGGCGGGCCACTACCACTACTTCCACGGCCGGGCTGTCGGAGGACAGTTCGTCCACCAGGAACTTGCCGCCTTCGGCCAGGCCGATCACGCCGACGCCTTCTTTGGCGAACAGCGCCTTCAGTCCGTCGTTGACCATGCCGCCGTCCCAGGGACCCCAGTTGAAGGAGACCACGCGGCAGTCGGGCAGTCGCCGCGCGGCCAGGCGCGCGGCCTTGTTGAGCACTTCGTTGGCCATCGCGTAGTCGCACTGCCCGGTGCGGCCGAAGCGCGCGGTGGAGGAGGAATAGAGGGCCAGCAGCCGCAGCGAGGCCAGGTCCAGGGCCCCGAGCAGCGCGCGCAGGCCGCCCACCTTGGTGTCGAACACCGAGTCGAACTGCTCGGCGGTTTTGTCCAGGATGAGCTTGTCGGCCAGCACGCCGGCGCCGTGCACCAGACCGCGCACCGGGCCCAGTTCCTTGTTGATCTTAACCAGCGCGGCTTTGACGGCCTGCGGGTCGCGGATGTCGGCCTGGTAATAGGCGGCGCGCGAACCGGCCGCCTCAAAGCGGTTGAGCTGCGCGCGGATCTCGCGGGCGGCCAGGATGGCCCGGCATTGCTCGCCGGCGGCCTTGGGGGTCATGCCGGGATTGCGGGCTATCAGGGTTCTCTTTATGTCGCCCTCGGTGGCGCAGGCGGCCAGCCAGGCCTCTTCGGCGGCGGGCAGCGGGCTGCGGCCCAGTATGGCCAGCGCGGGAGAACAGGCGGCGGCCAGAGCGGCGGCCGCTTCGGCGGTAACGCCGCGGGCGCCGCCGGTGATCAGCACCACGTCGCCTTTCTTGAGCGGTAGCGCCCCGCCCTTTACCTGCTCGGAGGAACTGAGCAGCACCACCCGGCTGCCGGTCTCGGAGATGCCCATTTCCACGGGGCCTTTGAACGCGACTTCTTCCGCTATGGTCTGCGCCACGGAGACCGTGTGGTTCCAGTCGGCGGAGGCGTCCACGGCGCGGCAGGCGACTTCAGGCCATTCACGGGCGGCCGTCTTGGCCAGGCCGGCCAGGCCGCCGAAAGCGGGATCCTGTTCGGTCTTGAGGCCGGAGAGACCGAAAGAGCCGTCCAGGCGGGAAACCGTCATCAGGCAGGCGCCGCCCTGTTTGCCGGTCTCGCGCAGCGCCGGCCCCGCGGCCTGCGCCAGGGAGAAGGCGCGCTTGAGAAAGCGCTCCGAGTCGGCGGTCCAGAATCCCTTCTTGCCCAGCCTGGCGGCGGGGGCCAGGATTACCAGCCCGGCCAGCGGGCCGGCGGGTTTATCGTCTAGAGATACCTTGGCGGCCTTATAGCCGAGACCTGAGAGCGCTTTTACCACGCCGTCGGCCAGGGGGGAATTGTCGTCGGTGACCCAGAGGGGCAGGCTCTTGTCCAGCGCCGCGCGCTCCCGCGGGGCGGCGGGGTTGAAATCCGCGGCCTTAAGCACTTCGCGTACGATCACGTCCGGCGCGGGCTTCGGGGCGGGCGCGGCGGCTTTCTGCGCGGGGGCCGCGGCGGCGGCGGGCATGCCCGCGGCGAGATGGGCGGCCACCTGGCGCAGGGTGCGTATGGTGCCGAGCTGTTCCGGCGTGATGCGCGGGGCCTGGGGCAGGCGCTCCTGCAGTTCGGAAAGAATGGCGACGCGCTTTATCGAGTCAATGCCGAGGTCGGACTCCATGTCCATGTCGGGGTTGAGCGATTCGGCGGGATAGCCGGTCTGGGCGGAAACTATGTCGAGCAGTACCTTGGACGCGTCAGGGCCGGAGGCAGCGGGCGCGGCGGCGGGGGCCGCGGCGGCGGCGGGCATGCCCGCGGCGAGATGGGCGGCCACCTGGCGCAGGGTGCGTATGGTGCCGAGCTGTTCCGGCGTGATGCGCGGGGCCTGGGGCAGGCGCTCCTGCAGTTCGGAAAGAATGGCGACGCGCTTTATCGAGTCAATGCCGAGGTCGGACTCCATGTCCATGTCGGGGTTGAGCGATTCGGCGGGATAGCCGGTCTGGGCGGAAACTATGTCGAGCAGTACCTTGGACGCGTCAGGGCCGGAGGCAGCGGGCGCGGCGGCGGGGGCCGCGGCGGCGGCGGGCATGCCCGCGGCGAGATGGGCGGCCACCTGGCGCAGGGTGCGTATGGTGCCGAGCTGTTCCGGCGTGATGCGCGGGGCCTGGGGCAGGCGCTCCTGCAGTTCGGAAAGAATGGCGACGCGCTTTATCGAGTCAATGCCGAGGTCGGACTCCATGTCCATGTCGGGGTTGAGCGATTCGGCGGGATAGCCGGTCTGGGCGGAAACTATGTCGAGCAGTACCTTTGAAACTTCGGGTCCGGCGGCTGCCGGTGCGGCCTGAACCGGAGCAGGGGTCTGCGCCGGCGCGACTGCGGGCGCAAACGACGGGGCGGCGGCGCGCTGGAGCAGGGGCTGCAGGGCGGGCAGCGGCTGAACCGGGGTGCCGGTGAAGAACTGCTGCTGCTGGTCGAGCAGGGCCTGGAAGGAGCGCTGGGCTGCCTCCTGGCCTTCGAGGAAGCGGGCGTGCAGCAGGGCGGTCTGTTCCTGCATCTTCTGCAGCGCGGCCATGCTCTCCTGGGTCACGCGCAGGGCTTCGCTGGCGTAAGCCTGAACGGCCGGGGCCGCGTGAGCGGTCTGCTGCGGCCGGGGAGCGTTCTGTGGAGCGATCTGGCGCCGCGGGGTCTGAGCCGCCGGTCGAGCCGAGCGGTAATTGGCGCCGGTCAGCTTGACGGCCAGCTTGGAGATTTTCTTGTCGGCGTCTTTGGCGCCTTCGGCGCCGCCTTCCCAGGCGTTCAGGTCCATGGCGCAGCCGAGCGTTGCCAGGCGCGCCAGGGCGCGGGCCAGGTCGGCCACGCCGTTCTTCTTGCCGGAGGAAGCGTCGAGGGCGAACGCGGTATGTTCCTTGCCGGCCAGGATGGCGGAGGCCATGCCGGTCAGGCGGGCGCCGGGGCCCACCTCGAGGAAGACGCGGACGCCGTCGGCGTGCATCTTTTCCACCATCGCGGTGAACTCCACCGGCGAGGCCAGCTGGGAGGCCAGCGTTTCGCGGGCTTTGTCGGCGGCCTCGGGGTAGGCAGCAGCGGTCTTATTGGCGTAGACTGCGGTCTGCGGCTTGCTGAATTTGACCTTGGCGAGGGCGGCGGCGAATTCTTTCTGGGCGCCGGCTACGAGCCGGCTGTGGAAAGCTGCCGAGACCTGCAGCACGGTGCACTTGAGGCCCCGGGCGGCCAGCCGCTCGGCGGCGCGCGCTATCTCGGCCGTGGCGCCGGACAGCACGAACTGCGCCGGGGTGTTCTTGTTGGCGATGACGAGGTCCAATTTTTCTTCTTTGACGGCTTTTTCCACTTCGGCCAGCGGGGCCTGCACGGCTATCATGCCGCCGCGGTCGCCGGCGCCGGAGGCCATCAGGGCGCCGCGCAGCCTGGAGAGGGAGAAGAGGTCGGCGTCAGAGTAGACGCCGGCAGCGCACAGGGCGGGCAGCTCGCCGTAGCTGTGGCCGGCGAAAGCGGCGGGCTTGAGGCCGAAGGCGGCCAGCGCGCGCCAGGCGCCCAACTCGGCGGCACCAAGGGCGGGCTGCGCCACGCGGGTGTCCTTCAGGTCTTCTGCCTGGCGCTGTTTGGCCTCGGGAGTGAAGGCCGCGCGGGGGTAGAGATAGTCCGAGAGCGGCTTGTCCCCGCTGCGCGAGGATAAATCGCCGCCGAAAGCCGCGTCTGCCGTGGAAAGAACGCTCAAAGCTTCGGGAAAGCGGCAGGTTATGTCGCGCTGCATGCCCGGGTACTGCGCGCCCTGACCGGGAAACAGCACGGCAAGTTTTTCGGGCTCGGCCGAGGAGAAATAAACGCCGTCGGGCGTGGTCCAGGCGCCGGCTTTCTGGGAGTCCAGATTGGAGAGGGCGGAGGCGAGAGTCTTTTTCCAGTCGGCGTCCCTCTCGAGCACGAAGCCCAGGCGCGCGGGAGCGGAGGGCTTGAAGGCGGCGCGGGCGCGCACGGCGGCCAGGCGCAGCCCGTCCCAGTCCAGGCCCTGCCAGGCGGCGAGGGCTTGCTTTATCTCGCCGGCATTATTGCCTGAGAAGACGGCGAGCTGCGCGTCGCCGTCCCAGTCGGGGCGTTCCTTATCCGGTTTGTGTTCCTCTAGTATGGCGTGGAAATTCGAGCCGCCGAAGCCCAGGGCGGAGATGCCTGCGCGGCGCGGGTGGTCTTTCTTGACCCACGGGCGCAATTCGGAGTTCAGGTAGAAGGGGGTGGTTCCTTCGGCCAGCGCTTTGAGCGGGGTGCTGACTTTAATGGTCGGGGGAAGGGTTTTGTTGTAGAGCGAGAGGGCGGCCTTTATCAGGCCGGCCGAGCCGGCCGAGGCCTTGGTGTGGCCGATCATAGACTTTACCGAACCGAGGGCGCACCAGGTGCCCTCCTTTTTGCTGTCGCGGTACACTTCGGTGAGGGCGTCCAGTTCCACGCCGTCGCCTACGGTGGTGCCGGTGCCGTGCGCCTCGGCCAGTTCCACGGTGGAGGGCTCGATGCCGGTGGCCCGGTACGCGTCGCGCAGCGCGCGCGCCTGGCCCTCGGAACTGGGCGCGTAGATGGCTTTGCCCTTGCCGTCGGAGGAAGAACCCACGCCCTTGAGCACAGCGTAGATCCGGTCGCCGTCGCGGACCGCGTCCTCGAGGCGCTTCATCACCATCATGCCCAGGCCCTCGCCCAGCGCGGTGCCGTCGGCGGAGGCGTCGAAGGACCTGGCGTCGCCGGAGGCGGACAGCGCCGGGGTCTTGCTGAAGCACATGTACATGAAAATGTCATTGAAGCAGTCCACGCCGCCGGTAACCACCATGGAGGACCGGCCGGCCGCCAGTTCGAGCGTGGCCATGTGGATGGCGCCCAGGGAGCTGCCGCAGGCCGCGTCCACCACGCAGTTGGTGCCGCCCAAGTTGAATCGGTTGGCGATGCGCCCGCTGACCACGTTGCCCAGCAGGCCGGGGAAAGAGGCCTCCTGCCACGGGACATAGTCCTCCTGCATGCGGGAAACAATGGCGTCGGCGTCGGCGCCCGTGATGCCGAACTCGCCGAGGGCCTTGCGCCACTTCGGGTGGCCCAGGCGGGCGCCGAGCGGAATGACCAGCTCCAGGGCGCCGGTGACGCCGAGGATAACGCTGACGCGGCCGCGGTCGAAATCGCGGCCGGGGCCGTAGCCCGCGTCCTCGAGGGCCATCTTTGCGGTCAGCAGGCCCAGCAGCTGGGCGCTGTCGGTGGCCTCGAGCGCGTTGGGCGCCAGGCCGAACTCGGACGGGTCGAAATCCACGGGGAGGATGAAGCCGCCGCGGCGGGCGTAGGTCATGTCCGGCTTTTTGGGATTCTTGTCGTAATGTTCTTCGGGCAGCCAGTGGGAGGAGGGGACTTCGGTGATGGCGTCCACGCCGTTCTTGATGTTTGCCCAGAACCGGCGGGCGTTTTCCGCTTTGGGGAAAAGGCAGCCTATGCCCACTATGGCTATGGGGGATTGCGTGGTCTCTTTATTAGCGCTCATGGTATCCTCTTCGGCGCCGCCCCGCGGCGGCCCCGGGGGCTCGGCCCCTCTCGGAGTTTATACTGCTGTTAAAAAAAACGGGACAGTTCTTCGGCTGTCCGGGGTTCCTGCCTGGCCAGCCTGGAATCGGCGGCTACGCCCTGGCAGCGCAGCGCGTGCAGGCGGGTGAGCGCCGCTGCGCCGGCGAGCAGGTTGCGGGCCACGGTCACGGCCGCGCGGTTCTCAGGCGCTTCCAGGAAGGAGCCCTTGGCCCATTCGTTGAAGGCACCCATGGCCGGGCCGCACCAGATCTGGTAGTCCAGCTTGCGGCTCTCGTCGCCGGCCAGCGGCCAGCGCGAAGTCTGGCTGAGGTACCAGCGGAAGACGAGCGCCAGCTTGTGCCGGGGCTCGCGCTCGGCGCGCTCGGCCTGTGCCGGGTCGCGCTTCAGGAAATACTCGCGGGTGCCGGCCCAAACCTCGGCGAAGGGCTTGCGGAAATAGTCGCGCTCCAGGGCCGTCCGGATGTCGGCGGGGATCTCTTCGAAGCCGTTATAGGCGCGGTAGTAGTCGTAAAGCTTGTTGGCGCGCATGGCGAACATGGTGCCGCGCTTGAGGATCTGCACCTTCACGCCCATCTCGAACATGTCGGCCGCGGCTGCCATGGCCACGTCGGCCTGGCCCGCGCCGGCCAGCAGCGTCCTGACCAGGCCCGTGGTGCCGGATTCGGCGCAGGCCTGGTTGACGGTGCCGGTTACCACGTAGGCCGCGCCCATCATGAAGGCCGCGGCGGCGGCTTCCGGGGTGGCTATGCCGCCGCCGGCGCCCACGCGGGGGGCCGCGGCGTAGCCGCGCTGGGCCTGCACGCGGTCGCGCAGGGCTATGATGGTGGGCAGCAGGTTTACCAGCGGCCGGTTGTCGGTATGGCCGCCGGAGTCGCCCTCGGCGGTGACGTCCCCGGCTACGGGCACCTGCGCGGCCAGTTCGGCCTGTTCGGGGGTCAGCTCGCCGCGGGCCACCAGCTCCCTGAGGAATTTATCGTCGGGCGGTGAGAAGAACCGCTCGGCCACTTCCACGCGCGAAACCTTGCCGATAACGCGATTGTGGGTCTCTATGCCGCCGGCGGCGTTGCGAAAAATGCCGCTGGTGCGGTAGCGGATGAGCGGCAGGGTCAGGCCTATGAAGGCCGAGGCCTCCACCAGGCGCACGCCGCGCTTGAGGTACAGGTCCACCAGGGCCGTTTCCAACCCCGGGTCCGAGGGGCTGTGTATGAGATTGAAACCGAAAGGGATATTGCCGGCGGCCTGCAGGCGGTCAATGGCCTTCTCCACTTCCTCGACCGGCTGGCCGGCCGCGCCGTAAAAGCCCAGCATGCCGGCCCGGCCGAAGGCTTCGGCCAATTCCACGGAACTGATGCCGTTGGCCATGGAACCGCCCACGTAGGCGAATTTAAGGCCGTGAGCGGCGAGAAAGGCGGGATCGCCGAGATGGCAAGGAAGGCAGGCGGGCACTGCGGCCCCGCCGGCGGAGAGGCCGGGGGTAAAAACGGTGGCGCCGTCCCTGTCTTTAAGGGTGTACGGCTGGCCGAGGTCCCTCAGGCAGGAGGAGGCTTCGGCTGAATAAGGCAGATAAAGGGGCGTTTCCGTGCGCGGCGCGGTTGAAGTCAAGCTATTCTCCCTTTACGAAGATCCGGGTGCTCCCGGCAAGACCGTACAGTAACAGTAGCAGATATTATAATTGTTTCCTTTATAGGCGGTCTAGGGGTTTATTCGAAATAATGGCTTGCCTGGGGGACCGGGCTGTTGTATCATAGCCTTTGTGAGCGGAGGGGAATTGAACTCAAAGTATGTCCCGGCCTGCGCGGTCTGGGAACTGACGCTGGCCTGCAACCTGGGCTGCCTGCATTGCGGCTCCACGGCCGGCGGCCGGCGCGCCGCCGAACTGAGCCCGGCCGAGGCCCTGGCGCTCTGCGACGACCTCGCCAGGACGGGCTGCCGGGGCGTGGCGCTGATGGGCGGCGAGCCGCTGCTGCGGCCCGATTTCTTCTCCATCGCCCGCCGGGTGCGCGAGCTCGGCATGGAGCTCTCCGTCATCACCAACGGCACCATTCATTCCGAGGAGATCTTCGCCGGGCTAAGGGCGCTGCGGACCAGGGCAGTGGCGGTGAGCCTGGACGCGGCCGACCCGGCCCTGCACGACCGTATCCGCGGTGTGAGGGGGGCCTTCGTAAAGTCTTCGGCCTTCATAGCGCGCTGCCTGGCCGAAGGGTTGCCGGTCAGCGTGATTACTACCGTCCATAAGCTGAACATAAAAGAGCTGCCCGCGTTGCGGGACCTGCTTAAAGGCCGGGGCATAGCCTGGCAGGTGCAGACGGCCGGCGGCGAGGGCGGCCGCTTCAGCCGGGAATTCCTGCTGGACAAGGAGGAGTTCTACGCCGTAGGCCTTTTCATCGAATCCTGCCGCCGCGAATTCACGCCGGAGCAGCTGCCGGTGATAGGCGCGCATGACCTGGGCTACCACTCCGGACTGCTCAAGAACGTGTCCCTCTACGAGAAATGGGAGGGCTGCCAGGCGGGCATTTCGGTGGCCGGGATCAGGAGCGACGGCGGCGTAATGGGCTGCCTGGCCATGAACGACGAGGGTTTTGTGGAGGGCAATGTCCGCGGCTCCAGCTTCTTCGAGATCTGGAACAGGCCCGGCGGCTTCGCCTACTCGCGGGGGTTCAAAAAAGAGAGCGCCGGGCCCAACTGCGCCGGCTGTCCCGAACTCGAGACCTGCCGCGGCGGCTGCAGCGAGATGTCGCTGATGAAGACCGGCCGCCTGCATAACGATCCCTACTGTTTCCGCGCCATAGAGGAATATATGCCGGAGCTGAAACCGGCCGGCCGGCGCGGCGCGCTGCACGGGCTGGCCGGTCCTGAAATGTTCCGGCGGCTGGGCCGGTTCTTTTCTGGCCGACGGGAGGGTCGGGGCGAATGAAACTGAATATCGGCTGCGGTTACAACCGCCTGGAGGGCTGGTTTAACGTAGACAATAGCGCCGACTCGGCGGCCGACAGGCTGATGGAAGCGCATGACCTGCGGCTGGAGAGCGGGTCCGCCGACGAGATAAAGGCGCTGCAGCTGGTGGAGCACCTTGGGTTTTTCAAGACAAAATACTTTTTTTCCGAGTGCTGGCGCGTACTGAAGCCGGGCGGCCTGCTGACGCTGGAGACACCGGACATAGAGAAGACTTTCTCCGTCTTTCTCTCCGGGGACGCCGCCGCGCGCGAGGCCGCCTTGGGCTGGATTTACGGCCCCGAGACCGCCGGCATGGGCCACGCCTATTGCTTCCCGAAAGAGCTGCTGTCTGAGCTGCTGGCAGAAGCCGGTTTCGAGACGCGCGCGGTGACTGAATTCCTCTTCCAGGCGCATCGCCCCGCCTTGCGTTTTGAGGCGGAGAAAAAAGAAGGAGAGCGGGCGGCCGTGAACGCCGCGATGCGCCGCCGCCTGCTGGATAAGGGGCTGGCGGTCTTCAGGCGGGAGGAGGAGAGCGCCGGCCTGGAACTGGCCGTCCGACATCTGGCCGGCGGCGCAGGCGACCCGGGTTCGGAGCTGGAGCAGGCGCTGATCAGCGCCCCGGCCGCGCTGGAATACTTTACGCTGGCGGAAGAGAACGAGCAGCGTCCTTCGCCGGCGGCCGCGGCCTGCGCGCGGCTGCTGGAATGGGATCTGCAGGGCCGCATGTTCGCGGAATTCCTTGCCAATTACGGCGGCGGAAAGGACGCTGAAAGGGTTGCAGCCTCGGCCGCGCTGGCCCTGGGACGGGAGCTGCTGAAAGCCGCGCAGGCCGGCGCCGCCGCGCCGCACGGCCCGGCGCCGGCCGAGGGAGCCCCCGCCGTATTCACCCTCGAGGCGGCCGCCGCTTGGGCTTTCCGGCTTGCGCGGCGTCGCTGAGACGGGATTTGCTCCGACGGGGGATAATATTATAGGCTTTACTATACAGGGGGCGGGCCAAGGGTCCGCCTTTTTTTTTGGCTTTAGTGAATTACAACCGCGGGACGCTTAAGTTCCCGGTATATCAACAGGAGAAACAACAAATGAAGAAGACCATAATGTTCATACTGCCCCTCGTGGCGCTGATGCTGGCCGTGGCCTGCAAGAAGCAGGAAGCCGCCGCTCCGGCCGCCGCCGAGCAGGTGTCCGGCACCGCCGTCGAGACCGCTGCTCCCGCCGCCGCCCCGGCCGCCGCGACGACCGAAGCCCCGAAGTCCGGCAAGTAAACGGGTTTCCAGACAACGGCCGGCGCCCTCTGGGGCGCCGGCTTTGTTTTGGGGCGGAAAATTAATAGAATCAATTTAGCTAGGTGGCGGAGGGGTTATGAAAAAACTTTATGAACTCGGCGAGAAGACCGGCCTGACCAGGGCCGAGGTGAACCGCGTCGCGCGGTTCGGCATCCTGGGCCTGCTGGCTTTCGGCCTGGCCGGGCTTGCCGCCTGCTTCAAAGCTCAGAAACCAGCCCAGCCGGATGCCGCGGCCAAACCGGAAACACTGCAGGATATGGCCAATTCTATCAACAAGAGCACCGCCGCCCCTGAGGCGCAGGACGAGAACTGCGGGCCCTATCCCGGGTACCCCTGCGGCACGCGCTATCACACCGTAAGCCCGTCGGATTTCAGGAGAACGGCATGATACTGAAAATACTGCTTTGCGCGGCGTTTCTGGCCTTGCCGCTGGCCCCTCTTTTCGCCGTCTGCCCCGCCGCGGGTGAAGCGGCCGAGGACTGCCCCTGGGCCGGGGCGGCCCGGGACCTGGCTGCCGCCGCCGACTCCGGCGCCGGTCTTGAAAAGGTTTTTAAGGCGGAACTCCCGGGCCTGCTGGCCCAGATGGACCGTGACCGCGTCACTCCGGGGCTGCTCGCGCTCTGGGGCGAGAGCATAAATTACGACGAGCTCGCCAACGGCGAGATAGTGCGTCCGGAGATACTTTCTTTCATCGCCTCTCGCCTGGGCGCAGCTCAGCCCCGCGGCCGGATCGTGCACGCCGGGCTGGAGCATACTTACGGCTACCTGTTCAGCCTGCTGCCCACCAAGTTCGGCTTCAAGCGCGCGCGCTGGGTGAAGCCCGATATAGAGAAAGGCCTGGGCCTGGCCTCCGGCTCCGCCGGGCCTGCCCCTTCGGAGGGCACGCTGCTGGCCAACATCACCTGCCTCGCCGGCGGCATCGCCCTCAAGGACGACCCCGCCGCCTGGGCCGCGCTGCGCAAAGCCGGAGGCGGCTGCTCGGGAGCCGTTACTAAATACGCTTTCTCCGCCGTAAAGCGCACCAGGCTCACCGAGGAGGTGGCGCTACCGGGCGGCCGCCGCGTGACGCTGCGCACCGATTTCGCCCCGTTCCAGGCGCCGGCCGGCGGCAACACGCATTTGCTCGTCTACTCGGTGAAAGACACCGCCGCTCCCCACGCCTACCTGGTCACGGCTTTTCCGGTGAACGCCGGTTTCGTGCAGAACGCCACCGCCTCCGGCGGACTGGGCAAGGACAAGCCGGTGCAGACCCGCTATAACGCGCACGTGGAAGGCCTGACCGGCGCCGGGAAGTTCAAAGGGCTGCGTGCCGCGGCCTGGCTGGAAAAATAGCGGAAACAAACCCCGCGTTACATTTATCACTTAACTTCGCGCCCGTTTTATATAATAAACGGGTATATTACCGCGCCTTCCTGAGGCCGGACGTCCGGATATGATAAAAAGCCCGCTCCCGCTATTGCTGTTGATCCTTGCCTTGCTCCCGGCCGGCGCCGACTGCGGCTGGGAGAAGATCCGCTCCTCCGACGCGCCCCTGGCCGTGGTCAACGCCTCTACCGGGGCCTACGACCTTTCCTACACCGTCGGGGACAACTGCGCCAGCGCCGGCCTGCTGGTCTCCGCGCCTTCCTCGCTCTGGTCCGGCTATCTGTCGCTGGTGCCGGCCGACGTGGTGAGCCCCGGACTGGCCGCCCTCGCGTCCACTTCCTCCGTGCTGTCCGACGGGGGCCTGTGGGGCATGACGCAGGGGGAAAAGCTGGACCTGGTGTTCGGGGGCGAGATCGCCGAGGAACTCTCGGACCACGGCGTTAAGGTGACGCAGGTCTACGACAACGCCGGCAACGCCGTGGATCTGCCCTGGGCGGTCACGGTGAGTTATTCGGGCAGCAAACTGGTGGTCTCGCCCCAGGACTCCTGGCCCAAGGGCGGAGTCTTCGCCGTAAGTTTCTCCTCTTCGCTGGCCGACGTAAGCGGTTCCCCGCTCGCCCCGGCCTCAACCGTCTATTTCTCCGTCATCCTGGACCACCAGGCGGACAATACCGCAGCGGCCTTCACCGACCGCGCCGCGCGCGTGCGCATCCCGGCCAACGCCTACCAGCAGGACTTCTTCGTGGCCCTCTCCACCGACGCCGCCCGCCAGGATATCAGGGAAGCCAACAGCCGGCTGGCCGGGCTGCCGGGCTCGCCGGAATTCGTGCGCACGCTCAGCGTTACGCCCTACGACTTGGTCGGCAATACGCTGCAGCCCAATTCCGCCTGCGTGGTCACGCTGCCGTACGCCGACGCCGACGGCGACGGCCTGGTGGACGGTTCCCTCGCCCGGCTGAAGACTTCCGCGCTGGCGGTCTGGCGCCTCGACGAGGCCAAAGGGCTCTGGGTGAAGCAGACCGGCGCCACTGTGGACAGCGCCGCCAGGACCGTCTCCCAGACCGTCTCGCATTTTTCTGATTACGCTCTGCTGGCCGTGCCCGACGCGGACCTGACCCCGGTCTACGCCTACCCGGTGCCTTTCCGGCCCGCCGCCAACGACGCGGCCCGGTACGGCACCTGGGCCGACCTGATAACATTCACCAACCTGCCGGCCTCCGGCAAGATCCGCATCTATACCGTCACCGGGGCGCTGGTGCGCGAACTGCAGGCGGCGCCTCCGTCGATGAAATGGGACCTGAAAAATTCCTCCGGCCAGACCGTGGCCAGCGGCGTCTACCTGTGGGAGGTCACTTCCGGCTCCAGCAGGAAAACCGGCAAACTCGTGGTCATAAAGTGAACGGATGAAAAAAAACCCCGCGCCTAAACTGCTCTCCGCCTGCTGCGCGCTGCTATGCGCAGCCGGCAGCGCCGCGGCCGGGGCCGGCACTTCCGGCGGGGAATTCCTGCGCATCGTGCAGAGCCCTCGGGTAGTGGCCATGGGCGAGTCCGGCGCGGGCGGCTACGGCGACCTGCTGGGTGCGCTGGCCGTCAACCCGGCCGCGCTGGGCCGCACTGCTTTCAAGGAAGCGGCCTTCACTTATAACTCCTGGCTGGAGGGGATCAATTCTCAGCAGGCCGCTTACGCGCAGCCCCTGCGCTACGGCGCGGCCGCTGTTTCCGTGCTGGCCCTTTCCGTGCCCGGCATAGACGGCTACGACAATTCCGGCGCGGCCGCCGGCGGCGTGGAGGCGGGCAGCCTGGCCGCCGGACTGAGCTACGCCGCGCGCCTGGCCGGGCCCTGGCAGGACAGGCTGTCCGGGCTTTTCGCCGGCGTCACGTTGAAGTACGCGCGCGAGAAGTTGGACGGGGTTTCCGCGACGGCGGCCCTGGCCGACGCCGGGCTGCTCTGGATAAAGCGGCGGCCCGCCGGCACGCTGGCGCTGGGCCTCTCCGTCCAGTCCGTGGGACAGGGTTTTAAATTCGACTCCGAGACCGGTCCCGCGCCCTCGGTCTTCAGGGCCGGGGCCTCTTATATCACGCTGGTGGCCGGAGACCCTGTTACGTTCTCGGCTGACGTCAGGCGGCAGCAGGACGCAGGCGCCGCGTTCTGCGCAGGGGCGGAATACCAGGTCTGGCGCACGGTCTCGGTGCGGGCCGGCTATGTCTCCGGAGAGGACTTGGGCGGCGGCCTGCGGCTCGGCGGCGGCCTGGTGATGAAGCTGTTGCAGTTCGACTATTCCCTTTCCTCCTACGGCAAGTTCGGGCCGGCCCACCGGTTCGCCCTCTCCTACAAGTTCGACAGGCCCGTGGCAGTTACCCGCCACCTGAGCGCCGAGCAGGAAGAGGCCGTGCGCAAGACGGAACAGGCCCGCGGACTGCTGGCGGAAAAACGCTATTACGAGGCGGTGCTGCTGCTCAACGAGGCGCTGACCGCCGACCCCGGCTATAAGGAAGCGCTCGAGCTGATGCGCCGCGCCCGCGTAAAACTGGAGGACCCGAGATAATGCGTTCCACGCGCCTGGCCGCCGCCGCGGCCGCGCTGCTGGTCTGGGCTTGCCCGCTGCGCGCTCAGACCGCTGCCGCGGACCCGCGCCGGGCCGAAGTCATGAAACTCATGGACGCCGTGCTGGCCAACCCCTCCGACCCAGGGGCCCGCTCCCGGCTAAAAACCGCGGCGGGCCGGGCGGCAGCCTCCGAGCGCGGCGCCGCGGCCAGGGAAAGGGACTCGCTGCTGGACGAGGCGCGGCGTGCCCGCGAGCGCCGGGACGAGATGAACGCCGCCCGCGAGCGCCGCATGGGCGCCTGGAATGAAGAGTTCTCGCTTGCCTGTTCGCTGGCCGCAAACCCGGACACCGCCGCGGAAGCCGTGGCGGCCTACGAGCGGCTGCTCGGCGTCTTCCCCGTCTACTCCGACAACGCGGGGGCGCTGGCCGCCGCCGACGCCAGGATCAGGGGCATCTTTTTTAAGACGGTGAAGAAGCATTACCCGTACCTCGCGGAGGGCCGAGGCGAGGCCGACAGCAGGATGCTGGCCGCGCTGCAGTTTAACAGGGTGTCGGAGCGGCAGTCGCTGTACGGCGGGGTGCGCGTCACCGGCGAGACCGAGTCCCAGCTGAAGAAAGCCCAGAAGCTGCGTGGCCTGGAGGCGGGCCTTAAGCTGCGGCATGAGAACCTGCGCGAGGCACTTTCGCTCTACGAGAGAAGGCAGTGGGACGGGGCGATAGCGCTGCTGGAAAAAGAGCTGGATTCGGACGACGATAACGACGAGGCGCTGTACTACCTCGAGCTGGCCAGGAACCGGGCGGCGGCGTCCGCCAAGAGGTGAGATTGTGAGAAAAATATCCATTTTAGCGGCCGCGCTGGCCGTGCTGCTCTCCGCAGGCGCCTATGCCGCCACGCCGGGCCTGATCAGCTACCAAGGCACGCTGCGCAAGGACGGCCGGTTGTTCAGCGGCACGGTAACGATGGAGTTCAAGATAACGGACGCCTCCGGCGACACGGAATACTGGAGCTCCGGGTCCACGGACGTGGTGGTCTCCACCGGCCTCTTCCGCTACCCGCTCGGCACGCCCGACGAGGCGGCTTTCGCGCTCATAGCCTGGAAGGATATTACCCCTTACGTCCGTATGAGCCTCGACGGCGGCTGGCTGGCGCCGGAGCCTCTTTATTCCTCGGTCTACTCCCTGCACTCGGTCACGGCCGAGGCTTCCACCGGCACCTTTACCGTAAACGACGGCGACCTGAAACTCGCCGGGCCCGCGGGCAGCAGGGGAGTCGTATATACCGACAACACCGTGCAGCGCACCGCGCCCGGTTGGGCCGCCTCAGGCCAGCACGCCGTGCTGACCGGCACCGGTTACGCCGGGCTGGGCCTGGCCGGGCCGCAGACGCGGCTGGACGTGCAGGCCGCCGCCGCGGACTCCTACTCGCAGTTCTGGAGGAATTCAGGCGGGGTCATAGTGGCTTCCATGAGCGCCGGCGGCACGCTCTACGCCGACGCGGCCGGCCTGCGCAACATCGCCGGCGACGGGCTGGGCTCGCACCTGGCCACGCAGGACCTCAACATGGCCGGCCGGCGCATAGTCTCCGTGCCCTCGTTGGGCTTGAACGCGGCGGTCTCGCTTTCTTCCTCCTCCGCCGCCCAGCATGGCGGCCTTTACGTTTCCAGCCACGTTTACCTGGCCTCCGGCGCCAAGTATTACGGCGACGGCTCCGGCCTGAGCAACGTGAGCGGCTCCGACGACCTTGGCGACCATACCCTGACGCGGAACCTGGTACTGGGCGCCAACTGGGTGTCCGGCGACGGCGGGGCCGAGGGCCTGGCCGTGGACGCCGCGGGCAATGTGGGCGTGGGGCAGGCCGCCCCCGGCGCGCGCCTGGACGTGCGCGGCGACGCGGACGGTTACGCCCAGATCTGGCGCGACGCCGGCGGGGTAGTGCAGGCTTCCATGAGCGCCACCGGCGTGCTGTACGCGGCCGCCTCCGGGCTGCGCGGGCTGCCGGAAGGCGCCCTGGGCGACGGCCTGGGCAACCACGCGCTGGGACAGAACCTCGTGGCCGGAACTTTCTGGTACTCCGGCGATGGCGGCAATGAGGGGCTTTTTGTGGACGGCGGCGGCAACGTGGGCGTGAGCACCAATGCGCCCGCGGCCCGCCTGGACGTGCGCGGCGCCGTGGCCGGCAACTCGCAGATCTGGCGCAGCGCGGCCGGCGCTGCCGTGGCTACGATGACCGCAACCGGCGTGCTTTACGCCGACGGCTCGGGCCTGTTCAATATCGCCGAGGCCGACCCGGTCTTTGCCGCGCACCCGGCTTACGCTATGCTGGCAGGCGACCGCGCATCCTGGAATACCGCCGCGGCGTGGGGGAACCACGCCGTAGCCGGCTATGCCGGGCTGGCGCAGGCCAACACTTTCGCTTCCAGCGCCACTTTCTCCGCGCAGCACGCCACCCTGCCAGGCGTGCTGGTTTCCTCCGGCCTGGTGGTGGCCAATGGCAGCGTGGGCATAGGAACGGCCTCTCCGCTGCAGCGCCTCGACGTCAACGGCGCGGTCAGGGTGGGCGACAGCGCCGCAGAAGTCCCTGGCTCCATCCGTTACAACGGTTCGGCCTTCCAGGGCTATAACGGTTCGGACTGGATGACCCTCAGCGGCGCGTATACCAACGATAATTCCGCCCTCTGGGCAGTGGCCGGCAATACCGTCTATACTGTGGACGCAGCCTCCAGCGTGGCCATAGGCCAGTCGGCCGCGGGCAATAGCAAACTATTGGTAAGGGCTAATACCGACGACGATACGGAGAACGCCTTACTGGCGGAGGACCTCACCGGTTTCACTATCCTCAAGGTGCGCAACGACGGAAATATCGGCGCCGGCACCGATACGCCCGAGGCCAGGCTGGATGTGCTGACCGTCTCCGGGTCACTTTACTCGCAGATCTGGCGCAACCAGTTCAATATTATCGCCGCCTCGGTCTCTGCCAACGGCGTGATCTACGCCGACGGCTCCGGTCTGCGCAATATAGCCGGCGACGGCCTGGGCGGGCATACCGCCTCGCAGGCCCTTAACCTGGCCGGTAACCAGCTCCTGAACGCCTCTTCCGTTACCGTGACCGGCCCGCAAGGCGTGGGCGCGGCGCGGCTGGCGCTGGCCCCCGGCGTGGCCCTTTCTTCGGCGGCCGCCGCATTCCAGGGCGGGGTCTATGTTTCCACCCATATTTACCTGCCGGCCGGCGCAAGGTATTACGGTGACGGTTCCCAGCTCAGCGGCGTCAGCGCCGCCGACGGGTTGGGTGACCACACGCTAACACAGGACCTGGTCACCGGCTCCAACTGGATAACCGGCGACGGGGACTCCGAAGGTTTATATGTGGACGTCTACGGCAATGCCGGCGTAGGCAGCAACGCCCCGGCGGCCCGCCTGGACGTGCGGGGCGACCAGGGCGGGTACATACAGATCTGGCGCAACAACTCGGGCGTGGCCCAGGCCACCATGACGGCCGCGGGCGCGCTGCACGCCGACGGCTCGGCCCTGCGCAACCTCAGCGCCGCGGCGCTGACCGCCGGGATCCTGCCCGACGCGCGGCTGTCGGCCAACGTACCGCTGCTGGACGCCGCGGCTAACGCTTTTACCGGCAGCCTGGCCGTGACGGACGCCGGCGGCCTGGCCGCCCCGCGGCTTGCGCTCGCTCCCGGCGTAGCCATCTCCTCATCGGCGCCGGCTTTTAACGGCGGCGTCTACGTGAGCAGCAATGTCTACGTGGTGGGTATAGCCTCGGCCGCCAAATATTACGGCGACGGCTCCGCCCTGACCGGAGTCACCGGCTCCGACGACCTGGGCGACCATACGCTGACCCAGAACCTGGTAGCCGGCGCCAACTGGCTCTCCGGGGACGGCGACGGCGAAGGTCTCCGCGTGGACGCGGCCGGAAACGTGGGCGTGGGACAGGACGCTCCTGAAACCAGGCTGGACGTACGCGGCGACGCCGGCGGCTACGCGCAGTTCTGGCGCGACAACGCCGGGGTTATAGTTGCCTCCATGACGGACTCCGGAGTGATTTACGCCGACGCTTCCGGCCTGCGCAATCTGCCGGCCGGCGGCGGTGCGGACAACCTCGGCGACCACACTGCCACGGCGCAGCTGAACCTGGCATCCAACTGGCTGGTTAACGTATCCACCATAGTGGGGGCCTCCTCGGAGCCTGGCATAGCCTTCTCAACTTCGCTGTTCGTGGGAGGGGACATCTTCGCCGCGGGCGGGGCCATGTTCTCCAACGGCCCGCTGGTGATAGGCGAGACCATTCCGGCCGCCAGCCTGCACATTTCCTCCGTGGCCGGTTACGCCGGGACGATGGTGCTGGTTTCCACCGGCGGCGTGCCGGTGATCAGCCTTACCGGCGCCGGCGGGGTGCACGCGGCCAAGTTCTACGGCGACGCCTCGGGGCTCTACAACGTGCCGGTCGGCGTGGGCATGGCCAACCCCGCCATCGCGGACTTCAACATGAGCGAATACAGGATCGTCAACGTTTCCTCCATAGTGGCCGCTTCCACGCTGTATATTGAAGGCGGCCTGCGGAATACGGCGCTGGCGGGCGTGGGCGACCGCTGCGTATACGCGGCGGACGACGGCACGCTGGGCGTTAAAACCTCCGACTGCGGTTCGGGCGGGGCCGGCGGGGGAGCCGACCTGGACATGGGCGGCTACACTATCTCCAACGTGGGCACCATAGGGATCAGTTCCCGCGCCTTCGTCGGCAACGCCGCCTTGAGCGCCTCGGCCGAGCAGGTGCTGCTGGTTAATCATAGTTTCCAGGGCACGGAGATAGGCGGGGAGAATGTCGGCATAGCGGTGCTGGCTTCCGCCGAACCTGAAAGTAACCTGACCGGCGACGAGACAGTGGTGGGCGGCGACTTCCACGCCAGGACCTCGGGAGACTTTAACTTCCCCAGCGTCATCGCCGCGAGGGCCGGCGCGATGATAGACGGCGGCGGAGTTGTAAATACCGTTTCCGGAGTTTTCGTGCAAAACTCCCAGACCGCGAGCGCCGGAACGATAAACGAGAATTACGGCTTAGTGATACTCCCTCCCAATATCACCGATCCCACTAACAGCGCCATGCTCAAAAATACCGCGTTGTTAATAACGGATCAGAGCGCGGTGCCGCTCGACGAGGGGGGCAACAGCTACAACCTGCACTCCCAGGGCGAGAATTCGATAAATCTCTTCGACGGCGCGGTGGGCATAGGGGGCATGCTGAGCCTCCCGGTCAGGAGCATGGCCGAGCTTCTTGCCTATACCCCGACGTTCGAGGGCGAGGTTTATTACTGCAGCGACTGCAGCCCGAAAAAGCTGGTGATCTCCACCGGCACGGCGGCCGGCAACTTCGCCTCCGTGGACGGGGGGACGTTCCAATAAAACTCAGGGGCATGAAAAAGGCCGCGGATAGCCGCGGCCTTTTTCTTTTTGCTGCGGGGCTAGTCCCGCTCGAAGACCAGCAGCGTTTCGGAGTGCGGGGTGTTGGGGTAGAAGTCGAAGGCGGCCGACCGGATGATCTTGTACTTCTCCATGAAGAAGGCGGCGTCGCGGCCCTGCGTGATGGGGTTGCAGGACAGGTAGATGATGCGCTTGGGCAGGATCTCCATGATGCGCTTGATCACCTTGTTGTGCAGGCCCGCGCGGGGCGGGTCCAGCACCAGGATGTCGGTGCCCTTGAAGAGCCCGCCCTCGGCTTTTTCGGAAAGCGAGCAGGCGATCTCGAAGTTGGTGGCGCCGTTGGCCTCCGCGTTGATCGCGGCGTACTTGACCGAGTTGGGGGAGGACTCCACGGCGTAGACCTTGTCGGCGAGGTCGCGCAGGGTCAGGCCTATCACGCCCACGCCCGAGTAGAGGTCCACCAGCTTGCCGCATTTGTAGGCGGCGGCGCGGATCTCTTTGAGGGCCTCCTCGAACAGTTCCATGTTGTTCTGGAAGAAGCAGTCGAAACCGTAGGAGAACTTGCCGCCGAGGATCTCCTCGGTGACGCAGTCCTTGCCCCAGGTCTTTATTATTTCGTCGACCTGGCTCACCGAGCTGACGGGGTCGGAGTAAACGGCCAGGAAGCCGTCGAGGCCTTCCACCTGCATGTCGGGCAGTTCTATGTCCTGGCGCTTCATGAAGAGGGCCGCCACGCGCGAGCCGGGCCGCTTGGCCTCGCGGATGATAAGGGTCTTCAGGTCGGCGGTGGAGAGCTTGAGGCTGTTGATGATGGCGAGGACCTTCACGGCGGCCGCGTTGGCCTGCGGGCTGATCAGCGCGCAGCCTTCGGGCAGCAGGTATTTCTCGCGGTAGTTGCCGCGCTTGTGAAAAGCGAAGGACAGGTTGCCCGGTTCGCCGGTGAAGCTGTACTCGATCTTGGTGCGGTAGCCGAAGATCTCCTTGGCGGCGTAGAACTTGTCCAGACGGATGGTTTCCTTGGTGGTCTGGTAAAGCAGGTCCTCGATGATGCCCTTTTTGGTCTCGCACTGGAAGGCATAGTCCATGACCTGCCAGGGGGAGCAGCTGAGGTAATGGTCCTCGCGGGGCGCCACGCGCTTGGGGGAGGGGGTGATTATCTCCAGCAGTTCGGCCTCGGCGAAGTTCTTCTTCTCGAAGGTGATGCGGACGCGGGCGGTCTCTTCGGGCAGTACGCCGTAACAGAAGACCACCTTGCCTTCGCTCCGGCCCAGGGCCTTGCCCTCGCCGACTATTTTCTTGAATTCCAGTGTTATTTCTCTCATAAATTGACCCGCGTTTTTTATATACTACAATTTACGGGGATGGCCTACAATGATAGATATTAAGAAGCTCGCTCGAATCACCGGCTCACAGGCCTTCCTGCGCGGCACGGTGCTGCTGCTCGCCTGCTCCGCGCTGCTGCTGAATCTCTTGGTCAGCGTCAAGACTTACGGGCCGAAGCCGCTGCGCGAGGCCGCTTCCCGCTCGCTGATGGCCGCCAACTCCTCCTGGTTTTACGATTCGGGACTGGCCGAACCGGTGCCGGTGGCGGCCCTGAAACTGGCCATGGCCGCGGGAGTTGCCCCTGAAAAAGCCGTGCGCGCGCAGGGGCTGGCGCTGTTCGTGTTGCTTTTTTCCGTCACCCTGTTCGTTCTCTACCGCCGTTACGGCGAAGCGACGGCGACCTTCGCTGCTTTTTTTCTGGCGGCCAACCCGTTCCTGGGGTATTACGCCACCCAGGGCTCCTCGCAGCTTTACGCGCTGTTTTTCCTGCTGCTGTTCTGGCATTATTTCGACAGTCCCGCCGGAGGCAGGCGACACGCGCTGCTGGCCGGCCTTTGGGGCGGGCTCGCCTGCCTGAGCCGCCTCGACGCGGCCCTGCCTCTGCTGGCGGTGGTGCTCTTTACGCTGGCCGTCAGGCGTTCCGCTTTCCCGCTCAAGGAGTCCCTGCTGGCGCTCGGGCTGGCCCTGCTGCTGGTCCTGCCCTACGCGGCGCGGCAGAAAGCGGAATACGGCAACTTCCTTTACGCGCAGGAGCTCAGCCTTCGACGTTGGGCCAATATCGACGCCTTCGGTTACGAACCCGCGGCGGACAGGCCGCAGGGGCCGCTGGGGCCCGCCGCTTTCCTGCTGCGGGCGGGACCGGCGGGCGCGGTGCAGGACGCCTTCAGCGGGCTCGGGCGTAGCCTCTCTTACGAGCTGCCGCGCATTATGCATTACAAGGCGCTGATCGTGCTCGTCTTTCTCGGCGTCTACGCCGCTTTCGCGCTCAGGAAAGACCGCCTGCTGATCTTCGCCGCGGCGGCGCTGCTGCCGGTGCTGCCCCTGGCGGCCATAAAGCAAGTGCCCACCACCGGCGGCATAGAGCTGCGCTATTACCTGCCGGCCCTCTGGGCGCTTTGCGCTCTGGCCGCCATGGGCCTGCAGGAGACCATGGACTGGGGCGAGCGGGCGGCGGCCAAGTGGGCGGAAGCCAAAACCAGCGAGCTGAATAAACGCTACGAGAAAAAAACACGGAACGACCCGAATGAACCTAAACAATAAGCACAAGTTCGTCTTCACCGTAACGGGGCTTTTCCTGGTCCCGTTCCTCATCCTAAGCATGCACTTCATACGCGGCGAAGCCGAGTTGCGGCGCAACGATATGCTGCGGTACCTGGAACTCCGCACGCTGACCGGGTCCGGGATAATTTCGGATGTGCTCAGCATTAACTACAACCTATCCCGCGCGGCCGGGAGCGGGGCCGCGGGCGGCGCGGCGGCGCTCAAGACGCGCCTGGCCGGGTTGGTGCGCGAGAACCCCTTCGTCTATTCCGAGCTGTCCCTGCTGGGCGCCTCCGGCGGCGAACTGGCCCGCTACGCGGCGGACAAGAGTGTAAAGTCCAGGCTCAGTTACTCGGCCAGCCCGGCGTTGGCCGAGGCCCGGCGTACGCTGGCGCCCGCCGGGGCCGTGGAGTACGGCGAGTATACGCCGCCCGCCCTGGTGCTTGCCGAGCCGTTGCTCAGGAACGGCGCCCCCGCCTATTATCTGGCCGGCCGCCTCAGCCTGGCCTACCTGGGAGAGATCGTGCGCATGATGGGCCGCAATTCCTACGGCAACCTGGGCCTCGTGGACATGGGGGGGCAGGTGATAGCCGACTCCGAGAGCGCCTCCATCATGAAGCCCGGTCTGAAGGCGCCGGCCGAGGTGCTGAAGCTGCTCTCGCTGGCGTCCTCGCGCGAGCTTCAGAATCTCTCCAGCGAAGTTAATTTCCGCGGGCGCACCTTCCTGGTCTCCGTCTCCAACGTGGCCGGGTCCGGGTGGTGGACCTACGAGATAATCGACGCGGCCGACCTGCCGGCGCGCAAAGTGTCTTACTGGGCCTGGCGCGTGGTCCTGGCCGGCGTGGCGCTGATGTTCATCTTCGGCGTAGTAGCCCTCAAACTGGCCCGGTACTGGCTGGGCGGAGACGACGCCGTGGAAGCCGGGCGTTAAACCCCGGCGTTTCATTTGATATAATTCTCCGGGGGAGTTCCCTTGGATATTGGCGGCAAAACGAGAGGTCCCGTGCTTCGCTCAAACCCGCATTTGATAGAAATCAACACCCGGCTCTGGCTGAAACAGCTGAGGGCCAAGTACACCCTGCCGGAGATGACGCTCTCCTCCGTGCCGGACGACGAGTGGCTGCAGCTGCGCCACCTTGGTTTCGACATCGTCTGGCTGATAGGCGTCTGGGAGCCCAGCCCCGAGTCGGAGCGCATCGCCCGCACCGACGCGGCCCTGCTGGAAGAGGTCAGGAACCTCCCGCCCGGCTTCGGCCCCGAGGCCATTGGCTCTTCCCCTTATTCCGTGCACTGGTACCGCCTGAACGCGGAGCTGGGCTTTGAGTGGGAGCTGAAGGCCCTGAAGGAAAAGCTCAACTCGATGGGCATGAAGCTGATGGTGGACCTGGTCTCCAACCACACCTCCAGGGACAATCCCTACATCAAGGAGTGCCCCGACTGCTTCATCAACGGCACCGAAGAAGATTTCCGCGCGCACCCGGACTGGTTCTTCGAACTGCCCGACGGGGAGAACAAGCGCTACATCGCCTACGGCCGCGACCCCAATTTTCCGGCCTGGACCGACAGCGCGCAGCTTAACTATTTCAATCCCGCGACCCGCGACCGCATGCTCAGCGTGCTGCTGCGCATCGCCGACATGGCCGACGGCGTGCGCTGCGACATGGTGATGCTGACCTTGAACGAGATCCACGAAGGCACCTGGGGCTGGCTGCTCGGGCGCGGCGGCTACAAGCGCCCCCAGGAAGAATTCTGGGAGAGCGCCATCCGCGCCGTGAAGGAAAAACACCCGCAGTTCACTTTTCTCGCCGAGGTCTACTGGGGCCTGGAGTGGCGCGTGCAGCAGATCGGCTTCGACTACACCTACGACAAGGGCACCTATGACCGCCTGCGCTTCCAGGGCCCGCAGGAAGTGCGCGGCCACCTGCGCGCCGAGAAACTCTATCAGAAGCGTTCCGCGCGCTTCATCGACAACCACGACGAGCAGCCCTCGCTGACGGCCTTCGGCCGGCAGAAGGCGCTGGCGGCCAGCGTGATCGTATCCACCATCAAGGGCCTGCGGTTCTACAACGACAACCAGGTGGAAGGCGTGAAGGTGAAGGCGCCGCTGCAGCTGACCGAACTTTACGAGCGCGCCCCGGACCTGGAAGTGAAGAAGTTCTACGCCAAGCTGCTCAAGATCACCGACCACCCCGCCTTTCACGGCGGCGAGTGGACGCTGCTGGAAGTAAAGCAGTGCGACAAGGAGAACCGCTCCAACGTCAATATCCTCGCCTGGGCCTGGGCGCAGCGCCGCACGCTGAAGGTGGTCGTCGTGAACTATTCCGGCGAAACCTCCTGCGGCGTGGTCAACGTCTCGATCAAGAGCGAGGGGGAGACCACGGCGATCTTTGAGGAGCTCTCGGACCGCTTCTTCTCGTTCAAGACCGCCGACCTCAGCGGCGGCCTGCGCCTGCAGGAGATGGGCCCGTACACCGCCTACATCTTCGACGTGGAATTCTAACCCCACACCTCAAAACAGAGAAAGCCGGCTCCCAAGCCGGCTTTTTATTTTACATTATGCGATGTGCCCAGACGACAGAGGGGGCAGGAACGCAAAATCGGCGTCGCGCACACCGTGGCCGGTCACGGATAAGCCGCATAGCGGCTTTCCGCGACCCCGGCTCGGCGGTTCCGCTACGCAAGGAACCGCCTCCGCCCTTGCGGACCGGCACCGCCGGTCCTCACCTGCCCCCTCTGGCGTCTTTTATTAGGGTTCGCGCGCCAAGGTGTAGGCGGCTACGGCTTTGGCGCCGGCCCGACGGAACTCGCGGGCCAGCTCGTCGAGCGTGGAGAGCGTGGTGGCCACGTCGTCTATCAGGAGTATCTTGCGGTCCGCCACCAGCGCCGGGTCTATTATCTCGAAGGCCCCGGCCATGTTCACTCTCCGCTTCTCCCGCGACAGCGCCGTCTGCGTGGGAGTATTCCTGCGCCGCCGGGCCGCATCGCGCAGCAGGAATAAATTGGCCCGCGCCGCCAGCGCCGCGGCCAGCAGCTCGGCCTGGTTGAAGCCGCGCTCTCTGCGCCGCGCCGGGTGCAGCGGCACCGCCGCCGCGAAGGAATACTCCGCCAGCTCCGGGAAGCGCGTGAACGCGCGCGCCATTTCGGCACCCAGCCAGGCGGCCAGGTCCTCGCGCGCGCGGTACTTGAAAGAATGCAGCAGCGAGCGCAGCTCCGGGTTGAAGACGAAGGCGGAACGCGCCAGGTCCAGGTGCCCCGGGCCGCGCCCGCGGCAGTCGCGGCACGTGGCCCCGCCGTCGGGCAGCGGCAGGCCGCAGGCGGCGCAGACCAGCTCCGGCAGGTGCTGCAGCCGCGCGGCGCAGGGCGGGCATAGCGGGGCCGCCTCCAGATAATGCAGGTCCGTGCCGCAATGCGCGCAGGCGCGCGGCAGCAGCGCGTTAAGCAGCCATTTTCCGGCTTTTTGTATTGTCCCCTTCTTCATAAACCCCGCGCCCGGCGCGGCCCCCTGAACTAGAACTGGAAAGTGAGCGTGCTGCCAGCCTGGTAGGAGAGGTACTCCTCTTCCTTGAGCGTCTTGTGCCAGAAGCGCTGCAGGCCCACATTGATGGCCAAGCGCAGGTTCTTGGCCGCCTCGTAGTCGGCGTTGGAGAGCAGCGAGAGCAGCCGGCTGTTGTCGGCGATGGTGATGGGCGACGACTTGATGGCGTAGCTCAGCGTGGTGGTCCAGACCACGCGGTTGGTGAAGATCATCGCCTGCTTCATGAACGGCAGTTTGAGCCCCTTGGGCATCTGGAAATCGGACTTGACCAGCAGGCTGGGCGTGATCGTGCGGGTGTTGGCGGTCACCACGCCCAGCGCGCCCCTGGTGACGTCGGAGGCGTAGTCCAGCTTGGGGGTCAGGCGCATCTTGCCCCGGTCGAAAGTGCCCTGCAGGGTGGCGTCGTCGTGGCGCGTGCGCTGCGTGAGCTGGTCGACCCGCAGGTCCTTCTTGTCGCCAAGGCGCAGGTTGTAGCTGAACGCCGTATCCATCACGTTGAGCAGCTTGAAGCGCAGGTCCATACCGTAGGTGCCAGAGGTCTCCAGGGAAATGCCCGCGGCTTCGTTGGTGTTGCGCGAATACTTCAGGTTCATCGTCGCGCCCTGCGCCCAGCGCCGTGCGCGCAGCAGGTTCTCCAACTGCGAAACGGAAAGTATCATATCCGGGAAAGTGCGGTTGACGCTCTTGGACACCGTGCCCGTCACCTCGGAGCGCTGCACCGAGTTGGTGAAATTGTTCGTCAGCGACAGGGTCTTGAGCGCCGCCGAAGGGCCGGCGAACTCGAAGCCCTCGAAAGGCTGCCAGCGCTGGGTGGAGCTAACCGTGTCGCGCAGCGTCAGCGAGTTGCGCTGGGCGAAGGGGTTCTTGGGCGCGAGCGAGTCGCGCAGCCAGAGGCGGGAGCGGGTATCGTAGTCCTTCTCGACGTAGTACCACGAGTCGCCGTCCTGGATCTGGTAGTTGGAGGACAGGACCAGGGAGCGCAGCAGGCGGTTGCGCGGGGCCAGGTCGTTCATGCTCAGCGTCAGGCTGACGCCGCCCTGGGCGCTACGCGTGACCGTCTTGATCTCGCCGGCGCTGTAGGTCTGGGAGGACTGCGCCACGGTGACCGTGGTGACGGCGAGGTTGTTGTTCTCTATCGTCGAGACCGAGTAGTTGACCGACGGGTTGAACCAGCGCGCCAGCAGCAGGTTGGCGGTGAAGTCCGCGGTCTGCTGCATGGACTTGGGGTAGCGCTCGTAGGCGGCCGGGTCCGCGAGCTGCGACTTCTTTTCCTTCACCGTCTGCAGCGTGTAGCCCGGGTTGAAAGCCGAGCCCTTCCAGGGGACGAAAGCCAGCTTGGCGCCGTAGGCGTCGGTGCGCTCGTCGGTGTTGTAGAGGCCGGCCGGGTTGGCCAGGCTGGCGGCGTCGTAGTCCACCAGGCTGCGCGTGAGCGCGTAATTGGCGTTGATGGTGCGCGGCAGCAGGAACAGCGAGCCCGGCACGGTGTAGGCCAGGTTGGCGGCGTAGATGTTCTTGTCGTCCTTGCGGTTGAGCAGGGTGTAGTCGACGATGCCGCGCGTGTAGTTCAGGCCGATCTTGGGCAGCGGGCCCAGGCTGAGGCTGCCGGTGGCCGAGCCGTCGAACTTCTTCACGCGGCCTTCCTGCAGCGTGGTGACGAGGTTGTTGGAGCCGGTGGCCGCGGCGTTGGGGGTGACCGTGATCTGCTGCGAGGCCGTGACATTGACCGGGAAGAAAGCCAGGCGCGTCAGGTTCAGGTAGGCGCTGGACTGCTCGCTGTCCTGGTTGGAAACGGCAGTGACCGGGGTCTGGAAATTCCGGTCGACGTAACGGTGCTTGCCGCCGAAGCTGAACCAGCCTGGCACTTCGAAGGCGCCTTCTACCTTGCGCGCGTTGCCGGTGCGGGCGATAGGGTCCTTGAGGTGCAGCTCGTTGAAGTAGACCGTGCCGGAGTAGGGGCCGGCGTCGTCGGCCTCCACGCCCACGCGGAACTGCGACACCTGCTGCAGCGTGGCCGTGCCGGCCGAGGAGATCTCTATCGCGTAGGGGGAACCGCTGGTCCATACGTCGGGGATGGAGTCGCCGCTGAGGTCCTCTTGGCGGATCTCTATCAGCCGCCAGCCGACAAAGTCCAGCGGGACGGCGGCCTTGAAGTAGCTGGCGTCGCCGCCGGCCCGGATGAAGAACTTGGCTTTCGGGACGTTAGCCGAGCTTCTTAACAAGAAGCGCAGGGTCTCGTGCTGCGAGATGTCCACGGCCTGCGGGAAGGTGCGGTAGACATAGCCGCTGGAGGTGGAGGTGACGGCCGTGTAGTCGATCTTGAGGGTCTGCTCGCTGACCACGCTGGACTTGGTCTTCTCTTTCTGCTCGGAGACCGAGCCGTAGAGGTCGGTGAAGACGGTGGCGGCCTCCCCGGCCTCGTCGTAAATGGGGGTGTAGCCGGGGTTATCGATATTGTTGATGGCGGACAGCTGCACGCTGCCGCCGGTGGTGCTCTCATGCACGGCCCAGGTGTTGCCTACGGCGGAGATGCGGGCGAACCTGACTACGCCGCTCGCGGCGCCCCCGGCAACCTGCCGCAGGGAGATGCGCACCTGCTTGACCGCGTTCCAGCGGTAGCTGTCGGTGGAAGTAATGGGCAACTGCAGCGATAGGTTATGCCAGCCGGAGAAATTCACGGTGTCCTTGAGCGCGTTGGAATCGTTAGCGTCCGCGAACTTGTAGCCGCTGACATAACCGAAGCTGCCGCCGGTGAAGTCCTGCGCGTCCATGCGGCCGTTCTGGTTCAGGTCCTGCGTGTCCAGGCGGCCGTTGGAGGTGCCGTAGCGGCGGCTCTCCTTGCCTTCGGGCGCGTACAGCCAGCCTATGTCTTCGCTGGTAGATACCTGGCTGTCGCAGTTCAGGTCCTCGCTCTTGGGGTAGTCGAAGAGGGTCAAGCCGCTGGAGCAGGTATAGTCCTGGCCGCCGCGGCCGTCGGCGTCCTCGTTGATCTGGCCGTAGTGGATGTTGATCTGCGGGCCGGGGGTGCCGGGCGAGTTTTGGCCGTAGACTATCAGTTCCAGCACTTTCTTCTGCGAGAAGTCCAGGCCGGTAGGCGACAGCGGGTAGGCGATGGAGACTTCAGAGGAGATATTAAAGTCGTAGCTGATGGTCAGCACCTGCTGGCTGCCTTCTGAGGAGGAGGCCGGGTTGATCTCCCTGGCCTTAATGTCCTCGTTGGTCCAGACCACGGCGCGCGGGTCGGCCGGCGTTTCTATCGGATTGGCGGCAATGACCCAGTAGTTCTTGTCCATCGGCGCCGAGTCGTCCTGCTTGATGCCCTCCATGTTGTCTATCAGGGCGAAATCGTTGAGGTTGGGATTGGTCCTGGACTGCGCGGCTTCGGCGCCGAGCGAGGCCTTCATGCCCAGCAGGTTCAGGCCCTTGAGCTGGGCGTCGCCCTCGTAGACCAGCATGCTGTTGACCAGGTCGGTCACGTTGGGCACGGTGTTGCTTTTGATGCCGCCCTGGTAGAGCATGGTGGAGCCCAGGGAGAAATGGCTGCCGAAGTCGTAGGAGGCGCGGCCGCCCACTATGGACTGGTTGCCGGTGCCGCCGAACTGCGAGACCTCGTAGGTGATGTCTATCTTGGAGTCCTGGTTGATCTTCTCCGGGTAGTAGAAGGTGATGAACCCGGAGTCGTAGTCGATGAAGTAGTCTGAGTTGCGTGTGTACTTGGCGCCGTCCACGCGCACCACCTCGGAATTGAGCACTATGCCCGAATCCAGGATGAAGGTTTTGAAGCGGTAGGAGTACTCCACGTGGAACAGCCGCCGGGAGGAGGGGGAGGCGGCGTAGACCTGGGGGTCCGGCTCGTTCGGGTCGGCGTCGGAGCCGAAAGGGCGGAGCAGGCGGAAGATGCCCTGCTCGAAGTCCACCGTGATGCTGTCGGCGTAGGTCTGCTGCGGGTTCAGCGAGGAGCCCACGTCGTTATGGCTGAGGTCCTGCACCTTCAATGAGAAGTTGCCGGTGCCGTTATCGCGCACTATATTGGTCTGCCCTATGGAGTAGTAAGTCTTCAGCTCGCGGCGGTAGCCGACTTCGGACGCCGCGGCGGTGGAGGAGATGGCTATGTCGTCCTTGGCTTTGAGGATCTTGAGCCTGCCGGAGCCGGCTGTGTCCAGCGTGGAGGTGGAGGAGTTCACCGACAAGAGTGAATTGTTGGGGTTCTGAAAGTCTATGGCCACCACGTCGTCCGGGTCCAGCGAGGAGTTGAAGGTCAGTATGCCGTTGGCGTAGTCCATCACGTAGTCTATGCCGCGGTTGAGCAGCTGGAAGCGGCCGGTATAGCTGGAGGTCTGCACGGCCAGGTCGTCGGCGTCCTGAGCGAAGATGGTGACGTTGTCCACCAGGGCGGAGGTCTGCCTGTCGATGTAGACCTTCTCGGAGTTGGCCTTGATGGGCAGGCGGGCGGTGTTACCGAAAGTCAGGTCGTAATACTTGCGGCGCATGTAGCTGATGTCGCTGATATCCGCCTTCTGGAACTGCGTGTTGCCGGTGAACTGCTTGGTCTTGGTCTCGCCCTTGGTGCGCGAGCCCACGAAGGTGAACTTCAGCCGCTGGGTCTTCAGGTCGGCCCTGATGCCGAAGAGCTGCTTGTTGTAGCTGACGAACTCGGTGGCCGGCAGCGACAGGTCGATGTCGCCGAACGAGACGTTCTGCACCACCTCGTTGGCGTCGCCCTGGTAGACCACCGAGATGTCCTGCTTGTCCACCTTGGTGTCGTCGTAGTCCACGTTGACGGAGATCTTCTGGCCAACCTTGCCCTGCATGCGCACCTGCATCTGCTGTGTGATCTCGAACAGGCTCAGGCTGCGCGCGCGGCTGGAGTTGGTCTGCTCGGCGATATAGCGCTTGCCGCTATAGTTGACAGCTATGACCTTGCGGCCCGTTACCGAGAGCGTGGTGCCGGACTCTATGAATTCCACCTGCGGCTCGGGCGCGGCGGGCGTGTCCGTCGAAGCCTCCACGCGCGGCGCCGGGGACACTTCCTCGCGGCGGAAGCGGCCGGTCTCCACGGCCTCGCGCGCGGAGTTCCAGTAGTCGGGGTTGTAGGAGAACGGCATGTCGGTGGGCAGGCCTTCCTCCGCGCTGGTTTCCGTTTCGGTGGAGACCTCGGTGACGCCGGGCAGCACGGCCGGGTCCGGGCGGTCGAGCAGCAGAAAGCGGCCGCCGGCCGCGGACGGCCGTGCGAAATCCTCCGCCGCGGCGCCGGGGGCGCAGGCGGGGGAGAGCAGGAGCAGCAGGAGCAGGGCCTTCTTCATTTATCGCCGGAAAACGGGAACGGTCCGAAAAAACGGCTTTTCAGGGCAAACGAAAACTGCCCGCCTCGGCGCGCTTAAAAAGCGGCGAATCGGGCTACTACGGTACTGCCGATATATAATAGAATAAATAAATGGCCGTGCCTATAGCCCGCCTTTATATATTGAAGACCTTCGCGAAGTTCTTAGGTCTCTCCCTGTTCATCTTCGCCGCGCTGCTGGTGATGCTGAATTTCGTGCAGATCGTCAACCAGGGCGCGCTGGCCGGTTTCTCCTTCTATTTCCTGGCCAAGACCGTGTTTTACCTGCTGCCCAACATCCTGGCGATGTCGCTGCCGCTGGCCTTCCTGCTGGCGGTGCTGCTGAGCCTGGGCCAGATGTCACAGGACGGGGAGATCATAGCGCTCCGGGCCGGCGGCTTTTCCTTCGGCGATATCTTTTCCTGGGTTTTCTACGCGGCTCTGCTGTGCTCGCTGCTGCTGCTCGCTATCAACAATTGGCTCGGCCCTATCGGGCAGAAGCGCTCCGTGGACTACCTCAACACGATGCTCAACCGCGTCACCAAGATAGAGCTGAAACCCCGCACCTTCCAGCAGCTCTCCGAGTGGACGCTCTACGCCGGCGGCGTCAACGCCCTCACCGGCGATATGTCCGACGTGAAGCTGCTGCGCCGCATCGAGAAAGGCGCCGGCACGGCCTACATCAACAAGATCAACGCCGCCGCCGGGCGCTACCGCAAGGCCGGCGAGACCGGGCTGGAACTGGAGCTCTCCGAGGGGCAGTTCACCCAGACCGACCTGAAAGACAGGGAGAAGGTCCTCTACGGCAGCTTCGCCTCCTACAAGACGCTGCTGCCGTTCTTCACCGAGGGCGCCTCCGTGCGAAAGTTCAAGCACCGCGAGATGACCACGCCGGCGCTGCTGGCGCAGCTGCGCGAGGGCGTGCCGGACCGGCAGATAGAGGCCAAGTTCCGCATCGAAGCCGCCTCCCGCTTCGCGCTGGCGCTGGCGCCGCTGGTGTTCTTCCTGGTGGGCTCGCCGCTGGGCGTGGCGCTGGACAAGCGCGGCCGGTCGGCCGGTTTCGGGCTGAGCCTGATCATCATCTTCTTCTACTACGGCCTGACCATGAGCGGCATGGTGCTGAGCCGCAAATACACGGCCCTCTTTCCGTGGGCCATCTTCCTGCCCGCCCTGCTGACCGCCGCCGCCGGACTTTGGCTGTGGAAGCGGCGGCTGTACGCCAAGTAGCCCTATGAATAAAATTTTCTACAGGTACATCGCGCGCAACTTCTGGGGGCCTTTCGGCTTCGGGCTGGCCGTGTTCTGCC
Organism: Elusimicrobiales bacterium; assembly: GCA_050174915.1. GTDB lineage: Bacteria > Elusimicrobiota > Elusimicrobia > Elusimicrobiales > UBA9959 > UBA9959. The sequence continues at coordinate 168,247 of JBFXJL010000003.1, read as the reverse complement.
TGCTGCTGCTCTTCGGCAGCCTGTTCGACAAGCTGAACTTCTTCATGAAAGGCGGCTCCGACGGCTGGCTGCTGGCGCGCTACATGTTCTACCAGGCGCCCTACTTCGCCGTGAAGATGGCGCCGCTGGCCACGCTGCTGGCCGCGCTTTCGGCTCTCGGCGGCATGATGGCTACGGGCGAGTGGAAGGCGGGGCTGGCCGGGGGCTGGAAGCCTTTCGACATGATCAAGCCGCTGCTGGTCTGCGCGGCGCTCGTGGGGGGCGGACAGTTCCTGCTGCAGGAGACCGCCGCCCCCGGCATGTACATGCGCGCGGAGAACCTCTTTGAAGAGCGGGTGCGCGGCCGCGACGACTGGCAGCGCCTGGTGCGGCGCGACGCCGTGTTCTCGGCCGGGCCGGAGACTTTCGTTTCCGCGCAGCTTTTCGACGGCCGCACAGGAGAGATGCAGGGCGTGACGGCCGGCTTCTACCGCGGCGGCCGGCTCTGGCGCGAGATCAACGCGGCCTCGGCCGCGTGGAACGCGGCGGCCGGGCGCTGGGACCTTTATGGCGGGGTGATCCTGGACTACGGCGCGGGCGGGGAGCCGGCTTTCTCGAGATTCAAGACGCTCCGCTCGGAGCTCGCCGTGCCGCCGGGCAACATCGTGCTGGGCAAGCTGGTGCCCGACGGCATCTCCATCTTCGACCTGTCGCGCCGGCTGCGCCTGCTGGAAGCCGCCGGCAGCCCTTCGGCGGAGGAACGCACGCTATTCTGGGCCAAGCTGGCGGCGCCGCTGGCCAACCCCGCCATGGCGCTGATAGGCGCGGCGATGGTACTGCTCTCGGGCAAGAGCAGCCGCTACATGAACTTCGGCCTGTCGGTGGGGCTGGGCTTCTTCTTCTGGGCGGTGATCATCATGTCGCAGGAAGCGGGCAACTCGGAACTCTTGCCGCCGCTGGCGGCGGGCTTCGCCCCGGCGCTGCTCTTCGCGGCGGCTTCCCTGTGGGGCCTGCGCCGCTCCCGGTCCATCTAAGAGGACATAAAATGAAAAACCCCTCCGACGCCGGAGGGGTTTTTCTTTTGCCCGGGGCTGGTTTACTTCACCATCCGCCTGGCGGTTTCGGCTATCCGCTTGGCGGTCAGGCCGAGCGCCTCGTAGGCCGCCGGCGCCGGGGCCGACTTGCCGAACGTGTCCAGGCCCACCACCTCGACGTCCCCGCCGATGAGGTCGCGCCAGCCTATGCCGCGGCCGGCTTCCACCGCCACCTTGGGCAGCTCGGGGATGAACACCGAGTCGCGGTAGGCTTTGTCCTGTTCGCGGAACAGTTCGAACGAGGGGACCGAGACTATGCGCGCGCCGATGCCTTCTTTCTCCAGCAGGGCGGCGGCCTCGAACAGCAGGGAGACCTCCGAGCCGGAGGCCACCAGTTCTATCGACGGCACTATGGACGGGCCGCGCAGCAGGTAGGCGCCGCGCTTGAGGCCGGCGGCGATCTTCTCGCGGTACTGCGTCATCAGCGGCAGCTTCTGCCGCGACAGCGCCAGGCACGCCGGGCGCTTCGAGCGCACGGCGGCTTCCCAGGCGTAGAGGGTCTCCCAGGCGTCGGCCGGGCGCAGCACCAGCAGGCCGGGGATCAGGCGCAGGCTCATCAAATGCTCTATGGGCTGGTGCGTGGGGCCGTCCTCGCCCACGCCGATGCTGTCGTGCGTGAAGACGAAGATGGACGGGCACTGCATCAGCGCGGCCAGGCGCACGGCCGGGCGCACGTAGTCGGAGAACACCAGGAACGTCGCGCCGAACGGGATCAGCCCGCCGTGCAGCGCCATGCCGTTGAGGATGGAGCCCATGGCGTGCTCGCGGATGCCGAAGTGCAGCGTGCGCGCCGGTTCTTTCAGGAAGTCGGTTTTGGTCGACGGGCCGAGGTCGGCGGAGCCGCCGGTGAGGCCGGGCAGCGCGTCGGCCATCAGGTTGATGACCTTGCCTGAGGCTTCGCGCGTGGCCACCGGCTTGTCGAAGAATTCCGGGCCGGGGTTGAAGAGCCCGTCGGGGATCTCGCGGCCGAGCATGGCCTTGGCGAGCTCCGCCTTTTCGGGCAGGGCCTCGGCGTAGTTCTTCCAGAGCTTCAGCCAGCGCTTGCGGTCGCGCTCGGCGGCCTCGGCCTGCTCGGCGAAGCGGGCGCGGGCCTCGTCGGTGACGCAGAACGGCTCCTCGGAGCCGCAGCCCAGCTTCTTCTTGGTGGCCAGGATCTCGTCGGGCTTGAGCGGCTCGCCGTGCACGGAGTTCTTGTCCTGCTTGGGGCTGCCGTAGCCGATATTGGTTTTGGCGATGATGATGGAGGGCTTCTCCGTCTCGCGCTTGGCCTTCTTGATGGCCGCGTCTATCTCGGGCAGGCTGTTGCCGTCCTCCACCTCGATGACCTGCCAGTCCTGCGCGAGGAAGCGCTTCTTGACGTCCTCGGTGAAAGCCAGGCTGGTGGGGCCTTCGATGGTGATGCCGTTAGAATCGTAGAGGCAGATCAGCTTGCCCAGCTTCAGCGTGCCGGCCAGCGAGGCGGCCTCGTACGAGACGCCTTCCATCAGGTCGCCGTCACCGCAGAGGATGTAGGTGTGGTGGTCCACCAGCTGGAACTCGGGGGTGTTGAGCTTCTCGGCCATCAGTTTCTCGGCGAGCGCCATGCCCACGGCGGAGGCGAAGCCCTGGCCCAGCGGGCCGGTGGTCATCTCCACGCCCTTGGTGTGGCCGTGCTCGGGGTGGCCGGGGGTGAGGCTGTCGAGCTGGCGGAAGGCCTTGAGGTCCTCCAGCTTCAGGCCGAAGCCGTACATGTGCAGGATGGAGTAGAGCAGCGAGGAGCCGTGGCCCGCCGACAGCACGAAGCGGTCCCGGTCGAACCAGGCCGGGTCGGAGGGGGAGAACTTGAGGTGGCCCGCCCAGATAGAATAAGCCAGCGGGGCGGCGCCCAGGGGCAGGCCGGGATGGCCGGAATCGGCCTTGCCCACCATGTCTATGGAAAGGGTCCGCAGCGTGTTCACGCAAAGGGTGTCGGTATTGTCGAATTTCATTTTTTCTCCAGCAGTTTTATTTTCCAGGCCTGCAGGGCGATGACCGTTTTTGAGTCGCGGATGCGGCCGGTCACTACCATCTGCCAGGCTTTTTCGAAAGGGATAGTCTCCAGCGTGAGGAACTCGTCCTCGTCGGGGTCGGGCGCGCCGCCGCTCAGGCCGGTGGCGGTATAGATATGCAGCACTTCGGTGGAAAAGGCGGGCGTGGGCCAGTAGGCGAGTATGGGCGTGATCTTCCTGGCGGTGTAGCCGGTCTCTTCCTTCAGCTCGGCCTTCACGCGCCGCAGCGGGCTGTCCTTGGGGCCGTTGAGCTTGCCGGCCGGGATCTCCAGCGTGGCCAGCCCCACCGGGTAGCGGAACTGCCGCACGAAGACGATGCGCCCGTCGGGCAGCACCGGCAGCACGGCCACCGCGCCGGGATGGTCCACGAACTCCCGCGTGGCGCGCCGGCCGTTGGGCAGCGTCACGGTATCAGCGCGGAAATTGACGGTGCCGGAAAAGACCAGCCTGTGCTTGTGCTTCTTCTCCGTGTAAGGGTGCGCCGCTTTCTTGGCCATAATATGATTATATAATTTCCGCTAAAGCCCCGCTCTCACCACTGTCCTAACAGAGGGGCCTCCCACAGGGGTCAGATCGCAAAATCGGCGTCGCGCACACCGTGCGCGCGCCTGCCGCTCACTGCAGTGGCCTTCGGCCACCCAGGCTCGGCGCTTACGCAAGCCTCGCCTTCCGGGGGGCTTTTGCTAACCTGACCCCTGCGGTAGGCCCCCGACTGGGCATCTCGCGGCATCCCCGAAATGGCGTTATCAGGGCGGAGAATTCCTTTAGGGACTACTTTATTTATATAATTAAAGGCTGCGGGCGATGGCCGCGGCCGTTTTCTATTACAATGGGTCCCGAATTCATACACTTGCACAACCACTCCGAGTACTCGCTGCTCGACGGCATGCTGCGCGTCAGCGACGGCCATGGCGGGCCCTCGGAATTCCTCAAGGGCCTCGGGGCCGTCAAGGGCAACGCCCTCGCCATCACCGACCACGGCAACATGTACGGCGCCATGGACTTCTACTTCATGGCCAACGCCGCCGGCCTGAAGCCCATACTCGGCTGCGAGTGCTACGTCGCCAAAGGCTCCCGCCTCAACAAGGATAAGGGCGGCAGCCGCCGCGACAACGGCCACATGACCGTGCTCGCCAAGAACGACGCCGGCTACCACAACCTGATGAAGTTGGTCTCCGCCTCCTTCCTCGAGGGCTTCTACCACGATCCGCGCATAGATTCCGAACTGCTCGCCAAGCACGCCGAGGGCCTCATCTGCCTGTCTGGCTGCCTCAAATCCCATATAGCCCGCAACTGCGCCGAGGGCAAGATCGAAGACGCGGTGAAGATGGCCATGGAATACCAGGACATCCTCGGCAAGGGCAATTTCTACCTCGAGCTGATGGACCACGATATCCCCGAGGAGCAGGCCGCCATGGCCGGCCTCCTGGAGGTCGCCAAGCGCACCGGCATCCCGCTGGTGGCCACCAACGACTGCCACTACCAGAAGAAAGAGGACTGGGAGGCGCACGACGCGCATATCTGCATTTCCACCGGCTCGCTGATGGACGACCCCAGCCGCATGCGCATGACCACGCACGAGCTCTACTACAAGAGCCCGGCGGAGATGATCAAGCTTTTCTCGCACACGCCCGAGGCCGTGAAGAACACGCTGGTCATCGCGGACATGTGCAGCGTCAAGGTGGACACCAGCAAGCTGCACCTGCCCGCCTTCGACATCCCTGCCCCGTACAAGGAGCAGCACACCGCCGGCGACGGCGACTTCTACTATCTCAGGGACCTGTGCGAGGAGGGCCTGAAGAAGAAGGTGCCGGGCGCCGGGCCGGAGTACCACAAGCGCCTGGAGTTCGAACTGGACACCATCAAGAAGATGGGCTTCTCCAGCTACTTCCTGATCGTCATGGATTTCATCAAGCACGGCCGCAGCATCGGCGTGCCAGTGGGCCCGGGCCGCGGCTCCGGCGCCGGCGCGCTGGTGGCCTACACGCTCGACATCACCCGCGTGGACCCGCTGCCCAACAGCCTGCTGTTCGAGCGCTTCCTCAACCCGGGCCGCAAGAGCATGCCGGACCTCGACATCGACTTTTCCGACGACGGCCGCGAGAAGGTGGTGCAGTACGTGCGCGAGAAGTACGGCGCCAGCCGCGTGGCCAACATCATCACCTACGGCACCATCAAGGCCAAGAGCGCCGTGCGCGACGTGGGCCGCGTGATGGGCATCCCCCTGGCCGACGTCAACGCCATCGCCAAGCTGGTGCCGTCCGACCTGGGCACCACCCTCTTCAAGGCCTTGAACGAGGTCAACGAGCTCAAGGAGTACCAGCGCGACCCGAAGATCAAGAAGATGTTCGACATCGCGCTCAAGGTGGAGGGCCTGCGCCGCCAGACCGGCGTGCACGCCGCCGGCGTGGTGATCTCCAAGGACGACATCACCGACTACGTGCCGCTGGCCAACCGCAACAACAAGGACGTCATCACCACGCAGTACGACGGCAACGTGCTGGGCACGCTGGGCATGCTCAAGGTGGACTTCCTGGGCCTGCGCACGCTGACCATCATCGAGACCGCCAGCGAATTCATCCGCAAGCTGCCCGGCAAAGAAGATTTCGACATCTATTCCGTCCCGATGGACGACAAGGCTACCTTCGACCTGCTCTGCGACGGCAAGACCACCGGCGTGTTCCAGCTGGAAAGCGAGGGCATGAAGAAGCTGGTGAAGGGCCTCAAGCCCACCGTCTTCAGCGACATCTCGGCCCTCGTGGCGCTCTACCGCCCCGGCCCCATCGAGAGCGGCATGCTCGAGACCTTCGTGGAGCGCAAGCACGGCCGCAAGAAGATCACCTACGACCACCCGCTGCTCGAGCCCATCCTGAAGGACACCTACGGCACCATGGTGTACCAGGAGCAGGTCATGGAGATCGCCAAGAGCATGGCCAAGTTCACGCCCAGCGAGGCCGACGACTTCCGCAAGGCCATGGGCAAGAAGAAGCTCGACGTCATGGAGAAACTGCGTGTGAAGTTCGTGGAGCAGTCCAAGTCTTTCCACGACGTATCCAACAAGCTCTCCAGTAAGATCTTCGACGACATGGCGAAGTTCGCGGGCTACGGCTTCAACAAGTCCCACTCGGTGGCCTACGCCCTGGTGGCCTACCATACCGCCTGGCTCAAGGCCAATTATCCCGTGGAGTTCATGGCCGCCCTGCTGACCAGCGAAATCGGCAAGAGCGCGGTCAACTCCGAGGAAAAAGAGAACAAGCTGGTCACCTATATCGGCGAGGCCCAGGACATGGAGATAGAGATCCTCGGCCCCAGCGTGAACGGCTCGCAGAAGAAATTTTCCATAGAGGAACGCAACGGCAAACCCGCCATCCGCTTCGCGCTGACCGCCGTGAAGAACGTCGGCGAGGGCGTGGTGGAGACGATGGTGGCCGAGCGGCTGCGCAACGGCCCGTTCCGCTCCTTCGAGGAATTCACGCTGCGCGCGGATTCCAAGCAGCTCAACAAGCGCGTCATCGAGTCGCTGGCCAAGGGCGGCTGCTTCGACTGCTTCTACCCGGCCGAAAAGCCGGAGATCTCCCGCACGAAAGCGATGGAGGCTGTCGAGCTGTTCTGCGGCGGCAAGTCCCAAGACTGCAACCAGACCATGCTCTTCGGCGAGGAGCGCAAGGCCGCCCCGGTGATGAGCGAGCACGCCCTGCTCAAGAACGAGCGCGAGGTGCTGGGCTTCTATTTCTCGGGGCACCCGCTCAACAGCTACCGCCGTCACCTGTCGATGGTGGCCAACGCGCAGGCGGAGAAACTGCTGGCCGGCGGCTTCGAGGAAGGCGCCATGGTGCGCGTGGCCGGCATCGTGGCGCAGTTCAAGAGCATGCAGACCAAGAAGACCGGCGAAGCCATGGCCAAGTTCGAGGTGGAGGACCTGACCGGCAACGTCGGCGTCTGCCTGTTCCCGAAAAAATACAAGATCTACGGCCCGCAGCTGGGCCCCAACAAGATAGTCGTCGTGGCCGGCAAGGTGCAGAAATCCGATTTCGGCGAGCAGAACTACGAGCTGATCGCCGAGGAGGCCTACGCCCTTTACGACGCGATGAACAAGTGGGCCCGCGGGCTGATCCTGAACCTGCCCGAGGGCATCCTCTTCGACGAGAAACAGCTGCACGAACTGAAGGCGGCGCTCGGGCGCAGCCACGGCTCGTGCCCGGTCTACTTCCAGGTGAACGCCAAGGGGCGGGGCACCTACATGATAGAGACCAGCGAGCGCGTGGGCTTGAGCGACGCGCTGATCCACGATATCGAGAAACTCCTGGGAGACAAGACATGGAAAGTGGAAAGCGGATCCTGATAGCCGACGACGATCCGGACCTGATCGACCTGCTGGAATCCTATTTCAGGCGGTTCGGTTACGACGTCACCGCCAGAGTGAACGGCAAGGAGGCGTTGCAGGCCGCCGAGTCGGAGAAATTCGACCTGGTGCTGCTGGACGTGATGATGCCCTACATAGACGGCTACCACGTGGCCAGCGAGATCTCGTCGCGCTACGGCTCCGACGGCCCCAAGATCATCATCATGACCTCGCGCGACACGGCCAGCGAGAAGGGCATAGCCCTGCTCAGCGGCGCCAATGACGTGGTGCAGAAGCCTTTTTCGCTCGAGGAGATAGACGCCAAGGTGAAGGCCGCCCTCGGCCTGTAAGCCGGGAAACTAAACACAAGGAAGGAAAGATGAAAAAATCAATAGCTGCCCTAGTTCTGCTGCTCGCCTGCGCGCCCGCTTGGGCCCTCGACAAAGGCGACGCCCCGATACTCCCCGACGTCGAAATGATAGACGTGCCCACGGCCGGCATCCTGGACTACTATGGCTTCATGTTCAAGACCCGCTTCTACTCCGCCGGCGGGGTGCTGGGCGCGCTGAACTTCGGCGTGCTCGAGCGCCTGAACCTGGGCGCCTCCATGACGGTGGACCGCCTGGTGGGCTCCGACTCCCCGATCAAGATGCGCCGCCCCGAGATCCAGGTGCGCTTCCGCTTCTACGACGGCGGCTATTATATCCCGGCGCTGGCGCTGGGTTACGACGGGCAGGGGTACTACTACGACTCCGAGGCCAAGAAGTACATGGAAAAGGGCCGCGGCCTCTACGTCACCGGCTCCAAGGAGATCGGCGTGCCCGGCCTGGCGCTGCACGGCGGCTTCAACGTGCCCGACTTCGACAACAATTACCTGTTCGGCTTCCTGGGCCTCAACTACACGCTGGAGGAGAAGGTGGCCTTCATGGCCGAGTACGACAACCTGTTCCACTCCGACGATCCGTCGCGCCTTAACCTGGGCACGCGCATCTACGTCACCCCGTACTTCCAGCTGGACCTGGCCCTGCGCGGCCTGGGCCGCAGCGGCGAGTTCAGCAACGGGGCCGACCGCAACACCGAGCGCATCGTGCAGATGCGCTACAACACCAGCTTCTAGCACCCACTCAAAGGAGAACGACATGAAAAAGAAAATAGGCATACTTACCGGCGGCGGCGACTGCCCCGGCCTCAACCCCGCGATACGCGGCTGCGTCTACGCGGCCGAAAAGTACGGCTACGAATGCGTCGGCATCACCGACGGCTGGAAGGGCCTGCTGGAAGGCACCACCACCCCCCTGAACCGCGAGATCGTGGAGTATATCATCACGAAGGGCGGCACGATGCTCGGCACCTCCCGCACGAACCCCTTCAAGAAAGACGACGGCTCCAACGTTAAGCGCTGTCTCGAGAACTTCCAGAAGCTGGGCCTGCACGCGCTGGTGGCGATGGGCGGCGACGACACTCTGGGTGTGGCCACCAAGCTTTACCGCGACCACAAGCTGAACGTCGTGGGCGTGCCCAAGACCATGGACAACGACCTGAACATCACCGACTACACCTTCGGCTTCGACACCTCCGTGACCCACGCCATGCACGCCGCCTCCTCACTGCTCGATACCGGCAACAGCCACCACCGCGTGATGGTGCTGGAGGTGATGGGCCGCCACGCCGGCTGGGTGGCCCTTTATACCGGCATCGCCGCCGCGGCGGACTATGTCTGCATCCCGGAGCGCAAGATCGACACCGCCGCCATGCTCAAGAAGATCAAGGAATCCTACGCCCGCAAGCGCTATGCCCTGGTGGTCACCAGTGAGGCCGCCGAACTCCCCGAGGTGGGAGAGGGCCAGTCCAAGCGCGAGGTGGACCAGTTTGGTCACGCGATCCTCAAAGACCGCGGCATGGGCGAGCGCATCGCCGGCTTCATCGAGAAGGAGACCGGCATAGAGACCCGCCACGCCGTGATCGGCCACATGCAGCGCGGCGGCGCCCCGACGCTATTCGACCGGATGCTCGCCACCCGCGTGGGCATGAAGGCCGCCGAACTGGTGCGCGACGGCCAGTGGGGGCATATGGCTGCCCAGGTGGGCAACGCGTATGTCGGCGTGCCGCTCGAAAAGGCCACCGGCGAACTCAAGACCGTTGACAAGGAATGGTTCGACGTGATGGAAGTGCTGTTCTAAACCGGCCCCGGGGCCGCGGGTCTTTACCGGCCCGCGGCGCCCCGGCTCTGCGTAAGTTCAAGGGGTAATATGACAGACAACGCTCAAGTTAAACCGGCGCAGTTCCAGCGCAAGACCATCCTGATCAAGAAGCATTTGCAGTACCGCTACATGGCGCTGCTCTTCCTCAGCGTACTGCTGGCTTTCATCATAGTCGGCCTGGATATAATCTGGACCGTCTCCAAGGTGGTCAATGAACACCCGATGATGCAGCCGCTCCTGGACGAGATGTCTTCGATGCTGCCGCTGTTCGGCCTGAAGATCGGGATGTACATGGTCATGGTGCTCATCGTCTCGGCCGTGATCTCGCACCGGATGGCCGGCCCTATCTTCAAATTTGAGAAGAGCTGCGCGACTGTGGCCGAGGGCGACCTGGCCCACCGCGTCTACCTGCGGCAGGGCGACCAGCTGACCGACCTGCAGGACCAGTTCAATAATATGGCCGGGGCCGTGGACGAGGTGGTTAAGGAATACGAGAAGTTCCGCCTGGCGGCCGCCGAGGCCGGCATGAAGGAGCAGGCCGAGGCCCTCTCCCGTCGCGTGGTGGAGATAATGCCCAAGTTCAAGATATGAGGTTGCTAGCGGTAGCGCTGGCGCTGGCCGCCCTTGCGGGCGCCGCGCTGGCGCAGGATGGAAAGGATATACTGACGCTGCAGGACGCCGTGGCGCTGGCTGTGAAGAACAGTCCCGCCGCGCTGGCCGCCGAGCAGGACATCATCATAGCCAGGCAGCGCGTCCGGGAGGCGCGCTTCATGGCCCTGCCGCAGTTCGCCCTCTCGGCCAGTCTCAACCGCGCCAACCTGGAGTACCCGGCCGTGCTGGGCGGGGACCTCGGCGACAGGTTCATCTATCCCTCCTCGAGCGACTCTTTCTACTCCCTGCGGGCGCAGGCCCTGCAGCCGCTCTACACCGGCGGCAAGAATACCAATACGCTTAAACTGGCCAGGACTACCCATAACCAGGCCAAGGTCAATTTCGAGACGGTCCGGGCCGACGCCGCCCTCGCCGCGAAAAAGGCTTTCTACACCCTGCTCTACCAGCGCAGCCTCAATGCCGCTTTCTCCCACTGGTCAGGCCGCGCCCGCGACCTGGCGGCCGCCGTCCGCAAGGACGCTTTCGAAGCGCTGGAGGCGGACCTGCTGCTCTCCGGCATCGGGGACCGGTCGCGCCAGGCCGCCCGCGGAGAGCAAGCCGCTTTCACCGAACTGCTGCGCGTGCTCAACAAGGAGCCGGGCCACCGGACCGGGATAGCCGGGGAGTTCTCGCCGCTGCCCGTGGAGAGCGGGGTCGCCTTCAGCCTGGTGACTGCCATGGAAACGCGCTCCGAACTGAAGAGCGAGCTGTACAAGGCCCAGATGGAGGACATCGCCGTCAACATGGCCCTGGTGCGCCGCTACCCCACCATTTACCTCGGCGCCAGCTACGACGTGAACGCCTATCGCTTCTCCTCACTGGCCGAGGAGCAGGAGCGCTCGCAGAACTGGCTGGCCTCGGTTTCCGTGCATTTTCCGCTCTCCTACGACATCTGGACCCAGGTGCAGCAGCGCAAGGCGCAGCGCCGCCAGGGAGAGCTCAAGCGCGCCGAACTGCAGGACAGGGTGCGCTTCGAGATCTTGTCGGCGCACAAGGAGGCCGTCTTCTGGCAGGCCGAGGCGGAGAAACTGCGCGCCGAGAACGAAAGAACCCGCGAAGCCTACGACGCCGCCGCCCGCGCCGGCCGGCCCTCCATGCCGGCGCTGCGCGCCCTGTGCTCGCTCTGCTCGCTGGAGGCGAAGTACCTCGAGGCCGTCTACAGCCAGCTGCTGGCCCGCAGCCGGCTGGAGTGGGCCCAGGGCCGGGATTTCGCCAGATAGGACAGGACTAGCAGCCAATGCGCAAACTCATACCGCTTATCGCCGCCGCCCTGCTGCTGCCGGGCGCAGCCGCCGCGCAGTATGCCGACGACGCGCTATTGCGAGAGGCTATGTGGACGCGGATAGTGACTTCCAAGCCGCCGGCGCGGCCCTCCGTGGGCCTGGCCCTCTCCGGCGGCGGCGCGCGCGGTTTCGCCCACACCGGCGTGCTGGAGGCGCTGCAGTATTCCGGGTTCCCCGTGGATTACGTGGCCGGCACCTCGATGGGAGCGCTGATAGGGGCCATGTACGCCGCGGGGCAGCCCCTGGAGGAGATCTGGGCTTTCGGCCGCGACGCCGAGAAGCACAAGGTGGGCAGGGATTTTAAGGGCATACGCGTGCTGCCGCTGATCTTCGCCGACAAACTCATCTCGCCTACCTACATCACCCGCTTCATAGAAGGCCGCCTCGGCGGGGCTACTTTCGAGACCCTTAAGAAACCTTTAGCCTGCACGGCCATGGACATACGCACCGGCGAGAAAGTCGTCTTCACCGACGGGCCGGTGGGGATGGCCGTGCGCGCCAGCGTCAATATCCCCGGCATCTTCGCGCCGGTGCAGTACCGCCAGCGCTACCTGGTGGACGGCGGCGTGGTGGACAATGTCCCGGTGGGCGCCGCCCGGGCGCTCGGCGCCGACTGGGTGCTGGCCAGCGTGATGGAGAACACGGTGAACAAGAACCCCGACACCGTGCTGATGACGCTGCTTCAGGTCATCGATATCCGCGGCTCGCTGCTGGCGCGGGAGTCCGAGCGCAGCGCCGATTTTGTGGTGCGCACGCAGGTGGGGGATATCACGGTGGCCGATTTCGACCGCTGCACCGAGGCCGGCGAGAGCGGCCTGGCCGAGGCCTGGCGCCGCGCCGACGAGGCCCGGGAGGCGCTGCTGATCTACTCCGCGCCCCGGCTGGTGGAGAAATTATGAGCAGGGCCGCCGCCTTCTTCGCCTTGCTGTGCCTGGCCGCCCCGGCGGACGCTTTCTTCTTCGGCGGCAGTTCCGACGAACGGGCCGGCGAGCTGCTGGCCGGCATGCGCGCCGCCTACGGGGCCGGTAATTGCGGCGCCGTGCTGGAGACTTCCGAAAAGTTCATGGGCGAAAAACCGCCCGAGCGCATGCGCGAGGAAGCCTACGGCTACATGGGCCGCTGCTACGAGGCGCTGGGCTCCGAGGACAAGGCGATAGGCCTCTACAAACTGGGCCTGGGGCTGCATCCCGACAACGTGCTGTTCTCCTACCGGCTGGCCCGCATCTATAACCAGGCCGGCTTCTACCAGCTGGCGCTCCCGCTATTCCTGAAGTCCCTCTCGCTCTACCCCGACGATCCCGAGGCCAACCTGGGCCTGGCCCGGGCCTACGCCGCCCTGGGTTTCCTGGGCCGGGCGAAAGAATTCTATTCCAAGGCCGTCATCCTGCAGGATTTCCGCGACGCGGCAGCGCTGGAAGAATACGCGCGCAGCATGCTGCGCAAAGGCGACTGGGGCGAAGCCCTCTACATAGCCGCCAAGGGGCAGGAGGCGGCCCCGAAGTCTGCCGTCTGGCCCGCCCTGGAGGCCAAGGCCATGGCCGGGCAGGGGAAATATAATGCCGCCATCACGCTGATGGAATCGGCCATAAGCCTAGAGGCCACCAGGGAGCTGCGCCTTGAGCGCGCCCTGTACCAGCTGATGGGCGGCCTGCCGAACCGCGCCGCGCAGTCGGCCGACGCCGAATTGGCCGCAGATCCCGGCGACGCGCTGGCCGCGGCCATAAAGGGCATGGCGCTCTATTCCCTGGGCAGGAAGGGCGAAGCCGAGGCTTATTTCCTGCGGGCCCGCTCCGGCGGCCCCTTCACAGCCCGGCTGGCGGAGGCTTTCCTGAAACTGGCCCCGTCGGCCGCGGAGGACGCGTGCAAAAAATAAAATTCTGGAAAATGTCGGGGGCCGGTAACGACTTCGTCTTGCTCACCGGGGACGGGCGCAAAACCGCCGCGCTGAAGAGCCTGGCCCGGCGGTTCTGCGCGGTCAAGACCGGCATAGGCGCCGACGGGCTGCTTTACGTGAATAAGGCCGGCCGAGGGGCCGTGAGCGTGAGGTATTTCAATTCCGACGGCTCCGAGGCTTTCTGCGGCAACGGTTCGCGCTGCGCGGCCTGGTGGGCCCACCGGGCCGGCCTGGCCGGCCGGCGCTTCCTGCTGCGCACCGCGGCCGGGGACCTGCCCGCCGAGGTAACCTCGCGCGAGATGGTGCGCATGGGGATGCCCGACGTGGTCGGCGCGGCGCTGAACTTCCGGGGCAGATATCCGCGCGGCATAAAGACCGTTCACTTCCTCAATACCGGCGTGCCGCACGCGGTGGTGCCGGTGTCCGGCCTCGACAACCTCGACGCTGCCGGCCTGGGGCGCGCCTTGCGCCATAACCCGGCTTTCGGCCGCGCCGGCGCCAATGTGAATTTTGTAGCCGTGCGGAACGGGCGCGTGCAGGTGCGCACGTACGAACGCGGCGTGGAGGGGGAGACGCTGGCCTGCGGCACCGGCCTTACCGCCTCCGCCGTGGCGCTCGCCCTGGCCGGAGCCGTACGGCCGCCGGTGCGGCTCAGGTCGCGCAGCGGCGAGGATTTTACCGTCTGGCTCAAGCCCGCGGGGGAAGGCGCGACGGAGATACACCTACAGGGCCCGGCCCGTATGGTCTTCAAGGGAGAAATAGAATGCTGAAACTCAACGGTTGTTTTACCGCTATCGTAACCCCTTTCCGCTCCGGCAAGATCGACCTGCCGGCGCTCAAGAAGATAGTCAGATTCCAGTTGGCCGGCGGCGTCAGCGGCCTGGTGCCCTGCGGCTCTACCGGCGAGGCGGCCACGCTATCGCCCGAAGAATATGCGCTGGTAATAAAGACGGTGGTCGCCGAGGTCAAGGGCCGGGTCCCGGTCATGCCCGGCGTGGGAACCAATTCCACCGCCAGATCCGTGGAGATGGTGAAGAAGGTCTCGGCGCTGGGCGCGGACGCCCTGCTGGCCATAGTCCCCTACTACAACAAGCCCACCCAGGAGGGCATGACGGCGCATTTCTCGGCGCTGGCTAAAGCCACCAGGCTGCCCATCGTGCTGTACAATATCCCCGGCCGCACCGGCGTGAACATGCTGCCGGTCACCGCGCTCGGCCTGCGGGCCCGGTTCCGCAATATAGTCGGGATTAAGGAAGCGTCCGGCAGCCTGGACCAGGTCAGCGAGATCATCGCCGGCGCGGACGAAGACTTTGCCGTGATGAGCGGGGACGACTCGCTGACCCTGCCGATGATGTCGGTGGGCGCGCGCGGGGTGATATCCGTGGTCTCCAATATCGCGCCGGCCGCCGCCTCGCGCATGTGCGAGCTGTTCCGGTCCGGAGATATCGCCGGCGCCGCCGCGGCCCACCGCCGCCTTTTCCCGCTGGTCAAAACCCTTTTCTGCGAGACTAACCCGATTCCCGTGAAATACGCGGCCTCGCTGCTGGGGCTGTGCCGCCCCGAGCCGCGCCTGCCGCTGCTGCCGCTTTCCGCGGGACGCCGCGCCGGCCTGGCCGCGGCTATGAGCAAGGCCGGCGTGAAGGTTTAATCGGGTAGTGCTTCCGCCGGCGGTTCGCCGGCGGAGGGCAGGGTGGAACGCAATACCTCTTCCGGAGTGCTTACGGGTATCTCGGTAGAGGTTATCACTTCGAAAGACTCTTCTATAAAAGCGTCGTCTGATTCCTCCGGCAGGTAGCCGGAGGCGCGCATGCGCGCCACGATCTGGCTCTTGCGGCGCTCCATGAAGCGCGTGCCGCCGACGGGATTGTACCTGCGTGGGCTGGGCAGCGCGGCCGCCAGCGCGGCGGCCTCCTCGGGGGTCAGGTCGGCGGCGCTCTTGTTGAAATACGCCTGCGCCGCGGCGCCGGCGCCCCAGACGCCCTTGCCCCATTCCGCTATGTTCAGGTAGATCTCGAAGATGCGGCGCTTGCCGAGTTCCTTCTCCAGCCGCCGGGCTATCAGTATTTCCTTGAGCTTGCGCAGCGGGTTCTTGGACGGCGAGAGGTAGAGGTTCCTGGCCACCTGCTGGGTTATGGTGCTGCCGCCCCTGACAAAGCGTTTCTTTTTCCAGACCAGCTCAGCCGCCCGCCGCGTGCTCTCCCAATCCACCCCGTTGTGCCGGTAGAAGCCGCCGTCCTCGGCAACCAGCACGGCGTGTTTCAGGTGCTCCGAGATCCCGCTCCAGGGCGTCCAGACCAGGCGCCGCGGCAGCCGCTTGCCCAGCCGGGCGGCCTGCCGCTCCTTGATGCGCATGTAAGAGCTTTCCGTGGGGTTGCGCTTCTTCAGCGCGCTGACGTCGGGCAGCCACAGCAGGTAGGCCGCCGTGGCCAGCAGCACGGCCCCGGCCAGCGCGGCCAGCCAGCGCAGTTCCCTGCCGGCCAGGAGGCGGTAGGTGATAAAGGAGGGAGTCTTGGACATGGGAGCGCTGCGGCCGGCGGCTAGCGCTGCAAGACGGCCGCAGCGGCTGCCAGGCCTTCCTTCACGCTCTCTTCCATGAAGGAGTATTTCCAGGCGCCGTAGCGGCCTAAGGAAAGAGCCCGTCGCGCTTTAAGCCAGTCGAAGATCACCGGCAGCGCCGCGGCGCGCTCGCGGTTATAGACCACGTAGGCGCAGGGAATCTTCAGCCAGAGCTTCTCCACTACCTGCCCGGCGCTCTTTATGAGGCCGCAGGCCTTCAGCCCCCGCAGGATCTCGGTCTCGGCCGAGGCCAGGTCCACGCCCTCTCCGGCGGTGGCCAGCTCTATATAGAAAGAGGCGCAGCCGCGGGGCGCGAGATTGCGGGAGAAATTGGAGGCGAGCCCCGCCCGGTAGAACGGGAATTCGGCGCCGGGGAAATAGCCCCAGTGCAGGTCACTCTTGACGCCTTTAACTCCTAGGTTGAGCACGTAGACCGTGTTGTGGCGCAGCGCGGCCGCGGCCCGCCGCACGGCCACGGGCGCGTCCTGCGCCATCGCGATAAAAGAGTCGAGGGGTGAGGTGTTTATCAGCCGCCTGAAATGTACCGGGCCGAAATGGCGCACCTGCGCCACGCCCTTCTTCAGGTCCAGGCTTTCAACCTCGAGGCCCAGCCGCAGGCCGCCGAGGCCCGCCGCGAAAGCGTTAGCCAGCGCGCCTATGCCGCCGGTCTTGGGGTAATGGAAAACGGTGTTGTAGCCCAGGCCCTCCGCCTTCTTGCCGTAGGCGCCGGCGATAACTTCCTCGGGCTTGGGCATGGGCACGAAGGGCGCGCACCACTCGGTGGTCAGCCGCTGCAGGGGATAGCGCCAGAGCTTGGCGTTGTAGGGCAGCATGAAATGCCGGGAGATGCCCTCGCCGAACACGCGCCGCGTCCAGCGGCTGAACGGCTCGGTGCCGTCGCCGGGGCCGCCGCCCGCGGCGTAGGCCTTGAGGAAGCCGCTGACGCACTCGGACTTGACCTTGGCCGGCATGCCGGAGAGGTTGGCCTGGAAGGGGTAAGGGGTCCAGCTCTTGCTGGCGTAGATCCTGGCGTCCCGCTTTATGCGCGAGCAATTCCCCTTGAGGGCGTCCAGGATAAGGCGCGTCGTGCCGGGCCAGCGCAGGTGCAGCAGGTGGCCGGAGTAGTCGAAATGGAAGCCGCCCTTCTTGACCGTGGCGGCGAGGCCGCCGGGACGGCACTCGCGTTCGGCTATCAGATAAGGGCGCTTGCCCTCGAGGGCAAGCCCGGCCGAGAGCCCGGCCAGGCCGCCGCCGATGATAAGGGTGTCGGTTTTTAGCATACTTTCCTAAAGCCCCCCGCGCAGCCCGGCGCCGCGAGCCTTATATAATTCTAGTATTTTGACCATGCTGAAAGCCGCGAAGATCATGAAGAAAGGGTCCAGCGGTATGCGGTAGCGCAGGGTGGCGGTGAAGACCAGGTGGATAGCGTTGTAGGAAAAAATAGTCGCCCAGATCAGGAAGGTCTTTTTCCAATAGCCGGCCGACAGGAGCAGGCCCAGCAAAGCGAGGGGGATATAGACGCCTGAAGTGAGCAAAGCAGCCAGTTTTTGAATTCTGCTGTGCGTGATGGGGTATAAACTCCAGAAATGCGTGAATCTCATTTTCATGTAGGCCAGCACCGTGCCCGGGTTGGTCCGCATGAACCGCCAAGCGCGCTGGCGGTAGACCTTGTCGGCCTCAAGGGGGGGCAGTCTCCCTATCTCGAGGCATTCAGGCGTTTCCCACTTCACTTCTTTAAGGTCGCGGGTTTGCCGCTCTATCTCCAGGGTCATCGGGTTATTATGCTGGAAGATAGCGGACCCTGAAAGATTTACAAGGACGAATTTGCCATAAGTATTGTAGTTGCGTAGCGTCCAAGGAAGGAGGACAACGGCCGCCGCAGCGAGAAAAACCGCGAAAAACCTGTAGCGTACCCGGTTGAAATGAAAAAAAGCGAAGATGAACGGTACTATGACTATGATGGTGGATTTGGTGAGTATGGTTGCGGCGAAGACCGCGCCTGCCAGCACGGAAAAAACGAACTTCCGCCGCTGTTCAAGAGCGGAATAGAGAAATAAAAAAAACAGGACCAGCAGGAAAGAATTGAAGGATTCGCTTAAGATCTCGGAAGTCTGAAAGATGGCGTAGGGGTAAAGCGCCAGAAAAAGCGCGGAAAGGCAGGCTATCGCTTCCTTTCTGAAGATTTTCAGGGCGAGGAAGAAGAGCAACAGCACCTGCACGCCGCCGAGCAGGGACTGGACAAGTCGCACAGCCGTCAGGTTGTCGCTGCCGGCGACCGAGAAGACGGAGGCCAGTAAGGCGATGTAGCCGGGATGGCGCAAGGTGCTGGTGAAGCCAAGTCCGCCGGCAAGGTCGCGGGCCGGGGCCAGCCAGGAAAGGGAGTCGGGGGCCAGCGTATGCGGGAGGGCGAGCGCGAAAACAAAGCGGACCAGCAGCGCCAGAAAAAAGACGAAGCCGAGGAAATAACTCCGCCTGTAGCTTAAAAGGTTCCCCATTGGTTCTTTTGTCCGGTCGACCGCGGAAAATACGCTTTATTTAATATAATTTTAATCATTATATTAAATAGGCCGCGCGCTTGCCTTGTAAATCCGCGGATATCGCCGCAGCGGACATATGAACCTTAAAAAAAATCTGCCTCTGGTCTTTCTGTTCCTGTTCGCGGTCGGTTTGCGCGCGACCGGGCTGCAGCTCGGCCTGCCTTCCGAAACCGGCGGCCTCACCACCCTGCACCCCGACGAGTCCGTTACTTTTTTCTCGCTTGAAAGGATGAAGCCCGCTGAACTGGATTTTTACCCGGGCGATGTCGCGCTTACCTGGGGCACCCTTCACCTCTATACCACTGGGGCTATACTGAAAACGCTGGATCTCGCCGGCGTCATAAAGATCGGCGGCAGGGAAAATCTTAAAGCCAGCCTGGGCGAGGTCGATAAGATGTATCTGGCCGCCCGCTGGCTATCAGTCATCTTCGGCGCGCTGGCCGTAGTCGCCTTATACTTTGTCGGCTCCCTCTTCCTGAGCGGGAGGGCCGCCATGGCCGCCGCCGCGCTGCTGGCGGTTTCCCAGGCGCCGGTCATGGCGTCTTACCTGGTCAAAACCGACAGCATGATGCTCTTTTTCGCGCTGGTTTCCGTTTATTTTTCGTTAAAGCTGCTGCGCGAGCCCTCGACCCGCAATTACGCCCTGGCCGGACTTTTTCTGGGCCTCGCCTTTGTCACCAAGTACAGCGCCGCCCTGGTAGCGTTTTTCCCTTTCGCGGTGCATTTTTACCACGCTTACAAGGCGCGCAGTCCGTTCTTCAACATAAAGAAACTTCTGGTTTTCGCCCTTTCGGGGTTGGGCGCTTTTCTCGTCTGCAACCCCTATTTCATCCTCAGGACCAGGGACGAATTGAACGCGATGTTCTTCAATTTTTCTAAAGGTAAAATGGGCGGGGATGTGTTAAGCCTCTATGTTTCCTATTTCTCCACCGTCCTGCCGGCGGCTTTCGGTTGGAGCATGGTTCCCTTCGGTCTTGCCGCCGTAGCGCGCTGGCTTAAAGGCGAGGTCAGTGAAAAAACTTTGGTCGCCGCTTACTGCGCGCTGTTCCTGGTCTGGGCCGGCGCCACCTCGGGCACCTATGTGCTTTACGCCCTGCCGCTGGCCCCTTTTCTTTTTCTCGCGGCCGGAGACCTCGCCGCTTGGCTCTTCGACAGGCGCTGGGGGAAGGTCCTCGTAGTGGCGGTATTCGCGCAGGTACTCTCCTATACGCTGTACCTCAAATACCACTATGTTTCCGATTACACGATCAAAACAGCCGACGCGTGGATCAGGGAGAACCTGCCGGAAGGGGCCACAGTAGCGATAGCCAAGAACGATACCTGGACCCCGTTCGTCATCAGGCGGCATGCCGGCTCGTTCAAGATTATGGAAGGTGCGGCTTCCCAGGCGCCGCTGATGGAGGCCGTGGTCGAACTCGGTAAGATCTACGCCAAAGCCGATTATGTGGTGCTTTCCGAATGTGAATACAATTTCACGAGGTCAATGCCCGAAAAATACCCGGTCGAAGCCGCCGCGATAGAAAAAATATTCGGCGGTACCAGAGAGGTTAAGCGCTTCAGCCGCGGCCTGCCGCGCTATATGCTGCCCTTTCAGTATAAATACGCTTACGGCAGCCAGCCCCCCCTGGAACTGCAGGTGAATTTCATGAATCCGGACATCCTCGTCCTTAAAGTAATTAAAAAATAGAAAACGGCAGCGGCCCCGGTTGCCCGGGGCCAAAACTTAAGGCGGCCCGCCGGCAGGCGCGGCTACCCGGCGCTTTTGCGCACGCGGAGAAACCAGTGCAGGGAGCAGAGCGGGTACAAGCAACTGAGCCCGCGGTCCGCCGCGATGATAGCGGGAACTACCGGCCCGGGGAGGATATTGCGGCGCGTGACCCCGCCGCTCAGCAGGTAGGGCAGCCAGGGCAGCAGCCGCTTTTCCTCGAGGGCCAGGCCGGGATGCTCACGGCGGAAGCGCTCCAGGTCGCGCTCGAAAACTATCCAGCTGAGGGCCTGGTTAGAATCCATCATGGAATCGCTCTGGCTGAAGGTCCAGCCGAGCTCCGGTAAAAAAGGCTCCGGGTGGAAGCGGCTGAAAAAGAAGCGGGCGAACGGCGTGGCGGCCACTTCTATCATCGCCAGGAGTCCGCCCGGCACCAGCACGCGCTCGGCTTCGCGCAGGAACAGGCCTACGTCCGGGACATGGTGGAAAACATGGGTGAGGAACAGCGCGTGCAAGCTAGCGTCGGGGAAGGGGAGGGCGCGGGCGTCCACTACCAGGTCGGAGGCTCCGGGCGAAACGTCGGAGGTGATGACGCGCGGGTCGTAGCGCTTGAGTCCGCTGCCACCGCTGCCCAGCTCGAGAAAACGGGCGTCAGGCGGCGCCCCGGTCACGGCCGGGTCGTCGAGCAGCGTGCGGTACCAGAGGTCATAGCAGTAGTGCAGAGCCGGCCTCGCGGCGATCAGTTCATTCTGTACCCTGAAGAATTCCGGGGAGCCCGGAGTCAGGCCGCTGATGCGCGGCTCGCTGAGAAAGCTCATGGGGTCCCGGCCCCTAAAGCCCACGGCAGTTCGTCGACAGGCTTGAGCGCGAGCCCAAGGCGGGAGAGCGAGTCGGCCGTCTCGAAGCGGCGGAGGTGTTTGAGGCCAAGCAAGTTTTCCGAAGTGACAGGCAGGCCAAGGCCAAGCCTTTCACAGACGCGGAGGACGCCCAGGGTGAGGTCGCCCGGCAGCGGCAGCAAAGGGCGCGAGAGACGCGCCGCGGCCAGGATCCGCGTATAAAGTTCCCTGACCGTGATGGGCTGAGGCAGCGCGAGGTTAAAGACTCCGGCTGCGCGCCGCTGCGTAAGGCGGACCAGCCCTTCGGTCAGATCTTCGAGGGCTATGGGCTGTATGGGCTGTGTTCCGCCGTAGAACAGCGGCAGCACAGGGGCGCGGCAAACCATCTCGAACATGCGGGCGTACAGGCCGCCCGGCCCGACGACCAGCCCGGGACGGACGATCGTATCCGATTTCTCGTCCAGAGAGCCTTCTATCCGCCACTTGGCCCGGCCGTAGGAGGAAGCCGCCTGATCGTGCGCTGACATCGAGGAGATAAAAATAAAATGAACGCCGCGCCGCCTGGCCGCGTCGTAGAGGCGCCTGGCCGCGTCGTAATTGAGTCTTTCAAGTTCCGGGCCCGCTCCGGCCATGCTGAACGCGGCATGGATCACCACCTCTGCGTCTTCGAGCGCTGCCGGAGGCAGGGAGAGGTCCGCCAGGTCGTAGGGCTGCCAGTTGACGCCGGGCAGTTCTACCGGCCGGCGCGTCAAGGCGCGAACTTCGGCGCCAGCGGCGGTAAGGCGGCGGGCCAGCGCGGAGCCGAGAAAGCCGCCGGCCCCCGTGATTACTACGCGCGGCTTCATTCGCGGCCTCCCAGGCTGGCGGCGAGATGTCCGGCCGCTACTCTGGCCCCGGCCATGGCTGTGAAAGTGGGGCCCTTGCAGGGCAGCCAGTTCCAGACAGAACTGTCGCCCACGAAGACGCGTTCGCAGCCGCCGAGCCTGCCGTCGGCCAGGGAGTAGAAATCGGGATTGACGGAGTTTGTCCGGGGGATAGTGCCGGCATAGTGTATGCTGCCCGCTTTCCCCGGGTCCACCCGGCCCAGCGGCACGCAGCCTAAGCCCAGGAAACAGCGTTTGAGTCCGGCCTCGAGGCCGCGCTGCATCTCTGCCTGCTCCGGGGTGAGGGCATAATCGATATGCAGGTCCGGGGCGGGGGAAGTGGTGCTCTTTCCCAGGCGCAGGGTTTTGGTGGGTCCCGGGGCGTCCGGAAAAAAGACGCCGAAGATGGCCAGCGCGTCCTGCAGGGCGCGCGCTACCAGCAGCCCGGCCCACGGGGCGAGGGGCATTTCTTTGATGATCTTAAAAAGCAGAAGCGAGCGATACGAGTACATCTGCATACTGCAGGTGCGCTCGGGCCTGTCGAGGTCGCCGAAAAGCGCCATGAGCTGGGCCATGCTGTGGCGGCGGTCGGCGGCCGCCCGGCCGAGCATGCGCAGGTTCAGCGTCGGGTAATAAATGTAAGGGCTGCAGAGCAGCGTGGTCTTTTGCCCGGCCAGCGGCAGGGAGGCCAGCGCGATGCGCGCCGACCCGATGGCGCCGGCGCAAAGCAGCAGTCGGCGGCCGCTGAAAGTAACCTTTGTTCCTTCGCGCGAACAAACCAGGTCTACCCCGGTCGTGGTTTCTCTGAAATTGAGCGCAAGGCAGCCGGAGGCGTAGTTGAAATTGGGCTCTTTTTGGAGGCGCTCGATGGTATAGCGCGGGCGGTAGGCTGAGCGCCTGGCCTCCCCGTAGAAGTCGGTGTCGAAATAGGGATTGGCCCCGCGGCCCTCGTGGGGGACAGAGTTGATAGCCAGGGGTATGCGTCCGAGGGCAAAACCCCGGCGCAGCCAGCCGGCGGTCCTGCGCTGATAGGCCGAGAGTAGGCTGGCGCTGCTCGTATCCAGGTCCAGCGGCGGCTGATGTCCGTCAACCCCGTTCCACCAATGGCTCGTGCAGGGATCCTGCCCCGGCCCGCTTATACCGGCTTCTTTTATTACGCCGGGATACTGGGCGGCGAGAGCGGCGGCGTCCAGGCCGGCCAGCCCGCATTCCCGGGCGGAATAAGTGCAGCAGGCCGTGCCCCAGGCCGCGCCCAGCCCTCCGAGGGCCAGAGACTGCATGGGGTAAAAATCCTTGCTAATAATTGGCAGCAGAGTCTCGGCAGCACGGTTTACGAACTGCCGCGGCGGAGTGAGCTGCGCCCCTACCCGCGTGCCGCTGCGCGGGATCCCTTCCAGTTTATCTCCTAGCAGGTAGCCCCGCTGATCCGGATCCCCGCTCCTCAATTGGCTGAAAGGCTGGTCGGGCACCCGGGAGCGCAAGACCGGGTCATCGGCGCCGTAATCGACGAGGGTCACGCGCAGCCCTCGGGCTATGAGCTCGGTGGCGGCCATCGCTCCGGAGGGCCCGGAGCCGACGATCAGGACGTCATCCATCTATGTCTCCGCGCCGTGAGCGGTGAATTTTTCGCCAGGTTAGAAGGGCGAACGCGTGTAGCAGGCCCAGGGCGCCAGCAAAGAGGATAACAGCGAGGTTACCGGCAGGGCCGTATCTCAGGGGGGAGAACCGGTTAGCTTGGTTTAGGTCGGTTTCGGCCAAGGCCAGCCGCTCGATATCTTTATCCGTCGGATTAAGATGCTTTAGCATTGGTCGCCGGCGGGGCCAGCTCATCGCGGCGCGCGGCCTCCATCTCTATGAGCCGGAGCTCGGCGTCGTGCCGGTGCTGGCGGGCCAGGCTGTCGAGGATCAGGGCTATGGACATGCTGGTAAAGGCGCAGACCATCAGCCCGGAGGCTAGGATCGCCGAGGGGACATGCAGGATGAAGCGGGTGCGGTAAAATTCTATTACGGGTATGGCCCCGACTGCGAGGCTGGCGAGCGCGAAAAAACCGGCTATGGCCCCGAAGAACAACAGCGGCCTGTTGTAGCGCAGGATGGAGAAGATCACCATCAGCACCTTCCTGCCGTCGCGCAGCGTCGACAGCTTCGAGGCGCTGCCGGCGGGGCGGTCCTGGTAGGTTATGGGAAGTTCCTTGATGCGGAAACGCTTGTCTACGGCATGCAGGGTGATCTCCGTTTCCAGTTCGAAGCCCGCCGTAAGTATGGGGAAAGACTTTACAAAGCTGCGGGTGAAGACCCTATAGCCGGATAGGATGTCGTGCAGGTCCGTGCCCCACAAGCGGTTGATCAGGCCGCGGACCAGGCTATTGCCGAAGTTGTGGAGCGGGCGCTTGTTCTCTCGCTTGTACTGGCCTTGTTCGTGCCGGTCGCCCACCACCATATCCGCCTCGCCCGCCAGCACCGGGGCCAGCAGTTTGTGCAGATCGCACGCCCCGTAGGTGGAGTCGGCGTCCGCCATGACATAGACATCCGCCTCTACCTCGGTGAAGGCGCGGCGTACCGCCAGGGCTTTTCCCTGGCGCCTCTCCCGGATCAGCCGCAGGCGGCAGCCCGGGAGGGCGTCACAGGTCTCCCTCGCGACTTTCACGGTGTCGTCGTCGGAATTGTTGTCTATCACGCAGAACAACAGGTCCGGCATCACGCGGTGAAAATCCCGGAGCGTGGCTCCGATGGTTTTAGCCTCGTTATAGGCTGGCAGGATCAAGGCGATCTTCATTTTTATCGTCTGCCGGAAAACCAGCGCCCTCCGTTGCTGCGCGCTACTTGATCGAGGCTTTAACGGCGTCGGTCACGGTCTTGATCTGCTCGTCGGACAGCTCCGGGTACATCGGCAGGGAGAAGACGGTGTCCATCACCGCGTCGCAGACGGGCAGGTCGCCCCGCTTGCCGCCGAGGTGCGCGTAGGCTTCCTGCAGGTGCAGGGCTATCGGGTAGTAGATCTGGTTGGCGATCTGCTGCTCGGTCAGGTACTTCTGCGCGTTGTCGCGCTTGGCCTTGCTGTCGAAGCGCAGGGTGTAATAGTTGAACGAGTGGCGGGCGTTGGCGGGCACTACCGGGGTCACGCAGACGCCCTGCAGGGCCTCGGCGTATTTGGCGGCCACGGCGTTGCGCATCTCGGTCCATTTTTCCACGTGCCGCAGGCGGATGGAGAGGATGGCGGCCTGCACCGTGTCGAGGCGGCTGTTGAAGCCTTCCATCTCGTGGTGGTAGCGCACCTTGCTGCCGTGGTTGCGCAGCTGCTTGAGCGTCTCGTAGATCTTGTCGTCGCTGGTGGTGATGGCGCCGCCGTCGCCGAAGGCGCCCAGGTTCTTGGCCGGGAAGAAGCTGTAGGTGCCGCAGTGGCCGATGGAGCCGCAGTACTTCCACTCCTTGCCGCCCAGGTTGTACTTGGCGGTGAAGGCCTGCGCGGTGTCCTCGATGACCAGCAGGTTATGCTTGGCCGCGAGGGCCATGATGGCGTCCATGTCGCAGGGCAGGCCGTAGAGGTGCACCGGCACTATGGCGCGGGTCTTGGGGGTAATCTTCTTTTCCACCGATTTGGGGTCGAGGTTGAAGGAGACCGGGTCGATGTCGGCGAACACCGGTATGGCGCCCACCTGGGAGATGGTCTCGGAGGTGGCGATGAAGGTGAAGGGGGAGGTGATGACCTCGTCGCCTTTCTTGATGCCGCTGGCAATGAGCGCCATGCGGATGGCGTCGGTGCCGTTGGCCACGCCCACGGCGTACTTGGTGCCGTTATGGGCGGCGAATTCCTTTTCGAACTTGGTCACTTCTTCGCCGAGTATGAAATTGGCTTTGTTGAACACAGTCTTTACCGCGGCTTCGATCTCGTCCTTTATGGGGGCGTAGCCGGCCAGCATGTCTACCATAGGTACTTTCATTGTAGTCCTCCGTATGAGCGCTTTATCTTAATTATTATATTAAACAAAAGCCGCCCAAGGCCAACATCGGGGCCGCTGTCACAGCCCGCCGGCTCTTTGTTATAATTTCAACCGATGCGGACCACGATAGTAATACCTTCCTATAACGAACTGCCCACACTGCCGGCAGTGCTTGAGGCCATAGGGGGGCTCAACATCGACAAGGAAGTCATCGTGGTGGACGACGGGTCCACGGACGGCACCCGCGAATGGCTGGAGAAGGCTGTCTCGGACGGGGAATTCCCCTATGAGCTCAAACTGATCAAGCACGAGGCCAATAAGGGCAAGGGCGGCGCCCTGATCACCGGCTTTAACGCCGCCGCCGGCGAAATCGTCATAGTGCAGGACGCGGACCTGGAATACGATCCGGGCTGTATCCCGGAGATCGTGCGCCCCATCGCCGAAGGCCGGGCGGACGCCGTGTTCGGGTCGCGCATCCTGTCCGGCAGGTCCGAAACCTACAGCCAGCTGTACCTGGCCGGCAATAAATTCCTCACTTTCCTGGTTTCCTCGCTTTTCGGCGCGCGGATGACGGACGCCTATACCTGCTACAAGGCTTTCAGCGCCCCGGAGCTGCGCAGGCTGCGCCTGGTCTCCACCGGTTTCGAGATAGAGGCCGAGCTGGCCTGCAAGACGGCCTTCCTGGGCCTGCGCTTCGAGGAAGTGCCGATAATCTACACCTCCCGCTCCAGGAGGGAGGGCAAGAAGATAAATTACAAGGACGCCGTCAAAGGCGTGCTTAAAATATTAGCGCTCAGGCTCTCCCTGCGGCGCTCGGATTTCGCCTGATGCGCGCGCTGATCATAGGAGCTTCCGGACAGGTGGGCGGAGCCCTCTCGTCGGCCTGCGTGCGCCGCCGCATAGAAGTATACGGCACCTCCCGCCGAGGCCAGGGCTACCTTTTCCTGGACCTGGCCGACCCAGCCACCATAGCCCCCGTTTTCGAAAAAGCCAGGCCGGACCTGGTGCTGCTGGCCTCGGCCATGACGGCCGTGGACGAATGCGAGCGCAACCCCGAGCGGGCGGCCCTGGTGAACGCCGCCGGCCCGGCCGCCGTGGCCGAAGAATGCCGCAAGTACGGTTCCAAACTGGTCTATTTTTCCACCGAGTACGTCTTCGACGGGGCTGCCGGCCCCTACGGCGAGGACGACGCCGTGAACCCGCTGAGCGCCTACGGGCGCAGCAAGCTCGAGGGCGAGCGGGCCTGCCTGGCCCTGCCGGGCGCCCTGGCCGCGCGCACCACCGTGGTCTACAGCCACGACCAGGACTCCATGAATTTCGTCATGCAGCTGATAAACAACCACCGCGCCGGCCTCCCGATGCGCGTGCCCGCCGACCAGTATTCCAACCCGACCTACGCCCCGGAGCTGGCCGGGGCGGTGCTGGACCTGGCCGCTAAGGGGGAGACCGGGATCTACAACGTGGTCGGCCCCGACTGGCTCAACCGCTACGAGTTCGCGCTGCAGGCCTGCGCCGCCTTCGGTTTCGACCCGGCCTTCGTCTCCCCGGTGGAGACCGCCGCGCTGGGCCAGGCCGCCCCGCGCCCGCTAAAAGCCGGTCTGAAGACGGACCGGTTGGCCGCCGCGCTGGGCCGCCGCCTGCCGCCGGTAGCCGAGAGCCTGCGCAAGATCGCCGGCATACTGAAACAATATGAATGACCTGCTGGACAATTTCCGGCTCTACCTGATAGCCTTCGCGCTGCCCCTGCTGCTGTCGCTGGCGCTGACCCCGCTGCTGCGAGCCCTGGCGCTGCGCTTCGGCCACCTGGACAAGCCGACGGACATCAAGACGCATAAGACCCCGACGCCGCTGCTGGGCGGCACGGCCATCTTCCTGGCCTTCACCGCGTCGCTCTTGTTCATGCGCTTCTACACGTCTTTCCCCACCGGCACGCTGCGCGACCTGCGCGTGCTCCTGGCCGGCGGCGCGGTGATGTTCCTGCTCGGCCTCATCGACGACCTGCGCAAGCCGCACGGTCTGGGCGTGAAGGTGAAGTTCGCGGTGCAGTTCCTGGTCGCGATCTTTGTGGCTTACTACGGTATCCGGATACACTTTATCCACCCGGACTACCTGGGCTTTATCCTGAGCGTGATCTGGATAGTGGGCGTGAGCAACGCTTTCAATATCATCGACATCATGGACGGCCTGTCGGCGGGGCAGGCGGCGCTGGCGGCCTTCGGCTTCCTGCTGATAGCCTTCCCGTCGGAATCCATCTACGTGAACTTCGCCTCGGCGGCGCTGGCCGGCGCGGCGGCGGGCTTCCTGCCCTATAACCTCTCGAAGCGCTTCAAGATCTTCATGGGCGACTCGGGCAGCCTGTTGTGCGGCTTCGTACTGGCGGTGGTGGCCCTGGGCACGCGCTACACCGACGTGAACCCGCTGGGCGTCTACGCCCCGCTGTTCATTCTGGCCATCCCTATCTACGACACCTTCTTCGTCTCTTTCCTGCGGCTGCGCCGCGGCCACTCGCCGTTCATCGGCAGCAAGGATCACTTCGCCCTGCGGCTCGAGAAGATCGGCTTCTCCCGGCGGCGCATCGTGGGCCTGGCCTCCCTGTGCACGCTGGGCCTGGCCATGTTCGCCTGGCTCATCACCCAGGTCCCCCTGGCCTGGGGCGTGGTCATAGTCCTCGCCCTCGCCATCGAGTTCCTGCTCGTAGGCATCGTCATCGCCAAAATTAAAATTTAGGGGACGTTCTTAACTATCGGACTATTTGCCGGGGTATTAACCGCCGGAGAACCCGGCGGTTTTATTTTGGTGGAGGGGCGACGAGGATATGCCTTCTCCGGGTACGCTCGGCCAGTCACGGATAAACCGCATAGCGGTTTTCCTCGACCCCGGCTCGGCGGTTCCGCTACGCAGGGAACCGCCTCCGCCCTTGCGGGCCGGACGCGAGGCATAATTATGCCTCGCTCTTCGCCGGTCCTCGCCATGGCCTCGCTCTTTCACTCGCCCCTAGCGCTACGCAGGCTCGGGGCTCGTGAGGCCCCTGCGAAGGCACCCTCGCCAGCCTTTAACCGGTTCAAACTCCATGCCCAGCCGTCCCTCGCCCAATAGGCCGAATTAAGTATACTATGCATGAAAACTCAAGCATATATGAAGAAATTAGGATTTATTGCTTTAGGCCTGTTTGCGGGCATCGGCCTCGCGCTATCTCCAGTGCTTTTATTCACTTTATTGGCGTTCGCAAAAGGCAGGGAATTGTTGTGTTCTTTTAAAATCAGTTTGTATTGGCTTGGTAATTTCTTTTCAGCGATGTTTCTTATTGCTGGGGTGTCTGCCATTATCTACCACATTACCGTCTTTCTTGATCGTAAAACGCTAGCATGGTGGCATAAGGTGTTTGTGGCTGCCGGTCTGGTGTTTTGTGTTTTAAGTGTTTGCCTGTTCTTTTATAGCCAGCCCTGCAGTATGAAATAATCTAGCGGTTTCTGCAGTGTCGGCCGCCGGAGAACCCGGCGGTTTTGTTTTTTTGGTGTTCTTGGGGACGGCGCGGGCGGACTTGTTGCGAGCGATTTTAGGGTGAGGCCCGGCAAAGAGCACGGCATAATTATGCCGTGCGCCCGGGCCGCAAGGCCGGAGGCGATTTTTCATCGAAAATCGCCGAGGCGGGGCCGAGCAAAACCGCTATGCGGTTTATGCGTGGCTGGGCCAAGGACCGCAGGCCCTCTTCGGCCGCGCCCGCTCTATGAGCGAGCGGCAAGTCCGCCCGCGCCCGGGGTTACCCGGTGGTGATTTCGAACTCGGGCGGGTTGTGCATGGTGCGTTTTACGGCGCATTGTTCTGCCGCCTTAATGATGGCCAGCTTGTACTTCTCAGGGAAATCCTTGGGCAGTTCTACTTTGAAGGAGATCTTCTTCATGCGGTGCGCCGCGTCGTCCCATTCCATGGACTGGACTATTTTAAGGCCCTCGGTGCTCAGGCCGCGGCTCTGGATGAAGCCCAGGACGTAGATGCCCGCGCAGGTGCCCAGCGAGGCCAGGAACAGGTCGAAAGGCGCGGGCGCAGCTCCTTCGCCTCCGCCCATGGCGGGCTGGTCGGTGGCTATTTCAAAGCCCTGCCAGAGGGCGCTGACCCGCTTGCCGCCGGGAAAAGTAATGTGCATGTCGCTCATGGTGATCTCCTGCTGACTGGATTCCGGCTTTCGCCGCAATGACGGGAGATGGATTTCCCGCTCCATAATTTAGATGCGAAAAAAGGCCTGAAAGTTTCAGGCCCTTTTTCAGCGCGCCGCCGGCGGCCTAGTAGCTGTGGCGGTGCAGTTCTTTGGTGATGCCGGGGATGATGGTGGTCTTGCCGTCGCTCATGGCGTGCATCTTCAGGATGTCCAGGAAGACCCTGTCGAAGGCTTCCACCACAGCCGGGTCGAAGGCCTTGCCCTTCTCCTCCATGATGTACTCGCGGGCCTTGGCCGGGTCCCACTTGGGCTTATAGACACGCTGCGCGCACAACGCGTCGAACACGTCGGCCACGGAGACGATGCGGGCGTAGATCGGGATCTGCTCGGCCTTGAGGCGGGCCGGGTAGCCGGTGCCGTCGAACTTCTCATGGTGTGAGCCGGCCACCTTGCAGGCTATCTGCAGCAGATTGCTCTCGGCGTTGGACAGGATCTTGGCGCCGTAGACGGTATGCTTCTTCATCTCCTCGAACTCTTCGGCGGTCAGCTTGCCGGGTTTGAGGAGGATGGCGTCGGCGATGCCCACCTTGCCGATATCGTGCAGGGGGCTGGCGTAGCGCAGGTTCTCGGCCTCGCGCTCGGGCAGGCCCAGGCCCTGGGCTATCAGCGCGGAGTACTCGCTGATGTGGCGCAGGTGCACGGCGGTGTCCTGCTGGTCGCGGTATTCGGCCGTGACGGCCAGGCGGTAGATGGTTTCCAGCTGGGATTTGGAGAGGCTCTCGTAGAGCTGCGCGTTCTCGATGCCCGAGGCCGCCAGCGAACTGATGAGCTGCAGGATGCCCTCGTCGTCCACATTGAACGGCACGCCGCTCTTGTTCATGGCCTCGAAGACGCCGATGATGTGCCCGCCCACGTTCTTGAGCGGCACGGCCAGGATGCTGCGCGTGCGGTAGCCGGTCAGGCGGTCGATCTCGTGGGTAAAGCGGTTGTCCTGGTAGGCGTCCTGGATATTGAGCGTCTGGCCGGAGGTGGCCACGTGCCCGACGATGCCCTTGCCGTAGGGGACGCGGATCTCGGTGCGCTGCATGCCCAGCGCCACCTTGGCCCACAGCTCGTTGGTCTGGCGGTCCAGGATGAAGACGCTGCAGCGGTCGCAGCCTAAAATAGTTTTCACCTGCTCGGCTATCAGCTCGAGCAGTTTTGCCAGGTTGGTCTCCTTGGAAACGACGCCGCCGAAGTTCACAAGGAGCTTAAGCCGGTTCTCTAATTCCTCGGCACGGGTCATAAGATTATTCTACCATGTATACTTCAAAAAATACTCATTTTTTCAGGACTTCGTCCAGAAAGACACTGTAGTGTACCGCCCTGGCGGAAGGGTACGCGGCGCGCAGACCGCCGCCGATCTGAGCCAGGCAGGAGGTGCCGCCCACTATTACCGTGCCCGCCTGAACCGAGGCGATGTTTCTAAGCTTGCGGTCCAGGACTTTCTTCGAAAGCTCGGGCTGGGTGTATGCGTAGGCGCCCGCGCCGCCGCAGCACCAGTCGCTCTCAGGCAGTTCCTTGTAGCGCTTGCCCGCCAGTTTGCGCAGCACGGCGCGCGGCTCCTGGCGTATGCCCTGTCCGTGGCAGGCGCGGCAGGAGTCGTGGTAGGTGACGGTGCCGGCCCGCTCCAGCGCGGCCAGGTCGGCCTTCCAGTCGCGGTCCGGCGGCAGGAATTCCAGTATATCTTTGACCGCGGCGGAGAAGGCCTTGGCCCTGGGGCGCCACTCCTGGTCGGCGGTGAAAAGCTGCTCGTAGGACTTCATGAAGGCGGCGCAGGAGGAGCAGTCCGCGATGACGGCGAAGTCGCCGTGCCGCTCCCGCAGTTCCTCCCAGCGGGCGATGTTGCGCCGGGCGAATTCGCGCGCGTCGTCGAGCCGGCCGTAGTTGTGGGCCATCAGGCCGCAGCACTGGTTCCCGATCAGGATGCCGGGGCCGGCGTGGGCCTTGAGCACGCGGGCCGTGGCCAACGCAACGTTGGTAAAGAGGAAGTTGGGGCCGCAGGGGGCGAAGTAGGCCCAGTTTATCTCTTTGCGGTTTTCAGACTTCAGCTCAGGGTCCTCGGCCAGGATTTCCGAGGCGAAGCGCAGCGGGGCCTCGTCCACGGAGCCCTCGGCCTCGGCCAGGCCGGGCATGCCTATGAAATCGTAGAGTCCCATTTTCGCCGCCAGGCGCGGCAGGCCCGTGCGCTTGGCCAGGTAGGCCAGGCGCAGCCAGAAGGCGAACAGGCGCGGCGCGTTGAGCAGCGTGTTGATGGCCGCCCGGGCAAAGAAATTATCGCCGTACCCGGTCAGGGCGCGGCGGCCCTCCAGCACTATGTCCGGAGTGGGCACCTTGGCGTAGCAGGCGCTGGAGCAGGCGCCGCACAGGAGGCAGGTGGAGAGAGATTCTTCGGCGGCCGCCGTGTTCCTGGTGCGGCCTTCGATGAGCATGCGCACGAACTGGTTGCGGCCGCGGGCGGAGATGGTCTCGCGGCCCGTCAGCATGTAGGTGGGGCAGGAGGTTTCGCAATAGCCGCAGCGGTTGCACTGCGCGGCCGCGTCGTAGAGGTTGCGCTCGCCGAGGTCGGTCAGCAGCGAACCGAGGTGCCGGCCGGCCTGCTCGTGGCCGTATAGCTCGTTGACCTCGTTGCGGAACGGTACGCCGGAGCCTTCGCCGGCTTCTTCTCCCGGCTCCCAGACAGCGCCGGGCTTTTTTTCGTTCGTCGAACTTTCTTCGTGTTTCATTTGTTCTTATTTACCGTAGATCCAGGGATTGAGCAGGTTGCGAGGGTCGAATTCCCTCTTGAGCCTGCGGTGCAGTTCGGAAGGCTCGAAAGCTTCCCAGGCCGCGGGCTCGGAGAATTCGCCGGTGGCTTCGTCCCGGCCGGCCGCCAGGGCGAAGGTGGCCGCCAGGATGACGCCGTAGGCGCCCATGGAGCCGCAGAGCAGGCGTACCGCGTCGTAGCCGGCCACGTTCTTGACGGTCTTGCCGCCCAGTTCCAGGATCTCGCCTTCGGCGGTGACGATCTCCAGACCCAGCAGCAGGCCGCGGATCTCCGGGCAGACCTTGGAAGAGATCAGGCCGCCCACGCTGCCCTCCAGCGCCGGCAGTTCCAGGCGGAAGCCTGCGGCCGCGAGCTGCGCGCGGAATTCTTTTATCGGAACGCCGGCCTGCACGCGGGCGGTCAGGTTCTCGGCGTCTATCTCGGCGGGGGCGGAGAGCGAACGCAGGTCCAGCGGCTTGGCGGCCTGGGCCTCGCCGTTATATTTCAGCCGGGTGCCAAGGCCGGTGACGGCTGTGGGCGTGCCGGCGGCGGCCCGCAGGCGCAGCTCGTCCACTATGCCGCGCGCCTCGGGCCCGAGGGCGCTCTTGGCGGGGAAAACGAAGGTGCCGGCCAGCTCGCCTGATTTGGCGGCGGGCCTGTCGGAGGCCACCGGCAGTATCTTGTCAGGGTTGGCCAGGCCGGCGGGGTCGAAGGCGCGCTTGATACCGTGGAAGAAGGCCAGTTCGCCCTTGCCGTAAAGCCAGTTCATGGCCACGCGCTTCTCCACCCCTATGCCGTGCTCGCCGGAGATGGTGCCGCCCAGGCGGATGCAGGATTTGAGCAGCTCGTAGCCGGCCTTCTTGACGCGCTTGACTTCCTGTATGTCTCGCCGGTCGAAGACCACGTTGGGGTGCAGGTTGCCGTCCCCGGCGTGGAACAGCAGGCCTGCCGTCAACTTGTATTTGGAGAGTATCTCGCGCGTCTCGCGCAGCGCCTCCGGCAGTTTGGGGCGCGGCACCACGCCGTCCTCCACCAGCACGTCGGGGGCCAGGCGGGCCAGCGCGGGATAGGCGCCTTTGCGGGCCTGCCAGAGCATCGCGCGCTCGGCCTCGTCGGCGGCGGCCTTGAAAGCCAGGCAGCCCTGGCCGGAGCAGATCTTGTGCGAGGCTTCCAGGTCCGTCTTGATCTTTACCGCGTCGTCGCCGTCCAGCTCCAGGATAAGCACGGCCCCGGTGCCGGGGGGGAAGGGATTGGTTTTGCCGCTGAGCGCCGCGTCGAGCGAGACCTTGTCCATCGCCTCCAGCGCGCGCGGCAGTATGCCGGCGCCGATGATGCGGGTGACGGCGGCCATGGCGCTGTCGGCCGAAAGGAAGGCCGCGGAAATTGTCTTGATATGAGACGGGAGGGGCAGAATCTTTAGCCAGGCGTGGGTGACTATGCCCAGCGTGCCCTCGGAGCCCACCATTACGCTCATCAGGTCGGGGCCCGCGTCCTTGTAGGAGAGCAGCCGCACCTCTCCCTCGGGGGTGACGACCTCGAGCTTCTCCACGTTGTCCACGGTGACGCCGTACTTAAGGCAAAGCGGGCCACCGGCGTTCTCGCCGATGTTGCCGCCTATGGTGGACACCTTCTGGCTGGCCGGATCGGGGGCATAGAAGAAGCCGAACGGCTCCAGGGCGCGCTGCAGCTCCATGTTTACCACGCCGGGCTCTACCAGCGCCACGCGCGCGGCCGTGTCGATCTGCCGTATCTTCTTGAGGCGGGAGAGGTTCAGGATGGCGCCGCCCTTGAGCGGGATGGTGCCGCCCGAGAGATTGGTGCCGGCCAGGCGGGGCAGGAAAGGGATGCCGGCCTTGTGCAGGATGCGCACCACGGGGGCCACATGATCGGGCGAGGAGAAGTTGATGACCGCCTCGGGCCGGGCCCGCGCCATGCCGGCGTCGTAGGAGTACATCAATATCTCGCCTTCATCCGTGTGCACGCTGCCCGGTCCGGCGGCGGCTTCGAGTTCCGGCAATATGGCCCTGATCCTGTCTTTTTTGAACATAGTTGTAATGCCCGGCGGCCGGGGGGCCGGCCTCGGCCCGCCCGCCGCCGCTGCTCCGCTAGCTTTACTTCGCCGGCTTCAGCTTGGCCGTGAAATGCGGCAGTATAGCCGGGGCCTCCACCACTTCCAGGCCCCTTATGGCCTTCTTGCCTTTTGCGAGGTAGCCGAATACTTCTATCACATAATCAATGTGGCTCTGCGTGTAGACGCGGCGCGGCATGGCCAGGCGTACCAGTTCCATCGGGGCGGCCAGGTACTTGCCTTTCTTGTCGCGCTTGCCGAACATCAGCGTGCCTATCTCTACGCCGCGGATGCCGCCTTCGAGGTAGAGCGCGCAGGCCAGCGCCTGCGCCGGGAAATTCTCGGGCCGGATATGCGGCAGGAATTTCTTGGCGTTCACGTAGACGCCGTGGCCGCCGGGGGGATTGATGATCGGCACGCCGCGCTTGAGCAGGCCCTCTCCCAGGTAGGCCGCGGAGCGGATGCGGTACTGCAGGTAGCTCTCGTCGAGCACCTCGCGCAGGCCTATCGCGATGGCTTCCAGATCGCGGCCGGCCAGGCCGCCGTAAGTATTGAAGCCCTCGGTGAGAATGAGCATCTGGCGGGCTTTGGCCGACCAGTCCTTGTTGTTGAGCGCCAGGAAGCCGCCGATATTGACTAGCGCGTCTTTCTTGCTGCTCATCCAGGCGCCGTCGGCCAGCTCGAACATCTCCTCCGCGATCTCGCGCACGGGGCAGCCGGCATAGCCCTTCTCGCGCAGCTTTATGAAATAGGCGTTTTCGGCGAAGCGGGCGCAGTCGAGGAACATCGGTATGCCGTACTTGGCGGTCAGGTTGCGCACGGCCTTGAGGTTCTCCATGGAGACCGGCTGGCCGCCGAGCGAATTGTTGGTGACGGTCATCACGCACAGCGGGATGTTCTCCGCGCCTTTGGCCTTTATGAACTTCTCCATCGCGGCTACGTCGGCGTTACCCTTGAACGGGGCCGGCCGGTCGAAGTCCAGGGCCGCTTTCACCGGGAAGTCCATGGCCTCGGCGCCGGAGAATTCCACGTTGGCGCGCGTAGTGTCGAAATGGGAGTTGGAGATGATGCACTTCCCCTTGCCGCCGATCACCCCGAACAGGATCTTCTCGGCGGCGCGGCCCTGGTGCACCGGGATCACCTCTGAAAAGCCGGTCAGGCCTTTTATCTCGGTCTCGAAATTGTAGTAGCTGCGGGCGCCGGCGTAGGACTCGTCGCCCACCATGATGCCGCCCCACTGCGCCGCGCTCATGGCGCCCGTGCCGGAGTCGGTCAGCAGGTCTATCAGCACCTTTTCGGCCCTGATGTTAAAGAGATTGTAATGTGCCTGCTCCAGCACCGTGGCGCGTTCGGCGCGGGTGGTCAGCCCCAGCGGCTCCACGCTCTTGATCTTGAAGGGTTCTATTATCGTCTTCCATTTGTGTTCCATGGCGTTCTCCTTAAGGGACCGTTACTTTACGAATATCGTCATCAGTATGAAATAGGCCATCATCAGGGCGCCTCCGAACGGCAGCGCGGCCCGGGCCCACTCGCCGGACTTGATGCCCAGCTTGGCCGAGCTGATGATGTTGGGGATGTTGCCGGGGATCAGCATGCCGCCGGAGACCAGCAGGCCCATCAGGATGAAGGTGATCTGGCGGTCCGACATGGACGGCGCTATTTCGGCCGCGGCCAGCGTGGCGTTGTCCAGCACCGCGGAGACGGAGTTTACCCAGTACAGCAGCCAGGTGGGCAGCTGGGTCAGGTAGCGGTCTGCCAGAGGCGTGAGGCCCGCCCCCAGGAAGATCAGCGCCATCACGAACAGGTACACCTTGCCGGCGCGCACCAGGATCACTTTGGTGGTGTCCGGCGCGTCCTCGGTAAGACCTGTCTTGCTGCAGCTGGCGCCCGCGACGCCTTTGGCCGCCAGCGCGGCGCAGAGCAGCACGCCGGGCACTATCCACACGCCGACCTGTTTGACCAGGTAGAAGAAGTCGGCGTAATGCGGCGGTCCCTTGAGCTTGGCGACTACTATGGTGGAAAGAGGTTCGCCCAGCGGCGTCAGGGCGGCGCCCAGGCCTATGGCGTAGCAGGAGTAGACTGTGAGTTTTATCTCATACTGGTGGTCCAATTTGAGCAGGGAAACCACTTCGGCCAGGATGATGGCGGCCACGATGGCGGTCAGGAAGCTGGAGCCCAGGCCGAGCAGCGTCACTATGGCGAAGATGGCGGGCGCCAGTCCGGCTTTTTTCACCAGCCCGTCCAGCCAGCCCTTCAGGCGGGGGCGTACCTGGCGGAACAGGAGCCCCACGATGGCCACCGTGAGGGTTATGGCTATGGGCTCCTTCAGGGCCTCGCCTATCAGGTGCAGGCTCCAGAGGCCGGAGATGCTGACGGCGCCCAGTCCCATCACGAACAGGAAGGCCTCGAGGTCCTCCTCCACGCGCTTGACCGAAAAGGGAAGCACGAGGGTCAGGCCCATTATGACCGCAAGGCCCGCGATGATGAGGTAGTCGGACATAGTCTGTTTTTTGCCGGCTGCGGACCAGGATCTGGCCCTGGCCGCCGGGCCGGCTGCTGTTTCCTTTAATTTATACTTCACTTATATTTTAATATTTTATAGAGTCTTACAAAAGCATTATGTTCAAATTCAGACGCCCGGTGGGGCTATTTTTATGCGGAGGCGGCGCGCTGGGCGCGTGGCAGTCCGGCGTGCTGGCCGAGCTGGTGAAGCAGGGCCTGCACTTCGACGCGGTGGCAGGGTTCAGCGTGGGCTCGCTCAACGGGGCGGCCTACTGCTACAACAAGACCGGCGAACTGCGCCAGATCTGGCGGGAGATGCGGCCGGACAATGTGCTGCGCTTCAGGCCCAGGTATTACGAGATGCCGCTGGAACTCTACCAGCAGGACGGCGGCAGCCTGTCCACTAAACTGAATTTCTTCTTCCAGAACCGGCTGGCGAAAATGACGCTGTTCTCCAACCAGCCGGTCTACAACTTCCTCAACGGCTGGCTGGCCAAGAGCGGCTCCCAGTTCCCGCGCAATATCAAGTTCTACGTCATCAGCCACGCGGTGGAGATGAAGCTGCCTTACATCGTGCGCTTCGACGGCTCCACGCAGAGCCACAACCTGTCGTTCATCGACGCGCTGACGGCCAGTTGTTCCATTCCTATGGTCTTCCCGCCGGTGCCGGTAGAGGAGCACGGCCGCCGCTACCACCTCATCGACGGAGGAGTGATCGGCATCGCCACGATCAACCTGAGCCTCTTCGAGGGCTGCCGCACCGTCATCATGATCGGCAACTCGCGCCCCTCGGATCTGGACTATCCGGCCCGCGGCCCGTTCGGTTACTTCGAGCGCAAGGCCCGCCGCATGCTGGCCATCCACACCCAGAAGATCTACGAGTCCCGCGTCTTCATCAAGTCCGAGCCTGACGTCTACCTAATACAGCCGCCGGCCGACCTGGGGCTGAACCTGCTGGAATTCGACGGCAGGAAATGCGGCCCTGCCTACGATATCGGAGAGGCTGAGGCGCAGTCCTTCCTGCGCAACCTGGAGCAGGCTGAGCGCTGACATGTTGGAACTTACCGCGCTAAATTCCCTCGCCCTGCTGGGCTTCGGGGCCGCCATCGGCCTGCTGGGCTCGGCGCTGGGTGTAGGCGGCGGTATCTTCATGGTGCCGTTCCTGGTGCTGGTTTTCGACCTCCCCATACACCAGGCCGTCGCCGCCTCGCTGGCCGCCATAGTGGCCACCTCCAGCGCCGTGGCTGCCGTCAACGTGGAGCGGGGGCTGGCAAATATCCGGCTGGGCATAGCGCTCGAGGTCACCACCGCGCTGGGCTCCGTGGCCGGCGCGCTGCTGGCCAACCGCCTCTCCGGAACCGCCGTACAGTTCTTGTTCGGTCTTACGCTGCTGCCGGTCTCCGTGCTGATGTTCCTTAAGGGCCGCCGCGCCCTGCGGCACGGGCCGGCCGCCTCCGGAGCGCGGACCGCGAAGAGTTCAGCCTTCGACTCCGCTTTCTTCGACCCCGCGGCAGGGGGGCACACGAATTACGCGGTGCGCAACATGGCGCCGGCCTCCGGCATTTCCTTTTTCGCGGGTTCGCTCTCCGGCCTGCTGGGCATCGGCGGCGGAGTGGTGCAGGTGCCGGTGATGAACCTGCTTTGCGGCGTGCCGATGAAAGCCGCGGCCGCGACGAGCAACTTCATCATCGGGGTTTCGGCGGCGGCCAGCGCCTTCGTCTATTTCCGCCGCGGCCTGATGCCGCTGGAGCTGACCGGCGTGATCGTCACCGGAGTGCTGCTGGGCTCCTTCCTGGGCATCCACGTGCTCTATAAAGCCAGGTCGGAAAAACTGCAGATAATCTTCTCGGCGCTGACGCTGCTGGTGGGGCTGAAGATGCTGTTCGGGGTCTTATGATGTTCCAGGAAAAAGATTTCAGCAGGCTAATACAGCGCACGCTGCTCGGCGGCGTATTCCTGAGCGCTTTCCTGGTGTCGGCCGGCTTCGGCCTGTCGTTGGCCGGCGCGCCTTCCGGCCCCGGCCTGCTCCGGGCCGGTATACTGGCGCTGATCCTCACGCCGGTGGCGCGCGTGGTTATGCTGGTCTACGGCTACTGGCGCACCGGCGAGTCCTATTTCGCGCTGGCTTCCTTCGTGGTGCTGGCGGTTCTTATAGTTTCCATGCTGGCAGGCTGATATGAAAAAACTCTTGCTCCTATTGTTGCTGCTTCCCGCCGGGCTCCACGCCGGCGCCGCCGGCCCGGCCGGGGTGGACGACGGACTGGGCCCGGCGCTGGTGGAACTGAACGCCTCCACCCGGCCGTTCGCGCTGAGCCCGGGCGCCGACGAGCGCTATGACCGCGGCATCGCCCTGATGTACCGGCTGGAATTCGACGGCGCGGAGCGGGAATTCAAGGAGATAATAAAGCTCTCCCCTCAGGACCCCGCCGGCTATTTCGCGCTGGCGGCGCTGGCCTGGTGGCGCCATTCGCAGAATTTCGACATGCAGGGGGACGCCGGGGTTATGGAGCGCGATTTCGTCTCCAATTCGGACCGCGTCATAGAACTTTCCCAGCGAATGGAGAAGCAGGGCCGCGACCTGGACCAGGCCTATTTCTTCATGGGCAGCGCCCTCGGCCTGCAGGGGCGCTGGCACGCGGTCAAACGCAATTGGTGGCGGGCTTATACGCACGGAAAGAAAGGCCGTAAACTGCTCAAGCGCTGCGTGGAGCTGAACCCCGCTGTCTACGATGCCTACCTGGGGCTGGGGATCTTCGACTATTACGCCGCCACGCTGCCCGGCGCGCTGGGCCTGGCCGCCAAGCTTTTCGTCGGGGGCGACAGGGCGCGCGGCATAGAGTACGTGCGGGTGGCCAAGGAGCGCGGGCGCTTCTTCAAGACCGAGGCCCGGTTCTTCCTCATCGAGATCTATTCCATGCATGAGCACGACTACAAGGCCGCCTACGCCGAGACGGAGGAGCTCAAGGCCGTGGATCCGACCAATTTGCTCTTCCGGCTGGGCGAGATCATGACGCATATTCAGGCCGAGGACTGGAAGGGCGTGCTGGCCGAATGCGAGGCCTTCCTCGGCGCCTGGCAGATGAAGCCCCAGCCGGGGCTGGAGCAGCAGCTGGCCAGCATCTACCTCTCCGCCGGCGACGCGCTGATAGCGCTCAAGCGCTACGACGAAGCCGTAGTCTGGCTGACCGGCGGCATAGAGAAGACCGGCTTTCCGGACAAGGGCTGGGTGACTTATTGCTACCTGCGCCGGGCTCAGACGCTGGACCTGCTGGGGCGGCGCGGCGAGGCGCTGGCCGACTACCGCAAGGCCGCCGCGCGGCCCAACTTCTGGGACTCCAAAAAGTACGCCCGTGCGGGGCTGAAGGCGGCGCCGACTTACGCCGAAGTTTACAGGCAGATGACGGTGGATTGAGGCGCCGCGGCGGCCTGGAAACGGACTTGTCAGCGGCGCGGTTTTCCTGTAAGATAAATGCTCTGGAGACGACTATGAAAAAGACCGAATTTACCGCTGTAGTGCCGGTGGCCGGGGCGGGGACGCGCCTGCGCCCGCACACCCATACCTATCCCAAGGTGCTGCTCACCGTGGGCGACAAGCCTATCATCGGCCATATCCTCGACGACCTGTCCGCCGCGGGCATCAAAAAAGTCTGCATGGTGGTGGGTTACCTGGGCGGCAAGATCAAAGACTACGTCGGACAGCACTACAAATATCTCGACGTGACTTACGTGGAGCAGGCGGAGCCGCGCGGCCTGGGCCACGCCATCTGGCTGACCCGCGGCGCGGTGAGCGGCCCGGTGGTGGTGATGCTGGGCGACACCGTGCTGGACGCGGACCTCTCCAAGTTCCTGACCTCCAAGGACGACTGCATAGCGGTCAAGGAAGTGGCCGACCCGCGCCGTTTCGGCGTGGTGGAGACGAAGGGCGGCTACATCTCTGCGATGGTGGAAAAACCGGAACACCCGAAGACCAACCTGGCCATCGTCGGCATCTATTCTTTTCATAACTCCCTGCAGCTCTACAACAGCCTGCAGCGCCTGGTGGACTCGGGCAAGACTACCAAAGGCGAGATCCAGTTCACCGACGCGATGGCGCTGATGGTCAAAGGCGGGCACAAGATCCGGCCCGTGCCGATAGAAGGCTGGTACGACTGCGGCAAGCCCGAGACGTTGCTGGAGACCAACCGCCACATCCTGGACCGAAAGAAGTTCTCGCCCAAGGCCAAAAACTCCCTGATCATCCCGCCCGTCT
Source organism: Elusimicrobiales bacterium (assembly GCA_050174915.1). GTDB lineage: Bacteria > Elusimicrobiota > Elusimicrobia > Elusimicrobiales > UBA9959 > UBA9959. Next base: position 126,578 of record JBFXJL010000003.1, on the reverse strand, counting down.
ACATCGCCCCTACGGCCAAGGTGACCAACTCCATAGTCGGTCCCTACGCCGCCATCGGCGACGGGGCGCGCATTGATTCGGCCATCATCTCCGACTCCATCGTCAACGAGAACGCTCAGATCACGAATATCAACCTCGCCGGCTCGCTGGTGGGCCCGAGCGCCACCGTGATAGGCCGCAAGGACCAGCTCAACGTCGGCGAGAACTCCGAGATCCGCTTCGACAAGACCTCCTGCGACTAGAGGCTTAAGCTCAGGCAGGCTTGCCGCTCGCTCATAGAGCGGGCGCGGCCGCCAAGGGTACGCCTTCTCCGGGTACGTTCGGCCACACCGTGGCCTCACTCTTTCACTCAGGCTCGGCGCTTGCGCAAGCCTCGCCTTCGTGAGGCCCCTCCGAAGGCATACCCTCGGCGGCCTGGAAAGAAAATAAAAGAGAAAGCCCGGGAAGCCGGGCTTTCTCTTTGTCTATGGTGAGGAACTTATTTTAGCTTGGTCCAGTCCAGGGCTTTTACGCGGCGGGCGGCCTCGCGCAACTTCGCATCGGGCTCGGTGAGCGAGAACCGCACGTAGCCTTCGCCGTACTTGCCGAAGCCCGAGCCGGGCGCGGTGAGGATGGAAGCCTTTTCCAGCATGAAATACACCGCGGCCAGCGACTCGCAGTCCACGGGGGGCCGCGCCCACACGAAACAGCTGCCGCCGGGCCGCTTGAAGCGCCAGCCGGCGCTTTCCAGCGCGGCGCAGAAACTGTCCGCCCTGCGCTTGAAATGCGCGCGCACCGGGGGCACTATGCTCTCGTGGTGCCGCAGACCGAAGGCCGCCGCGTTCTGTATGGCGTTGAACGGGCCCGAGTCGATGTTTTCCTTGAGCTGGTTGAGCGCGCAGACCAGTTTGGAATTGCCCGCCACCCAGCCGATGCGCCAGCCGGCCATGCAGTAGGTCTTGGACGTGGAGTAGAACTCCACCGCCACGTCGCGCGCGCCGGGCGCCTGCAATATGCTCGGGGCCGGCTCGCCGAAATACAGGTCGCAGTAGGCCGCGTCCTGCGCTATAATCACGCCGTTCTTGCGGGCCCACTTCACCAGGTCCTTGTAGAACTCCGGCGTGGCGCCGGCGCCGGTGGGGTTGTTGGGATAGTTCAGGAAGAAGAGCTTGGTCCGCTCCAGCACCTTGCGCGGGATGCGGCCCAGGTCAGGCAGGAAGCCGTTCTTCTCCTCCAGCGGCACGTCGTGGATGCGGCCGCCGGAAAGGATCACGCCCGTCCTGTAGGTGGGATAGGTGGGGTCGGGGATGAGGCAGTAGTCGCCGGGGTTCAGCACGGCGAACGGCAGGTGGGCGATGCCCTCCTTGGAGCCGATGAGGATGGAAACCTCGTCGTTGTGATGGAAGTCCAGGCCGTGCCGGCGTTTATGCCAGGCGGAGATCTCTTTTCTTAAATTCTCGTTGCCCTTGGTGTTGGGGTAGCGGTGGTTGGCGCCCTTGCGCACCTCGCGCACCGCGCAGTCCACTATGGGCTTGGCGGTGGGCAGGTCGGGGTCGCCGACGGCCAGGCTGATGATGTCCTTGCCTTTGGCGCGCTCGGCCCGCTCCTTGCGGTATAGCTCCTCGAAGAGGAAGGGAGGGAAAGACTTGAGCTTGTTGCTTAGTTCTATTTTCATGAGAGTCGTTTTTCGCCGCGGCCCGGCCGCGCGTCAGGGTTTGGAGCCGAGCAGGCTGAGCTCCGGCACGTAGGTCACCAGCGCCAGCATGGCCAGCAGGATGAGCAGGAAGGGGCCTATCGCGCGGTAGAGCGTGGGCAGCTTGCGGTGGAAGCGCGAGCTGGCCAGGAAGAGGTTCAGGCCCAGAGGCGGCAGCATGTAGCCGATCTCGAGGTTGAGCAGGAAGATGATGCCCAGGTGTATAGGGTCTATGCCGTACTGCGCGGCCACCGGCACGATGATAGGCACGACGATGATGATCGCCGAGAAGATCTCTATCATGTTGATGACCAGCAGGAAAGCGTTGAGCAGGATGAGGAAGATTACCTTGCTGGAGACGTAGGTGTGCAGCCAGGCGAAGATGCGGTCGGGGATCTGCGCGTCGATCAGATAATTGGTGAAGCCGAGGGCCGTGCCCAGCACCATGAAGATGGCGCCCACGAGCAGCATGCTTTTTACCGCCACGCGCGGGATATCGCGGATCAGGTCCAGGTCCTTGTAGATGAAGACCTCGGTGACGATCACGTAGAAAGCCATTACCGACGCGGCCTCGCTGGCGGTGAACAGCCCCTGGTAGATGCCGCCGATGATGAGGAAGGGCAGCGGCAGCTCCCAGGCTATGTCGCGCACCGACTTCTTCAGCTCCTTCCTGGAGAACGGGATGCTCTTGACCCCGGCCTTGCGGGCGGTGAAATAGGCGTAGACGGAGAGCGCCGCCAGCAGCAGCCCGCCGGGCAGCAGGCCGGCCCTGAACAGGCGGTCTATGTCTATCTTGGCCACGATGCCGTAGAGGATGATGGGCAGGCTGGGGGGGAATAACAGGCCCAGGCTGCCGGTGGTGGTCAGGAGGCCCAGAGTGAACTTTTCGGGGTAGCCCTGTTTGGACAGCATCGGGTACAGCAGGCCGCCGAGGGCGATGATGGTGACTCCGGAGGCGCCGGTAAAAGCCGTGAACAGGGCGGTGGTGAACAGGGCCACTATGGCCAGGCCGCCCGGCAGCGTGCCGAACAGCGCCTCGGCCAGGGCCAGCATGCGCTGCGGCGCCTTGCTCTCGGCCAGCATGTAGCCGGAGAAGGTGAACAGCGGGATGGCGATGAGGGCGGGCAGCGAAGCCAGGCGCAGCATCTCCACGATGACGGCGGAGGAGTCTATGCCCTCGGCCGCGAACAGGAAGATGGCGCCGCCGCCGATCAGCGTGAAGACGGGCGACCCCAGGAAGGCCAGCAGCAGGATGAGCGGGATAACGAGGAAAGCCATCAGAACGGGCCCTCCTCATGGTCGGGCGGCCTGAAGACGCCTATGAGGGTATGCAGGCCTATCAGCGCGAAAGAGGCGGGGATGATGATCTCCGCCCAGCCGCCCTTCACCGCGAAATGATTGATGTAGAAGGCCACGGAGCCGGCCGCGAACTCGTCCCGGACGAACTTGTAGGAAGCGTAGAACAGCAGCGCCGAGGCGCCGGCGGTGAACAGGTCGGCGCAGACCTCGAGCGGGCGCTGCATGGCCTTGGGGGTGAGCTTGACGAAAGTTTCCAGGGCGAAGTGGTGCGAGTAGCGGGCCGCCAGCGCGGCGCCGGTCAGGCCGGCCCAGAGCACCATGTGGCGCAGCAGCGGGTCCAGCCAGACCACCCCGGAGTGGAAGATGAGGCGCAGCAGCACCTGCAGGAAGGACAGCGACACCATCGCGAAGATGAGCGTCACCACGGCGGCCTTTTCGGCCTTTACCAGGTACTCCTCGGCTTTGAACACGCGGCGCATGTCTTTATTATTGTAAATGTCCGCGGCGGTCCGCAAGGAGTCGAAAAGACGGGCCAGTATTTTTGTATCATTTTTCCGGAGGGAGCGGCCCGCTCCCGCCTTAAAGGGGACCACATGCCTACGGATATAGAGATAGCCCGCACCATACAGCTCAGGCCCATCGGCGAAATCGCCTCGGCCCTCGGAGTGCCCGCCGACGACCTGCACCTGTTCGGCAAGTACAAAGCCAAACTGCCGCTGAAACTGATAGACCTGGAGAAGGCGAAACAGAGCCGGCTGGTGCTGGTCTCGGCCATCTCGCCCACGCCGGCCGGCGAGGGCAAGACCACCGTTTCCATCGGCCTCACGCTCGGGCTGAACAAGATAGGCCGCAAGACCACCGTGGTCCTGCGCGAGCCGTCCCTGGGCCCGGTGTTCGGGATCAAGGGCGGCGCCACCGGCGGCGGCCGCTCGCAGGTGCTGCCCATGGAGGACATCAACCTGCATTTCACCGGCGACTTCGCGGCCATAGAAAAAGCGCATAACCTGCTGGCCGCTCTCATCGACAACAATATCCAGAATAAAAAGAACAACCTCAACATCGACCCGCGCACCGTAACCTGGAAGCGGGTGATGGACATGAACGACCGCTCGCTGCGCAAGATCATCGTAGGGCTGGGCGGCACCATGAGCGGCGTGCCGCGCGAGACCGGCTTCGACATCGTGGCCGCCTCCGAAGTGATGGCCATCTTCTGCCTGTCCAGCGACCTGCGGCACCTCAAGGAAAAACTCGGCAATATCTTCGTCGGCTACACCTACGACCACAAGCCGGTTTACGCCCGCGACCTCAAGGCCAACGGCGCCATGGCCGCGCTCCTGAAGGACGCGCTGATGCCCAATCTGGTGCAGACCAGCGAGGGGACGCCCGCCATCATCCACGGCGGGCCTTTCGCCAACATCGCGCACGGCTGCAACTCCATCATCGCCACGCGCATGGGGCTGTCCCTGTCCGACTATGTCGTGACTGAGGCCGGCTTCGCCTTCGAACTGGGCGCCGAGAAATTCCTCGACATCAAGTGCCGCTACGCCGGGCTCTGCCCCAGCGCGGCCGTGCTGGTGGCCACCGTGCGCGCGCTCAAGTACCACGGCGGGGTGGGCCTCAAGGAGCTCAATAAGCCTGACCCCGCGGCGGTCAAGCGCGGCCTCGAGAACCTGGAGAAGCACGTGGAGAACATGAAGCAGTTCGAGCTGTCCCCGGTGATCGCCCTGAATAAATTCACTTCCGATACCGAAGAAGAGCTGGCCGTGGTCAAGGCCCGCTGCGCCGAGCTGGGCGTGCCGGTGGCCGTGGCCGACGTCTGGGGCGCGGGCGGCGCCGGCGCCGTGGAACTGGCGGAACTGGTGGCCAAGGCCGTGGAGAGCAGGACGAGCTGCGGCTTCAAGCCGGTCTACGAGTGGGAGTGGCCGGTGGAGCGGAAGATAGAGACCATCGCCAAGCGGATGTACGGCGCGGCCCATATAGACTACACCGCCAAGGCCAAAAAAGACCTCGAGAAGATAAACAGCCTCGGCCTGGACAAGCTGCCGGTCTGCATAGCCAAGACCCAGAAATCTCTGTCAGACAATCCGGACCTGATAGGCCGCCCGAAGGACTTCGTGGTGACGGTGCGCGAGATAGAGATCGCCGCCGGCGCGGGGTTCATCATTCCCATCACCGGCGACATAATGCGCATGCCCGGCCTGCCGGAGCACCCGGCCTCCGAACACATCGACATCGACGCCGACGGCAACATCACCGGCCTGTTCTGACGGCGGCCGGCCATGGGAAAGGCCCGGGCGACCGGGCCTTTTGGCTTTCAGACTATATCTTCCTCTTCCACCGGGGGGAACCAGCGCTGGGCCGCGAAGGCCGGCAGCACGGCGCTGGCCACCAGCACGCCGGTCAGTATCGAGTACTGGCCCGGGTCCAGGTAGCCGGCCTTGAGCCCGAACAGGGCGGCCATCAGGCCGAAGGTCAGGCCCGTGGACATCAGCAGTGTGGAGTAGCCGCCGTTGGCGCGCCAGAGCCGCCGCGCCGGGTAGTAGACCGCCGCGAGCTTGGCGGCCTGGCGCAGCAGGAACAGCGCGGCGAAAAGCCCCGCCCCGGCCCACAGCGCCGGCAGCGACACCTGCATGCCGGCGACTATGAAGAACAGCGGGGTGATAAAAGCGTAGGCCACCGTGCGCAGGCGGCTTTTCACCGCCGGGCCCCCGGCCCCGCGCGCGAAATGGCCGCTCATGGCCAGGCCGAACAGGAAGGCCGGCAGCATGGCCTGGCTCGAGCCCAGGGCGGCCAGATAGATGAAAGCCAGCAGTACGAAGAAAATATATTTTATCTCGGGCTCTATCACCTTGCCCGCCAGCGCCGGGTGGGAGAGCAGGCCGGAGGAGAAGCGCCCGGCCAAGAGCAGGAAGCCGCCAGAGAGGACCAGGAACAGCAGGGTGTAGAGGTTGGGCTTGAGGAAAGCGAGGCTCAGGGCCACGGCCGTCAGGGTGTTAGTGAGAAAGGTGCAGGCCAGCAGCAGTTTGCCGGTGCGCGACCCGCCCAGGCCGGTCTCGGTGACCACCGAGTAGACCACGGCCACCGAGGTTTCGGAAAGCGCTATGCCGGTTAGCAGCGAGGCCTGCGCGCTCCAGCCGGCGCCGTAGCGGCAGAAGAGATAGCCCGCGGCCAGGGGTGCCAGGAAAGAGCCCAGGCCCACGGCCGCGGCCCGCCTGAAATTCTCCCTGAGCAGTTTCACGTCCACTTCCGCCCCGGCCAGAAAGGTCAGCACTATGCCGCCGAAGCCGGCGATGTAGAGCATCCACTCCTCCGCGCGCAGCCCCAGGTTGCCGGCGGCGAGCCCCAGCAGCACTTCGAAGATAGCCACCGAAACTCCCAGCTTAAGGCTCAGCGCGCTGGCCGCGAAGACCAGCAGCCCGGCTATCAGCGGTATTTTGTCAGGTTCCATATAGCCTCATATAAAAATGACCTCCACCTTAAGGGTAGAGGTCATTAGTCCTCGCGGACGGTTCCCCCGGGCGGCCGGGGCGGCGGACATCATCGCCGGCTAAATTATACCAATTACTTCTTCTTTTGGGCGCGGAACTCTTTGAGCGCCTTCTCCACTTTCTCCAGCAGCTCGCGGGAATACAGCTTGCCCACCAGCGACACGCGGGCCGACTGCCCCGCCGCCTCGAGGTCGGACACCACGGAGGGGCTGGCCGGCTCGGTGAAGATCAGCCCCTTCTTCTTGAGTATGACCACGGATTCCTCGTTCTCCTTGCGGCTCTTGAGCGTCAGGGCGCGCAGGTGCTTCTCGCCGAGCTCCAGCATGACCTTCTGGTCCTCTTTGGAGAGGGAGTCGAAGGTTTTCTTGGAGATCAGCACCGCGCCGGAGGCGTTGGTCAGCGGCAGCGCGAACACGTACTTCATGCGCGCGAACCACTGCAGCGCTATCACCGACAGCGGGGAGCCGTAGACGCCGTTGATCATGCCGGTCTGCAGCGAGGTCATCACGTCGGTGATGGAGAGCGGGATGGGCTTGATGTGCAGCGCCTGGAAGGTGGCCTCGGCTATGGGGTCGCCCTCCCAGAGCCACATCTTCACGTTCCTGAGGTCCTCGGGCTTGGTGACCGGGGTGTTGGAGAAAATGTTGACATTGCCGACCTCGGCCCAGCCCAGCAGCACGTAGCCGTGGCTCTCGAAGATCTTCCTGAAATCCGCGTCCATCGTCTTGTAGACGTGGTCTATCTCGCCGGCGCTCTTGAAGAGGAAGGGGGTGTCAAGCAGACGCGCCTCGGGGGCCACCTCGCCTATGCCGACGCCGGTGAAGCCGCCGGCCTGCAGCTGGCCCAGGCGGATCTTGCGCACCACGTCCTTGTCCTCTCCCGAGACGCCGCCGGCGTAGATCTTGAACTTCACGCGGCCGGCGGTCTTGGCGGTGGTCTCCTCGGTGAACTGGCGCATCGCCTTCATCCAGGTGGAGCCATCCGGCGCCAGCGTGGCGAATTTCACAACGGTCTGGGCGGCGGCGGGCAGGGCGGGCGCCAGCAGCGCGGCGGCCAGGGTCAGGGTTTTAAAAAAGTTCATCTTTTTTCTCCAGTAGTTTCTTGGCTTTGATCTTCGCCACTTCGTTGGCCAGGCGGGTGTCCCCGTCCTTGAGTTCCGCGGAGATTATCTCGCCCAGCAGGCGCTCGAAAAGCTCCTGGTCCTGCGCGGCCACGGCGGCCATCTTGGCGTACAGGTAGCGGCTCAGGTGGAAGTCTGCCCCGTGCCCCTTGAGCGCCTGTTCGAAATGCCCGGCCGCTTTTTCCGGGCTGCCGCCCAGCATGCGCGGGCGGATGGCGTGGTAGGCGCCCATGATGTCGTGCGCGGCGTTGTAATAGTAGCCAGGATCGAGCTCCAGCAGCTTCAGCGCGGCCGGCTCCAGCGTGGGGATCTCCGCGATGGCCTCGGGCTTGTCGCGGTTGATGTTCATGTAGAGGGCCTTGCAGAAGGTGTGCCAGAACAGCGGGTGCGCGTCCTTTTTTTTGGCGGTCTCCGCGGTGGCGCCTTTCAGGGCCCGCTCGGCGTAGGCCTGGCCCTTGAGATAAAAGAAGGAGGCCCGCTCCGGCTGGTCATCCTCGAGGAACATGAAGCCGTAGCCGCAGAAGCCCTGGGCGGCGTTGACCAGCATCTTTTTGTTGCCGGGGTCGCTGGCGAGCAGGATCTCCATCAGCTGGAGGTTGGCCGGCAGGGCTTCCCTGACATATTGGGGGTCGCTCTGGGAGAATACGGCGGGCAGGCCGGCGTCCACCACGCCGGAGGTCACCCGGGCCGCGGTGCGGTTCAGGGCACAGCCGGCCAGCGCGGCCAGCGGCAGCAACAGCAGGAGCTTTTTCATTTCCGGTTCTCCCTGACCAGCGCGGAGAAACTTTCCGCCGCGTCGGAGTGCTTCTTGAGAAAATCCTCGGCCGCCGTGGGGAAGCGGTAGGTCCAGTTGTGGTCGCCCAGCGTGCCCGGCGTGTTGACCCGCTCCTTGGAGCCGAAGATGTCCTGTATGGGCAGTATGACTATGCGGGAATTGGCGGCGAGCAGCGCGCCGAGCGCTTTCGAGCGGGCCTTGGAGAAGACCGGGGGGCGGCTCTCGTCGCCGGAGACCAGCTTCCAGAAAAGCCGCTTTTCGGCGCCGTCCACCGTGTCCCACCAGTCGGCCAGCGGTTCGTTGTCGTGCGTGGAGGAGGTGGCCAGCGACACCGGGTGGTAGGTCGCCGGGTCGGTGTAGCTGCCGTCCTTGGCCTTCTCCCAGCGCATCACCTTGTAGCCGGGGATGCTGAGCTCAGCCAGCACTTCTCCGACGTAAGGGGGTATCAGGCCCAGGTCCTCGGCCACGGGCAGCATGGGGCTGGCCCCGGCCACGGCCTGCAGGAAGCGCCGGCCGCGCTCGCGCTGGCCGGCCTCGTCTTTGATGTCGAAATCGGGCTTAAGCCCGGCGTCGCGCGGGATGACCCAGGTGCGGAAGAAGCCAACCATGTGGTCGATGCGGAACAGGTCGTAGAACTCGGCGGCCTTCTTCACCTTGGAGCGCCACCAGTCGAAATTATTGCCCTCTATCACGTCCCAGTTATAGGCGGGCAGGCCCCAGCGCTGGCCGGTCTCGCTGAAAGCGTCGGGCGGGGCGCCGATCTCGCGGTTGATGTCGAACTCGGCCTGGCGGGACCACACGTCTGAACTTTCCTGGTTGACCATGAAAGGCAGGTCGCCCAGGAGCTTGATGTTCAGCTGGGCCGCGCGGGCGCGCGCCGCCGTCCACTGGCGGTGGATGGCCCACTGCAGGTATTTGAAGAAGAGGACCTGGTTCTCCTCTCGGGTATGGATGTCCTTCAGGGCCCCGGCGTGGCGTTCCCGCAGCGGGGTTTCCCAGTGGGTCCAGGAGGTCCAGTTATGGGTGTCCTTGAGGCGGCGGAAGATGGCGTAGTCGTCGAGCCAGCCGGCGTTGGCGCGGCAGAAGGCGCGGAACTCGCCGGCCAGCGAGGAATCCTTGAGCACGTGGTTCTGGTGAAAATGGGTGTAGACCTTCCAGAGCGTGCTGAACTTGAGGTGCCGCACCTCGTTGTAGAGCACGGACTTGGAGCCGCGCAGCTGCCGCAGGCCGGACTGGAAGCGGCGGGAGTTGACCTCCTCGAGCAGGGCGGGGGACTCTTTGAGTTCGGGCAGCTCGTCGACGGCTATGTAGATGGGGTCGAGGGCGAAAGCGGACAGCGCTGTGTAAGGGCAGGACACGCCGGGGGGCATCTCGTTGATGGGCAGCACCTGCAGCAGGTCCAGGTTCATGGCGCGCATGGCGTCGAACCAGAGGGTCATCGAGCGGGTGTCGCCGATGCCCCAGTCCTTCTTGTGGCGCATGGAGAAAAGCGGGAAGAGGGTGCCGGTATGTTTCTTTTCCAGTAAAGGGTGCATAGGTTCCGTTCCTGCCGGCTCCGGCTCAGCGGGCGGCTACCGCCTCTATCTCCACCAGGGCGGCCTTCGGGAGGGCTTTCACTTCTATTGTGGCCCGGGCGGGAGGGTTGGCGGCGAAGAAGCGGCCGTAAACCTCGTTCATCGCGGCGAACTGGCCCAGGTCGGCCATGAAAACGGTGGTCTTGAGTATGTTCTCCAGCCCGAGGCCCTCGGACTTGAGTATGCCCTCCAGGTTCTTGATGACGGCCTCGGTCTGGGCCTTGATCTCGGCCGGGGCCATGGCGCCGGTGGCTGGGTCGATGGGCAGCTGGCCGGAGATGAAGATCAGCCCGCCGGCCTCCACGGCCTGGGAGTAGGGGCCTATGGCGGCCGGGGCGTTCTTGGTGGAGATGATCTTTTTCATGCTGGCTCCTTTTTGGCGTCGCGTATGAAATTCTCTACGCTGCGGTCATAAGTGCGCTCCGCTTCCGGAGTGAAGTAGCAGCCCGGCAGTTCGCCGGCGGCCCTGTGATAGGCCACGCAATCGCAGCAGGCGCCTTTCCTGGAGCAGGGCTCGTAGGTGCAGGCGCAGCCGGCCTTGTTGCTGTCTTTTTTGCAGTCCATGCGGTAATCCTATTATATTAAAAAAGAGCGGCGGGGGGAGGGGCTGGCGAAAAGCCTGAAAAGCGTCTATACTATTAGCGCCGGCCCCGTGCCCGGTTTTCAGGCAGGAATTATGGAAGGCAAATTCATTAAACCCGTACACCTGGTCGTTTTCGGCATGTTCATCATGACGCTGGCCGGTTTCTTCACGGTCATGCACGTGGGCGCCAGCGCCAGGCGGGCCGAACGGATACAGCACGGCTTCGCCTTCCGTGGCGCGCCCGGGCCGGAGAAGAGCTCCTTCACGGGGGATTTCAAGCGCGGCGGCGCCATAGTGGCGGCGCAGGCCAGGAACTTTGCCGGCGGGCTTTTCTCTGCGTCGGGCAACAAGCCCCCGGCGCGGGGCGCCTACACGGCGTCCACTAAGCGCGCGTCCATTTACGACGAGGAGCGCAACGGGGAGCCGGGCGGCGCGGACCCTTTCGTGGAATTTTACGAGCAGAATTACGGCCGCGGGGCGGGAGCGTCCTACTCCGCTCCGGCCGCCCCGTGGGGCGGTTCAGCCTCCTCCTGGCGAGGCTCCGGCGGCAGTTCTACCGCGGGCCGCGGAGATGATTCTCCGGTTGACAGGGCGGAGGCAGGCTCTCCGGCCGCGACCGCGGCTGAGCCGGAAGAAGAAGTTTCCGAAGCCGCCGAAACTCCCGGCGCGCCCGTGTTCGGCGGGCCGTTGGGCAAGGGGGACTCCCCGCGGCAGCTGCAGGCCTCGCTGCCGCCAGGCGCGGGGCCCTGGCAGGGGCTGGAGCGCCCCGGCGAACTTTCCGGGGGCGGGCTCGCGCCGTCCGGCGTGAAAGGCGGGAAAAGCGGCACCCTCTCCGGCCTGCCCGGCAGGAGGGACCCCGGCGCCCTGGACGGCGCGGGGGAAAGCGCCCGTTCCGGTTCCCAGGGCAGTTACAATTCTAAAATGTCCGGCGGCGCGGCAGCGGCCGCCGCGGCGGCTCCCGGGGCCGTTCCCGAAGCCGCCAAGCCCACGGAAGTTTCCGCGGACGCGGGGGGCTCAGGCTCCGGCGGCGGTTCCGGCGGAGACTCCGGGAGCGGCAGCGGCCAGGCCGCGGAACAAAGCGGCGAAAAGACCGCCGATAAGCCCGAAGGCAAGCCCGAAACGGCGCAGCCCAAAGCTGAAGAATATAACGGCGGGGCCGGGTTTTACGCCGCGCCCGCCGAGGACCTGGCTTTCCTGAAGACGGTGGCCCTGGAGCGGAGCAAAGGCGCCGAGGTGAAGTATGTCACCGAGGAGGACGCCGCCGGAGAGCTGGACGAGGCGCTGCTTAAATCCGGCGCGGCGGTTACCGAAGCTCCCGCTGAAAAAAACTTCCCGGGCGCCCGTTCGGCCCCGGACCGCTCTAAAGCGAAGGCCGATCCGGAGAAATTCTCCGCCCTTTCGGCCGAGCGCAAGAAAGAGCTCAAGCGGGAAATACACGTTTTCCTCAGGCGCATAGAGCGCCGCTACGGCGCCCTGGACGATATCGTTTACACCTCCTGCGGCGCCGGGCGCGAGCTTTGCGCCGAGCACGGCCTGACCGAAGGCTACATCACGATGAAGACCAGGGAGGGGGCCAAGCTGCTGCTGGGCCTCAAGTACGTGGACAAGAAGTGGCGGCCTTATACCGTGGGTTTCACGCTGCCCGCGGCGCGGCGCCCGCAGCCGCCCCCGGTTGAGGAGGCGGAACAGCGGGAAGAAGAGACCCCGGAAGGCGCCGACCCCGAAGCTGACGCGGAATCCGAAGAATAGCATTCCTCCCCGCACCCCGCCTGCGCCTTGCCCTGCGGCAGGCTAATTATCAATAATCTCTATTAATGAGAGACACCATACATTTTTCCGGCATAGGCGGGGTCGGCATGAGCGCGCTGGCGCAGATGGCCGCCATGGAAGGGCGCCCCGTCAGCGGCTCCGACCGCGATTTCGACCGGGGCCGCAACCTCGGCGTTAAAGCCGCCCTCGAGGCGCTGGGCATAAAGATCTTCCCCCAGGACGGCTCCGGCATCAACGACAACTCCGCCGAGCTGGCCCTCTCCACCGCCATCGAGGACAGCAACCCCGAAGTGCTGAAGGCCAAAGAGCTGGGCCTCAAGATCAGCCACCGCTCCGAATTGCTGGCGGCGCGCGTGAACGATTTCGACACCATAGCCGTGGCCGGCACCAGCGGCAAGTCCACCGTGGCCGCCATGGTGTTCACCGTACTCGAGGCGGGCGGCCTGCAGCCGTCCATAGTGACCGGCGGCGCGCTCGGCGCGCTCAAGGAGCGCGGCCTGGTGGGCAACGCTTACCGCGGCAAGGGCCGCGTGCTGGTGGTGGAGGCCGACGAGTCCGACGGCACCATCGTGCGCTACCGCCCCAGGACCGGCCTGGTGCTCAACATCAGCAAGGACCACAAAGACGTGGAAGTGCTGAACAAGATCTTCGCCGAGTTCGCCGGCAACTGCGGCCGCGTGCTGGTGAACGCGGACGACGCCCCGGCCGCGTCCGCCCTGCCCGCCGCTCCGGTATTCGGCTTCGACGCCGGAGGCTGGAAGGTCTCCGACGTGAAACTCGGGCCCTTCTCTTCCTCTTTCCGGATCAACGGCACCCCGTTCGAGCTGCCCGCCCCCGGGCGCTACAACGTGGAGAACGCGCTGGCGGCCTGCGCGGCGGCCTCGCTCTACGGCGTCAGCCTCGCCGACTGCTCCGCCGGCCTTAAAAATTTCCGGGGTGTGGAGCGCCGTTTCGTGCTGGTGGGGGAGAAGCGGGGCGTGACGGTTATCGACGATTACGCCCATAACCCCGCCAAGATCTCGGCGCTGCTTGCCGCGCTGCACCAGGCGCCGGGCCGGCGGGTGCTGGCCGTCTACCAGCCGCACGGTTTTACGCCCACGCGCCACCTCAAGGCCGAGCTGATAGAGAGCTTCTCCGCGGGCCTCAACCCCGGTGACAGGCTTATAATGCCGGAGATCTATTATGCCGGCGGCACCGTCACAAAGAATATTTCGTCGAAGGATATCGCCGACGCGGTGGCCGCGCGCGGCCATCAGACGGCTTTCTACGAGAACCGCGCCGACATACCGGCCGTAATAGCCGGAGCAGCGGCTCCGGGCGACATCGTGGTGGTCATCGGCGCGCGCGACGCAACGCTGGCCGACTTCGCCGGGCAGATACTGGCGGCGCTCTAGGCTTTTCGGCCGGTACGGCGGCGCAGGCAATAGCGGAACTAACGGAGGGGAACATGAAACCCGAAAAAATAACCAACGACGTCTACTCGCTGAGGGTGAACCATTTCAACAGGCGGCTGTTCGACTCGCTAATCCCGCTGCCGGAGGGGACCAGCTACAACGCCTATCTGGTAAAGGGCGAGGAGAAGACCGCGCTGCTCGACTCCGTCGACCCGGAAAAGGCCGCGGTGCTGTTCGAGTACCTCAAGGACGAGAAAAAGATAGATTACGTGATAGCCCACCATGCCGAGCAGGACCATTCCGGCTCCATTCCGCTGGTGCTGGAGCGCTACCCGGAGGCGAAGGTGGTCACCAACCCCAAGTGCAAAGAGTTCCTGATGGCGCACCTGCACCTGCCTGCCGACAAATTCATAGAGGTCAAGGACGGCGAGACGCTTTCCCTGGGCGGCAAGACGCTCGAGTTCGTCTACCTGCCCTGGGTGCACTGGCCCGAGACCATGGGCACCTACCTGCGCGAGGAAAAAGTGCTGTTCTCGTGCGATTTCTTCGGCTCCCATCTCGCCACCAGCGCCCTCTTCTCCGAGGAGCACGTGGTCTACGAGCCCATGAAGCGCTACTACGCCGAGATCATGATGCCGTTCCGCTCCAACATCAAGAACCACCTGGAGAAACTCGCCAAGTACGACATCGCCTATATCTGCCCCAGCCACGGCCCGGTGCACAAAAACCCCGGTTTCGTGATGGACATCTACCGCGACTGGGCCGTCAGCGAACCGCATAACAAGGCGGTGGTGGCCTATATCTCCATGCACGGCAGCACCTACCTGCTGGTCAACCGCCTGGTGAGCCGCCTGCAGGAGGCCGGCGTCTGCGTAGAGAAGCTTAACCTCGACCACATGGACGAGGGCCGCGTGGCCATGTCGCTGGTGGATGCCGCTACCATTGTCATAGGCACTCCCACCGTGCTGACCGGGGCGCATCCCAAGGCCGTCTACGCGGCTCACCTGGCCAATTTGCTGCGGCCCAAGGCTAAATTCGTTTCCGTCATCGGCTCTTTCGGCTGGGGGGGCAAGGCCGTGGAGAACATAGCCGGGCTTATCCCCAACATCAAGGCCGAGGTGCTCAAGCCGGTCATGATCAAGGGTCTGCCTACCGAGGCGGATCTGGCGCTGATAGACGAACTGGGCGCCCTCATAGCCGAAAAACACAAGAGCCTGCCGGCCTGCGCCTGAGCGGTCCGGGGTCTTTTATTTTAGGCCTTGAAAATACTGGTTTTGTCTGCTAGACTCTAAATATCGGTACCTGTTTTTTCAGTTTCCCTGCTGGGGAAGGGTGAAAAACGGGCAGGTTTCTTTTAGTGGCTGGGGGCCTTATGGCTGACAACTCTAATAACAGGAAAAAAGCGCTCGTAGTTTCCGTCCTGGCTTTTCTTTTTGCCGGAGGCGGTATTTTCCTTTTCTTCATCGTACAGGGCGCTAACGACCTCACCGGCGCGGACAAGAAGAGCTCCTTTTCGTACGGCAATGTCGCCAGGGGGGCGGTGAACTCTTTTTTCAGGACAGTCGGATTCATGGAAGACGACCCGATAGTGGAATACGGCCCGGGCAAGCGCCCGTTGCCGCAGAGCGTTCTGGACGCTAAGCTACTGAAGGCCGAACTCTCCGCCTCTGCCGCGGACCGCGACCTGAGTTCCTGGGGCGGGGTCAAAAGCCCCGGCGGCTCCTCTTCGCGCGCCGCCGTGCCGAAAATGGCCAGCAAGGCGGGTTCCCCCGTGGGCGGGGCTTCCGGCGGCGGCAGCAAGTCCGCCGGAAATGCCACCCGCTTCGGGGCCGGCTCAGGGCAGGGAATGACTAAGATCTCCGGCGCGGTAAAATCGGCCGAAGGAACCACCGAGAAAGGGACCCTGGCTTCGCTGCAGAACGCCAAGGCCATGCTGGGAGATGGCCTGCGCAGCGGGTCCGCGTCTACGGCCAGGGACAAGTGGGGGCAGAGCTTCGGCGTCAGCGCCTCCGGCAGCGGCAAGAGCGGGGCGCTGGCTTACAATAAGACCGGCCTGGTCAACCTGGACAAGATAAAGAGCGGCGAGATTTCCAACCTCAAAATGCAGAACGCCAAGTCCCTGAAAGTTCCGGATGTAGGCGCTTTCCAGCAGGACAAGGATGCCGAGGCGAAGGACCCTACGCTGCAGAAGGCAAAGAAGGACGCCGAGGACTCTATAAAGAAGAGCGCGGCCGAGGCTGCCGCCAAGGCCGCGGCGGAAGCCATTACCAAGGACGGGGAAGATAAGGCGACGGCGCCTGTCGGCAGGAGCGGTGACGGCGACGAGGACGGCGGCCAGGAGCAAGGCGAGTGCGGCGGCATGGGGCCGCAGACCGAGGTCTGTTCGGCCGCCATGGAGATGGCCTTCGAGGACGAGTCGGTGTCCTTCGAAAAACTCGGCAGCTCCGATAAAGGAACTATATACGCGGTGAAATTCGACGCCACCGACCCGCCGGCGCACCAGAATAGCAATATGGTAGTGGCCCCGGACGGCACAGTGGAATGGACCTTTGGCGACTATAAGCCAAAGTGAGGCGGCTGTTTGCGGTAGTGCCCTTGACAAGTCAAATTTTGTCTGCTATAACATCCTTGTAAATCAACTTTGACCTGAACGCCCGAGGGGGCTGTGTCAGGAAAAGTTTAAAGTTATTTTTTGCGGTACTCTCGGGGATAAAAAGGCGGGGTTATGATGAAATTCCAGCCCAAAAAGAACAAGTCCACCCAGTACGTCATAGGCGGCACCGTGGCCGTAATAATCCTGGGCATCTGGGTTTCCATCCCCCTGATGAGCGGCTCTTCGCTCGATTCCCGCGTTTCCGCCGGCAATCCCTTCCGTTCCAAAGTGGCCGACATAGGCCTGCTCGGCAGCGATATTTCCTCCGAGGCGGGCGCCCCCGGTTCCCCGCTGAGCGGCGCGATGATAAACAACCCCGCCACTTCCGGCGAGGATATAGCCTCTTCCCTCTTCCAGTCCGGCCCCGGCTTTGATGAGCCCGCTGACGTTACCGCCGAAGCCTCGGTCTCCGCCGACGCCCCCGCGCCTTCAGCCTCCGGAGCGGCTCCGGCCCCGGCCCGCCCCCGCGGTAAACTGGCCGCGGCGGCCTCCATAACCGCCGGCAATTCCAACAGCATGACCGCCGGCGGCACGCACAACAAGTTCTTCGGTACCGGCAACGCCAAGGCGGAGTTCGCCCCCGCTTCGGCCGCCAACCTCGGCAAATCCCCTTCGGCGGAGAAGCGCAATACCCTCGTGGCCCTGCTCGGCAGCAGCGCGGACAAGAGCCAGGCGGCGCTCAAGACGGGCGCGGACCTGGGCGCGGCCAAGGGCGGCGCGGCCCAGGCTTTCGCCAACACTTCCAAAACGGCCAGCGCGGACCTCAACAGCGGCCTGGAGGAGCAGACGGCGCTCTCCGGCCTGCAGATGGGGCAGACCGCCCAGGACCTGAAGAAGAACGATCCTTCTATAAGCAAAACCAAGGTCACGCCTCCTTCCAAGCCGGAGGACGCCACTGACGAGAGCGAAGAGATGAAGAACCAGATAAAGATGATGGTCATACAGATGGTGCTTAAGATGGCCCTTGGCGCCGTGTTCGGGGTGGCGCTTTGATCTGTAATTTACCGGGAGGAGCATTATGAACGACTATAACGAGAAAAAAGAAGAGAAAGGCGGTTTCCTTTCCAGCCTTTCGGCGCTTTTCAGGGGCGGTTCTTCCGCGGTGGGCGGCGCCTCTTCCGGTATGGGTTCGGCCGGCGGCCTCGGGGGGCTTTTCGCCACCAAGGCCGGTATAGTCGGCATGGTGCTGGGCGGCGCCACCATAGCGGCCGGCGTGGGCGTGGTCTACAACTTCGTGGGCCCCTCCTCCAAGCCGGTTTACTCTCCCGACCTCTTCCAGAACAGCTATTACGAGGAAGAGGCCGGCAAGGCCGGGCAGGAGCGGGCGCTCTCCCGTGACGCTTCGGCGGCCGCTTCTTCTACCCTGGACATGTTCAGGGAACAGGCCAAGAAGGACGGCATAGGCCTGCCCGGCGACTCCGCCGGCGCTGGGGCTGACGCTGAAGCTTCCGCGGACCCCGCGGCGGCCGATTCTTACGCCGACGCCTCCTCCGAGGCTCCCGCGGCTGACGCCGCGTACGGCGCCGCCGGCGCAGGCGGCGCTGGCAAACTGCAGGCTTCTGCCGGTTTCGGCGGCGGCAAGGGCGGCGCCGGCAGCGGTACCTCTATTCCCAGGATGCAGGGCGGCGGCGGACTGGCCGGCGGCATAGGCGCCAAGTTCCAGCCTGTCTACAGGGCACCTGCCCAGGCCAATACCGGCAGGAGCTCCGGGATGACGGCCCAGGCCGCGGCGCGGGTAAAGAATTCGCCCAAGTACTCGGTTCCCAATACCAACAGGAAGGGCGCCTACGGCCAGGCCAAGTTCGCCAAGAACCTGGGCAGCAAGGCCGCCTTCTCCGCTGACGCGGCCGGCGCGCGCACCGGGGCCACCGAGGCTTTTGTGGGCGAGACCAGCAATAGCGGCGACGTGGCCACCCCCGGCGCCGGCGCGGGCCTTGGCGGGGCCGGCATAGCCGACGGCGCGGCGCTCAAGGGCAACGATCCCAGCATAAACAGCAACGAATCCACCGTGCCCAAGCCCAGCGATCCCGAGGACGTGGACCCCTGGCAGGAATACGAGGACATGGCCACCAACAGCATGATGTATGCCGGCGGCCTTATCCTCCTCACGATGGTGCTGAGCAAGATAGCCAAGGCCCTGGCCAATACGGCCTGGGGTGTCGCCGCGGCCATGTACGTGTTCTACGCGGCCTGCGCCGCCGCGGCCGCCGCTATCTTCTACGCCCTCAAGGTGGTATACGCGGGCTACAAGATGTACAGCCGGTACGACCAGAAGATGATGGGCGGCATTTATATCGCCACCGGTCTGCTGCTGGCCTACCAGGCTTATTCGGCCCTTATGTCGGCCTGGAGCGACGCCAGCACTGCTGGCGACCTGACGGCGGCCACCGGGGACGGGTTTACCGGCTGGTCCAAGACCGGCGGCATAGGTTCCCTGTTCGGCGGTAAGTAACATAGAAAGGATTCAGGAGGCGTTATGAACGACAATCTGCCGGATATAAACTTTAAAGAGAAAAAAGAGAAGAAGGGCAGCGCCCTTGGCTGGCTGCGCGGCAAACTGGGCATGGGCTCACGCGGCTCCATCGGCCAGGCTGGCGTTAACCAGTCCGTCATGAATGTGGGCAAAGCCGCCTTCGGCGGCGCCTCCAAGTTCGGGGCCTCGGCCGGCCTGGGCAGTTTCCTGGCCGGTAACGCCGGCGTGATCGCCACCGTCGCCATGGTGGCCGTGGCCGGCGGCCTCTACCTGGCCAACAACGCGCCGGCGCCGAGCACCGCTACTTCGGCCTTCAGCTCCAACCAGTCGCATGACCCCTACGTGCCGGCCATATTGCGCAGCCAGGCCGCCAACCAGGGCTCGTCGCTCGACATGTTCAAGGATACCAACAAGGGCTCCCTGGCCATGGATGAAGCGGCGGCCGCCAAGAAGGACCAGGCGGCCGATCCCAACGCGGCTGCGGCCGACGGCGAGGAGGGGCAGCCCCAGGACCCCAACGCCCAGCCCGACGGCAACAACATGGCCCAGGACATGATGGGCAAACTGCAGGGCGGGGAGATGGCTTCGCTGACCAGCCAGCTGGGCGGCGGTTCCAGCAAGTTCTCCAACATGGGCGGCTTCAGCAATAAGTTCGGTTCCGGCGCCACCGGCGCCAAGACCGGCTTCAC
The DNA here is from genome assembly GCA_050174915.1 of Elusimicrobiales bacterium. Classification (GTDB taxonomy): domain Bacteria; phylum Elusimicrobiota; class Elusimicrobia; order Elusimicrobiales; family UBA9959; genus UBA9959. The sequence continues at coordinate 107,088 of JBFXJL010000003.1, read as the reverse complement.
CTCCGGCATCGGCGCGGGCTTCTCCAACATGCCCAAGTTCGACAACCGCAAGGGCAAGATGCTGGCCATGAAGGGTTCCGCGAGACCGGTGTTCGGCAGCTCCAAAGCCGGCAAGAAAGGCGCCATCGGCGCCGGCGCCATGAACCAGGCCAAGGGCATGCGCGAGATACAGAAGTCTTTTACCGGAACCAGCGCGGACGGCGCACGCTCCACCCAGGATAAGGCCTGGGAAGGCACCACCGGCGACGACAGCGCCTCAGGCGGCGGCGCCGGCATCAGCGACGGCGGCGCGGGTATAGTGACCTCGCCTTCGCTCGACAACGTGGACGGCTCCGGCACTGGCGGCGGCACGGACGTTCCCGACGCCGGGGACGTGCCTGACGCCAATCCTCCCACGGACGTCAGCCCCTGGGCCAGCATGGTCACCGCCATCCTGGCGCTCATCATGATCTCGGCCGTGCTGTCTTTCATAGCCTCCAAGCTCAGCGGCACCATATTCGGCTACCCTATAGCCTGCATCGTAGCTGGTATAGCCATAGCGCTGGCGGGTATAGCGCTAGTCATGTCCATCATGCTCATGGCCCAGCACGGCCAGATGCTGTTGGGCGGCTTGTACACCATCGGCGCGGCCTTGGCTATCATGGCCGGCATCGCGGCTTTCGCCGGCGGCAGCGAGGCCGTAATGGCCCCCGGTCCCGCCACCACCATCATGTGGCTGGCTGCCGGCGCGGGCGTGGTTACCCTGATAGGCAGCATGCTGGGCGGCAAGTAGTTCTTTTGGGGGGAAGTACGCGGGTTGCCGCCGGGTTAAAGCCCGGCGGCATCAGGCGTAAAAGCGGGTTCGGCTCGGCGCGGTAAATAGATGGAGTTTTCCGGTAGGCCGGGTCGGCCACTGGAGGTTATATGGGCAGCAAATTCGTAGAAAAACACAAACGCAAATCTCTCCTGGCCGCCTTGCTGCTTATTTTTCGCGGCCGGGCCAAGTACGTGGGAGTCCTGCTCATCCTGGCCGTGCTCTCGGTTCCCTTCGTCATCTCCGGCGAAACCTTCGGCCGCCTCGTCATGTTCCAGCCCGTCGCGGCCTTCCTGCGCACCGTAGGCCTGGGAGGCATCGTCTCGGCCATCAATCCCAAGTATTCCAACGACATGCTGAGGGCGGCCCTGGACCGCGCGGCCGCGGACAGCGCCCAGAATTCCTTCTGGCAGAAGTTCCTCAACAACCTCAACGCCACCCTGCCCCCCGGCGGCGGGCCGTCCTCCATAGCGATGGTGCGCGGCGGCGGCGACGATCTCTTCGGTACCCCGGAGCTTAAGGACGGCGGGCGGCGTGCCAAGCCCGGCCAGGTCAAAGGCGTGGTCAACGAGGAAGAGCGAGCCCGAGGCGAGAACGGCGACGCGGTGGATCTGGAGGGCCTGTTGGCCGGCGGCGGACTGCCCGGCGCGGACGGCGGCCTCTACGGCGACACCATGGGCCAGAACCTGGCCGGAAATTTCGGCAGCGGCTCCGCCTCGGCCTCGGGCCCGTATATGAACCGCACCATGCTGCGCAGCCCCGGCGGCGCGGGCGGCAGCGCCTCGGGCATGTACGCTAGGGCTGTGGGGCAGGCGGCCAGCAAGGTGCCGGTGCCAGGCTCGCCCCAGAAAGTGAATTCCAAGACCATGGGCAGGGTTTCCGGCTTCGCCTGGAAGAACGTCGGCTATAAGACCAAGAGCGCCCGCATGGACACCAAACTGGGGTCCAGGAAGCCCATGTTCCAGCTGGCCGAGACCTTCGGCATGACGGCCACGGCGTTCAGGTCCAAGGACGCAGCCTACGAGTACCAGGCCTCTTATACCGGCAGCACCTACGACGGCAACGACGTCAGCGCGGACGCGCTGCAGACCGACACCGCCGCCCCGATAGTGCCCGACACCTCGTTCACCGGCAACCTGATCTCCGGCGCCGGCGCGCTGCAGGAGGACGCCAAGCGCTGCACCGACGCGCAGGGCACGCACGGCGCGGCCATGTCCGACGACGGCAAGAAGATAGACGATACCGCCAAGACCCTGGGCAAGCCCCCGAAATGCTGCAGCAGCGGCGTGGGCGCCTGGAACAGCAAGATCCGCAGCATAATCGGCTACTGCAACGATTTCAACGTGCACGAGGCGCAGCAGGCGGCCGCTTGCCAGATCACCAGCAAGCCCATGAACTGCAGCAGCTACAGCAAGATGATCATCAAGCCCTGCTCCAAGTGGAAGTGCTGGCTGGCGATCATACTTATGATACTGCTGGGCGGCCTGTTCGGCATCATCGGCATGATAGCCGTCGGCGTGATGATCGGCGGTTCCATGGCCGGCCTGTTCGGCCCCAAGATGTCGGGGTTCGTGGAAAGCATCGTAAGTCTGGTCGCTTCAGGCGGCCAGGACCAGAACGCCAAGGAAGAGGCCAAAAGCCCGCCTCCCTTGAACCCCAGGGAATGATCGGTACTCTTAAGCCCGAGGTTACAGCCTGTACGGAGGAATGTTCCGGTGTCGCGAAACAAATGCTTCGGCGGTATGCTTCAGTGAGAACGTTTTACGAGGAACACCTCCGTGGCCGCGCACAGGCGGCAGGCTGACCGCAGGGCTTTTTTTCGGCCGGGGGCGAGGGGGCCAAAGGGCCCAGCAGCGTGGGGGACTAATGACACTTGGCCCGGCGCGCGGTTTTAGGTAAAGTATAGTTGAAGAACTCTATAAATATGATTTCGGCGGTCGTTGTTCGCTGCGGGATTTTAAATCAAGCAAGTTAAGCATCGGAGGCGGTTATGAACTTTTATAATGAGGACGAAAAAAAGGCGGACATCCCGGTAATACCCGGGGCGGCTTCGCCGTTCAGGAAAACTTCAGCCTTCGGAAAAGCCCCGATGTTCTCCCGCGCCGCGGGCGGCTTCGTGGACCGGCTGAAGAACCTCTCCCGCCGGGACATGGCCTTCGTGGCCATCGGCCTGAGCGTGCTGGTCATGGCTCCCGTGGCGGAATACATGATCTCCCAGCCCTCCCAGGACAACGTGCTCAAGGGCAACGATTTCGCCCAGCGGCACGGCGACGCCGGCCCTTTCGAACCCGGCATCAACGGCCTCAGCCAGGGCTCGGCGGACGGCTCCGGTGAGGTCATCACGCCGCTGACCTCGCGCGACCCGGCCTCGCTGATACTCGGTTCCCAGTCTTCGCAGCCCGTGCTGCCGCCGGCCGTTACCGCGCCGCCCAGCAGCAGCTGGCGCGACGCCGTCACCGATTCGGGCAGGGCCGCTTTCAGCGCGGCCAGCAAGTCCGTAGGCGCGCCCACCGTGATCCCCAGGATGGCGTCCAGCCTGCGCGGCTTCACCTCCTTCGGCGGCGACGGCAGCTCCCGCACCTCCGGCTCGCTCTCCGGCGGCAAGATCATAGACGACGCCAAGTCGGCTTCCTCCAAGGCCGCCAAGCGCTCGATGATAGGCCCCGTGGCCATGGCCGGTTATAAGGGCGTGGCCACCGGCAACCCCAACAGCGCCTCCAAGGGCGCCTTCGAAAAACTCCGCGGCGCGGCCGACAAGTCGGCCAGCAACTTCTCCGGCGGCTCCGCCATGAGCTCGCTGGATAAAGCCGCGGCCGACGCCGTGCAGATCGGCGCGGGCACCGGCGGCGCCGGCGGCCTGGGCGAAGGCGACAAGACCAAGGGCGCCAACAACTACGACAACAAGTACAAGCACGAGCGCAGCGGCGAGTCTCTCGCCGAAATGGCCGCCAAGGAGCGCCAGAAGAAAGCCCTCGAGTGGGAGTTCTTCAAGAAGTACGAGATCAAGAAGACCATCGTCAAAGCCGTGGTCGACGCTTTCGCCACCACGCTGGGCAAGTTCCTGACCGGCCAGATGGAAAGCGCCATGGGCATGGCCAGCAGCGGCCCGCCCGAGTACGTCTGTCTGACCAAGCAGGACCCGGACAAGGACTGTTTCCCCGCGGGCGGCGGCCACAACGTTATCGCTACCGGCGTGCCCACCAGGGATACCAAGACCGTGGAAGGCTGGATGGGCGGCAACAGCCCCTGCCCCTGCAAAGGCATGCGGAAGTCCGACTATGACAAACTGACCGGCGGCGCCCCCGGCGCCCCCGGCACCCCTGGCGCGAATCCCGGCGGTACCACCGTCGTCGGCCCCGGCGCCAACGGAGTGGACAACCCCCAGCTGGTACATGTCCAGACCGAGGACTTCGACGGCGCGCTGCGCGATATCATGATGAAGGTCAAAGAGGCTGTGGGCAAGAAAGACGACCAGGCCAAGCTCTGGGAGTACAATAAGGCTATCTCCGCCGACGTAGTGGCGCTGATGTCCGGCCGCGACCCCAAGAAGCAGCTGCCCGGCGTGCTCTCCGCCATAGACAGGAGCGCCGATATGGTGGCTTCTTCGGCCACTATATACTCGTCCAATGTGTCGGACGCCAACGTGAAGCTGGCGGAGGCCAAGCAGCAGACCGACGAATTCGTCACCGAGGTCAAGGCCATACTGGCCGGCGGGGCCGCCATGGAGGCCTATACCAGCAAGGTGCTCGGCCAGGGCAAGAAGGCCGTCATGGGCAAACTGGACTCTTCGGTTGAAACCACCATGCGCCAGCGCCTGGCTCAGGCCGAGGACTGGCAGACCCGGCAGCTTGAGTCCCAGAAGGACATCACGTTCCACACCAAGGCCCTCGGTTTCTTCAGGCAGCAGGTACCCGCGGTAAAGAACGGCGTGGTGGCCAAGCTGCGCGCCACCGGCCAGCAGATCAATACCAAGGCCGCCGAAGTCACCAGGGAGATGGAAGCCTTCCCGGATGAGACCGCCGCCGAGCTCCCGGCCAACAAGGCCGCCATCGACGCCGCCTTCGCCAAGCTGTGGAACGGCACCGACGAATCGGCTGTGGGCGCCATCATCAAGCTGCGCGGCGCTACCGCCAACGTCACCTCCTACGAGCTCGACGACGCGGCCGAGGTGAAGAAAGAGGACGATACCTGGAAGACCATCAGCCCTGTGCTCGCCCTCGAAAGCCTTGGCGCCGCCAAGGACACCTACGCCGCCCCCCAGGGCGAGCTGAGCGAGACCATGATAGCCTCCATCAAGCGCGGCAGGTTCGAACTGCCCATGGACATCGGCACCCTGGCCGCCGATCCGGTGATGATTAAGGTAGGCGCCGAGGGCGCTATCGCGGAGATCGCCAAGTTCCGCACCGAGCTTAAGCTGGGCGCCACCGAGACCGTCACTCCGGACCCCGTGGATCCCAAGCCGCAGGACCCCAAGCCCCAGGACCCGAAGCCGCAGGATCCCAAGCCCCAGGGTGTCACACATACCGCCAGCGCCGACGAAGTGGCGGAGGCCCAGGCTAACATCGCCATCATAGATAAGGTGCAGCTCTACGGCGTCGGCACCGAGAACGGCGCCAACAGGTGCGACAATGAGCAGTCGAACATAATCAGGACGGCAAAGATAGACTCCGACCTCATGATAAGGGATGGCATCTCAACGAACGACGTGGCCGCTATAGAGCGGAACATGCAGAGCGTCTGCAATGTGCTGGGCAAGTGCAACCGCGCCTCGCTGTCGGCCGCCGGTTGCAACTAACCAGCGTTCCCCAGCAAAGAAAACCCCGCGGAAAGCCGCGGGGTTTTTCTTTATGGGCGGCGGACTAAATTCGTATAATATACTTGCGGTTTCAATACGGGGGAGGGGCGACTCTCGACCGACATAAAGGGGAGAAACAATGAAAAAGATCATATTAGCGGCGGCCATGGTAGCTGCCCTCTGCAGCGGCGCCTCGGCCTGGTTCGACGGCGGCCTCGGCATGACCACCGGTCCCGACGGCTACAGCAGGACCGACGCCTATCTCACCGTGGGCGGCGACTCCATGTGGATAAAGCCCGCCCTGCTGCGCCAGGACGCCGACGGCCTGGCCAAGGCGCTCAACACCTATTCAGTGCGGGTAGGCAAGGACGCCCCGCTGTTCACCGTGGCCGGCGAGGCCGGCATGACCCCCGCCACCGAGTACTCCCCCGGCGTGGACTACTCCAGCGTGTTCTTCGGCGGCGACATTACCTTCTCGCTCACCCCTTCCGGCAGCGGCAAGGGCCGCCTGGCCGGCCCTAACTCCCGGATCACCTCCGGCGGCGGCGAAGGCATAACCCAGGTGGACTTGGGCGTCGGGCTTAAACACACCCTGCACAAGGCCGAGACCGCCCTGACCGATTACGAGGCCGGCCAGACCGAATACTCCGTGTTCGCCGGCGCCAAGGTCATGATGCTCCGTCTCGGCGGCTCCTGGACCGGCTACAAGTACGGCGACGACGACGTGTTCAGCCGCGTGAACACCATCAACGGCCAGGCCCTGGCCCTGATAGGCGCCCTGCCCAAGTCCAGCGTGAACGTGCGCCTGGACATCCCGGCCACCATCCCCATGGTGACGCCCTTCGCCTCGTATACCCGCACCCAGTTCAAGGGTAATACCGACGACGCGTCCGCCTACGGCTTCGGCGCCTACATCGACCTCAACATGGTGGGCGCCAATGTGGCCTACCAGATCCTCGACGACGGCGACGACACCGATAGCTACGTTTCCATTTCCGCCGGCCTGAAGTTCTAAGCCCGGCGGCCGCCGGCCGGGGGCCCTCCTCCGGCCGGCCGTTTTAACGCGCGATCCCAAAAACTATGTACGAAAATTTTGCCACCAAGTACCGGCCCGGCGACCTCACCGAGGTTATGGGCCAGGAAACCATCAAGACTACCCTGCAGAACGCCGTGAAACTGGGCCGCGTGGCCCACTCCTACGTCTTCTACGGCCAGCGGGGCTGCGGCAAAACCACCATAGCGCGCATTTTGGCCCGCACGCTCAACTGCCACAAGCCCAAGGACGGGGTGCCTTGCGGCAAGTGCCCCTCCTGCGTGGAGATCGCCGAGAGCAAGTCGCTCGACGTCATAGAGATAGACGCGGCTTCCAATACCCAGGTGGACAAGGTGCGCAGCGTGATCGTGGAGCAGGCCTCCTTCGCGCCCTCGCGCGACAAATACAAAATCTACATACTCGACGAAGTTCACATGCTCTCCACCGGCGCCTTCAACGCGCTGCTCAAGACCGTGGAAGAGCCGCCGGCGCACGTGGTGTTCATCATGGCCACCACCGAGCAGAACAAGGTGCCGGTCACCATCCTTTCTCGCTCGCAGTGCTTCCGCTTTCGCCCCATTTCCGACGCCGACATCGTCGCCCGCCTCAAGACCGTGACCGCGGCCGAAAAGATGAAGGCCGAGCCCGAGGCCCTGCGCCTGATAGCCCGCTCCTCCGGCGGCGCCCTGCGCGACGCGCTCACCATGCTCGACCGCGCGGCCTCCTTCGGCCACGGCGAGATCAAGGCCGACCTGATCAACGAACTGCTGGGTTACCCCGGCGGCGAGAGCGTCAACGCCATGGCGCTGGCCCTGGTCAACCGAGACGCCGCCGCCCTGCACGCCGCCTTCGACCGGCTCAACGCCGAGGGCTATGACGCGCTGGCCTCGCTGCGCGAGCTGCGCAACAATTTCGCCGAGGCCTTCCTGGCCGCCCAGGGGTTCAACGAGGGCGAACCCATAAAGGGCCTGCCCAAGGGCGTCAGCCCGGCGCTGCTGGCGCGCCTGTCGCGCAAGCTCAATATCATAGTCGAGGAAGTGAAGTTCTCCGACTCGCCGGCCCTGTCTGCCGAGATCGCCCTGTTCACGCTGATAGAGACCCCGCAGGACCTGGAGGCGCTGGTGCGCCGCCTGGAAGGCCTGGAGGCGTCCGGCGCCTCCGGTATGCCCTCCCAGCCCTCGCCCGCTCCGGCCCCCGCGCAAAAAAAAAATGATTTTCTGACGCCCCCGGCTCCGGCCGCCGCCGCCCCGGCGCCAGCCCCCGCGGCCGCGGCCCCTGCTGCCCAGCCCGCCGAACAGCGCAGCGGCGCCGAAGCCTGGAAGCGCCTGCTGGGCCAGGCTTCTTCGCGCAAGCCCGCCCTTTACAATATCCTGCTGTCGGTCAAGATCGTCTTCGCCGAGGAGAATAAGTGGCGCCTTCTCAGCGCCAACAAGTTCGAGACCTCGATGATAGAGACCGCCCGGCCCGAGCTGGAAGAGATGCTGGAGAAATTCGCCGGCCGGCGCATAGCGCTGGTCCCCGAGTTCTCCCAGGCCCCGGCCCCGGCGGCGCAGGAATTCCCGGTCCCGGAAGACCCGGGTCCCGAGGAGCCGACCATGGCCGACCTCTCCGACGAGGAGGCCAGCCAGGACGCGCCCCCGGCCCCTAAAGCGCCCCACGCCCCCAGGCAGGTGGCGGCCGGCACGGAGCCCGAACTGAAGCATCTGGCCAAGGTTTTCCACGGCCGCATCACCCGCATAGACAAGGTTAAATGAAAGCGCTCGAAAAGATCATCGGCATCTTCCGCCGTTTCCCCGGCGTCGGCCCCAAGCAGGCCGAGCGCTTCGCCATGTACGTGGTAAAGGCCTCGCCCGGCGAGGTGGAGAGCATGGTGGAGGCCCTGCGCGAGGTGAAGGCCCTGGTCAAGTACTGCCCGGACTGCTACAACTACGCCGAGGGCGGCCTCTGCCCCGTCTGCGCCGACGCCGGCCGCGACCGCTCGCTGATCTGCGTGGTGGAGCGCCCGCAGGACCTGGCCGCCATAGAGAAGGCCAAAAGTTTTTCAGGCGTCTACCACGTGCTGCACGGCGCCGTCTCCCCGGTGGCCGGCGTCTCCCCGGACCAGATCCGGATGAAGGAACTCCTCGACCGCGTGCGCGCCTCCGACGGCGGCGTTAAAGAGGTCATCATCGCCACCAACCCGGACGCCGACGGCGAGGCCACGGCCATGTACCTGACGCGCCTGCTCAAGCCTTACGTGGCGGGCATCACCCGCATAGCCTACGGCGTGCCGCTGGGCGGCGACATAGACTACATGGACGAGGTCACCCTCGGCTACGCGCTCAAGGGGCGCATCAAGATTTAGGGCTGGGTCCGCTACTTACAACCTGTCACTCCTCATAGCCGCGCTCCCGCGCTAAGCGCTATGCATTTATCCTACTACCGCAGGCCGCTGTTCCTCCTGCTGCTGGCTTACTCGGCCGGCATTTTCGCTTTCCGGGACCGGCTGTTGCGGCCGCCGGCCGACCTGCCTTTCGCCCTGCCGCGGGCGGGAGCCCTGGTTGAAGGCCGGGTGACGGAGTATCCGGTAGCCGTGCCGGGCGGGCTGCGCTTCTCCCTCGAGACCTCACTGGTCTACGGCCGGCCGCTCGAGACGGGGCTCATGGTCTACGCCCGGGGCGAAGCCGGCGGCGCCTCTTACGGCGACACGGTGAGCCTGCTGGCCGACCTGGAAGTGCCGCCGGGCGCCTCGGCGCCGGGCAGCCTGGACTGGCGCGACTACCTGGCCCGGCGCGGCATAGCCGCGCAGGCGCGCGCGGCCGACCTCGAAGTTATCAAGCCCGCGGCACCGGTGCTGCTGCTGGCGCGCCGCTTCCGCTCTTCGGCCCTGGCCTCTTTCCGGGCGGGGCTGGAACCGGGGGCCGCGGCGGTATTCGGCGGCGTGGTGCTGGGGGAGAAGAAAAGCGTGCCGCCAGAGCTGAAGACGGCCTTCCAGGATTCCGGCGCCATGCATTTGCTGGTGGCCTCGGGCTCCAACGTGGGCTTCGTGGTGGCGGTGGTCTATTTCCTGGCCTCGCGCCTGGGCCTGCGCCGCCGCTACGCCGGGCTGGCCGCCCTGGGCCTGGCCGGCTTCTATGTGCTGGCGGCGGGGCTGGACGCGCCGCTGGTGCGGGCCTACCTGATGTTCGCCGCCGGCCTGACGGCCTGGCTGCTGCGGCGCGAGAGCGGCGCCTTTCACGCGCTCACGGCGGCCGCCCTGCTGATCCTGCTGCCGGCCCCGCGCTATCTCTTCGACGCGGGCTTCCAGATGTCCTTCCTGGCGGCCTACGGCCTGACCGTGGGCCTGGCCCTGTGGGGGCGCCGGCTGCCTGCGGGGCTGCCGGGGCGGGCGCTGGGCCTGCTGCTGGTCAGCTTCTTCGCCCAGCTCTGCCTTTACCCGCTGCTGGCCGTGTATTTCCACAAGATCTCGCTGGTCTCCCTGCTGTCGAACATGGTGCTGGTGCCGGCCTCCGGGCTGGCCATGGCGCTGGGCTTCCTGCTGGCCCTGACGGGAGGGCCGCTGTTCGGCGCGCTGGCCTGGACGGCCGGCCTGTTCATGCGCTTCTTTATAGCCGCGGTGAAATTCTTCGCGGGCCTGCCTTTCGCCTCCGTCAGCGTGCCGGAGCCCTCGCCGCTGCTGGTGGCCGGCTTCTTTGTCCTCGCGCTGGCGCTGCTGCACGCGCCGCTGCTGGGGGCGAACCGCAAGCTGTACGTCCCGGCTTTCCTGGGACTGGCGCTGATGGCGGCCGGCCTCTCTGCCGGGCCGGTCGGCGCCCGGTCCGCCGGCTACCGCGTGTCTCTGTTCGGTGATTCCAACACCAGCAGCGCCCTGGTTTACGGCCCGGACGGGCTTTACCTGGTCAATCCCGGGGTTAATCATAAAGCGCTGGCCGACGCCGTGCTGGCGCAGGGCGCCAACTCGCTGCGCGGAGTGCTCCTGACCTCGCTGGAGGAGAAGAATTACAACGGCCTGGCCGGGCTTGGCGCGGCGGTGCGAATTGAAAAAGTTTTCCTGCCGCCGGGGCCCCTTCCCCCGTCGCTGGCCGCCGCGCTGCCGGCCGGGGCCGGGCGCGCCAGGCTTTGGCCCGGAGAGACGGAGGCCGGAGTAAAGGCCGCCTGGGCCGGGGCGCCCGGCTATACGGGCCGCGGGGACAAGGTGAACTGGGAGATAGGCGCCGTCAGGATAGGCCGGGAGGGTGCGCTGGCCGAGCGGGTCTGCGGCCCCTACGCCGCGGCCGCCGCCGGCGACAAAAAAACCGCCGTCCTGGAGTTCGATCTCCCGGACGGCGGTTGCGAAAAATAAATTATCTAATGTGCGGGTACGCCTCGCGCAAGCGGGCTTCGTGGTTATGCTCCTCTTCCACCAGTCTGCGCATGTGTATTCTCTTCCAGGCCTGCGGAAAGGCCTGTTCGAAAAGGGCGTAGAATTCGGCCGTCTTTATCTCCTGGCGGATGGCGAAGGCCGCCAGTTCGTCCTCTGCGGCGTTCTCGGCGGGCGGGTCGGCGAAGAAACCGGCCTGTTTTACTTTCTCCATGAAGGCCGGCCATTCGGTCAGGTGGGGGGGCAGCGGCCGCCACTTGTCGATCTGGTCCTGTATGATGCCCCGGTGTATGCCTTCCTGTTCGGCCAGCCAGGCGCAGAGCTTTTGGGTTTCAGGCCGCGCCGCTTTCAATTCCATCTTGGCGTACAGGGCTTCGCCCTTCTCCTCTATCAGCGCCGCGAGGCGGAACAGGTCGCGCAGCTTGACGTGTTCGCCGTAATCGCTGAAGGCGCTGCCTTTGGCCGGGGCGGCGTCGGCCGCGCCGTTGCGGCGCAGGAAAAAGACGGTCAGCGCTATGGCCACGCCTAGGGCGGCGGCCGCCGAGAGATAAATGGGGTTTTCCATAGGCATATTATACAAAAGGCTATTCGAAGTCTCCGCCGCGGGAGCGCTTGACGTCTGAGCGCCGCTTCTTGCCCTCTATGCGCCGCTGCTTGGACCCGAAGGTGGGCCGGGTGGGGCGCCGGTGCTTGGGCGGGCGCAGCGCGCGGCCTATCAGCTCGGCCAGGCGCGCCCGGGCCGCCTGCCGGTTCTGCTCCTGCGTGCGGTATTCGCTGGCCGTGATCAGGATGTCCCCGTCTTCGGTCAGCTTGGCGCCGGCCAGCTCCTTGAGGCGCTCCTGCGCCGCGTACGGCAGCCCGGACAGGCGCGGAAAGAAGCGCAGCTGCACCGAGGTGGCCACCTTGTTGACGTTCTGCCCGCCGTGCCCGCCGCTGCGCACGAACTTCTCCTCGAACGAGCCCGGGGGGAGGGGGAAAGCTCTCTCTTCCATGCGCTTATGTTATCAAAAAAACGGTCCGGCAGTTGCGCCGGCCCGCATAATATCCTACAAAGAGAGTATGAACGAAACCGTACTGGTCACCGGGGCCTCTGCCGGCATCGGCTACGCGGCGGCGGAGCTGCTGCTCAGGAGCGGCTATAAAGTTTACGCCGGGGCGCGGCGGGTGGAGAAGATGCGCGGCCTGGAATACCTGGGCGCCAAGGTGTTCGCCCTGGATGTCACGGACGAGGGCTCGGTGAAGAGCGCCGTGGACTTCGTGCTGAAGGACGCCGGGCGCCTGGACGCGCTGGTCAACAACGCCGGCTACGGCGCGCACGGGGCGGTGGAGGACGTGCCGCTCGACGAGGCCAGGCGGCAGTTCGAGGTGAACCTCTTCGGCCTGGCCCGGCTGACGCAGCTGGCGCTGCCGCACATGCGCGCGTCCGGCGGCGGCAGAATAATAAATATCTCCTCCATAGCCGGCCGCATCAGCGTGCCCGCCGGCGGCTGGTACCACGCCAGCAAGTACGCGCTGGAGGCCTACTCGGACGCGCTGCGCCTGGAGACGGCCCAGTTCGGCATAAAGGTGGTGCTGGTAGAGCCCGGGCCCATAAAGACAGAGTGGGACAATACCGCGCTGGTCAACCTGCAGAAGTATTCCGGCTCCGGGGTTTACGCGCCCATGGTGGCCCGCCTTACCGAAAAGTTCCGCGCCGGCTACAGGAGCGGCGCGCCCGGCCCGGAAGCGGTGGCCGCCGTGATCCTGAAGGCTCTGCGCAGCGGCCGCCCCGCGGCGCGCTACCCGGTGCCCTTCAGGGCTTCCTTGATAATATTCTTCAAATGGCTGCTGCCCGACGCCGTGCTGGACTGGACCCTGCGCCGCGCCCTGAAAATATAGAATCGCATAGGGGACGCTGCTTCCTATCTTCCTATTTGTTTTGCCGGACCCGGTTAGGAAGATAGGAAGCAGCGTCCCCTTTTATTTTTAGCAGTCGCGGGGCGGTATTGACAATTATGAGGCCAAGGTGTATAATATTTCTGGCAGACAAATGTTTTGAGTGCTAATTAATACCGGGTGGACTTATGAGGGTACTTAAACCGGAAGTGGCGCAGGACAGGAAAGACAAGATCCTTAACTGGGTGGTGTACAACTATGTCAGCACGGGCCGCCCGGTCAGCTCGGACGTAATAGCGGACGAGGGCCGTTTCAACGTCTCCAGCGCTACCATCAGGAATATTTTAAAAGAGCTGGAGACCGAGGGCTACCTGGTGCAGCCCCACACCTCCGGCGGCCGCATCCCCTCCGACAAGGGCTACCGCTCCTACGTGGACAATATCGTGCGCATGCAGCGCCTGGCCGCCAGCGAGAAGGACCGCCTGGAGCACGAGTACGACCGCCGCGTGGAGCAGCTCGACGGCTTTCTCAAGCATACCTCCCGGATGCTCTCGGACATGTCGCAGTGGGCGGGCTACGTGATGAGCGCCGACATGGACCTCGACAGCATCAAGCGCCTGGACCTGCTCAGCATGGGCCCCAAGAGCGTGCTTTCGGTGGTGTGCGCCCACTCCGGCCTCATCAAGCACGCCGCTTTCAACCTGGAGCACGCGGCCGACAAGGCCGCGGTAAGATCCCTTTCGGTGCGCCTCAACAAGCGCCTCAAAGATTTGCCGCTGACGGACCTGCCTCAGGTGATCTACAAGGAGTTCCTCGGCAGGGAGAAGGACAAGGGGCTCGAGGAGCTGCTGCGCAAGCTGACCGAGTATTTCAAGAGCCTGGTAAAGAACGAAGACGCGCTGTACCTCGAAGGCCTCAGCCGCATCTTCTCCAACCTCGAGGACGGCAGCATGGAGGACATGCGCAACATCGCCCGCCTGCTCGAGGAGAAGGAGCGCTTCTCCGGCCTGCTGCGCGAGCGCCTGCGCGACAGCTCGCTCAAGGCCAAGGCCCTCGGCGAGCCCGGCAAGCGCCACATCGTGGACGTCACCATAGGCTCCGAGAACAGCATCAAGGAATTCAAGAATTTCAGCCTGGTGTCCAGTTCCTACTGTGTGAACGACAAGGCCGTGGGCCTGGTGGGGATCCTGGGCTACAAGCGGATGGAGTATCCCCGCATGATCACGCTGGTGGATACCGTCAGCTCCATGATGGAGGACATGCTGGGCGAGTGGGACAAGATAGATTTTGAAGAATAATATGAAAAACCATAAGGCCGAAGAAAAGAAGACGAAGAAAGCGGAGGAGCTGGAAGCCGCTTGCGGGGATGAGGCTCAGATGGAGGACCGGCAGGGCGAGCTGGAGAAGCAGAAGAAGCAGTCGGAAGACTACTACAACCAGCTGCTGCGCCTGCAGGCCGACTTCGAGAACTACCGTAAGCGCGTGGAGAAGGAGAGACCGGAGCTGATAAAATACGGCAAGGCCGACATCCTCATCCGCCTGCTGCCGCTCTACGACCTGCTGCTCTCGGCCCACAACCACATCAACAGCGCCAAGGACGGCGGCAACAACGAGGACGTGCTGAAGGGCCTGGAGATGATCTTCAAGGAATTTTCCAAGGTGTTCGAGGCGGAAGGGCTGCGCCAGATGGAGCCGGTGGGCAAGCCTTACGACCCGATGGCTTCGGAGATACTCGGGGTGGTGGAAGGGACGGAGGAGAACGACGGGCTGGTAACGGAGGAGCTGCAGAAGGGCTTCTACTACGGCGACAAGATCCTGCGCCCCGCCAGGGTGAAGATAGCCAAGAAGAAGGCTGCGCCGGCCCCGGAGCCGGAAGCCAGCCCGGAGGAAGCGGAAGAAGAAGCGGGACAGTGAATTTTCAGTAACTTAATTTGGAGGAAACATATATGGCAAAGATAATAGGCATAGACCTCGGTACGTCTAACACCGCCGCGGCGGTGATGGAAGGCGGCAAAGTCACCATCATCCCGTCGGCCGAAGGCACCAGCCTGGGCGGGAAGGCTTTCCCTTCCTACGTGGCTTTCGCCAAGGACGGGCAGATGCTCGTCGGCGAGCCCGCCCGCAGGCAGGCCGTCGCCAACCCGGAAGGCACCGTCAGCGCGTTCAAGCGCAAGATGGGCACCGAGCACAAATACAACATAGGCGGCAAGGAGTTCACCCCGCCGCAGCTGGCCGCTTTCCTGCTGCAGAAAGTCAAGCGCGACGCCGAGGCCTTCCTCGGCGAGAAGGTGGAGAAGGCCGTCATCACCGTGCCCGCCTACTTCAACGACAACCAGCGCCAGGCCACCAAGGACGCCGGCACCATCGCCGGCCTGGAAGTGGTGCGCCTGGTCAACGAGCCCACCGCGGCCGCGCTGGCCTACGGCATCGATAAGGAGGGCAAGGACCAGAAGATCATGGTCTTCGACCTCGGCGGCGGCACGCTCGACGTGACCATCATGGAACTGGGCAAGGAGGGCACGTTCGACGTGATCTCCACCTCCGGTGACACGCAGCTCGGCGGCACCGACATGGACCGCGCGCTGGTGGAGTTCATCGCCGGCGAGTTCCGCAAGGACACCGGCATCGACCTCATGAAGGACGCCACCGCCACGCAGCGCATCAAGGAAGCCGCCGAGAAGGCCAAGATCGAGCTCTCCACCACCATGGAGACCGAGATCAACCTGCCGTTCATCTCGGCCGACGCCAGCGGCCCCAAGCACATGGCCCTCAAGCTGAGCCGCGCCCGCCTGGAATCCCTCGTGGACTCCATCGTGAAGCGCTGCCAGAAGTCCATCGATACCGCGCTGGCCGACGCCAAGCTCAAGACCTCTGACATCAGCCGCATCATCCTCGTCGGCGGCCCCACCCGCATGCCCATCGTGCAGAAGTTCATGGAGGAATACGTCGGCAAGAAGATCGAGCACGGGGTGGACCCGATGGAGTGCGTGGCCAGCGGCGCCGCCGTGCAGGCGGCCGTGCTGACCGGCGACGTCAAGGACGTGCTGCTGCTCGACGTGACCCCGCTGTCGCTGGGCATCGAGACCCTGGGTTCCGTGATGACCCGCCTGATCGACAAGAATACCACGGTCCCCGCCAAGAAGTCGCAGGTGTTCTCCACCGCGGCCGACAACCAGCCCGCCGTCACCATCCACGTGCTGCAGGGTGAGCGCGCCATGGCTGGAGACAACGTGTCGCTGGGCAAGTTCGACCTGGACGGCATCCCGCCGGCCCCCCGCGGCATGCCGCAGATCGAGGTCACCTTCGACATCGACGCCAACGGCATATTGCAGGTGCACGCCAAAGACCTGGGCACCGGCAAGGCGCAGCATATTACCATCAGCGCCCCGAACAAGCTCAGCAAGGAAGACATCGACAAGTTCATGAAGCAGGCCGAGCAGTTCGCCGAGGCGGACAAGAAATACAAGGAGAAGGTGGAGGCCAAGAACGAGGCCGACACCGTGCTCTATACCACCGAGAAAGCGCTGAAGGACCACGGCGACAAGATCGGCCAGGAGGAGCGCCTGGCCGTGGAGCGCTCCATCGGCGAGCTCAAGGAAGCGCTGAAGGGCGACGACCTGGACAAGATGAAGAAGGCCAAGGAGAACCTGATACAGGTCTCCCAGAAGCTGGGCGAGGCCGTCTACAAGGCCGCGCAGGCCAAGGCCGGCCCCGAGGGCGCCGCTCCCGGCGCCGGTCCCGCCCCGGAGGGCGCCAAGGCGCACGCCGGCGGCAAGGACGACGTGGTGGACGCCGAAGTAGTGGACGAGAACAAGAAGTAAGCCCGCAGCGGCCGTCTGGCGGATAACGGGAACTAAACCTTCCGTTATCCGCCGTCGGCTTATAGGCCGCACCCCCGCTTTTGGTAGAATTCACTTAATACTTATATGGCATCAAACGATTATTACCGCATACTGGGCGTGCCCCGCAACGCGGGCCCAGACGAGATAAAGTCAGCCTACCGCAAGCTCGCGATGAAGCACCACCCCGACCGCAACCAGGGCAACACTGAGTCGGAATCCGTTTTTAAGGAAATTAACGAGGCGTACGAAGTGCTCTCCACCCCGGAGAAGCGCCAGGTCTACGACCAGTACGGCGCCGAGGGGCTCAAGGCCGGCGCCGGCGGCCGCGGCGGCTTCGGCGGCTTCCAGGGCGCGGATCTCGGCGATATGTTCGGCGACCTCTTCGAAAACCTGTTCGCGCAGGGCGGGGCGGGCGGCCACGGCCGGCCGCGCTCGCGGCGCGGCTCGGACCTGAAATACGAGGCCGAGATCACGCTGGAAGAGGCCTTCACCGGCGTCAAGATCCCCGTGAATTTCGACCGCACCGAGGTGTGCGGCGAGTGCGACGGCACCGGCGCCCGCGGCCGCGCCGGCATCAAGAAATGCCCCACCTGCCGCGGCACCGGCCGCGTGCAGTACTCGCAGGGCTTCTTCGCCTTCAGCCAGGCCTGCCCCGAGTGCGGCGGCCAGGGCGAGATCATTTCCACCCCGTGCAAGGCCTGCGGGGGCGCGGGCCGGCAGAAGAAGAGCGCCTCCATCAACGTCAAGATCCCCGCCGGAGTGGAAGAGGGCGCGGTGCTGCGTGTCTCCGGCGGCGGCGACGCCGGCCTGAAGGGCGGCGACTCCGGCGACCTCTACATCCAGGTGCGCCTTAAGCACCACTCCCATTTCGAGCGCCACGGGCGCGACCTGGTCTACGAGTGCCAGGTGCAGGTCTGGCAGGCGGCGCTCGGCGGCGAGACCGAGGTCCCGGTGATAGAGGGCGGCCGCATCACGATCAAGATCCCGCCCGGCACGCAGCACGGCAAGGTGTTCCGCGTGCACGAGCAGGGCATGCCCGGGGCCGGCGGCAAGGCCCGCGGCGACCTGCTGGTCAAGGTGCGGCTGGAAGTGCCGCACGACCTCACGCCCCGGCAGCGGGAGCTGTTCGGGGAGCTGGCGAAAATAGCCGGCCACGACGCGCCCGAGGCCGGCAAGGAAAAAAACTTCTTCAAGAAGATACTGGGCTGACATGCCGCAATACCTGATCCCCGCCGAGAATATCCGGGACGGCCGCTTCTTCGCCGGCCCGGAGGAGTCCAACCACATAGCCCGCGCCGCGCGCGCCCGCGCCGGTGACGAGATCGAGATATTCGACGGGAAAGGCAGCCGCTACCGGGCCGTGATCGGCTCGGTGTCGGACGGCCGCGTCGAGGGTGCGGTGAAGGAAGCCCTGCCGAGTCCGGAGTACGCGACCCGCCTCACGCTCTGTTTCGCCGTGGTGGCGCGGCCGGCGCTGGAGAGCATCCTGGAGCATTGCACAGAGGCCGGCACGGCCGTCTTTCAGCCGGTGATGGCCTCGCGCGTGCAGTTCGACCTGTTCAGCGACTGGGAGCGCCGCCTGCCGCGGCTGGAGCAGATAATCGCCGCAGCCGCCAAGCAATGCGGCCGCGGCCGCCTGCCCGAACTGCGCAAGCCGCAGAAGCTCGACGACCTGATCGCGGCCGGCGGCAGCTGCGTGTTCGCCTCCGCGGACGGGCAGAAGCCCGACGAGGCGGCGCGCGCGCTGGCCGGCGCGGGAGAAGTAAAACTTTTTGTGGGGCCCGAGGGGGGCTTTACGAGGGGGGAACTGGAGTTCGCCAGGGGGAAAGGCGCGGCCTTCATGAGCCTGGGCCTGTACACGCTCAGGGCGGAGACCGCCTGCCTGGCCGCGTCGTCCGCCCTGCTTTCCCGCCTCGGCTGAGGCGCTAGTTTTCCAGCCTGGACCTTATCGAGTTGCGCAGCAGCAGCTTCTTCTTATCCGCCTTTTCAAAACTAAGCGCCACGGCCTTCTTCAGGTCGTCGATGCTGACGGGCTTGTTGAGGAACAGCTCGACGCTGTTGCCGAGGTTGCCGGCTATCCGGGCCTCGTTGCTGTTGTCGCCGGTAAGGATGATGACCGGGATGCACCTGGTGCGCGGGTCTTCCTTGATGGCGCGGCAGACTTCCAGACCGCTGATGTCCGGCAGGCCCAGGTCCACTATGGCCAGGTCCAGCCGCGTTTCTTTCAGCCATTGCAGGGCGGTGGCGCCCTTGCCGGCGGTGATCACAAGATGCCCGTCGTGCTCGAGCACGCGGCGCAACATCACCTGGATGGACTCTTCGTCGTCCACTATCAGTATCTTCTTCATTGTTAAACCTTCCCCCTGACTTCAAGTTAATATAGCATAAAGCCGCCCCGCTTTTCTCCTAATTACGTCAAAGGTCACAAAAGTCATAAACCGTCTTTATCGAGGCTTCGCCTCGATAATGCCCGCGATAGCGTCTTGATTACCGTTGGCCAGCGGCGTAACCGCGTTCATCTCGAGGGCTATCGAGGCGAAGCCTCGATAGGAATTTGTAGAATATAAGGGTGAAAATCTATTTCAAGACCGTCGGCTGCAGGGTGAACCAGGTGGAGACGGAGAGTCTGCGGGAGAAATTCGAGGCGCTGGGCCACACCGCCGCGGACTCCCCGGAGGAGGCCGACCTGGTGGTGGTGAACACCTGCTCGGTCACCGCCAAGGCGGACCGGGACTGCGTCGCTTTTCTGCGCAAGACCGCGGCCTCCAACCCGCGGGCCTCTATAGCCGTCACTGGCTGCCTGGCCACGCTGGAGCCGCAGAAGATCCTGGCCGCAGCGCCGGGAGCCGCCGTTTTCGCCAACAAGGACAAGGAGGGGATCCCGGCGCAGCTGTGCGGTACGCCGTCCGCCGCGGACTTTTTCTCCGTCGGCAAATTTCACGGCAAGGCCAGGGCGTTCGTTAAAGTGCAGGACGGCTGCAACCTGAAATGCGCCTACTGCCTGGTCAACATCGCCCGTTCCGAACTGAAGTCCAAACCGCTGGCGGCCGCCGCAGCCGAAATAGAAAAGCTGATAGCCGCCGGTTTCGCGGAGATAGTGCTGTGCGGCACGCGGCTGGGCATCTACCGCTGCGGAGATACCGGCGCGCCGCTGGCCCAACTGATGGAGCGGCTGTTCTCGCTGCCCGGCGAGTTCCGGCTGCGTTTCTCGTCGATCGAGTCGGGGGAACTGACGCCGGAACTGCTGAAGGTTCTCCGGGGGGCCGGTCCGAAGTTCTGCGACTATTTCCACCTGCCGCTGCAGGCCGGGGCCGACCCGGTGCTAAAGGCTATGGGCCGGCCCTACGACACCGCGCGCTACCGAGGCAAGGTCGAGGAGGTGCGCGCCCTGTTCCCCGGCGTGGGCGTTTATGCCGACATCATCGCGGGCTACCCGACCGAGACCGAAGCCGATTTCGCCGCGGCGCTGGATTACGTGAGGGCCCTCGGGCTCTCCGGGCTGCACGTGTTCAGCTTCTCGGCCCGCCCCGGCACCCGCGCCGCGGCGCTCAAGCCCCTGCCGCCGGGGGTCGTGGCCGCCCGCTCGGCCGCGCTGCGCGCCCTCGACGGGGAACTGCGCGCGGCCTACGCGGCCTCCATGCTGGGCCGGGAGCTGCAGGCGCTCACGCTCAAGAACAAGGACGGCCGCGCGCTGGCGCTGGCCTCCAATTTCCTGAACCTGGAGCTGCCGGCCGCCGTAACGCCGGGCCGCCTGCTGCGCTGCCGCGTCACCGCGGCCCGCGCCGGCGTCTGCCTGGCGGAGGCGGCGTGAGGAAATGCCCGGCTTGCGGCTACGGTAACCCCGACGGGGCCGCCTGCTGCGCGATCTGCCGCCGTGATCTTTCGGCCGTGGCGCCGCGGCCGGAAACAGCGCGCCCCGAAGAACCTTCCCTGCTGCCGGCCTCGGCCATGGTGCTGCTGGGCTGCGCCGTCCTTTTTTACGCGCTGCAGACTTTCGCCTGGAAACCGGAAGCCGCTCCCGCCGCCGGGGCGGACGAGCCGCCGGACTACGCGGCCGTGGCGCTCTCGCTGGACCTGATGGGCCGGCAGCGCTACCTGCCGGACTCTGACAAACTGCGGGTGCTGCCGCTGCTGGCCAGCCCTGACCCCGCGGTGGCCCGCTCCGCCGCCGGGGCGGCCGGGGCCTGGCTGCGCGCCGGGACCGGCGGGGAAACTGGAGAGGCGCTGCTCGGCGGGCTGCTCGGCGCCGCCGAAAGCGGTACGGCAGAAGCGCGCCGCCCGGCCGCTATAGAGGCCGGCTACGCGCTGGCCTCCGGCTTTCCGCAAGGCCCGCAGACCGCCAGGGCAGGAAGGGCCGCCGCCGCGCTGGCCGCCGAGGGCGACCCCGAGCTGCGCTACGCGGGCTATTTCCTGGCCGCCATGGCCGGGGACAGGGCTTACGAGCGGGGCCTGCTCGACGCGCTCAAATACGACCCGGTGCGCAGGTACAAGCTGTACGCCGCCTGCGCCCTGTCGCGCCTGGGCGCGGCCGAGGGGCACGCCTACCTGGCCGGCGCGGTTTCAGGCGCCGACCCGGAGGAAAAACTGGAGGCCATAGCCTGCCTGGCCTATTCGGCCGCCCCGCAGGCCGAAAGCCTGCTGGTGTCGGCCTCGCGGGACCGGTTCGCCCCCGGTTCTGCCGTTGGCGCGAAAAGGGCCTTAATGTTGCGCAAACAACTTGCTATAATTAAAAAGTAAAGCGCGTATATATATAATCGGTCTGGGGGCGGACTTATGGAAGGGAAACCGGACAAAAAGAAAGAATCGATAGACGAGATACTCTCCGATCTCAACGGCCTGCTCAACAAGATGCCGTCCATCCTGGACGGGATCAAAATGCCCGAGATGCAGCCCATGGAACTCCCAAGAAGAGAAGAGCCCGCCGCCGAAACCCCGGCGCAGCAGTCCGCCGCCGAACCGGTAACCCCGGAACCCGACGCCGTTTTCTCCGAGCAGCCGGCGGCCGAAGAGGCCGCCGCGCCCCTGCCCGAGCCGCAACCCGCTCCCGAACTTGTAACCCCGGAGCCCGCGGCCGTTCTTCCGGAAACGCCCGCCACGGAAGCCGCCGTGCCCGAGCCTGAGCCGGTTCAATTGCCGGAGTCTGCGCCCGTGCCTTCTTTCGACGCGGAGAAAACCGTGGTGCTGGAGGCTTTTAACGGCCTCCCGGAAGGTTCTCCCGCGCCCGAGGCCGCGCCGGAACAGCTGGCTCCCCAGAGCCTGGGAGATTTCATGTACGGTCCCGGTTCCGACGAGCCGCAGCCCGCCGCCGCCGTACCCTCCGTGCCCGAAGAGCCCGAACTTAAGGCCGTGCCGGAGTTTCAGCCTCAGGCCGCCGCGCCAGCCGAACCCGAATTCCAGGCCGAGCCCGCCGCCGCTTTCCCCGCCGAGCCCGTTCCCGCTTTTGAACAGGAGGAGCCCGCGGCCGGAGTCGCTTTCGAACCTCAACCCGAGCCGGAGCAGAGCGCCGCGCCCGAAGCGTCCTTCCAGGCTGCCGCCGAACCGGAACGCGCAGAGCAGGCCGCGCTGCCGGCCTACGACAACACCCGCGATTTCGGCATTCCCGACATCGACGCGCTGCTGCAGCTGTCGGGCGACGGTTCCATACAGGAAAAGTCCGCCCAGCCCCTGCCCGAGGCCGGCGTGATACCGGAAGCGGTGCAGGCCATAGAGAACCAGGAGCCAGCCGTTTCCATCCAGGGATTGGACGCGGCCGGGCAGCAGCCCGAGCAGGCGGGGGGGAAGATGGAAGAAAAAAAGACCGAAGACCTTAATGAAGGACTGCCCCAGGAGCCCGCGCCCGCGGCTGAGCCCAGCCCTTTCGACGCCTTCGCTATAGACTCTCCGGTCCCGGCGGACGGCGCGCCGGCCCGGGACAACGGGCTGAACCTTGAGCCCTCGGCGGGCGCCGGGCTCAACCTAGAGCCTTCCCCGGAAACGCCTCTCGCGCAGGAAGCCGGCGGCCTGAACCTGGAGCCCTCCGCGGCCATGCCCGCGGACCAGGACGGCGGGGAAACCCTGCGCCTGGAGCCTGCCGGCGAGACCCCCGCGCAGGGCGGCGAAGAACTTAAATTCGAAAGCCCGGCGGAAGCCGCGGCCGGCGCCGCGCCGGATTCGCCCTTTGGTACGGAATCCGCGGCCGCAAGCGCCTCCGCCGAGCCCGTGCTGGAACTGGGCGGCCAGCCGCCCGCGGCCGGCGGCATTGAGCTTTCCCCTTCCCTGGACCTCTCCGGCTCGCAGCCGCCTCCGGAGGGCGCGGACCAGACCATCCCCGGCGGCGTCGGGCTGGAACTCAGCGTGGGGCAGCCCCCGCAGGAGCCGGCTCCGGCCCTGTCCGGAGGCGGCCTGGAACTGGACGGCGGGACGGCCGGCGGCGAAGAGACGCTGGTGTCGCCTCCTCCCGGCGGGGATTCCGACGGCGACAGGACCATGGTCTACCAGGCAGCCCCGTCCAACACTTCCCGCGCGCAGGCCGGAGACCTGGAAGATCTCGCCGCCCGGCAGGCCCCCGAGGGCATACCGGCTGAGCGCCTGCGCACGCTGATGTTCCTCTACGGCCCCGAAGACAAGGCGCTCTGCGCCACCGCGCTGGCCGAACTGGACGCCATCTGCCTCAAGTCCGCCACCAAGCCGATGTTCATCAAGCGCGCCTCCGTGAAGGAGTGCGACCCCGACATGAACCCGAATTATGTCTTGCAGACCGTGACCGACGCCGGCGCGCAGGGCCTGGTCTGCCTGGGCAGCGTGCCCCAGGAGAAGGTCTACGAGATCGAGAACGCGTTCGGCACCTCGGGTGGCTTCTTCCGCTATTACGACTCCTCCACGTTCAGCCATTCCGCCGCGCTGGACCTGGTGGCTGACCTGATACTTCGCTGATGTGACACTGAAATTATGCTGAAAAAATGGGACGTGGCCCCGGCCCCCACGGATAAAAATCCGAGCCGGCACAAACTGCTGATCAAAGGGGAGATGAAGGACATCTTCCTGATAGTCAAAAAGCTCGGCAGCCTTTGCTCGCGTCCCGAGAAGACCAGCGGCGACTTCGACTTCCTCATCTACCTCTCCAAGCTGGAGATGGACACGATGAAGAAGCTGAAGGCCGTGACCGCCGAACTGAGCGGCCCGGCCCCGGCCGGGGATGAGGCCTTCGCCGACGAGCCCGCCCCTTTCGACGCGCCGCAGCCCAAGATCAAGATCGAACCCGCTCCCGCCCCGGCGCCGCAGCCCGCGCCCCGGCAGGCCGAGCCGCCTAAGCCCGTGGAGCAGCCCAGGCCCGCTCCCGCGCCGGCCCCTGCCCCCGCGCCGCCCCGGGCAGAGCAGCCCAAGCCCGTGGAGCAGCCCAAGCCCGCTCCCGCGCCGGCCCCTGCCCCCGCGCCGCAGCCGGCGCCGCGCCCCGCGGAACCGCCCCGCCCCTCGCAGCCCCCGTCGGGCCGGCCCGGCTCGGGCGTGCCTTCGATTTCCACCAGGACCAGGAAGGAGGAGCCCGCGCCCGCCGCGGCCGCTCAGGCGGCCTCCGCCGCCCCCGCCGCCGCGCCGTCCGCTTCGGCCCGCATCAAGGCCAAGTGGTCCATGGAGCTGCCGCTGATCCCGACCTACAGCTTCCAGACGCTGATAGCCGGTTCTCATAACCGGTTCGCGCACGCCGCCGCCATGGCCGTGGTCGAGAACCCGGGCGTGATCTACAACCCGCTGCTGGTGTTCGGCGGCCCCGGCACCGGCAAGACGCATTTCGTCAACTCCATCTCCTACGGCCTCTCGGCCTCCATAGGCCAGAGCAATATCTTCGTCACCGACGGCATAAAGTTGTCCAAGGGCGTGGAGATGGCCATCAAGGAAGGCGGCATGGAGCGCCTGGAGGGCCTGTTCTCCAAGGTGAAGGTGCTGATCATCGACGACGTGCACATGCTGATGATCTCCGAGTCCAATAAGAAATATATCTCCAAGTGGCTCAACGACTTCGTGGCCCAGAACAAGCAGATCGTCGTGACCTCCGTCTTCCCGCCCAAATCCCTGTCCGGGCTGGAGGAGGCCATAGGGTTCGAGTTCAGCCAGGGCTGGATGGTTGACCTGAAAACTCCGGCTTCGCAGGCCTACAAGGCCATCCTCAACCAGCTGCTGCAGGGCCGCGACATCAAGCTCTCCGAGGAAGAGATGAACACCCTGTTCGCCTCCGCGGCCACGCCCTTCAACGAGGTGGCCAAGACGCTGGAGTCCGTGAAGAAACTGGAGAAGTTCGTGGTGAACGCCATGAACAATTCCTCTCACGCCCAGCTGCTGGAGTCGCTGCTGGGGCAGACGGAAACCCCGGTGGCCGGGGCCGTTACCGAGGAGGACGCGCACCACGCCTCCTCCTGGCGCCCCTCGCAGATCGACTCGGCCTGGTTCAAGTGGGGCATCTTCTACCCCAAGGGCATGAAGCGCGAGGCGGATTTCGCCTTGTTCAGCCTGCACGAGCGGGCCAAGGAACTGGGCCTCAACACCGAGTGGAGCCAGGTCTTCATGGAGGAGTACAACTCCGACGAGCTCTACGGCATCCCGTTCCGGATCGGCAATTTCGCCAGCGACAAGAACGTCAACGGCGTCATCGTGCTCGGCCCGCAGCCCAGCTCCGCGCTCGGGGCGCAGGAAGCCGAGTTCCGCCATATCACGTTCAAGATCCTCGACAGCTTCCTGGTGAAAGGGGCGTGGCTCTACGCGGATAAGATCAAGTCGAAGGCGGCCTACGCCAAAATTCTCATGGACCTGGTGTAACCGATGCTCAGCGAACTCGTAGGGGCGGGGATATTGGGCGCTGCCGGCGCTTTCGGCGCCTACTGGTACCTCAAGTTCCGGGACGTGCTGCCCATGGAGAGCGCCCTGCGCGCCTCGCAGCGCGCGCTGCACGACTTCACGTCGTTCACCCGCGACACGATGGAGCGGGCCTACGCGCCGGAGCAGCCGGAGCATTACGGCGACATCGCCAACTACTACCTGATCAAGCTGAATAAGGTCTTCCCCGAAAGCTGCCTGCTGGTCTTCGAGAAGGGCGACGGGCAGTGGCGACTGGTAAACTATCTCAAGCATTTCAAGGCCGAGCCCAAGCTGCTCACCTCGTACAAATGGAGCGCCTTCGACCGCAGCCTGGCCGACGGCGAGCTGCTGCGCTTCGACGACGCCCGGGCCGGGGACTACCAGGGCGTGGATGAGCTCTTCTCCATCTTTGACATCCGCTCCGCGCTGATCTGCCCGTTCAAGCCGGCGGCCGGCGCGCCCGAGCGCCTGATCCTGCTGGGCGCCCCCACGCCCGCGGCCTTCGACGCGGCGCAGCCCTACCTGCGCTTCGTGGCCTCGCAGCTCTCCTCCATCTCCAAGGTCTCAGACCGCGTCTTCGCGCTTAAGAAAGAATCCGACCACCTCAAGCAGGAGGTGGACGCGATGGTGAAAGAGCTCGACGTCGCCGGCTCGCGCCTGATCCAGCGCGCCCGCGAGCGCAAGGCCCTCTACGAGGTGGTAACCAAGGTGACCGGCCCCGAAAAGGACGCGCAGGGCGGCTGCGCCGCCATCCTCAACATCGTCGCCAAGATGATGGAGGCCGACGTGGTGGCCACGCTGCTCTTCGACGAGAGCAAAGGCGAGCTGGTGGTCAGCCCCGGCGCCTACGGCATTCCGGACGAGGACCGTATGCTCTACAGCATCCCGCTGGGCAACCAGGCCAGCGCCTCGGTGCGCACTTTCCTCAGCCGCAAGCCTTTCATCACCGACGACGCCCAGGACGACCCCGACGTGCTCGCCCGTTACGCCAAGCTCTGGGAGATCCATTCCCTGATGATAGTGCCCATCTCGCTGCACGACCGCATCATCGGCGTGATGCGCGTGGGCAGCCGCCGCAAGGATTTCTTCACCCCCGACCAGCTGGAGTTCCTCTCCATCATCGCCGACGAGCTGGCGATCATCATAGAGATGTTCACGCTCTACGAGAACCTCTCCAAGACCGCGCAGGAGCTGGCCCAGCTCAACAAGATGAAGGACGAGTTCCTGGCCACCGTCAGCCACGAACTCAAGACGCCGCTCACCACCATCAAGGGCTTCGTCTCCGTCATCCTCAGCGGCGAGGTGGGGCCGCTCAACGAGCAGCAGACCAATTTCCTCAGCGTCACCGACCAAAGCGTTAACCGGCTCAGCAGCCTCATCAATAACCTGCTGGACCTGTCGCGGCTCAACGGCAAGGTGGAGATGGAGTTCCAGAAGGTGGACCTGGCCGAGATGGTGCGCAACTCCATCTCGACGCTGCTGCTCAAGGCCCGCGAGAACAACGTGGAACTGGTCAACGAAGCCAAAGAGCTGCCGAACGTGAAAGCGGATACGCGCTGGATTACCCAGGTTATCGACAACCTGGTCATCAACGCCATCAAGTACGCCGGCCGCGGCGCGCACGTGAAGGTGACCGGCACGGATAAGGGCGAGGCCGTGGTCATCTGCGTGGAGGACAACGGCCCCGGCATTCCGGCCGAGGAGCAGAAGCTGGTGTTCGATAAATTTTACCGCGGCCGGACCAGCCTCAACCAGGTGCCCGGCACCGGCCTGGGCCTGGCCATCTCAAAGTCGGTGGTGGAGAAGCACGGCGGCAAGATCTGGGTGGAATCCAAGCCCGGCAAGGGCTGCCGGTTCTGCTTCGCGCTGCCGGTGGACAAGACCCGTAAAGAAGCCTGAGCAGGGGGAATTTATGAAAACTCTCGTCAGAATACTGCCGCTCGCCATGCTCCTGTCGGCCTGCGCCACCGCGCCGGCCCCCGGCACTTTCCGCGCCGCGCCCGAGCCGCTGCTCAGTGAAGGCTCCGCGCCGTTCGACCCGCGCAACATCGGCGCCTCCGGAGAGGCCGCCGCGCTGGACGCCGAGCGCGCCGCCCTGCGCCGCGTGGCCGAGCTCTTTATGGACGAGACGGCCCGCGCCGAGGGCTACGCCGCCCTGGAGGCAGGCCTGCTCAAAACCCCGCAGTTCTACGTGGCCAAGCGCAAGGTGCTTTCCGAGGGCCAGGACGGGGCCATGTACCGCGCTTCGGTGCGCGTCTGGCTCTACCACGACAGGATAGCCTCGGCCCTGCGCGGCCTCAACCTCGCCGGCCCCGGCGCCTCCGCCCCCGCGGCCGCCTTCGTGCAGCGCGGCGCGGCCGACAAAATCTTCGGCGCCGCTTTCCGAGAGGCTTTCTCCCGCCGCTCCCCGGTGGCTTTTAAAGATTACCCTTTCGCCTCTGACGCGGCGCTGCTGGCCGGCCCCGACGCTCCGCTGGCCGCGGCCGCCGCTTCGGCCGGAGCCGGCCTGCTCTTCTCGGCTTCCGCCTCGGTAGCCGCCGCCGGCGGTGGCCTGGATACCGGCTTTTACCCGTCCCGCGCCGACGCCGCCCTGAAGATCTACGACGCCCGCACCGGCGCCGAGCTGCTGGCCCTGTCCGCCCAGGCCAGCGCGGTGGAGTCCTCCGAGGCCGCCTCCTTCTCCAAGGCCCTGGCCGCCGCCGCCGAGTTGCTGGCGCAGGACGCCGCTTTTCGGTCGGCCCGGCTCTTTAAAACGGATGCGCCCTTGCGCGTCAGCGTCTCCGGCCTGGACGGCCTGGAACTGCTGGAGAAGCTCAAGGCGCAGCTGCAGCGCGGCGACTTCTCCGGCCTGCGCCTGGAAAGCTACGCCGCCGGCAAGGCGGTCTTTACCGCCGTGCCGCTGCGCGCCGACACGCAGGAGCTGGCCAGCACCGTGCTGCGCAGCGATTCGATAGGCCTGGAACTGGACGCCGTCGGTCCCCAGGAGATGGCCTTCTCGCTGGCACGCTGATGGTCAAAGCCGCGCCGCTGCTCTGCGCGGGCCTGCTGGCCCTGGCCTGCGGCTGCGCCGGCAAGTCGGTGCTGGTCGTTTCACCGGCGCTGCGCGAGCTGGCCGACCCCAGGGTGGCGGTGCTGCCCTTCGACAACCAGAGCACCGACCTGGGCGCGGCCGACATGCTGCGCAAGCTGGCGGCCGAGGGGTTTCAGAAGCGGGGTTACCTCCCGCTGCCTTTCGAGCAGGTGGACGCGGCGCTGACCGGGCTGGGGATCTCCGAGGGCGGGCAGCTGCCGGCGGTGAAGCCGGCGGAGCTCGGCCGGGCGCTGGGCACGGACCTGTTGTGTTACGGGGACGTCAGGGATTTTACTTTTCAGAACCTCGGCTTCATCGTGCGCAAGAACGTGGCGCTGGACGTAAAAGTGCTGTCCGCGGCCAGCGGCGAGACGCTCTACGAAGCGTCCGGGACCGGCCGGGACCTGAAGATCTATACCGACAAGGACGAGGCCAAGGCGGCCTTTGTAGAGCAGCTGGCGTTCAAACTGGTGCAGAACCTGCTTAAGGCGCCGCTCAAGAAAGAGGCTGAAGCCGCGGCCTGGAACGCGCTGGACGGCCTGCCGCGCAGGCCGTAGAAAACAGGGAGGGGACATGAAAAAAACCGTATTGATTATGATTGCGATGATAGCCGCGGCTGGCTGCGCGCCCTCGCGCTCCGTCAAGCAGCAACAGGCGCTCAGCGTGGACGTCACCGAAAAAGTGAAGTCCTCGCTGACCGGCCCGAAGCGCCGCATAGGCGTGGTGGAATTCGAGAACAAGTCGGCCTACGGCCAGGGGCGCCTCGGCGGCGCGGCCTCCGACATCCTCGTGACCGAGCTGGTGAAATCCGGTAAATTCATAGTGGTGGAGCGCGACCGCCTGAACAAGGTGATGGAGGAACAGAAGTTCCAGTCGCAGGGCATGACCGACCCGGCTACCGTGGCCAAGCTGGGCCAGGTGATGGGCCTGGAAGCCATCGTGGTCGGCTCGGTGTCGCAGTTCGGCGTCAAAAAAGAAGGGTCAGACTACCTGCTGACCCAGTCCAAGCGCCAGCTGGCCGAGGTGACCGTGGACCTGCGCTTAATTGACGTGCAGAGCGGCCAGGTGATCATGGCCGACTCCGGCAAAGGCCTGGCCAAGACCACCAAGGCTTCTTTCCTGGGCATGGGCACCAAGGGC
The DNA here is from genome assembly GCA_050174915.1 of Elusimicrobiales bacterium. Classification (GTDB taxonomy): domain Bacteria; phylum Elusimicrobiota; class Elusimicrobia; order Elusimicrobiales; family UBA9959; genus UBA9959. The sequence continues at coordinate 77,375 of JBFXJL010000003.1, read as the reverse complement.
GGCTACGACGAGACGCTCGAGGGCGAGGCCCTGCGCGCCGCGCTGGTGCAGTTCGTCACCAATATCGCCAGCCAGCTTAACAAGAAGGCCTGGAGCTGCATGATCGCCGACGCCTACGGCGAGGAACTCTATCTCAACGCCGGACAGGACTCCGGCCTGGAGACCGGGGCGAAGCTGGACTGCTACCGCCAGGGCGCCGAGATCCGCGACCCGCGCTCGAACCTGGTCATCGGCCACCGCGAGGAATATATAGGCCGCGCCGAGGTGGAGCGCTACTGCGGCGAAGGCGGCGACTGCGCCGTGGCCCGCGTGGTTAAAGCCGCCGGCGCCTCGCCCAAGGCCAAGGACGTCTGCCGCCTGGCCAAATAAGGAGCCCGCAACCCGACAGACCCTTGTCGGGTTGGCCTGCTATACTAAATTCATGCTGTCGACATTGCGCACACTGTGCCTAAAGGGCATAGACGGTAAGGAGGTCAGCGCGGAGGTGTATATCGCCTCCGGCCTGCCCGCCTATACCGTGGTGGGCCTGCCCGACGCCGCGGTCAAGGAAGCCAAGGACCGGGTGGTGGCGGCCGTGCGCAATTCCGGCTACGATTTCCCGTCCAGGCGCATCACGGTCAACCTGGCCCCGGCCGAGATCCGCAAGGCCGGCACGCATTTCGACCTGCCCATAGCGCTGGGCGTCATAGCCGCCACCGGCCGGCTGGGCAAGGAACCCCCGGCCCGTCTCAGGGAAACTTTCTTTATAGGCGAGCTGGCGCTGGACGGCAGGCTGCGCCCGGTGGCCGGCGTGCTGCCCATGCTGCTGGCGCTAAAAGGCCGCGGCGCGGCGGCCGTGGTGCCGGAGGGCAACGCCGCCGAAGCCGCGATTTCCGGCGTGGAGTGCCTGGCCGCGGCCAGCCTGAAAGAAGCCGCCGCCTGGGTGCGCGGGGAATGCGAGCTGCGGCCTTGCGCCCCGGCTCCCGCGGCTCGGGTCTCCCCGGTCTCCTATCCCGATTTCTCCGAAGTGAAGGGCCAGGCCTTCGCCAAGCGCGCCATGGAAATAGCCGCCGCCGGCTCGCACAATATCATTTTGGTCGGCCCGCCCGGCGCCGGCAAGAGCATGCTGGCCCGCCGCTTCGGCGCGCTGCTGCCGCCGATGACCCCGGACGAGTCGCTGGAGACCACTAAACTTTATTCGGTCAGCGGCCTGGCCCGGGCCGGCGCCCTGCTGACCGACCGCCCCTTCAGGGACCCGCACCATACTATTTCCGACGCCGCGCTGATAGGCGGCGGCTCCAGCCCGCGGCCCGGAGAGGTGTCGCTGGCCCACAACGGGGTGCTGTTCCTCGACGAATTCCCGGAGTTCTCCCGTCAGGCCATAGAGGCCCTGCGCGAGCCGCTGGAGGCTTGCGCGGTCACCGTGGCGCGCGTCAGGGAGAGCGTGCGCTACCCTGCCCGTTTCCTGCTGGTGGCGGCCATGAATCCCTGCCCCTGCGGCTACCTCGGCCACCAGGCCAGGGAGTGCAACTGCACCCCGGTGCAGGTGCAGCGTTACCGGGCCAAAGTTTCCGGCCCCATACTCGACCGCATCGACCTGCAGGTGCAGCTCTCGGCCGTTAAATACGCCGACTGGGCCGGCCTGCCTTCCGGCGAGAGCAGCGCCGAGATCGCCGGCCGGGTGCTGGCGGCCCGCCGGCGCCAGCGGGCCCGTTTTGGCCGGGAACAGGCCAACGCTTTCATGGCCGGGGCCGAGCTGCGCAGGCATTGCGCCCTGCCGGAGGGCGCTTCGGCGGTGCTGGAAACGGCCATGAACAGGCTGGGTTTCTCCGCCCGCTCGCTCGACAAGATACTCAGGATCTCCCGCACCATCGCGGACCTGGAAGGTTCGCGCGACATCAGGAAAGAGGATATAGTAGAAGCGGTGCAGTACAGGATGCTCGATAAGGCGGCCGTGCCGGCCGCCGCCATTTAACTGGAGGCATATGAAAAAGACAGTCTTCGCGGCGTTATTCTGCCTTGTTCCCGCCGGGCTCCCCGCCCAGCAGCCCCTGCTGGACATCAAGGTTCCCGCAGAACCGGACATCAAGGTTGCCACTCCGGCCGTAACGGCTATACAGCCCGCCGCCGCCCCGGTAGCGGCGGAAATAATCCCTGTGATAGAGCCAGGCCCGGCCAAGCCGGTGTCGAAATTAAAGCAGGCGCCCTCCGCCCCTGCGCCGGCAAAACCCGCCGCGAAGCCTGTCGTCCAGGCTGCCCCGAAACCCGCCGTTACTCCCGCCGCCCCGGCCAGCACGGTGGCCGCCGCGAGGCCCTCCGGGCTGCAGGCCGGAAAAACTCATAAAGTTTCCGGCGGCGATACGCTCTGGGACCTTTCTAGTAAATACTACCAGGACCCCTATAAATGGGGAAAGATCTACAACGCCAACCTGCAGACCGTGGAGAACCCGGACCGCATTTATCCCCTTGAGGAGCTGGTGATCCCCGATATCACCGAAGAGGTACGGCCGGCAAGAAAGCCCGCCGCTATTTCCGGTTCCGACACCTTCAGGGAGCCCGGGGTTTCAGTTACCGAAGCGCCCCGGCCCGCCGTCACCGCGGCCGCTGTTCCCCGTCCCGCCGTCGCCCGTGCGGAAGACCTGTTCAAAGACTCCGATGACCAGCTTTCCGAAGAGATGCCCGAGCACCATAAAGAATGGGCCAGCGGCGTGAAGATAGTGCCGGAGGGCTGGCGTGAGGACGGCGTGATAACGGCCAGGCTCAAGAACGACGACGATTTTCTGAGCGAGACCATGGCCGTGTCCGGAGAAATGCTGCAGATAGCCATGAGCGGCCCGGCCGCGGTAAAGCCGGGTGATTATCTGGCCATCTACCTGAAGGGGGCCATGGCTTACGACAAAGCCGGGCAGCAGCTGGGGCTGGAAGTGCAGCCGGCCGGCCTGGCCGAGGTGGTCAGCGTGGACGGCTCCGTGGTGAAAGCCCGCGTCGTGGAGGCCGTGACGGCCATCACCAAGGGCTTTATAGTCAAGAAGAAATAAGCCGTCCCGGCTGGCCGGGCGGCGGGGGGCGGAGGATGGGAACCTCTGACGCGCAGGAAAAGCTCGCGAGGGTGAGGCTGAACTTTTTCGCCTGCCACCGCAGCGACTGGCTGCTGAAACTGCTCAAGCTTTACGGCGGGGCGGGGGAACTGCTGCGGCGCCCGGCCCCTGAGCTGGCCGCCGAGGGCGGGTTCCCCCTGGAAACGGCCGAGCGCCTGCGCGCGCAGACCGCCGAAGCCGACCCCGAAACGGAGTTGCGGTCCGCCGAAAAGTCCGGCATCGCGGTCTACACCGCCCTCGACGAGGGCTACCCCGAACTTCTCAAGAATATCTACGACCCGCCGCTCGTGCTCTACGCTCGCGGCGGCCTGCGGCCTCTGCCGGCGGCCGCCATAGTGGGCACGCGCAAGGCCACGGCTTACGGCCTGCGCACCGCGGCCCGGCTGGCTCGGGAACTGGCGCAGGCGGGGGCGGCCGTGGTCAGCGGCCTGGCCCGCGGCATAGACACCGCGGCGCACCGCGCCGCCGTGGAGGCCGGCGGGGTAACCTGGGCGGCGCTGGGCACCGGGCTGAACTGCGTGTACCCCGAAGAGAACGCCGCGCTGGCCGCCGACATCGTTAAAAGCGGCGGCGCCCTGGTCTCGGAATTTCCGCTGGACAAGGGGCCCCTGCCGGCTAATTTCCCGCGGCGCAACAGGATCATCTCCGGGTTGTCGCTGGCCACTGTGGTAGTGGAGGGAGGCTTTGAATCCGGGGCCCTGATCACCGCGCGCTTCGCCACCGAACAGAACCGTGAGGTGCTGGCCGTGCCCGGGCCGGTGGATTCCCCGGTCAGCCGCGGGCCTAATTTTTATATCAAGAACGGGGCTTACCCGGCCGAGAACGCGGAAGATATCATCTCCCGCTTCCCGCCGGAACAATTATTCGGGCTGAAGCGGAGCAAGTCCGGAGCGCAGAGCCCGGCCGGGGCCGCCTTGCGGGAGCTTTCCGCCGATGCGCTGGCGGCGTTCAACGCCATCGCCGGGCGCGAAGAGGGGCTGAACGCCGATGAAATGACGGCGGCGCTGGGGTGGGGGGTGCAGCGAGCGGCGGCCGCGCTGTTCGAACTGGAGGTGGCCTCCCTACTGCTGTCGCGCAACGGCCGCTATTGCCGCGCCGTCTGAACCCGGCTCCGTGCCTTGAAATCGGGGTGAAAACGGCGCGGGGTTTTGCTTATAGGTAATAAATATAATATTATAGATATCTAATTTATGGCTGATAAAATCGAAAAACCCGTTAAACCTTCCAAGACCGCCAAGCGGCATCTCGTCATAGTGGAGTCTCCTACCAAGGAGAAGACCATAGGCCGCTTCCTGGACGCCAGCTACGTGGTGCGCAGCTCCTTCGGCCACGTGCGCGACCTGCCTAAGGACGAACTGGGCGTGGACGTGAAAGATAAATTCACCCCCAAGTACGTGCTGGTAGAGCGCGCTAAAAAAATAATCGCGGAACTCAACACCATCGCCAAGAACGCCGACGTGATCTACCTGGCCACCGACCCTGACCGCGAAGGCGAGGCCATCAGCTGGCACTTGCGCGAAGCCATCAAGGCCGACGTGCCCTTCAAGCGCATCAGCTTCCACGAGATTACCAAGACCGCCATAGAGGAATCGCTCAAAAGCCCGCGCGACCTGGACATGGCGCTGGTAAACGCCCAGCAGAGCCGCCGCATCATAGACCGCATAGTGGGCTACAAGCTCTCGCCTCTGCTGTGGAGCAAGATCAAGAGCGGCCTGTCCGCCGGGCGCGTGCAGAGCGTTACGGTGCGCCTGATCGCCGAGCGCGCCAAGGAAATAGCCGCCTTCAAGGAAGAGGACTATTACACCCTTTACACCCGCCTCGCCAAGGTGATGCCCGAGGGCGACAAGAGCGGCTACAAGGATTTCGACTCCAAGCTGGTGCGCTGGGAAACCAAGCCGGTAGAACAGACCATTACGCTTAACCTCTTCGCTGAGGATTACCGCTACAAGACCTCCGTCTTCAAGAAGATCGAGGACACGGTGGAGGCCGGCACCCACCTGCGCAACTCCAAACTCACCGTGTCCAAGGTGGACGCCAAGGCCGTGCGGCAGAAACCCAAGCCGCCGTTCATCACCAGCACCCTGCAGCAGGACGCCTACAACAAGCTGGGCTTCTCGTCGGACCGCACAATGAAGGTGGCCCAGAGCCTTTACGAAGGCGTGGAAATGGACGGGGACCGCTCCGGCCTGATCACCTACATGCGTACCGACTCGTTCAACGTGTCGGCCGAGATGCAGAAAGAGGCCGCGAAGTTCATCACCGAGATCTACGGCAAGGATTTCTGCCCGGCCAAGCCGCCCACCTACCTCAAGAAGGTCAAGGGCGCGCAGGAAGCCCACGAGGCCATCCACCCCACGTCCGCCTACAAGCGGCCGGAGGAGATGGCTAAGTTCCTCAACCCCGACCAGGCCAAACTCTACGACCTCATCTGGCGCCGCTTCATGGCCAGCCAGATGGAAGAGGCGATCTTCGACTCGCTCTCCGTGGAATTCTCCGACGACAAGGGCCGCTCCGTGCTGCGCACCAGCGGCCGCACGGTGAAGTTCGAAGGCTACCTGAAGATCTACATGGAGGAGAAGGAAGAGGAAGTCGCCGGCGAGGACGAGGAAGGCTCGATGGCGCTGCCGCCCCTCAAGGAGGGCGACGTCGTCATCCTCAGGGACGTCTCCACCAAGTCCCACAAGACCAGCCCGCCGCCCAACTACAACGAGGCCAGCATCATCAAGACGCTGGAAAAGCACGGCATCGGCCGCCCCTCCACGTACGCCGTCATCATCAAGAACGTCATAGACCGCGGCTACATCAACCGCGAGAAAGACCGCAAGCTGCTCATCACGGACCTGGGCGCGCTGGTGACAGAGAAACTCAAGGACTTCTTCAAGGACATCATGGAGATCTCCTACACGGCCTCCATCGAGGACAAGCTCGACGATATCGCTGACGGCAACATGGACTGGGTGAAATTCATGCAGGATTTCTACGGCCCTTTCGCCGAGGAACTGGCGACGGCCGAGAAGGACATGACCAAGTCCCGCCCGAACGTCATCAAGACTTCGGAGAAATGCCCGCTGTGCCTCAGCCCCATGGTGCAGCGCGAGAGCCGCTTCGGCAAGTACCTCAGCTGCTCGCGCTTTCCCAAGTGCAAGGGCAAGATCCCGCTCGACAAGGAAGGCAACAAGCAGGAGTACTTCGCGCCGATCAAGACCGGCAAGACCTGCTCCAAGTGCGGCAAGAACGAGATGCTGCTGCGCAAGAGCGCGCGCGGCTACTTCCTGGCCTGCTCCGGCTTTCCTAAATGCCGCAACATAGAGCAGCCTACCCCCGAGGAACTCGAGAGGCTGACCGGCCAGAAGCCGGCCTAGGCGGCCCATACTGAAAAAGCCCGGGACAGCCCGGGCTTTTTTATTGATAGAATATCGGCAGGGGCGGAGTTTATGCGCGCAAAGATACTTTTCGTGGACGACAACAAGGACCTCAGGGAGGATTTTCCCCTGTGGTTCCGCGAGTACGACATCACCTGCGCCGCCAGCGGCGAGGAGGCCCTCGACCGCCTGCGCAAGCCCAACTCTTTCGCCCTCGTCCTCCTGGACGTCTACCTGCCCGGCATGGACGGCCTTGCCGCCCTGGAAAAGATCAAGGCGCTGGCCCCCGAGCTGCCCGTCATCATCATGACCGGCTTCAGCACCAAGGACATAGCCATACACGCGCTGACGGCTAAGGCCGACAGTTATATAGAGAAGCCCTTCTCCATAGCCGCCGCGCGCGCCGTGATAGAGAAAGAGCTGGCCCGCTCCGGCGGCGAGGCCGCCCCCGGCGAGATGGACATGGCCGCCAAGATGGAGCATGTGCGCGGCTTCATCGAGGGCAATTGTTTTAAAAAAATAACGCTGAAGGACGCCGCCGAAGCGGTTTTCCTGACGCCTAAATATCTCAGCCGCGTCTTCCGGCAGTGGACCGGCATGGGTTTCAGCGACTACAAGCTGAAGGTCAAGATGGAGCAGGCGAAAAAACTGCTGCATACCTCCGGCCTCACCATAAAGCAGATCTCGGCCCGTCTGGGCTATGCCAACGCGGAGTCCTTCATACGGCAGTTCGAGAAGATCCAGAAAACCGCCCCGTCGCGCTACCGCGCGGCCAGCAACGGCCTGCGCCACCGGCGCCGCGCCTCCCTGTAGTCTCCCGCAGAAGCGGAAAAAAGTCAATATAATGCGGAAACCGGCAATGGTAAGCCGGGCCGCCGCGGCGTATACTATGCCTAGCGGGGTTTATGCGGTGGGGGTAGCGTAGAAGGGGCGGTGATACGCTATGGAAAAGCTGGACGCTGAGAATTTCGGCGCGCAATTGGACGCGATGTTCGGGGGGAACTCCCCCCGGGCCGCGGTAGCGCCCAGGCCCGCGCAGCCCGCCGCGCCGCAGCCGCCGGCGGTCCCGGCCCCGGCGAGGGCGGAAACCCCGCCCGCGCCCGTGAAACCTAAACCCAAGGTTTATACCGTGATCGTGGTGGACGATAACAAGGACTACCGCGACCTGGTGAAGCATTTGCTGAGCGTGCACCACTTCAACGTGCTGGAGGCGGTGAACGGCGAAGAGGCGCTGCAGATGATCAATGCCAGCGTGCCCGACCTGGCGCTGGTGGACTTCAACATGCCCAAGATGAACGGCTACGAGCTGATACAGGAGGTGCGCAGCAACTACGAGCTGAAGAACATGCGCATCATCATGTTCACCGGCGCCGCCAACCGCCAGCACCTGAAGACGCTCAACATGAATATCTCGGACTTCCTGGACAAGCCGGTGCCCAACGCCAAACTGCTGGAGAGCGTTAACAAGGCGCTGGGGATAGGACAGAAGCCGGCTGCCCCGCCGCGCCGCCCTCAGGCGCCGGCCGCGGAAGCGGTGGAGCCGCCGCCGCCCGGCGAGACGGGGCTGCAGATAGAACGCTTTGGCCTGCCCGAAGAGGGGGAGGAGCCGGAGGCGCCTCATTTCGAGCCGCCGCCCAAGCCGGTTTCCGTGGAGCTGCCCCCCGAGGCCATAAGCCGGCCCGAGCCGGCGCTCGCGCCCGTGGAGCTGCCTGAATTACCCGAAGCCCCGGAACCTGCGCCGCCGGCGCCGGAACCTGAGCCGGAAGCGGCGCCGGAGCCGGTCGAACCGGAGGAAGTGGTGCCGGAGATGAACGAGGTCTTTACCCAGGAGGACGCGCAGGAGCTGGAACTCATAGATGCCGACGCGGAAAAGAAGCAGGAGGCGAAGGAAGTGATGGGCATAGAGGCCCTGGAAAAGGACTCCCCGCTGATACAGATGGTCAACAAGATCCTCGTGCGGGCGGTGGAGATGCGCGCCTCGGACATACACATGGAGCCCCAGGAGGACAGGGTTTCGGTGCGCGTGCGCGTGGACGGGGTGTTGCGGCAGCTGACCACGCTGCCCATAGCCATTCATCCCCGCGTGACCGCGCGCATAAAGATCATGAGCAGCCTCGTCATCACGGAGCGGCGCATACCGCAGGACGGCCAGTTCCGCGTCAACATCAAGGGCAACAAGATAGAGTTCCGCGTCAGCACCCTGCCCTGCATAAAGGGCGAGAAGATAGTGATGCGCGTGCTGGGCCAGAGCAAGCTGAACTCGGACCTGAGCAGCCTGGCGCTGACGGAACGCGAGCACCGCTGCCTCGAGGCGGCTTTGAAAAGCCCCAACGGGCTTATCCTCGTGACCGGCCCCACCGGCAGCGGCAAGACCACCACGCTCTACACCATGATCAACGTGCTCAACAAGCCAGACGTGAACATCATGACCGCCGAGGACCCCGTGGAGTACGAGGTGCCCCACGTCAACCAGGTGAAGATCATTCCGGCGGTGGGGCTCACCTTCGAGTCCACGCTGCGCGCCTTTCTGCGGCAGGACCCCGACATCATGCTGGTGGGCGAGATCCGCGACCTGGAAACGGCCGAGATCTCCATCAAGGCCTCCATCACCGGCCACCTGGTCTTCTCCACGCTGCATACCAACAGCGCGCCGGCCACCGTGGTGCGCCTGACGCATATGGGGGTGGCGCCGTTCCTGGTGGCCGCCAGCGTGAAGATGGTGATAGCCCAGCGCCTGGTGCGCACGCTATGCCCGCATTGCAAGCGGCCATCGCGGCTTTCAGAGGAGGACGCGCGCTTCCTGAGCGACTCGGAAAAAGAAATGCTGAAGAAGGTCTGGCACGCCCCGGGCTGCCATCACTGCGGCCAGAGCGGTTACTCCGGCCGCAAGGCCCTGTTCGAAGTGATGCCGGTGGAGACTTCCGCGATGCGCCAGCTTATCACCTCCAATTTCAACGTGGATATGCTCACAGAACTAGCCAAAAAAGAGGGGATGACCACGCTGCGGCAATCGGCCCTGACGGCGGTAGCCAACGGCAGCACCTCGATGGCCGAGGCGCTGAAGATAATGATGGGGTAGCCTTATGAACCCTATAGACCAGGATTATTCGGGCGCGCGGAGGGACCTCGGGCAGGAGAGGTACGGGGTCCCTTACGAGGAGCTTTGCGCCGAATTCCTGGCCGCGGCCGCCCGGGCGGCCAAGAGCGCCGCCCTGTATTCCCTCAGCCACCCGGTGGTGATGGAGTCGCTGGGCCGGGCCTACGCCGCGCTGGCGGAGGTGCTGGAAGCCAGCGGCGGCGGGGAACTTTCCGTCGCCTTCGCCAACGACGCCTGGATGTTCAACGGCCGCGCCGTGCCGGCGGCCGGCGGCGACCCGCACGGCCTCGACGGCATGCTCAAGGCGCATGGCGTGCGCGGCATTATATTTGAACCAGGGGTCAGGCCTTCCGAAGTGGCGGCCCTCTGCGAATTCCTCGGGGCCTCCCCCAGGGGACAGACGGCGGGGACTTTCATGGCTTTTATGTCGGCCAGGGGGATCACCCATATCCGTTCCGAGGAGGTGCGCTATGTGAAAGAGAGCGGCTACGCAGGCAGCATGGGAGCGCCTCAGGCGGCAGCCGCGCAAACCCCCGCAGTAAAGCCCCGGCCGGCGGTACTTAATCCCGCCCCCAAGGTGAGTCCCCGGCCGGCGGCTCAATTTCCGGATATAGCACCCGCCCCGGCGGTAAGGCCGGCCAGAGCGCCGCTCCCCGCGGCGCCGCCCCCGCAGGTTCCCTTGCCTGCCGGCGGCGCCGGCGCTCCGGTCGGCCGCGGCGGCACCGGACGCGGCGCCGGTGAAGGCCCGGGCGCGGGCCGGGGCGGCGGGCAGGGTGCGGGCCAGGGGCAAGGGCAGGGTGCGGGCCAGGGGCAAGGGCAGGGCGGAGGCCAAGGGAATGGCCCGGGCGCGGAGCAAGGCGGCGGCCGCGGAGAAGGTCAGGGCAACGGTCAGGGAGGGGGCGGAGCCGCTGGCACCAGCCTGGGTACGCTTTTGACCACGCTGGTGGAATCCGCCGTGAAGGATCCCCGCGAGCGCGTGAAGATGTACGAGGACACGCTCAAGATGCTGCGCGAGGGCATGGACAGGCAGATAGACCAGGCTACCAAGGCGCTGGCCGCGGAAAAAGAAGAGATATTGAACACGCGCAACCGCACCGAGAGCGTGCTGTCTCAGGTGGCCGAGGGCAAGGTGATAGTGGACAAGGACGGCAAGATCCTGATGATGAACCCCGCCGCCGAGCAGATCTCCGGCCGCAAACTTTCGGAAGTGGTGGGCAAGCATATCAGCGAGCATTTGAACCCGGCCGAGCATATGCTGACCATCTCCAAGGACATGGACCTCTCGGCCGGCAACCCCATCACGGGGGAGGTGAGCGTGGCCGGCGACGAGATGGTGAGCGGCGCGCTGCGGCGCTCCATGGCCCTGCTGGAGGACGACCAGGGCCGCGTGGTAGGCGCTTACGCGACGCTGCCCGACATGACCAAGTTCAAGGAAGCCCAGCGCCTGCAGGACGAGTTCCTCTCGCGGGTGACCCACGACCTGCAGTCACCGCTCTCCTCCATCAGTGCGGCGCTGGAGATCCTGACCGAGAGCGCCGCCGCCAAGCTCAGCGCCGACGAGTCCAATTTTCTCACCATCAGCCTGCGCAATAGCCGCCGCCTGACCGAGATGATACGCGGCATACTGGATTTCTCCAAGCTCAAGGCCGGCAAGATGTCGGTGCATCCGGAGCCGGTTCCGCTCAGTCCTATCCTCAACGAAGCGGTGGACAGCCTGCTGCCCTGGGCTAAAACCAAGGGCGTCACGCTGACGCTGCGCTGCTGCAGGCCGGACATAAACGTGCTGGCCGACCATGGCCGCATTGTGCAGGTAGTGACCAACCTGGTCTCCAACGCCATCAAGTCCACGCCGCGCGGCGGCGAGGTGATAGTGGCCGCCGCGCGGGCGCTCACGCCGGAACACAGCGCCCTGGTGGGGGTGCGCGATACCGGCCCCGGCATCAGCAAGGAAAACATGGCCAAGATCTTCGAGCGCTTCGTGCAGCTGGAGGATAACGGCCCCCGCGAAGGCGTCGGGCTGGGCCTTTCCATAGTGAAAGAATTCGTGGCGCAGCATAACGGGCGCGTCTGGGCCGAAAGCCCGGAGGGCCAGGGCGCCACTTTCTATTTCACGCTGCCCATGGCTTCCTGACCTCCCGGCAAATGCTAAAATTTAGCCATGAAACTCCTGGCGGACCAGTTCCTGCTGCACCTGCGCGCGCAGCGTAACTTCGCGCGCAATACCATCAAGGCCTACCAGTTCGACCTCGGAGAATTCCTCGCCTACGCGGCCGCCTCCAGAGCCGCGGAGCCCAAGGCGCTGGACCGCCTGCTGATGCGCGGCTATATAGCCCATATCAGCGAGCGCAAGGTTTCCCGCAACACCCTGCTGCGCAAGATCTCGGCGGTGCGCTCTTTCCTGCGCTACCTGCAGGAGACCGGCCAGATCGAGACCGACCCCTTCGACCTGATAACCATCCCCAAGAAAGAGAAAAGGCTGCCGCGCTTCCTTACCGAGGGGGAAGTGGGCAAGCTGCAGGACTTCAACAGGCCGGAAGAGGTTAACGCCAGAGAGAAGGGCTACTATTTCGCCCTGCGCGACTTCGCCCTGTTCGAGCTGGTCTACTCCAGCGGCCTGCGCCGTTCCGAAGCGGCCGGTCTCAATATCGGCGACGTGGACTTTTTTTCCGGCTTCGCCCGCGTGATGGGTAAAGGCTCCAAGGAACGCCTGGTGCCGGTGGGCGACAGGGCGCTGGAAGCGCTGAAGGCTTACCTCGAAACCCGCCCGCGGCCGCTGGCCCACGGCCTGCCGCTCTTCCTCAATCACAAGCATACGCGCCTGAGCGGGGCCGGTCTGGCCCTGATCTTCAGGAAAATGGCCAAGCGCGCCAGGTTCGCCAGGCCGATGAACCCGCACTCGGTGCGCCACTCCTTCGCCACCCACCTGCTCGACCGCGGCTGCGACCTGAAATCGGTGCAGGAGATGCTGGGCCACAAGAACCTGCAGACCACCGAGATCTATACCCACGTTTCACTGGAGCGCCTCAAAGAGGTGTACGAGAAGGCGCATCCGAGGTCCAAGAAATGATAGTCAGGGGCCCCGCGCTGGACAAGGCGGCCGAACTGCTGGCCCGAGCCGCCGGCGGGGCCGCCTCCGGCCCGGACCTGGCGCAGGGCGCCGGCGGCAATGTCTCGGTAAAGACCGGCGACGGGCTCATGCTGGTCAAGGCTTCCGGTTTCCGCCTGGGAGACGTAACCCCGGCGAAAGGCTGGGCGCTGGTCAATTATGCCAATATAAAGCGCCGCGTAGCCGCCGGTACCGGGGGCGAAGCCGAATTCTCCGACTATATACTTTCCCAGGCGCTGCCCCTAGCGGGCCTGCCGCCGGCCCGTCCCTCCATAGAGACCGGTTTTCACGCCCTGCTCAACACCGTGGTCATACACATCCATTCGGTCTACGCCAACGTGCTTAATATGAGCGAGGAGGGGCATAAGCTCGGCCGGGACTTGTTCCCTGAGGCCGAGTTCCTCCCTTACAGGGCGCCCGGAACGCAGTTGTGCGCGGCGATAAGTGAAAGGGCCCGGCCTGCCGGCCCGCAGATCTTTTTCCTGGCCAACCACGGCCTCGTCACTACCCACGCGGAGACGGAAGGAGCCCTGGAACTGAATGCCAGGGTTAACGAGCGGATAAAGTCGGGGTTGGGTCTGCCGCCCTTCAGACCGGCCGGGGGGAACTCCGGCCTGTCGCCGGACAACGCTGCCCTGCTGGCCAGATACGGCAGGGAGTTCCTGCTGTCCAAAGTGCTCTCGCCGGATCAGGCCCTTTATTGCGGCCCCGAGGCCCTGGACGGGCGCTGCGGCGAGGCTGAGAACGAAGTGCTGGCCGCCCTTTTCTACATACTGGACTGCATAGAGGGCCTGGGGCTCAGACCCAGGTTCCTTACCGGCCAGGAAACCTCCTATTTTGAAGCCCTGAAGGGCGGCCGGTACAGCCGGAAATAGCCGGTTTTGCCCCGCCGCCGAATGTATACAACTGCACCTTGCGCATCCGGCATCCGTCTGCTATAACATACTAACGATAATAGCAAACCCGGACCTGAAGGCCGGGGGCGCAAAGCCGCGGGGCAAAGGGACGAGGGTCCACACGCCGGACGGGCTGCCGAAAGTGAACGCGTGTATTTTGCCGGCCAGGCTACCGAATAAGAGAGTCCATTACTGGGCTGTTCCTGTTCGGTTTTTTTACTTTCAGTGAGGAGGCAATATGCGCGCAGCGGGTAAGGCGATAATGGCGGCGGCGGCAATAATGCTGCTTCCGTTCTGCGCCCTCGCCCAGTTCGAGCCCGCAGCCTCGCTGCCGCAGCCCCTCCTTTCCCATACGGCCGTCATCCTTGGCGGCCGCATTTACGTCTCCGGCGGCGTCAGCGACCGCGGCAGCATCAACGGCAGCGGTTTCATCAACAACGTCTACTACTGCGCCACGATGAACCCCGATGGCACCCTGGGGGCCTGGCAGCCCGCCAGCGCCATGCCCGAACTGCTCGGCCTGGGCCTGCACGCCTCGGCGGTGCACAACGACCGGATCTACATTCTGGGCGGCAACAACTATTCGGGCCACCGCAACGTGGTCTACTATTCCGCCGCCAATCCCGACGGTACCCTGACCGGCTGGACCCGCGGCACCACGATGCCGCAACGCGTCTACGCCCATTCGGCGGCGGTCTACAACGGCAGGATCTACGTTACGGGCGGCATCGCCCGCAACGCTGGCCCCGTGGCTCTGGTTTATTCGGCGCCGCTCAGCGCCGACGGCTCCATGGGCGCCTGGCGCTACGAGACCTCCCTGCCCTCCTCGCTCTTTGGCCACCGCTCCTTCGCGCAGGGCGGCAAGATTTACGTGTTGGGCGGTTTCACTGCGGGCGGGCTGTACGGTGACGCCGGCTTGCCGCCGACCGGAGTTTCCCGCGGGGTCTACGCGGCGGCCGTCAACGCCGACGGCACCCTGGGCCCCTGGACGGCCCAGCCGCAGCTGCCCGCCAGTCTGGCCTTCTACGGCATGGTGGCCACCGGCAAGAGCGTCTACGTGCTGGGCGGCTTCGACGGGGGCGTTACCAACGCTGTCTACTTCTCGCCCATCGCCGCCGACGGCGCGCTGGGCGCCTGGCAGGCGCTGCACGCCCTGCCGCAGAACCTGGTGTCGCTGGCGGCCGTTTCCACCCAGGAATACCTGTACTCCATCGGCGGCGGCCTTTCCTATATAGACGATCCCGTAGACTCCATCTATTTCTCACGGTTGCGCTCCGAGCCCAAGGCCTTCGTGAAGATGACCCCCACTTCCATCAATAAGGACGCCAACGGCAAGTGGGTGACCGTCGTGCTCGGCCTGCCCGAGGCCGAAGCGTCAGCGGTAAAGGCCGAGACCGTAAGAATTTCCGCCGTGAACGGCGAGCCGGTGACGCCGATAGAGCCAGATCCCAAGTTCGTGGCCAAGGTGCAGAGCGGCGACACCGCGGATTTCGACGGCCTGGCCGGCGTGACCTACCTGATGCTCAAGTTCATGCGCGCCGACGTGGCGGCGATAATCCCCGAGGGTGAGTTCTCGCTGAAACTGACCGGCCAACTGGCCGACGGCCGCAACTTCTCCGGCGAGAGCATGAACCGGGCCCTCTCCAGCAAGAAGACCTTTACCGCCCTGCTCGAGAAGCGCGCCGGCGAGCGCAAGGGGGCCGGCGGCCTAAAGGTGGACATCCCGGCCGGCGCCTTTAAGGGCAACCCCGAGCTGCTGCTTACCGCCGCTCCCGAGGAAGCCGAAGAAGTGGGCGAGGAAGAGAAAGGCAAGCGCGCCAAAGGCCTGAAGAACCGCTCGCTGGCGGCGGTTTCCGAAGCTTTCGAATTCGGCCCCCACGGCTCGGTCTTCGAGAAGCCGGTTACCATTTCGCTGCCGTACCGCCCCGAGCTGCTGCCCCAGGGCGCCGACGAGAACGCCCTGCAGGTGGCCTACTGGAACGCGGCGGCCGGAGACTGGGAGATCCTGCCCTCGGTAGTCTCCAGGGCCGACAAGTCCGTCAGTGCCCAGACCGGTCATTTCTCTACCTACCAGGTGATGGCCGGAGCCGCCCCCGCGGCCGCCCCCGCCGCCCCTGTCCCCGCCTCGGCGTTGGGCGAAGTCTATGTTTTCCCTAACCCCGCCAAGGGCGGGGCCGTGCCGGTGCTGCATGTGGATGCGGCGTCGGGAGAGAACCTGCAGGTAAAGGTGTTTTCTGCCTCGGGCCGCCTGGCCTACGAGGGGGCGGTCAGCGGCGCCCCCGTTTCCGGCGGCGCTTATGAGCTGGAACTGCGCGGCTCTTTCCCCAGCGGCGTGTATTATTACCAGGCGGAGGTGCAGAGCGGCGGCGGCAAGCTCAAACGCGCGGGTAAGTTCGCGGTGGTACGGTAAGATTATGAAAGCCCTGGACGGCGGGACAAAAAAGGACTTCGCGAACAGCCTGATCTACTGGCTGTCGCGGCCCTACGCGCTGGCCCTGGCGGCCGCGTTCCTGCTCGTGCCCTCGGTGCAGCTCTCGCGGGCGCTGGAGAGCGGCGCGGACTTCCTGAATATCGGCGCCGGCGCGCGCGCCTCGGCCATGGGCTCGGCCTATACCGCGCTGGCCGACGACAGCAACGCCATTTATTATAACCCCGGCGGCCTGGCCTACGCCCGCCGCGAGTTCTCGGTGATGCACTCGGCCTGGGCGCTGGGCGGCAGCTACGATTTCGCCTCTGCGGCCTTTCCCGCCGGCAAGTTCAAGGCGGCGGTCTCGGTGACCCGCCTGGACCACGGCGGCCTCGAGGGACGCGGCGCGGGCGGCGAGCGCGCGGGCGGCTTCTCGGCCTCGGATAAGGCGCTGGGCCTGGCCCTGGCGCGCGGCATGGGCTCTTACAGCGTGGGCGTCGGCGCCAAGCTGCTGTCCAGCAGCATAGCCGGCTACCAGGCTTCGGCCGTGGCTTTCGACCTGGGCGCGATGAAGAAGATGAGCGGGGCCCCGGTGACCCTGGGCCTGGCGGTGCGCAACCTCGGCTCGGGCATGAAGTTCGTGGACCGCCGCGAGAACCTGCCGCTGAGCCTTAACGCCGGCGCCTCTTACGCGGTGCTGCCCTCGGTGAATCTCTCGGCGGAAGTGGGCAGGCTGGTGCACGACCGCAAGACCACCTTCTCGGTGGGCACCGAGTACGGCTTGGGCGGCATGCTGGCCCTGCGCGGCGGCTACGCCGCGGCCTCGGGCGACGGCCTGGGCGCCATGACCGGCGGCGTGGGCTTCAACGCCGGCTCTTTCAGGATGGATTACTCTTTCGCGCCTTTCGGCGGTTTCGACACCACCCGCCGCTTCAGCCTGTCGATGGGGTTCTAGAATTCCAGGTTCGGGCGAAACACGAACTGGAAGCTGTTGGGCGTCTTGGTTCCGGCCGCGCTGTTGGACAGCGGGCCGGAATATTTTTTATCCGCGGTCCAGACGAAGCCCAGGCCCAGCGTGAAGGCCGCACGGGACTTCTTCATCGGGAATTTCTTGTCCAGTATCAGCAGATGCCGGATGGGCTCCAGCTTGGTCTGCGAAAAATCAGAAACATACTCGAAGCCGCTGTTATGCAGCCAGAAATTGGTGGCGCTGCCGCCGGCGAAATCGGTGCGGCTGCGCCTGAAGCCTACGAAAAAAGAGTCGGCTATGTGCCGGTCGCCGTGGAACTTCATGCCGCCGCGGAAACTCCAGCGCAGGCTGCGGTCGGCCAGGATCTGCTCTCCTTTCAGCTTGCCCTCCAGCTGTACCCAGCGGTCCCGTATCAGCACATTGTCCTTGATATGGTGCGTGCCCATGTCCACCAGCATCCCCGAGTAGCCGTTGCGCTTGCCCTGCAGGGACTTCTTGATGGTGTCGAAAGAAACCACGTTGCCGAGGAAGACCGACAGGGCCCAGGGCTCTTCGAAGCCGGCCGTGGCGGCCTGCACGGCGTTGAAGTTGCTGGTCCACTGCATGTTTTCATAGAAGCCGGGCTGGTGCCGCTTTATCAGCGTGCCGGCATAGGGCAGCGGGTTGAGGCTGGCCTCCACTATCAGCGTGCGCGGCCGGTAGAAATTGGTTATCAGTTCCTTGTAGATCTCCAGCTCGTTGCGCACTTTCAGGTGCGGTATGGACTTGCCGGTAAGGCTGTTATACACTCCGATGGCTGAGTAATAAGGGTCCAGTTCTATTTCCACCGTGGTCTTTTTTTCCTCCCGGGCGGAGGCGGCGGACGCTAAGAGGAGCAGCAGGGGGAGCAATATTTTCATCAGGCTTAATTTATCATTTTTTGTATACTTTCCCCATGAAAATACTGGTCTTTTCAGCGCTCCTGCTAGCCGCGCCTTGCGCTTACTCAGCCGGGATAGACGGCACCATCAAGCGGCTGGCCGCCGCTCCCGGCGTGGCCAACGCTTCCTGGGGACTCAGCGTAAAGGACCTGTCCGGCAAAACCCTGGCGCAGCGCAACCCGCGCCTGAACCTGACCCCGGCCAGCATACTCAAGGTCTTTGTCGCCGCCGCCGCCCTGGAGAAGTTCGGCCCGGAGAAAACTTTCAAGACCGGCCTTTATTACGACGGTTCCATTTCTAACGGCTTCCTGAACGGCAACCTGTATATACGCGGAGGCGGGGACCCGTCGCTGGGCTCGGCGCTGATAAAAGACGCCCGGCCGCTCGAGGAAGTGTTCGCCGATTGGACCGCTGCGGTCAAGGCCGCCGGCATCAGGGTGATAAACGGCGCGGTGGCCGGCGACGACAGCGCCTTCGAGAAATGGCAGCCCGGTTCCTGGGCTTGGGAGGATATCGGCAACTACTACGCCGCCCAACCGTCCGCGCTAACGGTCAACGACGGCGCGTACCGCATAGTTTTCAAGCCCTCGGAGCAGGTAGGCGGGGAAGCCGCGCTCCTGCGCACCGAGCCGTTAGTAGAAGGCCTGGAATTCGATAATTATATGCGCACCGGCCCGAAGGGCTCGGGCGACAACGGCTATGTATACGCTTTCCCCGGCCAGCGGCGCGCGGTGCTGCGAGGCGCCATCCCTCAAGGGCAGCCCGAGTTCGCCATCAAGGCCGCCCTGCCCGACCCCGCCCTGTTCGCGGCTCAGAGCTTCGGCGGTTACCTTACCCGGGCCGGCGTTAACGCCAATAAGAAGCCTTTCCGGGGCTCTCCGGAGAAAGAGGGGAAGCTTACCCTGGTGACGGAGACGGAATCGGGGCCGCTGAAGGACGCGGTGCGCGTCACCAATAAGCGCAGCTTCAACCTGTACGCCGAGCTGCTGCTGCGGCACCTGGGCGGCGGCAAACCGGCCGCCGGCGCGAGCGCGGTCAGCAATTTCCTCGCTACAGCCGGCGCGGATGTTTCAGAGCTAAAGATGGCGGACGCCTGCGGCCTGTCCTGGCGCAACATGACCAAGGCCGAGACCTTCACGGATATGCTCCGTTACGTGCATGGCCGGAAATATTTCCCCGAGTTCTATGATTCGCTGGTCTACCCCGGCGACCCCGACGCCACCGGCCATGCGCGCAACCTGGGCAAAGGCACGCCTCTGGAGCGGAACCTGCGCCTCAAATCCGGCTCGCTCAACGGCGTGCGCGCCTACACCGGTTACCTGAAAACAAAAAAGGGGAAGACCCTGGTCTTCACCTCGATCCTCAACAACTATTCCATGAACGGCGGCGCCGCCGACAAAATGCACGAGGAGCTCCTGCTGGCGCTGTACGAATCTTATTAGATAGAGACGGCAAGGACTGACACCGGGCTCGGGTAAGCAAAAGCCCCTCGGAGGCCGAGGCTTGCGTAGCGCCGAGGCCGAGAGCGGCAGGCGCGGCCACGGTGTGGCCGACGCCGTTTTTGCGTCCCGGGCCCGGCGGCAGGCCGGTGACTATTCGTATCTTAGGGCTTCGATGGGGTCCAGCATGGCGGCGCGCATGGCCGGCCAGAAGCCGAAGCCCACGCCGATGAGGGTGGAGAAACCGAAAGCGAAAGTTATGGTCCCGGCGCCCAGCGCCGGCTTGACCTTGGTGAAGAAGTAGGCCGCCCAGCCCAGGCCGAAGCCCAGGCCCACGCCCAGCACCCCGCCTATCAGGCAAAGCACCACCGCCTCTATCAGGAACTGGCTCAAAATGTCGGAATTGCGCGCGCCCAGCGCCTTGCGCAGCCCGATCTCCCTCGTGCGCTCGGTGACCGAGACCAGCATGATGTTCATGATGCCGATGCCGCCTACCAAGAGCGAGATGCCGGCTATGCCGTAGACTACCATCGAGAGCTTGCCCATGGTGCTCTTGAACATCTCTATCTGGGTCTCGAAGGTCTTCACCTCGAAATCCTCTTCAGCGTCCTCGCGCAGGCCGCGCTCGTCGCGCAGCACGCCTATGATCTGGCGCCGCACCTCCTGCGCGTCGTCGGGGGTGGGGGCGGCGACTTCCACGTAGTCCAGCTTGGTCGCGCCGAACACGCGCTTGCCCGCCGTGCTCAGCGGGATATAGGCCGAGGGCTGGCCGCCGAAGATATCCTCGGCCTTGTGGTTCTCTGCCACGCCCACCACGGAGAAGGTGATCCCCTTGATGCGGATCTCGGAGTTGACGGCGTTCTCGGAGCCGAACAGCTTCTTGGCCAGCGCCTGGTTGATCACGGCCGTCCGGGCGCGGGCCAGGTTCTCCGCTTTGGTAAAGAAGCGCCCGGCCACCTTGCGGTTTTCAAAATAGTCCGGCCTCGCGGCCTGCTCGGCCGGGGCATAGCCCTCGCGGCTTTGCACGTTGGCCTCGGTGCGCTTGTCGCCAGCCGATACCTCCAGGCCGCTGCGCGTCAGCGACGGCGTCACCTTCTCGGCCAGCGGCACGCGCGTGCGGATGGCCTCCACCTCGCCCATGGTGAACTTGCGGCGGGGCTTGCCGTGCTGCCAGCGCGGCGTCACCCACACTTTCTTGGCGTCCTCTTCGCTGGCGCCCGACAGCAGGCTCTTCATGAAGCCCTCGCTGATGGTCATCAGCGAGATGATGGCGCCCACGCCGATGAAGATGCCCAGCACCGTCAGGGCGCTGCGCATCTTGTGGCTCCAGATGGCCTTGAAGGCCACCTTGAGCTGCTCGGCGAACTCGGAGGGGGAGAAACTCAGGCGGGCCGGCGGCAGCGCGGCGGCGGCGGCCTTGCCGGGGGCGCGGGTGCGGCGCACTTCGTCGGCGACTATGCGGCCGTCCTTCAGGCGCACGGTGCGGTCGGTCATGGCGGCCACTTCGTCGTCGTGCGTCACTATTATGATGGTCTGGCCCTTGTCGCTCAGATCCCGGATGACCTGCATCACTTCCTGGCGGCTGGCGGCGTCCAGGTTGCCGGTGGGCTCGTCGGCCATTATCACCAGCGGGTCGTTGACCAGCGCGCGGGCTATGGCCACGCGCTGGCACTGACCGCCGGAGAGCTCGTTGGACTTGTGCTTTACGCGGTCGGCCAGCCCCACCAGGCGCAGGCAGTCCAGCGCCTTGGCGGCGTCCGATCCCAGGCCGGTATAAACCATGGGCAACAGCACATTGTCGCGCGCGGTGGTGCGTTTTAGGAGGTGGAAGGACTGGAAGATGAAGCCGACCATGCGGCTGCGTATGGCCGACAGGCGGCTCTCGGGCAGTTTGGCCGTGGGGTGGCCGGCGAAATAGTACTCGCCGGAGTCGGGCCGGTCCAGGAAGCCCATTATATGCAGCAGCGTGCTCTTGCCCGAGCCCGAAGGCCCGACCAGCGCAACCAGCTCTCCGGCGTGGATGGAGAGAGAGACGGCCTTGAGGGCCTCCACGCGGAAGTCCCCGGTAGTATAGGTCTTGGAGACCTCTTTTATCTCTATCAGCGGTCGCATCAGAAGCCTACGTTGAAGCCGGAGCGCTCCTTAGCCACGCCGGTGGAATAGTAGACCGTGTCGCTCTCGGCCAGGCCTTCGGTGACCTCTATGCGGGCCTCGTCGGAGGCCCCCACTTTTATTTTCTTATCCTGCAGTTTGGTCGCCGCGGAGGCCTTCATGGAAACGGTGGCCTCGCCGTCCTTGTATTTCACGGCTTTCTTGGGCAGGGTCAGCACGTTCTTCTTGCTGCCGGTCACTATCAGCACGTCGGCCGTCATGCCCGAGCGCAGGGCGGCCAGACCGCCGGCGGGCAGCACCTTTACCTCGTAGACTACCACGCCGTCCTTCAGCGTGGACTCGTGCGAGATGGCCAGCACCCGGCCCACGCGCTTCTCCTTGGCGAAAGCGTCCAGGTAGAACTCGGCGCGCTGGCCTTCCCGGACGGCGCCGATGTCGGTCTCGTCGACGAAAGTCTTGACTATCAGGCGGTCGGAAACCACGGCCAGTTCCTTGGCGGGGCTGACCGACTGGCCCGGTTCCACCGCGCGTTTCACGACCATGCCGGCGATGGGGGCCACGACGGGGGTGAGGTTATAGGCCTCTTCCACCATGCGCTTTTCCTCAGGCGTGGAATCTTTCATCTTAAGCGAATCCATCAGCGCCGTGCGCTCGCTGGAACTGATCCAGGCCAGCACCTGGCCCTTGGCCACCTGCTGGCCCTCGGTGAAAAGCACTTCCTCGGCCCGGCCGGCCACCGACGGGGTGACCAGCACGCGGTTCTCGGGCTCCACGCTGGCTATGGCCTGCGTCTTGGTGACGAGCACGCCGCGCTCCGGCTTTACTGCGGCGAGTTCCGCCACGCGCTTGGCCTCGGCCTTGGCCCGCTTGCTCTTGAGGGCCGCGCAGCCGCCGCCGAAAACGAACAGCAGCGCGAGGCCGAAGATGAATCTCTTTGTCCGGTAAAAAGGTCTTTTCACTTTATTCTCCGATTGCCCGCGAGAAGGCGGCGTGGCTGACCGCCAGCCCCCGTCCCGCCGAAAGGTACTGGTTCTGCTCGCTGATCAGCTGCTCTTCCACGTTGCGCCATTCGAAATAGGAGGCCTGGCCCGCCAGGTACTGCTTGCGCACCAGCCAGGCCCTGGCCTCGGCGGCCGCCAGCGAACTTTTGGCCACATCCAGGTAGGCCCTGGCCTCGCGCCAGGAGAGGAAGGCGTCTTCGGCGTTCAGATAGACTTCTTCAGAGGCGTCGCGCAGCGCCTCGCCGGCCGAGAGCAGCGCGGCCCTGGCCGAGGCCAGGTTGGCCGACAGCCGGCCGCCGGCGAAAAGGGGGACCCTGACGCTGGCGCCCAGCGACCAGCCATTGGTCCGGTCGGGCCAGTCGCTGCCGCTCCAGCGGTAACTGCCGTCGGCCGAGGCCTCGGGCAGGCGGGCCCCGGCGGCGGTGTCGGCCGAGGCCTTGACTATGTCCTGCGCGGCCCGGGCGGAGCGCAGCGCATAATGGTTCTCGAGCGCGGCGGAGAAAGAGGAGAGGTCCGCTGGCGGCTCAGTGGCGGCTGGCAGGACCGGCTCCGGCGCGGCGGCCGCGGCGCTGCGGCCCAGCAGGCGGTTGAGCCGGCGCTCCAGCAGCCGCAGGTTCTTGCCGTAGCGTTCGTGCTGCCACTGCGCGGTCTTGAGGACGGCTTCGGTCTCCAGCAGCGCGGCCTTGTTCTCGCGGCCGGCCTCGTATTTGAGGCGTATGAGCTCCAGGTTCTCGGCGCGCCGCTTGAGCGTCTCGCCGGAGAGCTTTATGGCCTCCCTGGCGTTGACGGTGTCGGCGAAAGCCGAGGTAAGTTCGAAATTCAGGCGCGAGGCCGTCCTGTCATAGGCCGCGGCGGCGGCCCGGTGCGAGGCGGCGGCGGAGCGCACCGAGGCCGGCAGCGAGGTGGAGAACAGCGGCTGGGACCCATTGAAACCATAGGAGTATGAGTCGCCAGGCTGCAGTCCCTGGCTGCCGGAGCGGGCGTAGGAGGCCGAGGCCGAGAGGGAGGGGTAGAGACCGGCGCGGGCCGCGGCGAGGCGCGAGGCGGCGGCTTCCAGGTCCAGCGCGGCGGCCCTGGCCTGCGGGCTGGCTTTGAGCATTTCGGCGCGCGCGGCGGCCAGGGTAAGCGTTTCAGCGGCGGCAGGGGCGGCGAGAGAGAAGAGCAGGGCGAAGCAGGCGGTAGCGCGCATAGTCTGATTTTACAATATTGCCGGCGGGGGCCGGCCTCCTCTGTCTACAGTACGCGCAGGGAGGGCCGGCGGTTGCAAAAAGAAAAGCCCGCGGCTGGCGCGGGCTTTTCACGGGGCGGCGGGGCCTTAGAACTTTTCCTGGTTCTTGAACGGGTCCTTGAATTCCACCGTCTTATCGAAGTTCAGGCCGCGCTTGCCGCGGTTGTTGAGGTACTTGCCCAGCTCCAGGTCCACGCGGCCGGGGGCGGGGGAGCCGGCCTCGGCCAGCAGCTGCCGCACCAGCGCCTCGGACTTGCCGGCGAAATAGGCGGCGTCGCCCAGCACGCGCAGCGTTTCGGGCGGGTTGTGGAAGCCCATGGAGTTCTCGGCGCCGATGAAAGTGACGCGGTAGAAGGCTTCCTCGTAATACTCTTTGGCCTTGGCGTAGAGGCCCTCGTCGAGCCGCTTGCCGGCCTTGCGCGCGGAGTTGGCGCGCTCGAACAGCTTGGCCGCGGTGGCGGTGGCGTAGCCCGCGCGCAGCTGCAGCGAGGCGGTTCGGTCCTGTATGGATTTCACACGCTGCATGAGCCAATCCTTGCCCTCGGTGTGGCACTGTATGCAGGCCTTCATGTCGTTCTTGAGCGGGCTCATCACGCGGTGGTCGGAGATCTTCTTGGAGCCGGCGCGGGTGTAGGGCATGTGGCAGTCGGCGCAGGCAAGGCCGGCCTTCCAGTGCGTGCTGTCGTTGGAGAGCAGCTCGAACTCGGGGTGGCGCAGGAAGCCCAGCTTAAAGCCGGTCACGGCCTGGGTCCACTCCAGGTGGGCGGGATCGCTCTTTATCCTCTTTATTATGTCCTCTATGCTGATGCGGCCGTATTTGGAGTTCTGCCAGGGGAAGAAGACGGAGTCGGACTTCATGTCCTTGTCTTTCCTGACCACGTAGGTGACATGACACTGCGCGCAGACCAGCGAGCGCATGTCCTGGTTGGACAGCTTGGAGGTGTTCACGCCCATGTCCTTGAGGGCCTTGCCCAGCGTGAACTGGTTGCGGATGCGCAGGGAGGCGTCGGACTCTTCGTGGCAGTGGATGCAGGCCGCGCCCAGCTCCTGGTGGTTCTTGGGGATCAGCGCGTGGATCTCGTCGAAAGGCTTGGAGAAATAGTCCTTGCCGTGTTTGGCCTGCAGCTCCTGGGCGTAAGGGGTTTTGCAGGTGAGACAGGCGCCGCCGGCCTTGCGGCGCGCGGGGTCCACTTCCAGCACGTCGGAGAGCATGTGCATGTGGCCGCGCGGCTCGTTGTACTCTATGCCGAAGCCCCAGCCGGCGAACAGCAGCGGCATGTAGGGGAACTCGGAGAGCTTGTCGTAGATCTTGCCGTCGGTGTCCCAGCCTTTCTTGTAATAGCTCTTGCCGGCGGGAGTGGGGTTGGCGGTGGCCTCCCAGCCCTCGTATTCCAGCGGCCAGTTCTTGGCCCATTCCTTGGGTTCGTATTCGCCGGCTTTGAGCTCGGTGATCAGGATCGGTTCGGCTTTTTTGGTGCAGGCCGAGACGGCGAGCAGCAGCAGCGGCGCTAGGAATATGAGTTTCTTCATTTTAGTCCTCTCTGATCCGGGTCATGCCCTGTCTTTTGTGTCCGGCGGTGCGGTGGCAGTCTATGCACGCGCGCTTATTGTCGATATGCGCCACGGTATCCTCGTGGCAGCGGATGCAGTTGCCCTGCAGCACCCGGTGGCCGTGGGCCGAAAGTTTTATCTCGTCGTGCTCGCGCAGGCCGGAGAATTCGTAGAAGACGTCCTTATTGCCGTCTATGGTCTTCCAGACGTAATGGTTCACCGCGTTGTTGTTGGGCAGGTGGCAGTCGATGCAGCGCGCCGAGCGGTGCGCCGAATGTTCCCAGGCCGAGTGCTGCGGCTTCATGGAGTGGCAGAGCCCGCAGAATTTAGGGGTTTCCGTGACGCCTATCAGGTGCGGCGGGCCGAAGACGAGGAACAGGATGGCGGCGCCGGCCGCCCCGGCGTAAATGCCGGCCTTGAGCAGCTGGTCCCGCCGTTTCAGGGCCTCTTCCTTAAGTTTTGCCGCCAGTTCTTTCAGGTTCATTCTGTAAACCGCGCGTCAGGCGTAGCTGTGCATGCCGCTGAGCAGGAAGTTCACCCCGAAATAAGTGAACAAGACCAGCGCGAAGCAGGCTATCAGCATTATCGCAAATTTATGGGCGCGCCAGCCCTGCCGGCGCAGGTGCAGCGCGGCGGCGTAGGCCAGCCAGGTCAGCAGCGACCAGGTCTCCTTGGGATCCCAGCTCCACCAGGAGCCCCAGGCCGTCTCGGCCCACACCGAGCCGCTGGCTATGCCCAGCGTGAGCGCGGCGAAGCCGGCCTTGGTCAGGCGCAGCAGCAGCTCCTCGTCTTCGGCGCAGCGCCGGCGGGCCAGCGCTGCGGCGCCGGCCACGGCGGCCAGCGCGAAGGCCGCGTAGGCGGCCATGGAGGACAGCACGTGGAAGATCAGCCAGTCGGAGCGCAGCGCGGGCATCAGCGGGCGCGCGGTGCGGTCGAGCAGGCTGGCCACGCCCAGGAGGACGGGCGAGGCGAAAGCGGCGGGCCACAGCGCCTCGGGCACGGCGTAGCGGCGGTAGTAATAGAACGAGAGGGGGGCGACGAACCAGAGCATGGTCAGCAGCGACTCGTACTGGTTGGAGAGCGGCGGGCGGCCCAGCCGGGCCCAGAGCAGGGCCAGCGCCGCGGTGAGCGCCAGCCAGGCCGCGCCCAGCAGGCCGGGCAGCAGCCGGCGCGGCACCCGCTCCCTGAACAGGTAGACGGCGGCGGCGGCGGCCAGGGCGGCCAGCGACAGGGCGAAAGAAATATTTATCAGCAGGTTTACTTTTTCAGCCATAAAAGGACTCCGGCGAGCAGCGCGGCAAAACCGGCGTAAACCACCCAGATGCCCCTGTCGCGCGTCACGGTCAGCAGGCTGTAGGAGGCCTCGGCGGGGTCGTAGCTGGTCTGGTAGAGAGTGTAGCCCAGGTACCTGAGCGGCGAGTTAACGGAAATCTCCGCGGCGAAAGCCGGGCCTTCGGCCGGCCGCACCAGCACCGCGCTGGTGAAGTTCTTGACCTCGGCGTTCTCCAGCCGGTAGAACAGGTGGTAGGGCAGTTCCTCCCGGTGCATGCCCGGGAAATTGGCGAAGAACCAGAGGCGCCGCTTTTTCCCGCCGCCCGTGATCTCCAGCTCGGCGGCGGGGTTATGCCAGTACGGCGATTTGTCCTTGACCTCGCGCCGGGCGTCCAGGCCGAAGTCCCGCACCAGGCGCAGCACCTTGATCCGCACGCCGCGCTCGGGCAGCCTTACTTCCTCGCCGGCCACCGCCGGGAAATCCCTGCCGCCGGCGCCGTCCATCACGGTAAGCACGCCGCGCGGCTCGCCGTAATAGTCCAGCCGGAAGCTCTCCAGCCGCACCGCGAACGGCAGGCGGTAGACGGCGTTGCCGGCGTGGACCTTGTCGGTTTCCGTCCCGGCCCGCAGGGGCAGTTCCGCCTCGAAGCGCAGGAAGCGGCTGGTGAAAGAGCCCAGGATGATCAGGACTATGCCGGCGTGTATCAGCAGGAACGAGGACGAGGCCGTCTTAACGCGCCCCGCGGAGCAGGCGGCGATGTTGGCGGCCAGCAGGGCGCCCAGCGCCATGAACCAGGGTGAGCCGTAAACGGAAGGGCCGGTGTTGAAGACGGTCTGCCAGACGAAAACTATGCCCAGCGCCAGGCAGAGAGCGAAGAAGAGGCGCAGCGAGGATAATATTTTTATCAATTTCCTACCCCAGTATGTTCTTGAGGAAACCGCGCGCCTTCTTGATGCGCGCCGCGGCCTGCTCCCGGGAGACGCCGAGCCGCGCCATCACGATGGCGGTCTTCACGTCGTTGCCGGTCAGGTCCAGCAGGCGCCGCGCCTCGGCCTGGTCCACGCCGCCCACGGTGGCGGTGATGCGCTCGGCCCGCAGCACCAGTTTTTTCGAGGTGGTCTTCACGTCCACCATCCAGTTGCGGTAGACCTTGCCGGAGATGATCATCGAAGAGGTGGAGAGCATGTTGAGGGCGAGCTTGGTGGCGGTGCCGGACTTCATCCGCGTGGAGCCGGAGACCGGCTCGGGCCCGACGTCGATGGCCACGCGGAACGCGGCCTCCTTGGCCCGCTCGCGCGGGTTGCAGGTGACCAGCACGGTCACGGCGCCCGCTTTTTTGCCCGCGGCCAGACCGCCCTGCACGTAAGGGGTGATGCCGCTGGCGGCGATGCCGATCACGGTGTCGCCGCGGCGGGCCAGCGCCGCGATCTCCTTGCGGCCGTTCTCGAAAACGTCCTCGGCCCCTTCCTTGGAGTGGAAGACCGCCATCTGGCCTCCGGCCATCAGGGCCGTGAAGACGTCAGGCGCCACGCCGTAGGTGGGGGGGATCTCGGCGGCTTCCAGCACGCCCAGGCGGCCGCTGGTGCCGGCGCCGATGAAATAGATCTTTTTGCCGGCGAGGTAAGACTTGGAGATGGCGCGCGCGGCCCGCTCTATCTGCGGAATGGCCTTGGCCACGGCCCGGGGCACGAGCGCGTCCTCGTAATTGAGTTTCTCCAGCACGCGGCGCAGCGTCAGCCGGTCGAGGTCGCGGGTGCGCGGGTTGTTCTGCTCGGTGGGGAGCTTGGAATATTCGGTGAAAGCGTCGGTGTTTTTCATGTTAGTCTTCCGTTCCTTCTTGTTCTTCCGTCGCCGGCTCTTCAGCCGGCACCTCCGCCTGTTCCGTGGCGCCGGGCTCGAGGCCGGCTATGGCCGCCGAGGAGTAAGCCACCACTTCGGGCAGACGCGGGCTCTTGATCCACTCCAGCACCCGCCGTATGTTGTATTTGTTGACCAGGCCGGGGCCGAACCCCTTGGCCTCCACGATCAGAGAGACATTGCCCGGCCCGCAGGCTATCCTGGCGGTGCTGTAGAGTATCTGCAACTCGGTGTACTGCCGGGCCCTGTCTACCCCGCCGATGAAAAGTATGGGCCGGCGGCCGTAGGCCCGCAGCGGGTTGACGGAAAGAACGTCGTTGACGTTGAGCACCGGCGAGATGGCGACGACCATCGCTATCTCGGGGCGCAGCGCGGCGGCCTTGATGGCCAGGTTGGCGCCCAGCACGGAGCCGGCCAGGGCTATCCTGTCCCCGGTGACGGAATTGGTGGAGAGGTAGGCCAGCGCGGCCTCCACGTCCCGCAGCATGCGGTTATACTCGTTGTCGGAGCCGCCCAGGCTGAAAGCGCGCCAGCTGGTGGTGGAGCCGGACGGGGCGACGAAGCTGTTGCCGTGGCCGCGCAGGTCAAGCGCCAGGTAGCCGAAGCCGTAGCGCTTGAGAGCGGGGAACCAGATTTTCCATTCGGTGAGGTCGCTCTTTTGCGTGTGCACCAGCACCACGGTAGGAGCGCCCTCGGCGGCTTTCAGGTAGCGGGCAGACAGGTTCCAGCCGTCCTCTGTGGTCAGCGTGACGCGCTCCTCCTCCCGCTCCTGTGCGGCGGCGGGAGCGGGGGGGGAGGCGGCGGCTAGCGCCAGCAGGAGGGCGGCCAGCAGTTTCATGTTCAGGCTATGGTCTCCCCGGCCTTGAACCAGATGGCGATCTCGCGCTCGGCTTCCTCGGGATTGCCGGAAGCGTGCACGACATTCTCGAAATAGCCGTGCCGGTGGCAGATGCGGCCGAAGGCGCCGCGGATGGTGTCGGGCGAGGCATCCTCGGGATTGGTGGCCCCTACGGCCGCCCGGATGTTCTTTACCGCGTTCTCGCCCTGGTACACGAGCGCCATCACGCGGCGCCTGGGGTCGCCATGGTATTCGCCCTTTATGAAATTGATGAGGTGCTCGAAGAGTTTCTTGTCCTTGAAGGGGCCGACTCCTTCCAGCAGCGCGTAATGCTCGCGGGCGAGCTGGTCGGTGACCACCGCGATCTTGGCGCCGATGAGCTCCATATGGGTGTTCTCCAGGCGGTCTATGGCCAGGCCGGCCAGGTGCCGCTGCATGCCGTCGGGCTTCACAAGTACGAGGGTTCTTTCGATAGCCATCATGCCTCCGTGCGCGCTAATAAACAGGATTATTCTACATATTTGGGGCCGGCGCTGGAAGGAAGGCGGTTCCTCTCTTGTTTTGCCGGCTTCCTTTCTTGTAAAATACAATATCTTTAATAAAGCCGGAGACGGCCCCCGGGGCCGTGGCGACGGGAGACTTATGTCCAAAGTGATGGTCGTGGACGACGAAAAAGACGTGGTGTACCTGATAAAGGTGCTCCTGGAGCGCGAGAAACTGGAGGTGCTGGAGGCTTACAACGGCCTCGAGGCCTACAACAAGCTCACCTCCAAGGACCCGGGCCGTGTGCTGCCCGACGCGATGATCCTGGACATCATGATGCCAGAGATGGACGGCTACACGCTGCAGTCCAAGCTGCAGGAGATAGACGACCTCAACACCATCCCGATCATCATCCTGACCGCCAAGGGCCAGATGAAGGACCTCTTCGAGCTGTCCTCCAACATCTTCGCCTTCGTCGAGAAACCCTTCGAGCCCAAGAACCTCGTGAAAATAGTAAAGGACGCGATAGCCTCAAAAAAATGAACGAAATCCCTACCCCTAATTCAGGCATCAACGAAATAGTCGCCAACAACTACGCCAAGATCAAGGCCATCCGCGAGAAGGGCATAGACCCGTTCCCGCACCGCTTCAAGCCCAGCCACACCATCGCCGCGGCCGCCGCCCTGCAGCCCGAGGCGCAGGTGACCATCGCCGGCCGCATGATGCTGATGCGCGTGATGGGCAAGGCCACCTTCGCGCACCTCAAGGACGGCACCGGCCGGCTGCAGATCTACGTCAAGCGCGACTCGGTGGGCGAGGAGTCCTACGAGATCTTCAAGAAGCAGATGCACGTGGGCGACTTCCTCGGCGTGGAAGGGAAACTGTTCCTGACCAAGACCGGCGAGCTGACCGTGGACGCCACGAAGCTGACCGTGCTCTCCAAGAGCGTGCGCCCGCTGCCCGAGAAGTTCCACGGCCTGACCGATTCCGAAACCCGCTACCGCGACCGCTACCTGGACCTGCTCACCAACGACGAAGTGCGCGGTCTTTTCGTGAAGCGCTCGCAGATCGTGGCCGCGCTGCGCGAGGTGCTCAACGGCGAAGGCATGCTGGAGGTGGAAACCCCGGTGCTCTGCTCGCAGGCCGGCGGCGCCTCCGCCCGCCCGTTCATCACTTTTCACAACGCCTACAAGAACGAGCTGTACATGCGCATCGCCCTCGAGCTGCCGCTCAAGAAGCTGCTGATCGGCGGTTTCCAGGGCGCCTACGAGATAGGCCGCGTGTTCCGCAACGAGGGCGTGGACACCCGCCACAACCCCGAGTTCACCATGGTGGAGGCCTACAAGGCCTACTCCGACTACCACGGCATGGCCGAGCTGGTGGAGAAGCTCTTCGAGCGCTTCATCCAGATCATCGGCTCCGAGACCGTGGACTATAACGGCACCGTGATCAACCTCAAACCCCCGTTCAGGCGCCTGAGCCTGCCCGAGGAGTGGCAGGCCAAGACCGGCGAGGACATCCACAATATCCTCGACGGCAAGCGCTTCAACCGCCCGAACCTGGTGGCGCTGGCCAAGAAGCTGCACATCGAGTGCGGCCCCGACACCACCTCCGCCAAGATCTTCGACCGCATCATGGACGAGAAGATCCTGGCCGACCTGCAGCAGCCGACTTTCGTGTTCGACCATCCGACGGCCATCACGCCGCTGGCCAAGTGCAAGCCCGGCGACGAGTGCCTGGTGGAGCGCTTCGAGTTCTTCGCGGGCACCGAGGAGATAGCCAACGCCTACACCGAGCTCAACGACCCCGAGGACCAGAAGAGCCGCCTGGTGGAGCAGCTCCGCCAGCAGCAGGAGGAGAACAACGGCGAGGCCGACATCCTCGACAAGGATTTCATCGTGGCGATGGAGTACGGCATGCCGCCGATGGGCGGCATAGGCATAGGCATAGACCGCGTCACCATGCTGCTGACCGGCAAGCCGTCCATCCGCGAAGTGGTGCTGTTCCCGCTGCTCCGCCCCGACCAGGCCAACGGTTAAAGGCCCGGCCTATGCCGGCTTAGCGTGGGGCTAAGCCGGGGGCGCCGCCGAGGCAGGAACGCAAAACGCGCTCGGCCACACCGTGGCCTCGCTCATCAATCGGGCTCGGCGCTGCGCAAGCCTCGCCCTCATGAAGGTTTTGCTAACCCTGCCACGGCGGCACCCTGCGCAGCGAATAAACCCAATGTCTACCGAATTCTTTATAGCTCGACGGTATCTGCTTGCCAAGAGGAAGGGCCTCTTCGCGATGATCACCACGTTCATCGGCGTGGCGGGCGTGGCGCTGGGCGTGGCCGCGCTCATAGTGACGCTGGCCATCATGGACGGCTTCCAGACCGACATCAAGGGCAAGATCATAGACGCGCAGGCGCATATCACCATCTACGGCCGCATGCAGCCCCGCGACCTGGAGACCGTGCGCGCCGTGCTGGAACGCGACGGCCGCCTGGCCGCCGAGTCGCCCTTCGTGCTCGGCCAGGGCATCCTCACCTTCGACGGCCGCTCGGTAGGGGCCGTGGTAAAAGGCTTCGAGCCGGCCGCCGAGGCCGGAGTGAACAACCTCGGCAAGTCGCTCGTGCGCGGCTCCTGGGACGAACTGGCCAACCCCGTCCCCGGCGCCCCGCCGGCCCTGGTGTTGGGCGAGGAGCTGGCCAAGAGCCTGGGCGCCTGGCCCGGCGACGAGATAGTGCTGGTTTCCCCGCAGGGCGCCGCCACCGCCGGCGCCGGCCTGCTGCCCAAGATGAAGAAATTCCGCGTCGCGGGCCTGGTGCGCACCGGCTATTTCGAATTCGACAATACCATGGCCTATTGCTCGCGCAACGCGGCCGGCAGCTTTTTCGGTTTCCCCGGCGGGGCCAACGGAGTGGGCGTGCGCCTGAAGGACATCGACGACGCCCCCGCGGCGGCCGCCGGCCTGCGCAAGACGCTGGGGTTCGCTTTCAACATCAAGACCTACGCCGACATGAACCAGACCCTTTTCGCCGCCCTGAAGCTGGAGAAGTTCGTGATGTCCCTCGTGCTGGCCCTGATCATCCTCGTGGCCACGTTCAACATCGCCTCCAACCTGCTCATGATGAGCGTCGAGAAACTGCGCGACATCGGCATCCTGCGGGCCATGGGGGCCGGGCCCGCCTTCATCCGCCGCGTCTTCTTCTGGGAGGGCAACCTGATAGCCCTGACCGGCATCAGCATCGGCGTGCTGCTGGGCGTGGGCATCTCCGTCTTCCTCGCCGTCTACCCGGTGTTGGAACTGCCTTCGGATATCTACTACATCACCAAGGTGCCCGTGGACCTCAAGCTCTCCAACATACTGGCCACCGCCGCCGTCAGCTACCTCTTGTGCATGCTGAGCGCCGTCTACCCCGCCCTGAGGGCCTCCCGGGTTAGCCCCGTGGACGCGATACGCTATGGATAAGGTCGTGGAGATCAAGGCGCTGACCAAGGCTTACACCTCCGGGCACGAGCAGATCCTGGTGCTCGAGGAACTGGATTTCCATATCAGCAAGGGCGAGTTCGTTTCCATCGTCGGCCCGTCCGGCTCCGGCAAGTCCACCTTTCTCAACATCGTGGGCCTGCTCGACGACGTCTACAGCGGTGAAGTGCGGCTGTTCGGCCGCAAGCTCGAAGACCTCGACGAGGCGCAGAAGGCGGTGCTCCGCCTGCGTAATATCGGCTTCGTCTTCCAGTTCGACTCGCTGCTGCCCGAATTTACCGTGCTGGAGAACATAGAGATGCCGGCCCGCGTGCTGGGAGAGGATGGCCCGGGCAAGGGTATGGAACTGCTGTCGCGCTTCGGCCTGGAAGAGATAGCGCACAAGTTCCCGATGGAGATCTCCGGCGGCGAGAAGCAGCGCTCCGCCATGCTGCGCGCGCTGTGCAACGCGCCCGCCCTGCTCATCGCCGACGAGCCCACCGGCAACCTGGACCGCCACAATTCCGGCGTGATCCTGGACGATCTGCGGCGCGCCGCCGGCCTGGGCACGGCCGTGCTGATGGTCACGCACAACGAGGAAGCCGCCCGCCGCGCCGACCGGGTGCTGCACATGCAGGGGGGGAAGCTGAATGCTGTGTGAGGAATGCCGCAAGCAGAACGCCGCCGTCTTCCTGAAGCTGGCCGTCAACAACAAGGTCAAGGAGCTGCACCTGTGTCCGGCCTGCGCCGCCAAGAAAGGCATGAGCTTCGG
Organism: Elusimicrobiales bacterium; assembly: GCA_050174915.1. GTDB lineage: Bacteria > Elusimicrobiota > Elusimicrobia > Elusimicrobiales > UBA9959 > UBA9959. The sequence goes on along the minus strand of JBFXJL010000003.1, from coordinate 43,536 downwards.
TCTGGAATCGGGCGCGTTCAACATCTCCGATATCGTCGGGAACATGAGCGGCTACTTCAAGGATTTCCTGCCGCCCGAGCGCAAGACCCTGCGCTGCGGCGCCTGCGGCCTGAAGTATTCCGAGTTCAAGGAGTCGGGCCGGCTGGGCTGCCCCGGCTGTTACGAGAGTTTCGAGCCGCAGCTGACCGAGCTGATGGCCCGCATCCATGGCTCGGCCCTGCATACCGGCCGCGCCTACGCCGACGCCCCCGAGCTGAAACTTTCCAAAGCGGAAACCGCCCGCCGCCTGGCGGAGCTGCGCGCCGAACTCAAGGACGCTGTGGCCCGAGAGGATTTCGAGGGCGCCGCCCGCCTGCGCGACGAGCTAAAGCGGCTGGAGGGGCGGCATGGCTGAGATGATAAAATCCTTCCGGCCCTACGTCACCTGGGCCAACGCCCGCGGCGCCTGGCCGGACATGATCTTCTCCACGCGCGTGCGCTTCGCGCGCAACCTGGTAGGTTTCCCTTTCCCCAACCGCGCCGAGCCGCGCCAGCTCGCCGAGATCCGCCGCCAGGCCATGACCGCCTCGCGCGACAGCGGTCTTTTCGCCCGCGGGCATTTTTTAAAACTGGAGGCCCTGGGGCCCCTGGACAAGCGCTTCCTGGTGGAGCGCCACCACGTCTCGCACGCCCTGGCCGCCACCGTGCTGCCCGCCGGCGCCGCGGTCTCCAACGACGAAGACCTCTCCGTGATGGTCAACGAAGAGGACCACCTGCGCCTGCAGTGCCTGCACTCCGGTTTCGCCATCGAGGGGGCCTTCAAGGCGGCATTGAAGCTCGACGAGACGCTCGGCCGGGCCCTGCCTTTCGCCTACGGGCCTCGCTTCGGCTTTTTGACCGCCTGCCCTACCAATACCGGCACCGGCATGCGCGTTTCCTGCCTGGCCCACCTGCCCGCGCTCTCGCGCCTGGGGCAGATGCCGCAGGTGCTCGAGAGCCTCTCGCACCTGGGCGTCACGGCGCGCGGCATCTACGGCGAGGGCACCATGGTGCTGGGCGACTTCTACCAGATCTCCAACGCTACCTGCCTGGGCCGTACCGAAGAGGAATTCTGCCAGAACATTGACCGCGTGATCCGCAACCTCATCCGCCAGGAGATAGCCGCCCGCGAGACGCTGCTCAAGGGCCCGCTGAAGCTGCGCACCGAGGACGCGGTGTACCGCGCGCTCGGCCTGCTCAAGCACGCCCGCACCCTGTCCTACGAAGAGTTCATGCAGAACGTCTCGCTGGTGCGCATGGGGGCCGCCATGGGCTGGAACATGGGCCACGATTTCAGCACGTTCAACCAGGTCACGCTGCTGATGCAACCCGCCCACATACAGGCCGCCGCGGGCCGCGAACTGTCGCCGGCGGAGCGCGACGCATTCCGGGCCGAATTCCTGCGCAAGAAGCTCGCCTAGGCCGGGCCGCGCCTTCCCGTTGGGCCCTTGACAGGGCCTATTAATCTGCTAAAAAATAAGTGTGCGAAAGATAGCCTTCGCGGCCGTAATCTTTTTGTCCGTCCTGCCCTCGCGGCCGGAGGGGCTCCTTTTTGCCGCCCCCGCCGGCGACGCTACCGTCATGATGCAGGGGTTCCACTGGACCTCCTGGAAAAAATCCCCCTGGTGGGGGGAAATTAAATACCGCGCCGGCGAACTATCCGCCGCGGGCATAGACCTGGTATGGCTGCCGCCTCCTTCCGATTCGCTGGCCCCGGAGGGCTACATGCCCAGGCGGCTGGAAGTGCTGGACTCGGCCTACGGCACCGAGGCGCAGCTCAGCGCCGCCGTTAAGGCGCTGCACGGCGCCGGCATCCGCGTGATAGCCGATATCGTGGTCAACCACCGCGTGGGCGTGGAGGATTGGGCGGATTTCGCGGCCCCGGCCTGGGGGCCCGACTCGGTCTGTTCCGACGACGAATGGGGCAAGGGCCAGGGCGCCCGGGACACCGGCAAGGGCTTTCACGCGGCCCGAGACATAGACCATACCAAGCCTTACGTGCGGGAGTCGGTGACCAGGTGGCTGAATTCCCTGCGCGACAACCCCGGCTTCGACGGCTGGCGCTACGATTACGCCCGCGGCTTCAAGCCGGCCTACATGCTGGCCTATAACCGGGCCAGCGGCGCCGCCTTCTCGGTGGCCGAGATCTGGGACGACTTCGACCCGGCCCGCCCCGACGCGCACCGCCAGGCCTCCTGCGACTGGATGGACGCCGTCAACGGCGAGATCAAGGTCTTCGATTTCACCACCAAGGGCCTGCTGCAGCAGGCCATCCTTTCCGGGGAGTACTGGCGCCTGGCCGACTCCGCCGGCCGGCCCGCCGGCCTGCTGGGCTGGTGGCCCGCCAACGCCGTCACCTTCATCGACAACCACGACACCGGCCCCAGCCCCGACGGCAAAGTGCAGGAGCGGGGCTGGCCCTTCCCTTCCGATAAAGTGCTGGCCGGCTACGCCTATATCCTCACCCATCCAGGCATTCCCTGCGTCTACTGGCCGCATTTCTTCGACTGGGGCCTTAAGCCGCAGCTCACCGGGCTGATAAAGATCCGCGCCGCCGCGGGCGTGACGGCCTCCAGCTCCGTGAACATAGTGCGGGCCGAGCGCGGGCTGTACGCCGCCTATATCGATGGGACGCTGGCGGTCAAGCTCGGCGACAACCCGTGGAGCCCCGGGGCCGGCTGGAACAAGGCCGCCGAAGGCGCCGGCTACGCGGTCTGGACAAAGCAGGAGTAGAGGGCGGAGGGAACGGGCAGGCGGGCCGCGGCAGCGCGGCCTTTTTCTTTTATACCCCCGCCCGGCCGGCCGCCCCGGCTTTCTTGCTTTCCCCCGCTATATATAATTAAATATCCCCATGTACCAGAAGCACTGGAATCTGAAAAAACTGCCTTTCGAGAACACCCCCGACACCGAATTCTTCTTCGAATCGGAGGCGCACGAAGAGGCGTTCTCCAGGCTCTCGTACGTGGTGGAGGAGCGCAAGGCCTGCGGCGTCATCACCGGCGCCTACGGCACCGGCAAGACGCTCATCCTCAAGGCCCTGGAGCGGGAGTTCAAGAAGAAGGGCTACGTGTTCTCTTCGGTGCAGAACCCGCGCCTGGACGACCTCGGCCTGCTCAAGATCATCCTCCATAACTTCACAGGCTACAACGTGCCCAAGGCCAAGGAAGACGTGCTGATGGGTATCGAGCGCTTCCTGCGCGACACCATGCAGGACGGCAAGCACGTGGTCATCGCCATCGACGAGGCCCAGCTGATCAACGACGAGAGCGTCTTCGAGGAGCTGCGCCTGCTGCTCAATTTTCAGACCGAGACGCGCTTCCTGCTGACGCTGCTGCTCAGCGGCCAGCCCGAGCTCAGGGAAAAGCTGGATTCCAACAAACAGTTCAGCCAGCGTATCACGCTGAGCTACCACCTCAAACCGCTGGATTTCGAGGAGACGCGCAACTACGTCCAACACCGCCTGGAAGTGGCCGGCCTGACCGAGAACATCTTCGAAGAGAAAGCGCTGGAACTGCTCTACGAGCGCTCTGGCGGCATACCGCGCTGGATCAATAATATCGCCAACATGAGCCTGCTGGCCGCCTACTCCTCCGGCGCGCGGCGCATCACCGCCGAACTGGTGGCCGAGGGCGCGGAGAGCGGCCGCTAGCCGCGCAAATATGAAAATACTGGGCATAGGACCGCACCCCGACGACCTGGAATTCGGCTGCGGCGGCGCATTTCTGAAAATGGCCGCCGAGGGCCACAAGATCAGCCTGCTCGTGATGACCAAGGGCTCCGTGGGCGGGGACCCCCGCGTGCGGCTGGCCGAGCAGGAGCGGTCGGCCGCCATGCTGAAGGCCAAACTTTACTGGGGCGGCTTCGAAGACACCGGCGTGACGGTGACGCGGGAGCTGATCCGCGCGGCCGAGCAGACCATCGAGGCGGTGCAGCCGGATATCGTTTTCGTGAATTACGGGTCGGACACGCACCAGGACCACCGCAGCGTCTCGCAGGCGGTGGAGACCGCCGCCCGCTACGTCAAGAACCTCGTTTTCTACGAGGTGCCCACCACCATGGATTTCAATCCCGGCGTCTTCGTGGACATCGGCTCGGTGATCAGCCGCAAGGTGGCGTTGCTCAAGTGCCACCGCTCGCAGGTTTTCAGGACCAGGGTTAAGAACCTCTCCATCGTGGAGAGCGCCAAGGCCGCGGCCATGTTCCGCGGCTACCAGGACCGGGTGAAATACGCCGAAGGCTTCATCCCGCGGCGCCTGCTGCTGGATTACCTCATCGGCCGCAAATGAGACCTACGGCTATGGCGCAAAAGGAGCTGCCCTCGTGACGATAAAGCGTCAGGGCGGCTTCTTCTCTTTCGCCGTGCTGGTGGCGCTGCTGGCGCTGCTGCCGCCCGGCGGCTTCTCGGCGTGGACCTGGACCGAGGGGCTGCGCTGGTCCTACCTGTTCCTGATCGCCATGTCGGCCGTCTTCCTGCTGGCCCCGGCCAGCGCCTGGCTGGCCTCGCGCATAGGCGCCATAGATTATCCTTCCGAGCGCAAGGTGCACACCGAGCCGGTGCCCCGCATCGGCGGCCTGGCGGTGTACCTGGCCTTCATGGCCGCGCTGCTGCGCAATCAGCAGTTCTCCCGCGAGGTCTACGGGATAATGATAGGCGGCACCATCATCTTCGTCCTGGGCTTTTTAGACGACTGGAAGGGGCTGTCCGCCCGCACCCGCCTGTTCTGGCAGACGGTGGCCGCCCTGACGGTGACCTTCTTCGGCCTGCACCTCAGCTTCACCCTTAAACTGCCGCTGGGGCAGATCCTTTCCGCCGCGCTCTCCGTGGTCTGGCTGGTGGGCATCGTCAACGCCTTTAATTTCATGGACGGCATAGACGGCCTCGCCTCCGCCATGGGCGCCGTCTGCGCGCTGCTCTTTCTGGGTATCGGGTGGAACTCCAGCCAGTACCCGCTGGCCTTCGTCTCGGCCGCGCTGGCCGGGGCCTGCGCCGGCTTCCTGCGCATGAACTGGCGGCCAGCTCGCGTCTTTCTCGGGGATTCCGGTTCCACGTTCATCGGCTTCATCCTGGGCTGCCTGGCCTTGTACGGCAGCTGGGCCACCGACAATCCCGCCGTGGCCTTCTCGACGCCGCTGCTCGTGCTGGGCATACCGATCTTCGACATCATCTACACCACTGTGTCGCGCGTCCGCAACGGCAGCGTGACCAACGTGCGCGAGTGGCTGGAGTACGCGGGCAAGGACCATTTCCACCACCGGCTGATGAAGCTGGGGCTGAGCGTGCCGCAGACCGTCGGGTTCATCGTGCTGCTCAATATCTGCCTGGGCCTGGGGGCCTGGACGATACGGCATACCGCCTCTACGGCGGGCACCTGGCTGCTGCTGGCGCAGAGCGTGCTGATCTTTTTGATTGTCGTCGTGCTGATGCTGCTGGGCAGGGAACTCACCACCGGGGAGAAAACATGAAAGACTCGCTGATAAAAAAATATTCGGTCAGGAAGCTGGACGCGGAGCTGTTCACGCCGTTCACCATCGCCAGCGGCAGCCACAAGAGCATGACCAACGCCCTCTTCACGCTGGAGTCCGCCGGCGGCGTAAAAGGCTACGGCGAGGCCGCCATCGCCACCCATATTACCGGCGAGACCCGGGAAAAGACCATGCGCAGCCTGGAGAAAGCGGGGGAACTGCTGACGGGCCTGGACGTCTCCGATTACCTGGGCGCCCTGTGCCGCCTGGAGCGCCTGCTGGAGGGCAACCGGGCCGCGCTGGCCGCCGCCGAGATGGCCGTGCTGGACCTGGCCACCCGCCTGCAGGGCGTCTCCCTGTGGAAATTCTTCGGCGGGCGGACGCCCGCGGTAAAGACCGACGTGACAGTGGTGATAGGCGGGGCTGATACCGCGTACGAATTCACTGAAAAAATGCGGGCCCGCGGTTTCCGCATCTTCAAGATCAAGACCGGCGTGGACATGGACGAGGACTACCGGCGGCTGGAGGCCGTGAGGCGGGCCGCGCCCGGCTGCGCCGTCTACCTGGACGCCAATTGCGCCTACTCCGCCAAAGAGGCCGAGAAATTCGTAAAGGAACTGATGCGGCGGGGCATCACGCCCGAAGTGGTGGAGCAGCCGGTGAAAAAGGACGACTTCGACGGCCTGGCCTACCTGTCCCGGCGGCTGCCGATGCCGGTCTGCGCCGACGAGTCCGCCTATTCCCTCGACGACGTGTTCGAACTGATCCGCCGCAACGCGGTCACGGCCGTAAATATCAAGCTCACCAAACTCGGCTTCCTGCGCGCCCGCGAGGTGTGGGCCCTGGCCCGCGCCAAAGGCATAAAACTGATGATGGGCGAGATGGTGGAGAGCGAGTTGGCTTCCTGCGCCGCGGCCCAGTTCGCCGCCGGCCTGGGCGGTTTCGATTTCATAGACCTCGACACCCCGTTCTTCATCAAGGGCAGCGGCCTGCGCGCGCCCTCTTTCCTTTCCCGCGACGGGGTTTACTCCCTGGACCGCGTGCGCGCCGGCATCGGCGTGGAACCCCGCTGATGCGGCTGGCCGCCGGAGCGCTGCTGCTGGCCTGCCTGGCCGCGCCCGCGCGCGCGCAGGTGCTGCCCGACCTGCCGGACCTGGGCGACCTGCCCGAGCCGACCCGCTACCTGGCCGGCTACCTGTCGGCCGGCACGGGCTGGAGCCGGCCCGTGGGCGGGCACTGGGGCGACGGGGACGGGGGCTTCAAAACATCCAGGACTTTCACGGTTTCGGCGGCGAGGCGCGTGGACGAGTTCCTCAGTTACGGGGCCGAGGCCGCTTACGCCGGCGGCTACGCCAGCAATTCCTCCGAGGGCCTCTCCCTGAAAATATTTTCGCTCACGCCCTTCGTGCGGGCCTCCTACCCGGAGGGGAACAAGGTCTTTTACGGCGTGCTCGGGGCCGGCGTCTACCAGTGGAACAGCCCCTCCTACACGTCGGGCGGAGTGCGTTACGCCTCGGATTCCGGTTCCAGCGGCGGCGTTAATTTCGGCGGGGGGATGGGCTTTCCCTTCCTGTTCGGCACCACGGGCGGTCTGGACCTGCGCTGGCATAAGATCTTCAATATGAACGGCGCCAGCCTGGACCTGGGCTCGGCGGACAGCGTGAATTTTACCTTCACGCTGCAGTACGGGGTCTGGCGGGATAAAAAGACGCCCCTGCCTGCCCCTTGACAAGTCAAGACTATCTGCTATAATATACGTGGACGCCGCCTAGCGGCCTCCACCTGTGAACTCCCCGACACAAGGGAGAGCGATAACCCCCCAAAAGGGGGTTATCGCTTTTTCCGGCCTTTTCAGCCGTCCGGCATAATTTGTATGATATATATATTATAAGGCGGGTATCCGCCATTGCGACTTTTACGGAGGATTTATGGGTAAATTCGTGGAATGCGTTCCTAATTTCAGCGAAGGCCGCGACCTCACCAAGATCAACGCGATAGTGGACGCCGCCAGGGCCGTGCCCGGCGTGCTCGTTCTCGACGTGGAGAAAGACGCCGACCACAACCGCACCGTGCTCACCTTCATGGCCCCCGTGGAGACCGCCGCCGACGCCATGTTCGCGGTCACCAAGAAAGCCGCCCAGCTCATAGACCTCAACCACCACAAGGGCGAGCACCCCCGCATGGGCGCCACCGACGTGGCCCCGTTCATCCCGATCATGGATTCCACCATAGAGGACTGCATAGCGCTGGCCGAGAAGGCGGGCGAGCGCATCGGCCGCGAATTGAACATCCCGGTCTACCTCTACGACCGCGCCGCCAAGTTCGAGCACCGCAAGGACCTGGCCAAGGTGCGCAAGGGCCAGTTCGAGGGCCTGAAAGAAGTGATAGGCAATGACCCCGAGCGCGTGCCGGACTTCGGGCCCAACCACATCCACCCCACCGCCGGCGCCATGGCCGTGGGCGCCCGCAACCAGATCGTCAATTTCAACGTCAACCTGAACACCACCGACATGGAGTTCGCCAAGGGCCTGGCCAAGAAGATCCGCACTTCCGGCGGCGGCCTGCCGGCCCTGCGCGCCAAGGAGATCTTCCTGGAGAGCAAGGGCCAGGTGCAGATGTCCACGGTGCTCACCGATTACAAGACCACCTCCATCAAGCGCGTGATGGACGAGATGCAGAAGGACCTCGGGCCCAAGGGCATCACCGTCAGCGGCACCGAGCTCATAGGCCTGACCACGCAGGAGGCCCTGACCGACTACGCCGTGGAGAACCTGCAGGTGCAGGGCTTCAACAAGGCCGAGCAGGTGCTCGAGACCAAGCTGCTGAAGCTCCTCTCCTCCTGGCAGGCGGGCGCCAACCTCTTCGTGGACGCGCTGGCCAGCACCGACCCCACCCCCGGCGGCGGTTCGGCCGGCGGCGTGAGCGGCGCGGCGGGCTGCGCGCTGGGCCAGATGGCCCTCGGCATCACCCTGCGCGGCAAGAAGCTGGAAGAGGCCAAGCGGCCGGCGCTGCTCGAGCTCTACGAGCGCCTGGGCGGCCATAAGGCCGCGCTGCAGACCTGCGTCAGCGAGGATTCCGCCTCCTTCGACGTCTTCATGGAGGCCATGAAACTGCCCAAGGATAACCCCGAGCGCAAGGCGAAGATGCAGGCGGCCCTGAAGTATGCCGCAGAGGTGCCGCTCAAGACCGCCCGCCTGTCTTCCGAGGCCCTGGCCGGCCTGCTGGTCTGCCAGGACTGCGTCGCCGCCCACGTGCGCAGCGACTACCGCAGCGCCCGCTACCTGCTCGAGGCCGCCATCCGCTGCGCCGCCGAGAACGTCTTTATCAACGCCGAGGGCCTCGAAGACAAGGCTTTCGCGGAGAAGATAACCGCCGAAGCTAAGGGCTACCTGGCCGTCTGCGGCACGGCGAAGGCCTGAGTTTTTAATCACCAAGGAGCATTGAATGGCAAGCATGGACTCGATCTCACGCAACCTGATGCTGGACAGTCTCAAGGAGTACGCCAAGCGGCGCATCCCCTACGACCTGATCCGCGAACTCGACGAGAAGAACGAATTCCCCGCGGAAATACTCAAGGAGATGTACCAGCACGACGTGCTGGGCCTGCACCTGCTGATGGTGCCGGTCGAGTACGGCGGCGTTTCGGGCGGCACGTTCGACATCTACCGCGTCTGCGAGCAGCTGGCCCGCATAGACCTCGGCATCGCCACCGGCGTGTTCGCCACCTTCCTCGGCACCGACCCGCTCAACGTGGGCGGCACCGCGGAACAGAAAGAGAAGTGGCTCAAGCGCATCGCCGGCGAGAACCTGCTGGTGGCCTACGGCGCCACCGAGGCCGACGCCGGCAGCGACCTGGTGAACCTGCGCACCCGCGCCGAGCACGTGGTCAAGAACGGCAAGATCGCCGGCTACCGCCTCACCGGCAACAAGCAGTGGATCTCCAACGGCGGCGTGGCCGACCTCTACACCATACTCGCCCTGGCCCCCGGCGGCCCCTGCTGGTTCCTGGTCGAGCGCAACATGGAGGGCTTCAGCCCCAACAAGCACGAGGACAAGCACGGCATCCGCCTCTCCAACACCGCCGGCCTGTCGCTCGACAACGTTTATGTGCCCGCCGAGAACCTGATCGGCATGGAAGAGGGCAAGGGCCTGCTGCAGGCCCAGGCCGTGTTCGGCTATACCCGCGTGATGGTGGCCGCCTTCGGCCTCGGCGCCGGCGAAGAGGCCCTGGAACAGGCCATCCGCTACAGCCAGCAGCGCATCCAGGGCGGCGGGCCGCTGTCCGAGAAGCAGGGCTACACGCATAAACTGATCGTGCCCAACTACGTGCGTATGGAAGGCGCGCGCGCCTACATCGAATACACCTCGCAGCGCCTGGACTCCGGCGAGCACGGCCTGCAGACCGAGGGCGCCATCGCCAAGTACGGCGCTTCCGAGTGGGGCAACAAGGCCGCCGACGACGCCATCCAGGCGCTGGGCGGCTACGGCTACACCAAGGACTTCCCGGTGGAGAAGATCAAGCGCGATATCAAGATCTGCTGCATCTACGAGGGCACCAGCGAAGTGCTGGAGATGACCATCTACCGCGGCCGCTGGCAGGAGCATCTGAAGTCCCGCGGCCGGTACTACCTGGACATGGCCGACAGGCTGGACCGGGTGCACGCCGAGGAGCCCCGGGCCGGCGCCCACGCCGCCGCCCTGGGCCTGCGCGCGCTCGCCGCGGTGCTGGAAGAGTGCCGCGTGCAGAAGCTCACCCGCCACCAGCACGTTACTTTCAAGCTGGGCAAACTCATCTGCGCCGCCGAAACCGCCGCCATTTTCTCCGAGGCCGCCGCCGCCAAGAAGTACAGCGAGACGGTGCGCTTCGACCGGGAAGGCTGGCAGGCTATGGCCCGCGTCTTCGCCCGCGAAGCCGCCCTCAACACCGCGCTGGAAGGCCTGGCGCTGGTGCTGGGCGCCGCCGAGCAGGCCGGCAGCCTCGCCGACGCGGTCAACATAGAGGCGGTGCAGGCCGAGCAGAAAGGCCTGGTCGCCGACATGGACCTCGTGGCCGCCAAGCTGAAGCAGACTTTCAAGGCGAAATAGTTTTTGAAGGAGAAACAATGAACATAGTCGTACTCGTCAAACAAGTTCCCGATTCCACCGAAGTAAAGATAAACCCGGAGACCGGCCACCTGATCCGCGCCGGCGTGCCGAGCATCATAAACCCCTACGACCACTTCGCCCTGCAGGCGGCGCTGGAACTCAAGGCCAAGCACGATTTCAAGGTGACCCTGGTCTCCATGGGCCCGCCCCAGGCCAAGAGCGTGGTGCAGATGGGCCTGGCGCTGGGCGCCGACGAGGGCATCCTGCTCTCCGACATGGCCTTCGCCGGGTCCGACACCTGGTCCACCGCCTACGCGCTGGCCAAGGCGATAAAGAAGATAGGCAAGGTGGACCTGATACTGGCCGGCATGCAGGCCATAGACGGCGACACCGCTCAAACCGGCCCCGGCGTGGCCCAGCAGCTGGGTATCCCGCAGATCACCTTCTGTGAACACGTCGAGGTGGACGGCCGCCGCGTCATAGCGCGCAAGCAGATAGACGGCGGCTACGAGGTGCTGGAAGCCCGCCCGCCCGTACTGCTGACGATGATCATGACTAAGGATTACACGCCGCGCTACCCGTCGTTCCTGGCGGTCAGCGGCTCGCTGAAGAAGCCGTTCCACGTCTGGAGCGCGGCCGAAGTAGGCGCCGAGGCGCATTACCTGGGCCTCAAGGGCTCGCCCACCCAGGTCAGCAAGATCTACCCGCCCCCGCAGAGGGAGAAGGCGGCCATGTTCTCCGGCTCCGGCCAGGAAGGCGCGGAGAAGATCCTGGAGATCATGCGCAACGAGCATTTCTTAGAGTGACCCAGCTTTAAATTACAGGAGATACGATGATAGAAGTTTCCAATAAATGCATAGGCTGTACCAAGTGCGTGCCGGTCTGCCCTTTTGCGGCGATCAGCATGGTGGACAAGAAGGCGACGATGAACGAGGCCTGCACGCTATGCGGCGCCTGCGTGCAGGTCTGCCCCGTGCAGGCCATCACGATCACCCGCGAGGAGGCCTCGGCCAGGGATTTCTCCGGCTTTAAGGGCGTGTGGGTGTACGTGGAACTGACCGAGACCGGCGACAATGCCTGCGCAGGTGCCGCATCAACGGCCTCTGGCCATCAGGCCGCCAAGACGCACCCTAAAAAGATCAAGCCCGTGACGTTCGAGCTGCTCGGCGCGGCCCGCAAGCTGGCCGACGAGCTAAAGGAAGAGGTCTGCGCGGTGCTGCTGACCGACAAGGACCACAACTACGCCAAGGACCTGGGCGCCTACGGCGCCGACAAGGTGTACCTGGTGGAGCATGACGAGCTGTTCGAATACAACACCGACGTCTTCTCCACCGTCATCGTGGGCCTGGTGAACCGCCACAAGCCTTCCTCCATGCTCTACGGCGCCACCATCCAGGGCCGCGACCTGGCCCCGCGTGTGTCTTCCACGCTCTACGTGGGCCTCACCGCCGACTGCACGGCCCTGGCCGTCAAGGATGGCCTGCTGCTGCAGAGCCGGCCGGCCTTCGGCGGCAACATCATGGCCGACATCCTGGCCCCCAATTCCCGGCCGCAGATGGCCACCGTGCGCCCCAACGTGATGAAGATGAACGAGCCCGTGGTGGGCCGTACCGCCTTGGTGGTGCGCGAGAGCGCCAAGTTGGATAAGAGCCTGCGCCGCGTGAAGGTGCTCGAACGCAAGATCGCGCACGACGCCGCCGGCGTGAAGATAGAGACCGCCGGCGTGATCGTCTCGGGCGGCCGCGGCATGAAGACCAGGGAGAAGTTCAAACAGCTCGAGGAACTGTCCAAGCTGCTCGGCGGCGTGGTCGGCGCGTCGCGCGCGGCCGTGGACCTGGGCTTCAAGGACAAGGCGCACCAGGTGGGCCAGAGCGGCACCACAGTGTCGCCCAAGCTGTACCTTTCTTTCGGTATTTCGGGCGCGGTGCAGCATATCGTGGGCATGAAAGCCTCCGACGTTATCGTGGCGGTCAACAAGGACCCGAACGCGCCCATCTTCAACGTCGCCAAGTACGGCATAGTGGGCGACGCGCACGAGATAGTGCCCAAGCTGATAGAGGCGCTGAAGAAGAAGTGACGCGGTCGCGGCGACAGAATAAAAAGTGACACTGCTCAACAGGCTGCTGCTTATCGTGTTCGGGGCGGGGATGATCCCCCTGGTCCCCGCGGTGGGCTTTTTGTTCTATTTCCAGAGCCGCGCCAGGCAGGATATTTCCGAACTGCAGCGCAGCGTGGCCCAGATGGGCTCGCTGATGATGGAGCGCGAGGCCCAGGACCTGAGCCGCCGCTTCGAGCGCATGTGGGATACCGACGCTTCCTATGTCAGCCAGGCCGGCCTGGAGCGGGCGCTCAAGAAGAACCCCGAGTTCCTGTTCCTGGCCTTCGCCCGGGCCGACGGCCGCGGCGCGCTGAGCGGCGGCGTGCCCGAGCTTAAGCGCTATTTCGCCGGCGCGGTGGACCTCTCCCGCGACCCCCAGTTCCTGAAGGCCGTCCGCTCGGGCCGGCCCGCCCTGGGCGGTTTCGAGATGGTCTATGACATGCCCATCTGCCGCGCCGTCTACCCCATCGACGGCGGGTATTACGCCTTCGCCGCGGTCAACCTGCGGGACCTTTTCGTGAAGCTGCGCACCCAGCGGCTGGGCCGCACCGGCGGCCTGCTGCTGTCCGACGCGGCCGGCAACTCGCTGACCCTCTCCGGCGCGTTCGAGAAGTTCAACGGCGCGGAGGTGCGCGAAATACTCGAACGCGGGCCGGTGTTCGAGATCTCCGGGCGCGAGGGGACCTATATCGGCGCGGCCGCGCCGGTGCGCGGTTTCGACCTGTTCATGGTGGCCCTCGAGAACAAGGCCGAGGCCTTCGCCGGGATCAACCGTATCTCCTGGCTGATGGCCTTCTTCCTGCTGGCCGTGATCACCGTCTTCTATTTTTCGGCGCTGCTCTTCACCCGCCGGCTGGGCACGCCCGTGGCCGCGCTGATGGACGGCGCGCAGCGCGTGTCCGCCGGTGAGTTCAAGACCCCCGTCAGCGAGGCTACGGAATTCGCCGAGCTGGGGGCCCTGCTGAAGGCCTTTAATTCCATGATGAAGGAAGTCGACCGCTACCACGGCATCCAGGTGGAGAAGGTCTTCGAGGAGAAGCAGAAGCTGGAACTGCTGGTCAGCCTGATCCACGACGCCATCATACTAGCCGACATGCGCGGCGAACTGCTGTACGCCAACGCCGCGGCCCGCGAGATTCTTGGCCCCGACGCCGTACCCGGCGAGAACGAGCGGCTGCGCCGCAAGGTGTCCGACCTGGTGGACAAGAAGGCCCGCTCCAAGAGCGGCGTGATAGAGCTGGAGCGGGACGGCGCCGCGCGCTACTTCCGCATGAGCGTGCAGACCCTGTCGGCCAAGACGCAGAACCCCGCCATCTTCATCGTGTTGCGCGACATCACCCTGGAGCGCAAGATGCAGAAGATGAAGGAAGATTTTTTCCACTCCGTAGCGCACGACCTGCGCGCCCCGCTGCTGACCATGCAGGGCTATATCAAGCTGCTGGAGAAGGAGTTCGAGCCCGGGGCGAAGCAGGCCGGCTACGTGCGCAACGTCAAGGACTCCAGCGACCGGCTGTTCAGGCTGCTCGAGAACATCCTGGATATTTCGCGCATGGAGGCCGGCCAGCTGAAGCCGGACCTCAAAAAGATCGGGGCGGCGGAGTTCCTTTCGGCCTCGGCGGAGAACTTCAGGGCCATTTTCGAGGAGAAGGGCGTGACCCTCTCCGTAGAGACGGCCGGCGCCGGGCAGGCTGAGTTCTCCGGGGACTACTCGCTGCTGCGCCGCGTGCTGGAGAACCTGCTCTCCAACGCCTGGAAATTCACGCCGGCCGGGGGCAAGGTCAGCGCCTCCGTCAGGACTGAAGGCCCGGATATCGTCTTCTCGGTACGCGACACCGGCCCAGGCATCCCCGCCGACCAGATCGAAACCATTTTCGAGAGATACAAGCAGCTGAAGCCGGGGGAGGGCGAGTCCGGCTTCGGCCTGGGCCTGGCCATCGCCCGCAAGATAGTGGAACTGCACGGCGGCCGCATCTGGGCCGAAGCCGCGCCCGGCGACGGGGCGGTATTCCGCTTCACAATGCCGGCCGCGGTCGGAAAAAGATAGCACCAGGGGGAGAATAATATGCAGAAGAGCGATAAACAGAAGAGCGGAAAGGCCCTTTATATAGCGGCCGTGGTCTTTTCCCTGGTCTGGATAGTCCTCGGCCAGGTCGTGCAGGTGACCCGGTCGTTCGACAATAAGTGGAGCGATATCCGCCTCATTTTCCCGATGTACCTGTCGGTGCCTTTTACCGCTGACGGCGACTACACTTTCCTTTTCGGCAAGTATATAAATAAACCGCCGGACGAGAAGATCACGATCACGGCCATAGACGAGTACACCGTAAGCAGGTACGGCTTTCCCTTTAAGCGCAAATATTACGGCCAGGTGATAGACAAACTCAACGCGCTCGGAGTAAAATCGATCGGCATCGACGTCATGTTCTTCGAGTCGGACAAGGACGACCTTGCCAACGACGCCCGGTTCATTTCTTCGGTGGCCAAGTGGGGCAACGTGGTCAATCTTTTCGCTATAGACAAAGACAGCCTGAAGATAAAGAAACCGATCCCGGGCCTGGCGGCGCGCAGCGCCTACATGGCCTATCCTAACTCCGATATCAGCCTGGACAGCGACGGCCATGCCAGGCATTTCTTCCTGTTCTACCCCGGGTTGGACGCGGACCTGGACGGCGTGGAGGAGAAGGTCGTGCAGTACAAGACGCTCGGCATGGGGAAACTGCGCTGCAGTCCCAAGTGCGACGAGGCCCGGGTGGCTTCGCTGGGCATGGCTACCTACGCCGTAGCCACCGGCAAGCCTCTTATCGAGTATGAAATGCAGCACGGCAATTCGGCGATGACGCTGAATTACCGCTACCCGCGTTACAGGAAGGCTCATCCCGGCTGGAAGAAGCCTTCCGGGGAGACCGTTAATTCCACTTTCAGGCATATCTCCGTAGCCGACATCATAGAGGGCAACCTCTCCAAGGAGGAGAAAGAAGCCCTGAACGGCGGCATGACGCTCATCGGCTCCACCGCGCTCGGCACCTACGACCATTTTCCGTCACCGTTCTCCACGCTGTTCCCCGGAGTGGAGATCCACGCGACGTGCATGGATAACCTGAAGTTCAGCGATTCCCTGAGGAAATTTAACGAACTGTACATCACGCTCCTGATCCTGCTGCTGCCCTGGCTGGCCCTGTACATCAACAGGTTCTCCCTTAAGACGATGGTCTTCATGTCGGCGGGGGTCCTGGGCACGCTGCTGGTACTGGACTACGTGCTGCTCATCAACCTTTACACCGTCCCGTTCCTGGCCGTCGCGCTGGCTTTCGCCATACCGGCCATCTACGTGATAGTGAATAAAGGCCTTAGCGAGGGCCGCGAGAAAAAGTGGATCAAGAACACTTTCGGGCAGTACCTGTCGCCCAAGGTGGTAGAAATGATCACCAAGGACCCGTCCAAGCTGTCGCTGGGCGGCGAGAAGCGCGACATGACGGCCTTCTTCCTGGACCTGGCCGGCTTCACGACCATGTCGGAGAAGCTGTCCCCCGAAGAGCTGACCGCGATGCTGGTGGAGTACCTGTCCGCGTTCACCAACGTCATCCTCAAGCACGACGGCACCGTGGACAAGTATATCGGCGACTGCATCATGGCCTTCTGGAACGCCCCGCTGGACCAGGCCGACCACCGCAAGCTCGGCATCCTGGCGGCCATCGACTGCCAGAACGAGATGGCGCGCCTCAACGAGTCGCTCACCCAGTTCACCATCAAGCCCAAGTGCCGCGTCGGCGTGAATTCCGGCCACATGGTAGTGGGCAACATGGGCTCCAGGTCCCGCCTCTCCTACACCGTGATGGGCGACACCGTTAACATGGCGTCGCGCATGGAGGGAGCCAACAAGTACTTCCACTCCAAGATCATGACCAGCGAGGCCACGTTCGGCGACCTGAAGGACGCTTTCGACTACCGCTACCTCGGCAGCATCCGGGTGGTGGGCAAGGCCATCCCGACCAAGGTCTACGAGCCTTTCGCCCGCAAGGGCGAGGCCCCGGCCGAAGTGAAAGCCATGCTCGGGCATTACGAAGCCGGCATAGAGCAGTTCCACAAGGGCGCGTACGCCGCCTCCCTGCCGCACTTCAAGGCCGCGCTGGCGGCCCTGCCCGGCGACGGACCCTCGCAGTTCTACGTGGAGAAAGCGGAGCTCTTTATCAAGGAGCCGCCGAAAGACTGGGACGGGTCTTTCAACCTGACGGAAAAGGGTTAAGGAACTTATGGTAATCTTCTGGCGACTGCTACTGGCGCATCTGCTGGCGGACTTCACGCTGCAGTTCGACATCGTCAACCGCCTCAAGCGCAAGAGCGCCTGGGGTATGCTCATACACTGCCTGACGCACCTCGTCACCTCGGTGGCGCTGACCTGGCAGTACCTGGGCGACATCTGGTTCACCGTAGGCGGCCTGGCCGTGAACGGCTGGGAAGCGGTGGCGCTGATGTTCGTGGTGCACTACGCGGTGGACGAACTGCGCGTCTACAGCATGAAATCCTGGTACAAGGACAACACGGTCAGTTTCCTGGTGGACCAGATCGTGCACATCTACGTGCTGTTCCTGATCTCGCCTATCGTCGTGCCCGAGCCGGGCCTGCTGCTGGGCGAGAAATGGGCAGCGATCGGCTCCATGCTGGTGCTGGTCACCCACTTCACCACCGTGCTGATCTACTTCGTGGAGAAGGACCTCTTCGGCAAGACCTTTCCGGCTTTCGACGAGAAGTATTTCCTGATCTTCGAACGCGTGGTGATCTGGGCTTTCTTCTTCGCCGCCGGCTACTGGTGGACGCTGTTCGCCGCCGCCTGGATAGCGCAGCTTTTTTACGTCAGGCGCAAGCGCATCATGGACCTCAGCGGCATCAACGTCTGGATAAGCGTGTTCGTGGCGGTGCTGACCGGGGTCTGTACCAGGTACGTCTATTACGGCTACCTGTAACCGGGGAACTTTAAAGGCTTCATGCTGGCAGCTATAGAGAAACTCAAGATCGAAGAGGCCGTATTCACGTTCGTCGACGTGGAGACCACCGGCCTGTCCCCCAGGGCCGCCCGCGTGTGCGAGGTGGCGGCCGTCAGCTTCCGCGGGCCCGACCGCGTGGGCACGCTGGCCGAGCTGGTGAACCCCGGCACCCCTATCCCGGCGGAGGTCTCTAAAATACACGGCATCACCGACGCGATGGTAAAGGACAGTCCCGCTTTCGGCGGCGTGGCGCCGCGGCTGCTGGCGCTGCTGGAGAACACCGTGCTCGTCGCCCATAACGCGGAGTTCGACGTCTCTTTCCTGCGCGAGGAGTTCGCCCGCGTCGGGCTGCGGTTTCCGAAGCTTTACGTGGTGGACACGCTGGTGATAGCCAGGAAGAGCTGGAAATTCCAGAGCAACCGGCTGGGCAACATCGCCGCCGAGCTCAACCTCTCCAGCGAGGGCTGGCACCGGGCGCTTGCCGACGTGGAGATGACGCGCAAGATCTTCGAACATTTTACAGGCGCCTTCCGGTCCGCGGGCGCCGTCACCGTAGCGGACCTTATTGCAAAATGCGGAGGGAGGACAACATGAGCGCTAAGAACAAGCCGTTTACCCTGGGGACGCCCCCGGATATAGTGGATTTCGCCGAGGTGGCCTATGGCCAGCGGCGCGTGGAGATAACCGACAAGGCGCTGAAGCTGATAGCCGGCCGGCGCGCCAGCCTGGAGGCGCTGCTCGCCGAGGATAAGGTGATGTACGGCATCAATACCGGCTTCGGCGAACTGGCCAGCCAGCGCGTTTCGCGCGAGAGCCTCAAAAGCCTGCAGGTCAACCTCATCCGCAGCCACGCCTGCGGCGTGGGCGAACCGCTGGAGGACGCCGAGACCCTGGCGCTGATGTTCGCCAGGGCCAACGAACTGGCGATGGGCAATTCCGGGGTGCGGCCGCTGGTGGTGAAGACGCTGGCCGCGATGATCAACAAGGGCGTGATCCCGTTCATCCCGTCCAAGGGCTCCGTGGGCGCCAGCGGCGACCTGGCCCCGTCCGCCCACATGGCGCTGACGCTGATCGGCGAGGGCTACGCCAAGTTCGCCGGCGAGGACGAGTTCGTCCCTTCGGCCGCGGTGATGAAGCGCGCCGGCATAAAACCGGTGGAACTGGCCGAGAAAGAAGGGCTGGCGCTGATCAACGGCACGCAGGCGATGAAGGCCGTGGGGGGCCTGGCGCTGTTCGAGGCCATGAACCTTTTCTATTCCTCAGTGCTGACCGGCGCTATGACGATGGAGGCCCTCAAGGGCACCCCGGTGGCTTTCGACAAGCGCATCCACGAGCTCAAGCCGCACGCCGGCCAGCTCGAGGTGGCCGAGATGCTCGAAGGCCTGCTCAAAGGCAGCCAGATCCGCGCCTCGCACAAGCACACCGACAAGCGCGTGCAGGACCCGTACTCGCTGCGCTGCATGCCGCAGGCCATGGGCGCCTCGCGCGACGCCATAGAGTACGCGCTCAACGTCTTCGAGACCGAGCTGGGCAGTGTGACCGACAACCCGCTGGTGGTGGAGGGGAAGAAGAAAGGCGAGATAGAGGTGCTCAGCGGCGGCAACTTTCACGGCCAGGCCGTGGCCTTCGCCGCGGACTTCGCCGCGATAGCCATCACCGCGCTGGGCAATATCTCCGAGCGCCGCATCGCCCAGCTGGTCAGCGACTTCAAGATCCTGCCGCCCTTCCTCGCCCGGAACCCGGGCCTGGAGAGCGGCTTTATGATAGCGCACGTGACCGCCGCCGCGCTGTGCAACGAGAACAAGATCCTCAGCCACCCGGCCAGCGCCGACTCCATCCCCACCTCCGCCAACAAGGAGGACTTCGTCAGCATGGGCATGAACGCGGCGCTCAAGCTGAGCACCGTGGTGCGCAACACCGCCCGCATCGTGGCCATAGAGATGATGGCGGCCGGCGAGGGCATGGAGTTCCACCGCCCGCTGAAGTCCAGCGCGCGCCTGGAGGCCGCCCTGGCCAAACTGCGCGAGGTGTCGCCCGCTTTCAAGGGCGACGAGGTCTTTTCCGAGCGCATAGAGAACGTCGCCGAGGACATCCTGAGCGGCCATTTCGTGAGCTAAACAACAACGAGGATAACCATGATAAAGAACATTCGCGCGGCGCGCGGCAGCAAACTTTCGTGCAAGGGCTGGCAGCAGGAGGCCGCCCTGCGCATGCTGATGAACAACCTGGACCCCGAGGTGGCCGAGCGCCCCGAGGAACTGGTGGTCTACGGCGGGCGCGGCAAGGCCGCCCGCAACTGGGACTGCTACAACGCCATCGTGTCGTCCCTGCGCAAGCTGGAGAACGACGAGACCCTGCTCATACAGAGCGGCAAGCCCGTAGGCGTGCTGCGCACCTACGCGCATTGCCCCCGCGTCATCCTCGCCAACTCCAACCTGGTAGGGAACTGGGCCAACTGGGAAACCTTCGACGAACTGGATAAGAAAGGCCTGATGATGTACGGCCAGATGACGGCCGGCTCGTGGATCTACATCGGCACGCAGGGCATACTGCAGGGCACCTACGAGACCTTCGCGGCGCTCGCCCGCAAGCATTTCAAGAGCGACCTGGCAGGCCGCCTGACCGTGACCGGCGGCCTGGGCGGCATGGGCGGCGCCCAGCCCCTGGCCGTCACCATGGCCGGCGGCGTGGCCATAGTGGTGGAGGTGGACGAGACGCGCATCGCCATGCGCCTCAAGACCCGCTACGTGGACATCATGAGCCGCGACCTCGACGAGGCCCTGCGCCTGGCCGCGGCCGCGCAGAAGGCGCGCAAGCCGCTTTCCATCGGCCTGCTGGGCAACTGCTCCGAGGTGCTGCCCGAGATGGCGCGGCGCGGCGTTAAGGTGGACGTGCTGACCGACCAGACCTCCGCCCACGACCCGCTGCGCGGCTATATCCCCAGGGGCTATACCCTGAAGGCGGCCGCGGAGCTGCGCAAGCGCGACCCTAAGAAATACATGAAGCTGGCCATGGAGTCCATCGCCCTCCATGTCGAGGCGATGCTCAAGCTGCAGAAGGCGGGGGCGGTTACTTTCGACTACGGCAATAATATCCGCACCATGGCCTTCAAGCAGGGCGTAAAGCGCGCCTACGACTTCCCCGGCTTCGTGCCGGCCTATATCCGCGATCTGTTCTGCGAGGGCAAGGGCCCGTTCCGCTGGGCGGCCCTGTCCGGGGATCCCAAGGATATCGCCGTGACCGACGCGGCTATCAAGAAACTGTTCCCGAAGAACGCGCACCTGCACCACTGGCTGGACATGGCCGCCGAGCGGGTGGCCTTCCAGGGCCTGCCGGCGCGCATCTGCTGGCTGGGTTACGGCGAGCGCCACCAGGCCGGCCTGATGTTCAACGAGCTGGTGAGGACGGGCAAGGTCTCGGCCCCGATAGTGATAGGCCGTGACCACCTGGACTCCGGCTCCGTGGCCAGCCCTTTCCGCGAGACCGAGGCCATGCGGGACGGCTCCGACGCCATAGCCGACTGGCCCATATTGAACGCGCTGATCAACACCGCCTCCGGCGCCAGCTGGGTTTCTTTCCACCACGGCGGCGGGGTGGGCATGGGTTACTCGCTGCACGCCGGGCAGGTGATAGTGGCCGACGGCAGCAAGGAAATGGCCGTGCGCCTGGAGCGGGTGCTCACCAACGACCCGGCCATGGGCGTGCTGCGCCATGCCGACGCGGGTTACAAGATCGCCTCGGACTTCGCCAAAAAGAAAGGCGTCAAGATCCCGATGTTGGGGAAGAAGTGATGCGTCTGGCGCCGCTCTGCCTGGCGGCCGCGCTGCTGGCCGGCTGCGCTTCGGTAAAGACCGTGCGGCGCGGTGAGCTGGCCCCGGACGCGCGCTTGGCGGTGATGCCCTTCGGGGGCAGGGACGCCGAGACAGGCCTGTCCCTCGCCGAGGCCTTCACCACCTACCTGATGGTCGCCGGCTTCGACGTGGTGGAGCGCTCCCAGCTTGAAGGCGTGCTGGCGGAGCAGAAGATCTCGCTGTCCGGGGCGCTGGCTCCCGGCGACCTGGCTTTGGTGGGCAGGCTGGCCGGGGTTAGCGCGGTGGTGACCGGCTCGTACCGGGTGCGCCGTGAGCGCGTGCGCACCGTGGCGCCG
This sequence comes from Elusimicrobiales bacterium, assembly GCA_050174915.1. Classification (GTDB taxonomy): domain Bacteria; phylum Elusimicrobiota; class Elusimicrobia; order Elusimicrobiales; family UBA9959; genus UBA9959. Next base: position 21,743 of record JBFXJL010000003.1, on the reverse strand, counting down.
AGGGTTAAACTACCGCCCGTCCCGGCGCGGCCGGGTAAGCGGCAGCCGCCGGTCCGGCAGGTGCCGGGCGAAGTGCGCGAGGAGACCCGCACCATTTTCAGCGGCCTCACGGTGAAGTTCGTGGACCCGGGCACCGGCCGCGTGCTGCTCAGTTCGTCCGCCGAGAAGGATTATTACGCGGAGTCCGTCAACAAGGCGCTGGCCGCCATGGCGGAGTCCATAAAGAAAGAACTCGCTAAATAAAAGGAGAAAGTATGGCTTCAGACTTCAGTTTCGACGTGGTTTCCAAGGTGGAATATACCGTGGTGGACGAGGCTATCGCCATAGCCATGAAGGAGATCCTGAACCGCTACGACTTCAAGGACTCCAAGTCGGAGATCAACTTCGATAAGAAGGAAAACACCATCATGCTGCAGTCTTCTGATGATTACAAGGTGAAGGCCCTCTATGACGTGCTGCTTATGAAGATCTCCAAGCGCGGCCTGCCGGTGAAGAACTTCTCCGGAGAGAAAGTGCAGAGCGCGCTGGGCGGCACGGCCAAGATGGCCGTGAAGGTGCAGCAGGGCATCCCCCAGGACAAGGCTAAAGAGATCACCCGGGCCATCAAGGACCAGAAACTCAAGGCCAACGCCTCCATACAGGGCGACACGCTGCGGATCACCTCCAAGTCCAAGGACGAGCTGCAGGCCGTGATGAGCCTGCTGCGCGGCGGCGACTACGGCATAACGCTGCAGTTCGAGAACTTTCGCTGATGGCCGTCCTCTTCACGGGCATCAAGCAGCTGTTGACCTTCGCGGGCGACAACGCTCCCCGCGCGGGCGCGGCCATGCGCGAGACCGGCCTGGTGAAGAACGCCGCCGTGCTCGTGGAGAACGGAGTGATAGAAGCGGCCGGGCCCCGCGCCGCCGTAGCCCGCCACCGCCTGGCAAAAAAAGCGAAAGTCGTGAAAACCGGCGGCGTCTGCCTGCCCGGCTTCGTGGACAGCCACACGCACATGGTCTTCGCCGAGCCCCGCCTCAAGGATTTCTCCATGCGCACCGCCGGGGCCTCCTACCAGGAGATCAAGGCGGCCGGCGGGGGGATAGTGTCGAGCATCGGGGCCGTGCGCAAGCAGGCGCTCAAGCCCATGGCCGCCCAGCTGGCCGGGCGCGCCGCGCGCTTCCTGGCCTGCGGCACCACCACCGCCGAGGTCAAGAGCGGCTACGGCCTCAGCCTGGACTCCGAGCTGAAGATGCTGCGCGCCGTGCGCGACGCTCAAAAGCTGACGCCGCTGGAACTGCTGCCCACGCTGCTGGCCGCCCACGGCGTGCCGCCCGAGTTCAACGGCGACTCCCAGAAATACCTGGACTACGTGACCTCCGAGATCCTCCCCAAAGCGGCCGCGGAAAAACTGGCCGTCTTCGCCGACATTTTCTGCGAGAAGGGCTACTTCACGCCGGAGCAGACAGCGGCCTACCTGAAGGAGGCCGCGCGGCTGGGCCTGCGCCCCAAGGTGCATTCCGAGCAGCTCTCCAATTACGGCGGCACGCGCGCCGGGGCCGCGGCCGGGGCCGTGAGCGCCGACCACGCCGACCACGTGTTCGCCGAGGACATCGCCGCCATGCGCGACGCCGGCACCATCGCCACGCTGCTGCCGGCCTCCAACTATTACCTGGGTCTCTCCAAGTACCCGCCGGCCAGGGAGATCATCTCCGACGGCGTGCCGGTGGCCCTGGCCACCGACTTCAACCCCGGCACCTGCCCGTGCTGGAACATGCAGTTCGTGCTCAACGCGGCCTGCACCCATTGCGCCATGACCCCGGAGGAGGCCCTCTGCGCGGCCACCGTCAACGGGGCCTGGGCCCTGGGGCTGGGCGACCGCTGCGGCAGCGTGGCGCCCGGCATGCAGGCCGACCTGGCCTTCTATGCCGCCGACGACTACCGCGAGCTGTGCTACTATTTCGGAGACAGCCAGTGTTCGATGACGGTAAAGAAGGGGCGGACGGTATACCGGAAACAATGAAAATAATACTCTTCGACATAGACGGCACGCTGGTCAAGGCCGGCGGCGCGGGCGCCAGGGCGCTCAACTTCGCCGTGGAGGCCATGACCGGCCATAAGAACGCCTGCGACAAGGTGCAGCTGCAGGGCGCCACCGACAAAAGCAACTTCGAGAACGCCTACAAGGCGGGGGGCGGCCGCAAGCCGACCAAGCGGGAACTGGAAGAGCTGACGCAGAAATACGTGGACCGGCTGCCGCTCGAGGTGCTGGCTTCCGTAAAAGCGAAGAGATATTTAAAGGTCAGGGGCGTGGAGAAATTCCTGGCCCGCCTGTCCGGCCTGGAGGGCGTCATGCTGGGCCTGGGTACCGGCAACCTTAAGGACGGGGCCTTCATAAAGCTGGAGCCGTCCGGCCTGCTCAAACATTTCGCCTTCGGCGGCTACGGCTGCGACTCCCATCACAGGAGCGAGGTACTGCAGAAAGCCGTGCAGCGCGCGGCCAAACTCGCCAAGGCCTCCATCCGCCCCGGCGACGTGTACGTGATCGGCGACACTCACCGCGACGTGGAGGCTGCCAAGGAAGCCGGCTACCACAGCGGCGTGGTGCTGGACGGCTTCGGCGACCCGGAGCTGGTTCTGCGCTCCAACCCGGAGCTGATGACGAAGGACTTTTCGGCCATGAAGCCCTGGCTGATCTGGCTGGGCCTGGAGCGGGACCCCCGCGGCGTGCGCCGCGGCACCTATATCTGTCCCGACTCGCCCATAGAGCACGCCCATTACGGCCGCACCGGCATGGACCTGCGCGACATAGACCTGGGCATCAAAAAACTGCGGGAGATCAAAAGGAAAACGGCGGGCAAATGAACATAAAAGACACGCTTACTTACAAAGACATAGCCGAGATCCCGGAACTGCTGGCGAAATTCTCCAGCAGCGCCGGCTCGATAAAGAAACTGGCGCTGCGGTCCACGGACAAGACCGTCTACCTCGTCGGGCGCGGCTCTTCCGGCACGGCCACCCTGTTCGCCAAGTATATCTGGGAGACCTACGCCGGTACCATCACCAACTTCATCCACCCGCACTCCATCTTCGAGGCGCGCAAGCCGCTGAACTTCAAGGGGCAGGCCGTGTGGGCCTTCTCCCAGTCCGGGCGCAGCCAGGATATTACCGCCTGCCTGGAGATACTCCTTAAATGGGGCGCCAAGGGCGTGGCCGTGACCAACGAGGCCGACCTGAAGAACAACCCGCTGGCCCGCCTGGCCGGCCGGCATATACTGCTCTCCGATTCGAAGGAGATACCCGTGGCCGCCACCAAGAGCTTCGAACTGCAGCTCTGGGCCGTGCTGTGGGCCGCGCAGGCTTGGAGCGGCTGCTTCGGCGACAGGGACTTCAAGGACACGGTAGGCGCCGCCGCTGCCGCCGTGAAGGAAAATTATGGCGGGGACAAGCTGATAGCCGCCGTGCGCAAGGCGCGCATGCTGGGCTTCGTGGGCCGCGGCGCCTACAACGCCGTGGCCGAGGATTCCGCCCTGAAATTCCGCGAGATGGCCAAGGCCCACGCCCTGGGCTATTCCGCCGCCGAGTTCCTGCACGGGCCGGTAGGCGCCTATACCTCAAAGGACCTGGTCTTCCTCCTCTCGCCGTCCGCCCGGACTCCCGAGGACATCGTCAAGGTGCAGCGCGCCCTTAAAGAGCGCGGCACGCCCTTCCACGTGGTCAAGCCCGGCCAGTTGAAATTCCCTTTCAGCTGCATCCCGACGGACATCCGCATGAAGAAGCTGGCCCTGCGCCTGGCGCTGGCCAAGGGCCTCAACCCCGACAACCCGAAGGGGCTCAATAAGGTCACGCAGACCTTCTGATACGATGCGGGGTGGGGGGCGTCTATCAGGCGGTGAGGCCTGGAGGCGTGTCAGGTATAGAGAAACCGAAGGTCGCCCCTTTTCCCGTCTCGCCTTCAGCCCAGACCTTCCCGCCGTGCCCGGTTATTATGCGCCTTATGGTATAGAGGCCTATCCCTGTGCCTTCGAATTCCGCCGCGGAATGCAGTCGCTGTGAAATCCCGTAAAGCCGCCCGGCCTGTTCCATATCGAACCCGACGCCGTTATCCCGCACGGAGACTATAGTTTCTTCTCCCTTATGCTTTGCGGATATTTCTATGCGGGCGTTCGCTCGCGGGCGGGTATATTTAATGGCATTGCCCAGCAGGTTCAGGAATACCTGTTTAAGCATGGCGCGGTCGCCTGTAACCGATGGAAACTTTCCCATCACCCACGCTATCTTCCTCCCGGCGGTTTCATCGGACAATTCATTAATGGCTTCTGAAACAAGTTCCGATAGCGGTACCGGCTCGAAAGACATTCTGCCCCTGCCGGTGCGGGACAAGATCAGCATCCGCTCTATCAGTATTTCCATGCCGGCGGCGGAAGACTTTATTCGCTCCATATATCCGCGCGCATCGCCGCTCAGGGCGGAACCTTGCACCTCCTCCAGCATTGTGGTGAAACCCTCCATGCGGCGCAACGGTCCCTTCAGGTCGTGGGAGACGGAATAGGAAAACGCCTGCAGTTCCTCGTTGGAGGCCAGGAGTTCGGCCGTACGGTCTTTTACCTTCTGTTCCAGGATGGCGTTGAAGGCCTTAATTTTGTCTTCCGCCTGTTTGCGCTCTGTAATGTCCCGGCCCAGGACAACCAGGCCCTTTCTGCCGCCGTCCGCGTTAAAGACCGGGGATTTAATGACATCATACACTGACACCGTGCCGTCATAGCGCGGGATATTTTCCTCGCTCCTCGATACGACGCCTTTCTGCCAGGCTATTTCGTCGCTGGCCTCGCAGGCCAGGAAAGCCGCGCGGTGCAGCGGGCTGTAGGCCGCCAGTTCGGAATCGGTCTTGCCGTGGTAGGGGACGCCCTTCAGGTTGAAGAGCTCCAGGTCGGCGTCGTTAGCCTCCAGCCAGCGCCCGCGGCCATCCTTGAAGCAGATTATATCAGGTGTGCCGTTTATCAGGGTCTTAAGGCGCTCTTCGCTTTCGCGCAGGTCCTGCAACGGGAGTACGCGCTTGTCGGATCCCGTCCGGGAGGTCTGCCCTGTTGCCGTTTCGTCACTCCCTCTGATGCGCGTCCACATGGCCGCCGGAGTTTCCGCGCCGGCCGCGCCGCTGGCCGGATAGAAACAGAATCTGACGTCCTTAAGGCCTTCCTCGGCTTGTATCGCCTGGATAAGGCGCAGCCCTTCCTGGGCCGGCAGCGCGGCGTCCAGCGCTATCAGGTCCGGCTTATAGGCCAGCGCCTTGCTCAAGGCCTCCGCCGGGGAGGCCTCCTCGCAATTTCCGCCGTTGCTATAGACTGAGTCCGGAGTCGCAGCTTTTGCGCCGTTACGGATTATTAGTGTTTTCATTGTCTTCCCCGTGGCTACTTTAAGCCGGCCGGCGGAGGTTTCTTCCCGGAATCCGCCGCTTGCCGTACTTTCTTCAGAAGCTCGATCGCCGATATGGGCTTTTGAATGAAGGGAATTCCCGGGTCTATTTTCATGCGTTCTCTGATGAAATCGTCGGTATATCCGGACATGAAAATGACCTTTGTCTCGGGGTGGCTGTTGCCGAGCATTTCAGCCAGTTCCTTCCCGTTGAGCTTTGGCATTACCAGGTCTATGACTGCGGCGTGGACTTGCGCCTTATTGCCTTTAAGTATCCGCAGGGCTTCCTCCCCGTCGTTAGCCTCTATGACCTTGTACCCGTTCTCGCGTAATACGCGGCAGACAATGTTCAGGACGATCTCTTCATCCTCCGCTATCAGTATGGTTTCGGTCCCTTTCAGCGAGTCTAGTTCTGTGTCCGCCACGCTGTCGGCCGCAGCCGTCCTTTCGGAGACAGGTAAATAGATCTTAACCGTGGTGCCTATGCCGACCTCGCTGCATACGAAGATATAACCTCTCGACTGCTTTACTATGCCGAAGACCGTGGCAAGCCCGAGGCCGGTCCCCTTCTCCGGTCCCTTCGTGGTGAAGAAAGGCTCGAATATATGCGATCGCGTTTCTGCGTCCATCCCGAGGCCGGTGTCCGTTATGACCAGTTGGGCGTAGTCGCCAGGGGGTATGGACTCGGTTTGGACTACGGTCTCGGTTTCGATGCGCACATTATGCGTTTCTATGGTAAGCCGGCCGCCCTTGGGCATGGAATCCCTGGCGTTTATCATTAGATTGACTATCACCTGTTCCATATGCGACGGGTCGGCCATGACCTGCTTCAGAGCGGGCTCCAATATCAGGGCGATTTCGAAATCCTCCCCGATAAGCCTGCGCAGCATCTTATCCAGGTTCCGTATGACATCGTTTATGATCAATGCCCTCGGGGCGCTTTCCTGTTTGCGGCTGAAAGTCAGGAGCTGCCGGGTCAGCGCGGCCGCTCTTTCCGCGGCCTTCTTTATCTCCTCTATGTCGGCGTGTTCCGCGTCGGCTGTCGGAATTCTTTTCAGCAGGAGATCCGTATAGCCTTCGATGGCTGTGAGCAGGTTGTTGAAGTCATGCGCCACGCCTCCGGCCAGGCGCCCTACGGCCTCCATCTTCTGGGCTTGTGCCAGCTTGGCGCACATCCCCTGCTGCTCCTGTATCGCCTGGCGTTGCTGGGTTATATCCCTGGCCGCGGCATAGATCAGCCTGCCGGCCGGAGCGGCCCGCCATTCCAGCCAGCGGTAGGTGCCGTCCTTGCAGCGGTGCCTGTTGATAAAATCCGCTACTTCTTTCTGCGCGGCCAGTGCCGAGACCGCTTCGGACGTTGCTGGAACATCGTCGGGATGTATGAATTCCGTGACCTTGCTGCCGATCAGTTCCTGTTGCGAATATCCCAACGCCCGTTCCCAAGAAGGGCTTAACAGGCGAAAGCAGCCTCTCTCGTCGAGGATGCACAATAGGTCCAAGGCCACTGAGAAGAACTTTTCCATTTCTTCCGATTGTACCGCCAGCGCTTCGGCTATCTTTTTCTGGGTATCCAGGGCATCTTTAAGTTTTGCCACCGTCTTTTCCAGTTTGAGGGCCATGATCTGGGTATGCTTGCGCAGGTGCTCGTTCTCCGCTTCCGGGGTGATGCCGGCCGGGCTCGTGGCACTTTCTCTCGTATGTCTTTCGAGAGCCCGTCCGATATCCGCCCACAACTGCTCCGGTTCCTGCGGTTTCACTATGTAGTCGTCCGCGCCCATCGAGAGGGCCAGGCGTATGTCCTCGTCTTCGGTGTAAGTGGCCGAATAGAAGACGAAAGGCGTGTTCTTAAGCAGCGGGTGTTTCTTGACCTCCCGAAGGAAGTAGAAACCGTCCATTACCGGCATGAGCGCGTCCGAGATTATCAGGTCCGGCTTTTGCTCGGCCGCCAGGCGCAGGCCTTCCTCGCCGTTCTCGGCCTCTATCACCTGGTGGTCGGCCCTTTCGGCTATAGTGCGCATCAGGCGCCTGGCGTCACGCTCATCGTCCACGATCAGTATCCTCATTTCTTCCTCCCGATGAGTTTATGTATCTCGTCAAGGATGTTCAGCGGGTTTATGGGTTTCTCAAAGTAGCCGTTGCAGCCGGCGGCCAGTATGCGCGCCATGTCCCCGCGCATGGCGTAGGAGGTCACGGCGATTATCGGCACCTCGTTTCCGCTCTCCAGTGCGCGTATCTGGCGGGCCGCCTCCAGGCCGCTCATATCGGGGAGGTTTATGTCCATAACTATAAAAGCGAAGGTCCCTCCCGCGGCCATCTCGATCCCGGCCGTCCCGGTGGCGGCGGCCTCCACCTTGTAGCCGCCGCGCTCCAGTACTTTAGAGATCAGGCGGAGATTGTCGGCATTGTCCTCGACTACGAGCACTTTATTCATAATTGGTTCTCCTGCTCTATCCGGACGGGTATCCTGAAGCCGAAACTGCTGCCTCTCCCGTGCACGCTGCTGACAAAAACCTCGCCTTTCAAGATCTCCGCGACTATCTTTTTCACAAGGTGCAACCCCAGGCCGGTACCGCGCGTTTTATCCCTCAGCGGAGAGGAAAGGCGGGTGAAGGGGGAGAAGAGCCTGTGGAGGTCCTCTTCCTTTATCCCAATGCCTGTGTCTGTTACCGTTATCTCGGCTAGATCGCCATCCGGGCGCCGCAGTACCTTTGCGCTCACACAAACGCTGCCTGCCGGGGTGAACTTAGCGGCGTTGCTGAGCAGGTTTATCAGGCATTGCAACACCCTGCGCCTGTCCGTGTGCAGAGTATGCCTGCCGGTCTTCGCCGTGAAACTGAGGCCGTTGCCGCCCCTTTCGCTCTTTACCAGCGCCAGGGCCTCGCCTACCAGGTCCGCCAGATCGAAATCCTCCACCATGCTTTCCATCTTGCCGGCCTCTATCTTGGAGACGTCTATCACGTCGTTTATCAGCATGAGCAGATGCTTGCCGGCCGAGAGCACCGTGGAGAGATTTTCCTTCTGCTCGTCGTTGACAGGGCCGCACCACTCCTTCATCATAATGCTGGAAAAACCGATGATGGAATTCAGCGGCGTGCGCAGTTCGTGGCTCATCGTGGCTATGAACATCGATTTCAGCCGGTCCAGTTCCTGCAGCCTTTCGTTCGCCTTGCTCAGTTCCTCGGTGCGAGCGGCTACCCTGTGCTCGAGGTCCATGTTCAGTTCTTTCAATTTATCTTCTGCGATCTGTTTTTGCGTAACGTCCTTAAGTGAAAAGACCAGGAATTCCACTTCATCGCGGCTGTCCAGCAGCGGGAAAAGCACCCAGTCCCAGTAGGTGACGCCTAATTCCGGGCGATCTTTGTACTCGAAGGGCCTGGCATGCGCCTGATAAGCCTTCTTCGTGCTGACAACCTCCTCGAAAATAGTTATGGCGTCGGAAGGGTAGAATTCGAAGTGGTTATGTCCCGGGAATTCCGAGGGGTCGCGGCCTCCGGCTTTGGCGTAGGCTCCGTTAACCCTTACAAAATCGAAGCGCCTGTCGAGTATCGCGAAAGGCGTTATGGTGTCGTTGAAGAAAGCCTCAAGCACCCTGGATTTATCCAGGAGCTCGCTTTGCAACTTCCTGCGCTCGGTCATATCCGAGACGGCGGCCAGTGCCCCGGAGTAATTCCCCGAAGCGTCCGTGGTAGGAGAGGCCGCGATATAGGCGTACATGCGCGAGCCGTCCTTCCTTAAGAACTCAAAATCGTGCTGTTCCTTGATGCCGCTCTTTCTCCGTTCTATGTTGTAGGCTGCGATACGCTTGCCCTCTTCGTCCATAAAGACAAAGAGAGGTTTCCCCGTCATCTCGTCCGTGGTATATCCCAGCATTTCCGCCATGCGAGGGTTGACATAGGTGGTCAGGGCGTCCTTGTCTATCACCCAGATCCCCTCGTTGAGCGTTTCGACGAGGCTGCGGTACTTCTTCTCGCTTTCGGCAAGTTCTCTCTCGGCCTGCTTGCGCTCTGTGATGTCCAGAGAAAGGATGAAGATCCCGTCCGGCACCGGGTCTATGCTCAGTTCGTACCAGCAGGGGTGTCCTTCCTTGAATGTATGTTCCGACTCGAAATGCAACCTGACTCGTTCCTCCATGCAGCGGCGGTAGGCCGTAAATATGCGGTTTCCTTCCTGGCCCGGTAAGATTTCCAACAACTTATGTCCCAGCAGGTCCTCCCTTGATCTGAACCTCTGGCGGGCGGCAGCGGCGTTGACATAATGGTAGGTCCAGTCGAAGCCTATGACCATGCAGCCTTCTGCCATATTATCCAGGATATGGCGCAGTTCCGCATTATCTTTGCCTCGCGTCTCTATGGCGTCCAGCATCTGGTTGAAGGCTGTTCCAAGTCTGCCAACCTCGTAGCCGGTTTGCGGGCTAAGCCTGGCGTTTTGTCCCGCCTTAATGTTCCCTGCGAAAACTATCAGCCTGTCCAGTCCGCGCGACAGGCGGGTGCCTATAAGAAAGGCCAGCAGCGATCCTGCGAGTATGGCGAGGATAGTGTAGACCAATCCGTAAAGGGAGACCCGGCGCAGGCTCTCCTCTACATATTCCCGGTCATGTATTACACGGGCCCACCCCAGGCATCTGCCGGCGCGGGTGAGTATCGGTGCGGCTATGTCCAGATCACGCGAGTCGGCCCGCAGCACTTGCGTGGCGGGCTCGGCATTAAGGAAAGAGCGGCTCAACTTGTCCTTGAGATATTTCCCGGTCAGGGAAGGGTCAGTGTGCGCCAGCACCTTGCCTTCCGTGTCCACTATCATCATGTCCCGAACCGTGTGGTAATGGTGTGTCTTGACTACCAGTTCCGCTAACCCCGCGACATCGTTCGCCAGCATCCATGATGTGCTGTTGGATGCCAGGGTTTCAGCGAAGGTCTTTACATGTTCAAGGCTCTGGTCCAGCAGGAACTTGCGCTGCCTTCCCGTAAGGTCCAGTATGAATATGGTCATCAGCACCAGGTGCACCAGCGCTACGCCCAGTATCAGCTGGTTCCGAAGCCGTTCAGGCCATAGGTCCTTAAGGAAGGAAATATGGGGGATAAATGGGAGTCTCATTTTCGGTCTTTGAGTACGGTCTCTTCGTAAACCCTCATGAATTCCAGGACCGGCTTATAAGTCTCTCCGGTGGCCGGTTCGAACTCCTTCAGCGGCAGAGCGCGCAGCAGGCGGCGGCCTTCGGGGCTCTCATGCAGCGAGAATAATAGCTCCCCGACTCTGATCCTCAATTCCTCCGGCACGTCGTCGCGCGCTACCAGGCCGTTGTTCACCAGCGGGGGGGTCTCCCAGCGGACCGTAAGGTGGGCTGCGAACTCCGGATGGCGCGACTGAAAGGCCTCCCATGGCGGCGGCCAGGTGGCCCCGGCGGCGCTTTTACGCAGGTAGACGTTCATAATTGCTGATTCCTGGGAACCGGAGAAAAGCTTCTTGAAGTCCCTTTCGGTGTTCAAACCCGCGGAGTGCAGTAAGTATAGCGGCATCATCGTTGCGGCCAGCGCCGTGGGCGCCGGGAAACTGACCGACTTGCCGCGCAGGTCGGAGATCTTGTTTATACCGCTGTCCTTCCTTACCAGTATAATTCCACGGAAGTGGTGATCTTCTCCCATCTTTCCGAATACACGGTAACCGTGCTTCAGTGAGTTGATGGTCTGGTAGGGGTTAGGCAGGGCGAAATGGAAATGCCTGGCATAAAGTTTCTTGTCGTACTCCTCGTAAGAGCGGGACGCCTCCAGGCGCAGCGTTTCTTCCGATAGATGGCGGTTGAGGTATTCCACTATCGGTCCGTATGTCTCTTCCAGGCGCTGCGGGTTGTGCAGCGGGTGTACGCCGAAAATGTATGTCTTCTCCCCGTTCACGGGATGCTGCGAATATTCCGGGGCATAAGGGGCAGGCTCGTCCTGGCCGCAAGCCGACAGGAGCAGCGGGAACAGGACTAGCGCCACCCCACGGCCCTGGCGGGAAAGTAGGTGCCACTTAATTATTCTTCCCATGGTCATTTACCCGTAAAAAATTGGGATTTATCTGAAAATATATATGCCCCGGTACGGGGATATGTTAACGGAGCGCATGCAGCGCCGGCCGGATTATATGTCGGATGTCTGGCTATCCCCTTCCCTAATGAGATATAACCATTTAATTTTGAAAAAAGCAACCGGGAGGGAAGGGGGGTAAGTTTGGGGAAAGTAGAGGTCTGCGCGGTCTGAAGCGGGCCGGCTTGTTTTCTTTTTAGTTCCTAATCTGCGGTTTTCCGGAGCTCTCCAGCTCAGGAGGGCTTTTGGACTGCGCTTCATCTGTGCAACTTCCCAGCAGTTTGCTGTTCCAGGCATGTAAAGTGCTTTCGGTTATGCCGAGTCTGCCGCAGATCCAGGTAATGGAAAGGCCGAGCTTTTGCATGCGCAGGGAGTAGGAGGCGCGGTCTTCCGTATATTTCATCGCTTCGATATCTGTTGGTCGGTTCAGCGTAAATTAGTGTCCGCTGTCAGTATGGAGTGGTCAACGGCTATGCGGCGTTATAATTCCCTGGACCTTTTCCCTGATGGTTTCCACCGGCGAGAGCTTGGTCATGAATATTTTTACGTTATACTCGTTTCGCAACAGGCTTTCGGTCATGGAATTGTAGTCGCTGGCGGTGATCACGATAATAGGTATGCCGGCCGTGGCGGGGTTGGCCGACAGTTTGCGGGCAAACTCTATGCCCGTGATCCCGGGCATATTCACGTCCAGCATTACCAGGTCCGGAATAAAAGTGAGGGCTTTGCCGAGCCCCTCGAAGCCGTTAGTCGCCGTTTCCAGTTCGTAATCCGCTCCGAAGATCCCTTTTGCCAGTTCAATGAACGGGAGGTTGTCATCCACTACCAGTATCTTTTTCTTTTCGGCCATAGCGGCTCCTTAGGGGGGTTAGAAGAACGAGCGGGCTAGCGCCAGCGCGGCGGCGGCGCAAGCGGCATACGCCAGGGTCCTTGTTATTGAAAGGCGGGTTCCCAGCGCGCGTAATTCCAGTTCCAGGGCTTCGGTCTGCCGCTTTTCCTCCAGCAGTCCGAGGATGCGCCTTTCATACACCGAGATCTTCTCTCCGACCTGGCTTTCTATGCGCTCAAGTCTGCAGACGCAATAATCCAGGTCTTCGTTGACCAGTTCCCGGGCAAGGCCATCCGGTTCACGGCGCAGCGTGGTGCCGGCGGGGAGGGTGGCTGTGGACGTGCCAGGCGGCAGCTCGCTCATGCCTGCAGCGCTTCCTTTACCATCTTCATGATCAGGTCCGGATTGGAGAGTTTGGGAAGCATGCCCCGGCAGCGCGGGTCGGAGTGGAATGGCTGGTTAAGCGGGTCGCTGGCGCAGTCGTCTGGCGTGGTAACTATGAACGGAATGTTGGCCCCCGGCGCGCCGCAGCAGTCCGTCCTCCTGGCGAATTCGTAAGCCGTCATGCCGGGAATGCCCGAGGCCAGTATCATGAAATCTGGCAGGAAGCGTTCCGCTTTGCTCAGCCCCTCTTCCCCGCTGCCGGCTACCTCCACTTCATATCCCAGCTCGGAGAAGATGTAGCTGTAAAGTTCCCTGATGGCCCCTTCGTGCTCTACTATCAGTATTTTAGGCGTCATTTCACCTTCCCAGGCCGGATATCCGTCTCCCCAGCACCTGTACCCGGGCCAAAAAAATCTCGTTGTCGAACGGCTTGGTCAGGTAGTCGTCGGCCCCCGTTTCGTAGCCCGCCACCTGGTCTTCAGCCAATTCCCTTATCGTGAGCATCAGCACCGGCATCCCGCTGAAGCGCTCGCTGGAGCGTATATTCTTAAGCAGGCCGAAGCCGTCCAGTTCCGGCATATTGATGTCGGTGACTACCAGGTCGGCTCCCTCGCGGTTAAGCCTTTCCCAGGCCAGGCGGCCGTTGACCTCCGCTACGGGGGCGTGTCCGGCCCCGTCCAGCACTTCGGTGATAAGGGTCCTGAAATTATCGTCGTCTTCAGCGATCAATATCCGCATATGGTCCCCTCGATGTCCGGCCAGGGCCGGCTATCAGCGCCCGACTCCGCCCCGGCATCCCGCAACAGGTCTATGATCTTAAGCAGGGCGGTCATCTCTGCGGGCTTTTCCTCAAGGCGCAGGAAATTTCCCTTCGCTCCGAGGTCCTTGCGCTGGCTTTCACTGAGCGATGCCCCGGTAACTATTATTACCGGTATGCGGCTTGTGGCCGGTTCCGCTGAAAGCCTGTCCATTACTTCCATTCCGTTCATATCCGGCAGCATCATATCCAGTAGTATAAGATCGGGGGCAAGTCTGGCGGCCTTTTCTAACCCCTCTGTCCCGGTATACGCGGTTTCCACGGTGTAGCCGCCGATAGTGGTCATAAAGCGGGACATGGCTTTCTGGCAGCCAGGATCGTCATCGATAGAAAGAATCTTGAGTCTTTTGGCCTTCATTCTATTCTTTACCGGTAAACATGTAGCCTGTGCCGTATACTGTCCGTATCCTCTTGCCGTACAGGCCCAGCTTCCTCCGGAGGGACTCTATGTGTTTATCTACGCATTCGCAGTAGACGGTTACTGAATCCTCTCCCCATAGTTTCTCCAGCATGGTCTCCCTGGAAACCACCTGTTTTTCGTGGCCTACCAGGAAGGCCAGTATGTCCAGTTCCTTCTGGGTCAGGTTGGATAGCTCCGTGACCTTGCCCGGCTTGGATTTTATCTTTACCGCCCTGCGGTTGCTGTCCACTTCTATCTCCCCGCAACTGGAGGCGCATCTCGCTGAAGCCTGAAGTATCGCCGGCATAATCCTCCTGAGGTGGGCTTTAACCTTGGCCACCAGTACTCTTTCGTCAAGATTCTTGTAGATAAAGTCGTCCGCCCCGGCTTCCAGCAGGGCCGAGATCTGGGAGTTGGAGACCTTTGCCTGGTCCCCGAAGACAATGACGGAGAGCGGAATACGCTTGTGCATCATGGTCTTTAACTCGTCGCCGCTTTTGCAGCAGGGTGCGCCGAATTCTATGAAGGCCAGTTCGCCGGCCGCGGCCCGGGTGTAGGCATAATCCGCGGAAGGAGAGAATAGCGCCACTTGCCAGCCTTCCTTGCGGAAAGCGGCCTGCCAGCGCGCGGCAATGCCGGTGTCCGCTGTGATTATATGGAAAGACAAATTCCGCATTAGTTGATGTGCAAACCCAATACCGAGTTCATATTGTATTGCAAGGGCTTGCGACGGTCCACTAAAGTTATTTTTAAGTTTTCCTTTACCGTAATGCAAAAACAAATCTTACTATAATAGTCCAATTAAGCGCATGGGCCAAAAGACTCACGCCACGGACGGTCACCACCGTCAGGAAATTAGTGACCCTTCGGGGCCTATGCCGCCTGCCTTCGGGATTTAGAAACATGTTTTCGGGTATAATAAAACGGATTCTAGCCTGACAAATGGGGAACTGTATCTATGAGTAATAGTATTCTTATCGTGGAAGATCACGAAGAAACCCGAGAGATGCTTAAGGCCGCGCTGGAAGACGCCGGGTTCCGGGTGGCCTGCGCTGGCGACGTGGCTGAGGCCCGGGAGTATCTGGCCGGTCATCGTCCCCGTATGCTGATACTGGATGTAAGGCTGCCGGACGGCAACGGCCTGGAGATCTGTATTCACGCGCGCCAGAACGACGCCATGTCGGATATCCCGGTAATAGCCCTGACCGGCCAGGACGAACTGCCGGACAAGAAAAAAGGTTTCACGGCCGGCGTGGACCAGTACCTGACCAAGCCCATAGTTATGGAGGAGTTATTGATGTGGGTTGACGCGCTGCTGCGGCGGGTTTCCCTGGACAAATGCGGCGGTACACTGCTGAAAGCAGGCCGGCTTGAAATGGAAGTCCGGGCCCAACTGGTGAAATTCAGGGATAAGCCGGTGGGAAACCTGACCAGAAGGGAGTTTGAGCTCCTCTACGCGCTGGTCAAGAATAGCCCCGGGATACTTTCAAGGCAGGAAATACTGGCGCATGTCTGGCGCACCGTAGCGGTGGAGAATCTGGTGGACGCCCACATGTTCAACCTGCGCAAGAAGCTGCCGCCCGAACTGTCTGAACGGATACAATCCATCACCGGCAAAGGGTTCCGCTACTATGATGCGGGGCTATAACTGATCCGTGAGTCTGGCCGGTAGGCATTCACCGGAGTCTGACCTGTCTTTTGGTCCTTTCTGAATATCCCGCCTGAATGGGTTGCAATGTCCCGCCTCCAACTATCTTAAGTAATTCTAAATTTCTCTGGCTTTCGTTATTTCTTCGGGATTCAGCGGCAGGTTCTCCCTATAATATTGAAAGCGGGACTGTCGCAGGACACGCCTGCTCTTATATGGGCGAACTAATGATCTTAGACTGGTATCAGGCGGCGGCGCGGCGTTACGGCCGGGCGCTGTTGTTGCTTTGTCTGATTTGCTGGTCGCCGCTGAGCGCAGCCGCGCTCATCTCCGCGTCCGGTGAGTATTCCCTGGAGGCTTCGGTGGTCGACAGCGGCGGCGGGAGGAGGCTGGAGGGGGGGCAGTACGCCAGCCGGGCCTCGGCCGGGCAGAACGTTCTGCCTGAAGGTTATGGGAATTCCGTTTCCGGGGAATATACTAACAGGAGCGGCTTTTACAATCCTCCGCATTTCGCTTTTCAAAAAGGACTACACGCTACCGTCGGCTTTAATTCCGGCTATGCGGCGCTGGCGCTGCCGGCGGGGGCGGTAGATAAGGAAGTCTTTGACATTACATTGAACCATAACCCGGCGGCGCAGCCTTTGTGCGTAGAGCCGGGGCTTATAAATTCCGCCAATCTCAAGATGGAGACCAACGAGGGCGCCTGGTCACGCCTTTTCCCTAATCATATAACCGAGATGACCATCTTCGACGAACAGGATTTCTGGGAGAAACCTCTGATCAAGAGCGGTTTATTGTCCATGCGCTACAGCGACGACAACGGCGACGGGGTGCTGGACGGCTCTTATCCCCCTGTACGGGTGGAGACCATAAAAACCTGGACCTTGGATCAGGAACTGGCTATGTGGGCTAAACTCCCCGGAGCTTCGGTGGACACCGTTGCCAGAGAGATAAGAGCCCCGTTCATGGTCCCTGGTGTGTATTCGCTGCTGGGGATGGTGGATGAGTCGGTAAAGAACACCTACGCCTTCCCGGTGCCTTTCCGCCCCAACGGCCCCAAAGCGGGTCTGGGTGCGGGCCAGACCGGCAACGAGGCTGAAGGCATAACCTTTATAAATGTGCCTCAGGTCGGGGATGTAGAGATATATACCCTGGACGGCAGGCTGGTGCGGAAACTCAATATCCCGGCCGGCCTTATGGTCCCCAAAATTAAATGGGATGCGCGCACAGCCGGAGGCGAGAGGGCTGCCAGCGGTACTTATATCTGGCGGGTTGTTTCAGGTTCCAACTCTAAGAGCGGAAAACTAATGGTGATTTGGTAAAGGTAAGGAGGTTGTATGAACATTAAGACAATAGTAGCGGGCCTTTTGGCAGGGATGGCCCTGCTGTGGGTTCCGGCGGCTTATGCCGCGGATAATAGTACTGAGTTCGGCATAGAGGACGACCTCACCGTGCTGGGCACCGGGGGGGCGGTTACACCGGCCGACCCGGACCTGGAGGTTAAGGGGTTCACTGTGTTCGGCTCCACGCAGACGGCCTATACCGGCATGGCAGCGCCGGCGGCCGGCGACGTGGTGGTTAACGGCTACCTGGCCGTGTCCTCCGGGGCTTACTTCGTGGGCGGGTCCACGTTCGCCGCGGGCGGGGCTTACTTCACCGGGGTAAGCAGCTTCTCCAACGTGGCCAACGTGCATTTCGGCGGCGGCGCGCCTGACCAGGTGCTTAAGAAGGCGGCGGGAGGCGGTATGCAGTGGACTAATGTCTCGGACATGGTGTCCGGCGACAACCTGGGCAGCCACATCGCCACTACCACGCTGCAGATGGCCAATAACGAGATCATGGCCGCCGGGCATATCACGGCGTCCAGCGTTACGCTTAGCGGGCAGATGATAGTAATCGGTTCTTCCACGCTGACCGGCAATACCGGCGTGGGCGGCACGCTGGGTGTGACCGGGGCGGCGACCTTTAACGGCGCCGTCACCCTGGGCAACGAAGCGGCCGACGCGGTTACCGTTAACGGCAACGCGGACCTCAACGGCACCATCAATGCCGACGGAGATGCCGCTTTCAACGCGAACGTCGATCTGGGCAGCGACCTGACCGACATCATCACTGTCAAGGGGCAGTCCAGTTTCGTCGCGGGCTCGACTTTCTCCGCCGGCGCTTACTTCACCGACATAAGCAGCTTCAGCGACGTGGCGAAAGTCCACTTCGGCGGCGGCGCGCCTGACCAGGTGCTTAAGAAGGCGGCGGGCGGCGGCATGCAGTGGACTAATGTCTCGGACATGGTCTCCGGGGACAACCTGGGCAGCCACATCGCCACCACCACGCTGCAGATGGCCAATAACGAGATCATGAACGCAGGCCATATCACCGCGTCCAGCGCTACACTGACCCAGACTTTTAACGTCGCCGGGGCGGTGGACTTCGACACCACGCTCAATGTGGAGGGCAGCGCTACATTAAGGGGTAACAACCAGCTCGGCGACGCTTTTACCGACGACCACGGCATAAACGTGGCCCCCGAGGACGGCGTGGCGCTGAAGGTCGCTGGGGAGGACGTCTCCAACAAGTACGCGGCCAAGTTCTATTCAGGGGCCAACCTGGCTGCCTGGATAAGGAAGAAGTAAGCGCGGGTTCATACTCCTCCTGCAGTCCCGCCGGGATAGGCCCGGCGGGAAGAGGAAAAGATACTATGAAAAAGGTCGAGACGCTGAAAACGCTGGCAAACAGGCTCTTTAATGGGCTTGCCGGTGCTTTCTTTGTCTTTGCCTTGCTCTCCGCGTGCCTGCCGGCGGTTATAAACGCTGAGGTACCGGTGAAGTTCACTTACCAGGGCAACCTGCGGCAGAACGGCTTCCTCGTGAACGGTCAGCGCTCCATGGTGTTCCGCCTCTACGCTTCCTCCATTTCGGCCACGGAGCTTTGGACCAGCCCTGCCTATGATGTCAGTCTTTCCACCGGCGTCTTCCGCGTTACCCTTGAGCCAACTACCATCACCGATTGGCAGACCGGCAGCCTGTGGTTAGAACTCGAGATAGAAAGTAACCGCATGTCGCCAAGGGAAGAATTAACCTCTTCCCCTTACGCCATAAACAGCCTTATGCTTTCCGGCAAGCGCTATAGCAGCGCCAATGCGGAACCTGTCGCCCTTGTTCCCGGCGAACTCTGGTACGACACGGTCAATAACGTCGTGAAATTCTGGAACGGTACTATATGGGTGGACAGTTCCGGCGGCGGCATCCCCGGTTCCCATGCCGCTTCCCATGCCGGCAACGGCGTGGACCCTATAATTTCCCTTGGCACCCATACGGTGACCGGTTATATAACGGTTTCTTCAGCCGTAAGCGCCGCCTGGCTGACCGGCGACGGTTCCGGCATTTACAACCTGGACGCTTCAAAAATAACCCTCGGCACGCTGTCCGGAGACAGGATAGGGACCGTGCTGGTTTCCACGCATATAGTGGACGGCTCCATAGAAGATCAGGATTTGAAGAACGGTACCATAACAAGGGGTAAACTTTCCCAGTCGGGGTGTACTAACGGCGCTCTTATGCAATGGAGCGACGCAATGTCACAGTGGATATGCGGCAGCCCCGGGGCGGTGGTAGAAGCCGACCCTCTGGCTATCTGGAATCAGAGCGCGCCGCAGGCGGGCGCGGTTTTTAACGTGTCCTCCGGCACCGCAAACGATCTAAACATAAACAATTCCCTTAAAGTGGAAGGTACCGCGCTCCTAAAGGGCGCGCCGGGCCAGCAGGGGCTCTCCGTGGAAGCGACCGGCAATGTGGGTATAGGCGTGACGGGTGCCGCCGCCAGGCTGGAAGTGCGCGGCGAGGATACCCAGGCCTACAGCCTGGCCGTGGGCACCGGCACCGCGCACCAAGTGGTGGTATCTACTTCCGGCGCGGTAGGCATAGGCACCGAAACCCCGCGCGCCAAGGTGGAGGTGAGCGGCGGCGAGGACTCCGGGGAGTACATAATGATCTTCAACTCCGGCCCCAAGATGGCGGCCTGGCTGAGGAATAAATAGAAGCCCTCGGGATTGTTCCGGGTTATTTGGTGTATAACGCGTTCCGTGTCGTTGCGCTGTTTAGCGTAGCGTAGAATTAGCCCTTTACATCCGGCCAGAGGCCTTTTACGACGGAAAGAAGGCCGCTTTGACCCTCACAGACAAGCGCGCGCGGTTTAGGGGTCGTGCGGGTAAAATCAGTCCATGCCTACAGGGTTTCCTGCCTGAGAAAAAGCCAAAACACATGATTCAGGGCGGTCCGGCCTATCAATACACCGGCTTCGGCTTCCCTGTGTCCATGCTTAAATCCCACTGCCGCCAGCTATAATACTTGCTTTCGGGGATGCCAAACTTCTTAAGCAGCTTTCGCTTGCCGCGCTTTTCCGCCAGCGATTCAACAAGCCGGTGCCGTTCTTCATCTGTCATCCGCTAATGCCAGTGTCATCCGAGCCTTGAAGATCCGCATATTCTTCTCCTCAATTCCGTTCATTAAACTATAAGTGAATCCCGCGCGGTAGCGAATAGGAACTCCTTAGTCCTAAGCCGCTAGCCAGTTATAATTCCTAAGCAGTCTGGTCCCGGAGTGTGGGCACATTGCCTCATGTGCCGCCGGCTCTGTAAAAAATAGACTATTGTCATTAGGGAAACGCGCCCATCGGGTGTGGGCATAGCCTTTGCGGAAAGGCCCGCCGGCGACAAGGTGGAGACGACTGGCGGCGAGGTTCAGGCTAGCACATAATGAAATTCAATCCCGGTACAAAACTGGCTGCCTGGTTAAGGAAAAAATATGGGTCGGGTAAAACTCTGGATATTTTCCAGGAGTATCGCCGTTTTGGGGGTTAATAAGCGCGCGCTGCTTCTCTCGCTTACGCTCATCCTGTCCGTTTTGGCGGCACTGCCGCCTTGCGTTAGAGGGCAGACTGAGCTGGGAGCCGAGGATGATCTCACCGTGCTGGGGGTGGATGGCACCACCGTAGACCCCGATGCCGAAATAAAAGGCTTTACCGTTTTTGGTTCCACACAAACTTTCTATACCGGCGCCGCCGCCGGCCCCGGCAACGTGGTGGTTAACGGCGTGCTCGCCGTCTCTTCAGGCGCCTACTTCGTAGGCAATTCCACCTTCACCAACGCCGCTAAAATATTCATAAACGACGGTTCCGCCGGCCAGCTTCTGGGCAAGAGCGCTGCAGGCTCCCTGCAATGGACCAGCGCCGGCGCCCTGGGCGACAACCTGGGCAGCCACGTGGCCACCACCACGCTGCAGATGGGTGTTTACGGCGTGAACACCTCTAGTCATGTCAATGCGGCTGCTTACCAGATAAACGGGAGCACTGTGTTGGCACTGCCAAATGACAACAGCATCTCTCTTGGGTTAGAGGCCGGCCCCATCAGCCATGATGGTGACAGCATATTTATAGGTTACCGGGCTGGCTATGTAACATCCGGAGGATATTCAAATATCTTCATCGGCAGCGACGCCGGTCGTTACAATACTGTGGCAGGACTTAATACTTTTATCGGCTATGCCGCCGGCTACGGGAATATCACTGGTGGCGAAAATGTATCCATAGGGGCATATGCCGGATACTCCAATAACCAATGGGGCGGCACTTATGTGGGGACTTCAGCGGGCAACAATGATAGCGCTCCATACAACACATTCCTCGGGTATATGGCTGGGCGATATACGGTGGCCGGCGGGTCCAATACGGTGGTGGGGTACCAGGCCGGCCGCGGCGCCAGCGGGTATTCCTATACGGCCAACTCGTTTTATGGGTACCAGGCGGGCTACTCCAACAGGGCCGGTGGATATAATACCGCCAGCGGCCATAGAGCTCTTTATTCCAATACTACCGGAAGCAATAATTCAGTCTTCGGTTCCGATGCCGGGAACAAGAATACAACGGGAGGGTATAACAGTTTCTTTGGCGAGTCCTCCGGATATTACAATAATACCGGTAACGCGAACTCATTCTTCGGTTATCAGGCCGGGGTGAACAATAATACAGGTAATTATAATACCTTTATGGGGGCAGGATCGGGGAAGTACAATTTGGGCGGTGCATATAACACTGTATGTCTTTTGACCTTTTCGTAGACTTCGTCCTAAAACCATTAGACACTTTCCCGGCTGCCTCCGCTTAATTTAGCACTTTTCCTGACTTCCTTCCACTTTTAGGTTTATCGCTTTTCTCTTGGC